>NZ_JBSEYF010000006.1:0-289671 GCF_053627655.1 Serratia sp. 121840015-1
TGTGGAGTGCCCACACAGATTGTCTGATAAATTGTTAAAGAGCAGTGAGTTAGGCGCTTTCGCTTGCTAACTCGAGGTGGCGTATATTACGCTTTTCACCAGGAGAGTCAAGCGTTTATTTCGCTTTTCTCTCGCTGACCCGGCGGCTTGTCAGTCGTTGTTCCCGGTCAGTGGAGGCGCATTATAGGGAGTTCTCGGCGGGCCGCAACCCCTAATTGCAAAAAACTTTTCAAGCGCGCTTTTTTTCAACAAAAGGGCGAAAAAGCGACGAATTTATGTCACTTTTTCCGGCAAACAGCCATAAAAGCTGGCGATCACTGGAGTAAAATAGAAATAACGATGTCAGTAAGGACCCGCAGCCATGCCGCTAAATGCACAACAACAGGCCGCCCAACGCAATCTTTCTTATCTGCTTGCAGAGAAACTCGGCCAACAAATTCTGGCGGGCGATTATCAGGCCGGCAGCATCCTGCCCGGTGAAATGGAACTGGGCGAGCAATTCGGCGTCAGCCGCACCGCAGTACGCGAAGCGGTAAAGATGTTAGCCGCCAAAGGCATGTTGTTGCCGCGCCCACGTATCGGCACCCGCGTGATGCCGCAAAGCCAATGGAATTTTCTCGATCAGGATTTACTGACCTGGTGGATGACGCGGGAAAACTTCGATCAGGTGATGCAACACTTCCTTATCTTGCGCACTTCGCTGGAGCCGCAGGCCTGCGCGTTGGCGGCAAACCACGCCAGCCCGCAGCAAACCAAGCTGCTGGCGGAGCTGATGGCGGAAATGCGCGCGCTGCATACCCAGTTTGATCGCGAGCGTTGGATCCAGGTCGATACCCAATTCCACCAGCTCATCTACGAGGCCAGCGGCAACCCGTTCCTGACCTCGTTCGCCAACCTGTTCAGTTCGGTGTACCAAAGCTACTTCCGCGCCATCACCGGCAATGAAGTGATCAAGCTGCGCCATCATCAGGCTATCGTCGATGCGATACTCGCCGGGGACAGCGCCGGCGCGCTCGTCGCCTGCCAGGTACTGCTGAAAGAGAAAGACTAGACACGCTCCCCGCTTATATATAGAAGAAAGAGACGAGGGACAGACGACCATTTAACCAGGACCGACCATGACCCAATCCGCGCGCAGTATGGCAGGACTACCGTGGATCGCCGCAATGGCGTTCTTTATGCAGGCGCTGGACGCCACCATCCTTAACACCGCGCTGCCGGCGATCGCCCAAAGCCTGGGGCGTTCACCGCTGGCGATGCAATCGGCCGTCATCAGCTACACGCTGACGGTGGCGATGCTGATCCCGGTCAGCGGCTGGCTGGCGGACCGCTTCGGCACCCGCCGCGTGTTCATCTTCGCCGTGACGTTATTCACCCTTGGCTCGCTGCTGTGCGCCCTGTCCCCTACGTTAAGCGTGCTGGTCGCCTCTCGCGTGCTGCAAGGCATCGGCGGCGCGATGATGATGCCGGTCGCGCGGTTGGCGCTGCTGCGCGCCTATCCGCGCAGCGAACTGCTGCCGGTGCTGAACTTCGTCACCATGCCCGGCCTGGTCGGGCCGATTCTCGGGCCGCTGCTGGGCGGCTGGCTGGTCACCTACGCCACCTGGCACTGGATTTTCCTGATCAATATCCCTATCGGCCTGCTCGGCATCGTCTATGCGCGCAAGTACATGCCGGACTTCACCACGCCCAAGCGCCGCTTCGATTTCCTTGGCTTCATGCTGTTCGGCCTGAGCCTGGTGCTGATCTCTACCGGACTGGAGCTGTTTGGCGAGCGGGTGCTGGCGAGCTACGTTTCGCTGGGCATTCTGCTCAGCGGCTTCGTGATGCTGTTCGGCTATATCGCGCACGCACGCCGCCATCCTCAGCCGCTGATCGGTCTCGACCTGTTCAAAACCCGCACCTTCTCGGTCGGTATCGCCGGCAACGTCGCCTCCAGGCTGGGAACCGGCTGCGTGCCGTTTTTAATGCCGCTCATGCTGCAGGTGGGATTCGGTTATACGGCGATCGTCGCCGGCTGCATGATGGCGCCGACCGCCATCGGTTCGCTGATGGCGAAATCCACCGTCACTCAGGTGCTGCGCTGGTTCGGCTACCGTAAAACGCTGGTCGGCATCACCGTTATCATCGGGGTGCTGATCGCCCAGTTCGCCCTGCAAAGCCCGGGCATGCCGCTGTGGCTGATGATCCTGCCGCTGTTCGTGCTGGGCATGGCGATGTCCACCCAGTTCACCGCCATGAACACCATCAGCCTGGCGGATTTGAACGACGCCAACGCCAGCGCCGGCAACAGCGTCCTGGCGGTCACCCAGCAGCTGTCCATCAGCTTCGGCGTGGCAATCAGCGCGGCGGTGCTGCGTTTTTACGAATCCCTGTCGTTAGGCACCATGATCGACCACTTCCATTACACCTTTATCACCATGGGGATCGTCACCGTGGCGTCGGCGCTGGTGTTTATGTTGCTGAGAAGGAAGGATGGCCGCAATTTGATCAGCGGCCAGGAAAGCAAGAAAGAAGCGAAGGCGGCCAGTTAACGGCGGCCCACCGAGGCGCGTTCCACCAGCTCGGGCGTCAGCACCAGCACCTGGGGCGCGCGCTCCGGGTTTTGCAGGCGATTGATCAGCGCATCGATCGCCAGTTCGCCCAGCGAATCCTTCGGCTGATGAATGGTGCTCAGCGGCGGCGCCAGATAACGCGCCAACTCAATGTCATCGTAGCCCATCACCGCCATATCCTGCGGCACGGAAAGCCCGGCCTGATATAGCGCCTGATAAACGCCCACCGCCACCGCGTCGTTACCGGCGAACACCGCATGCGGCGGCTCGTCCAGCGCCAGCAGTTGGCGCATGGCGTTCACGCCGCCCTCAAACTCAAAGTCGCAATGCACTTCATACCCTGGCGGAACCGGCAATCCGGCGCGCCGCATCGCGTTGCGATAGCCTTCCAGTCGGTGACGGGCGGTGGTTTTATCCTGCGGGCCGGCGATGCAGGCGATCTTGCGGTAGCCGCAGGCGATCAGATGATCGGTCGCCATCTCGCCGCCCAGCAGCGAGTTATCCTGAATAATGTCGTTGGCGCCCTCGAACGGCGCCCAGTCCATCATGACGATCGGCAGTGACGGGTAGCGGCTCAGGGCATCTTGCGATGGCCGGTGGTTTTCGGTGCACATCAGCAGCAAACCGTCGACGCGCTTTTGCAGCAGCGTCTCCATACTGCGGTTCATGCGCGCGGCGTCTTCTTCGGTGTTGCACAGGATCAGGCTGTAGCCGCGTTCATAGCAGCTGCGCTCCACGCCACGCACCACTTCGGCATAAAACGGGTTGTTACTGGCGGTCACCAGCATGCCGATGGTGCGCGTCTGATTGAGCTTCAGGCTGCGCGCCAGCGCGGAAGGCGCATAGTTCAGCTGTTCCACGGCCGCCATGACCTTGTCGCGCACGCTGTCGCTGACAAAGCGATTGTTGTTGACCACATGCGAAACGGTAGAGGTTGAAACGCCCGCCAGGCGGGCGACATCTTTCATGGTGGCCAAAGGATCACCCCTGCTGCTGCAAGAAGGCGTCGATCTCTTCACGCCACGGCACCGAAGGCTGCGCGCCAGGGCGGGTCACGGCGATCGCCGCCGCCGCATGGGCGAAACGCACCGCGTCGGCCATGATCTTGCCTTCCAACAGAGCTGTGACCAGCGCACCGTTAAAGGTATCGCCGGCGGCGATGGTATCCACCGCTTGCACCTTGAAGCCGGGCACCAGTTTGCCGTTGCCGTTTTCGCTCAGCCACACGCCGCGGCTGCCAAGGGTGATGATCACCGTCGCGATGCCCTTGTCGTGCAGCGCCTGCGCCGCGCGCGCCGCATCGGCGTCGTTGTCCACGGCGATGCCGGTCAGGCGCTGGGCTTCGGTTTCATTCGGAGTGATCATATCGATCATGCCCAGCAGCTCGTCCGGCAGCTCACGCGCCGGGGCCGGGTTGAGGATCACTTGCGTGTGATGCTGCTTCGCCAGGCGGGCGGCGGCGATCACCGTATCCAGCGGCGACTCCAACTGCATCAGCAAAGCGTCGGCATCGATCACTTTTTGTTGGTAGCGCGCCAGGTAATCCGGCGTCACCGCGGCGTTGGCGCCGGCATCGATGCCGATCACGTTCTCGCCTTCGGCGTTGACGAAGATCAGCGCCACGCCGGTGGTGCTGTCGGCGATGGCTTCAATCGGTTGGGTATCAATGCGATCGCTCGCCAGCTGCCGGCGGACACGTTCGCCGATGTCGTCAGCGCCCACGCAGGCGATAAAGGCGATCTCCGCCCCGCTGCGCCCGGCCGCCACCGCCTGATTCGCGCCCTTGCCGCCAAACGCCACCTTATACTGTTTCCCGATCACCGTTTCGCCCGGGTGGGGGAACTGTTCAATATTGAGGATATGGTCGGCATTGATGCTGCCAAGAACCACCAGCTTACCTGTTTCCATCGCATTGATTCCTGAATTGCGCGCCATCGTAAACGCCCCGTTCCGATGGCGCTGGTATGACTTACTGAGTGACCAGTTTCAAATCGACCGGGATGGTCGCCGGCACTTTTTCGCCTTTCAGCACTTTATCGGCGGTTTCCACACCGATCACGCCGATCTGATCGGGACGCTGCGCCACGGTCGCCGCCAGCTTGCCGCCTTCGACCGCTTTCACGCCGTCGGCGGTGCCGTCGAAGCCTACCACGATCACGTCGGTTTTACCGGCGGTTTGCAGCGCGCGCAGCGCACCCAGCGCCATTTCATCGTTCTGAGCGAACACCGCCTGCACATCCGGGTGCGCAGTCAGCAGGTTCTGCATCACGTTCAGGCCCTTGGTGCGATCAAAGTCGGCCGGCTGGCTGGCCAACAGTTTGAATTTATTCTGATCCAGCGACTGTTTGAAGCCTTCACCGCGTTCACGCGCGGCGGAAGTGCCAGCGATGCCTTCCAGCTGAATCACCTTGGCATCGGCACCCACTTTCTTGGCGATGAAGTCGCCGGCCATTTTGCCGCCCACGCGGTTATCCGAAGCGATGTGGCTCACCACGTCACCCTTGCTCGCCACGCGGTCCAGCGTAATGACCGGGATCTTAGCCTGGTTGGCCATCTTGATGGCGTTGCCTACCGCGTCGGAGTCGGTCGGGTTGATCAGCAGCAGCTTGGGCGCGCGCACCATCAGATCCTGCACGTTGGCCAGCTCTTTCGCCGGGTTGTTCTGGGAATCCAGCACCACCAGGTTGTAGCCCAGCTTGTTGGCCTCTTGCTGCGCACCGTCCTTCATCGAGACGAAGAACGGGTTGTTGAGGGTGGACACCACCAGCGCGATGGTGTCTTTGGCCATGGCATTGGCGCTCAGGGTGGCGCTCAGCGCGATGGCGGAAGCTAAGGTTGCCAGTTTTTTCATTTTCATCATCGTGATTCCTGTAGGGGGAGGTTACTTGTTGCTTTTGTTATCTACCAGAACCGCCAGCAGTATCACCACTGCCTTCACGATCATTTGGTAGTAGGAAGAAACACCCAGTAAATTCAGGCCGTTGTTCAGGAAGCCGAGGATCAGCGCCCCGATCAGCGTGCCGACGATGCGGCCCTTGCCGCCGGCCAGGCTGGTGCCGCCCAGCACCACGGCGGCGATGGCGTCCAGCTCATAGCCGGTGCCGGCGGTCGGCTGCGCCGACGACAGGCGCGCCACTTCGATCACCCCGGCCAGCGCCGCCAGCAGGCCGCACAGCGAGTAGACGATAATCTTCACTTTATCGACGCTGATGCCGGAGAGGCGGGTCGCCGCTTCGTTGCCGCCCAGGGCATAAATATAGCGGCCCAGGCGCGTATGATGCAGCATATACCAGGCGGCGATGAACACGATCGCCATGATCCAGATCGGCGTAGGCACGCCCAGCGGGCGGCCGATGCCGAACCAGCCGAAGGTGTCGGCCACGTCGGTGAAACCGGTGTTGACCGGGCTGCCATTGGTGTACACCATGGTGACGCCGCGCAGCAGCAGCATCATCACCAGCGTGGCGATAAAGGCCTGCACTTTGCCTTTGGCGACGATCACCCCGGTGCAGGCGCCAACCGCGGCGCCCAGCGCCAGTGCCGCCGCCACCGCCACCAGCGCGTTGACCTCAAAGCCGACGATCGACGCCGCCACCGCGCCGGTCAGCGCCAGCAGCGATCCTACCGACAGATCGATGCCGGAGGTGAGGATCACCAGCGTCATCCCCACCGCCATGATGGCGTTCACCGAGGTCTGCTGCAGAATATTGAACAGGTTGTTCAGGGTGAAGAAGTTCGGGCTCATGGAAGAGACCACGGCGATCAGCACCAGCAGCGCAATCAACGACTTCTGCTCTAACAGCCACTCTTTACTGAACCAGCGCTTAGCTGCGATAGTCTGGGAACTCATATCTGATTACTCCTGCTTTACGCCGTATTGCTTGCCGACGGCTGCCGCCATCAACGCTTCCTGGGTGGCCTGTTCAATCGGGAACTCGCCGCTGAGATGCCCTTCGTGCATCACCAGAATGCGATCGCTCATGCCCATCACCTCCGGCATTTCCGAAGACACCAGAATGATGCTCAGCCCTTCCTGCTTGAACTGGTTGATTAACTGATAGATCTCTTTTTTGGCGCCAACGTCGACGCCGCGCGTCGGCTCATCGAGGATCAGTACCTTCGGCCGGGTCATCAGGCCGCGGGCGATCGCCACTTTTTGCTGATTGCCGCCGGAAAGCAGACCGATCGGCTGCTCCATCGACGGCGTTTTGATATTGAACAGCCGGATGAAATCCCCCACCGCCTGCCGCTCGTCGGCCTGTTTCAGGCTGCCGTCGGCGCGGCTGAAATAGCGCAGCGCGGTCAGCGACATGTTTTCCTTCACCGACATGCCCAGCACCAGGCCGTCGCGTTTGCGGTCTTCCGAGATATAGACGATGCCGTTCGCCAACCCGTCCTGCGGCGAATGGGTGACCACGTCGCGACCGTCCAGGCTGACGGAGCCGGCCTTGCGCGGGGCGGCGCCGTACAGGATTTTCATCAATTCTGTGCGCCCGGCGCCCATCAGCCCGGCCACGCCGAGGATCTCGCCGCGGTACAGCGTAAAGCTGACGTCTTCAACGCCGGGGCCGGAAAGGTGGCTGACGTCCAGCCGTTTTTCCCCGCGCGGCAAATCCAGGCGCGGGTACTGCTCTTCCAGCTTGCGGCCGACCATCATCTCAATCAGCGAATCTTCCTGCAGCTCGCTCACCGGCCGCTCGGCGATAAACTGCCCGTCGCGGAATACGGTCACGTCGTCGCAGATTTCAAAAATCTCTTTCAGGCGGTGCGAGATATACACGATGCCGCGCCCTTCGGCCTTCAGCTCGTTGATCACCTTGAACAGCGAGGCAGTTTCGGTGTCGGTCAGCGCATCGGTCGGTTCATCCATGATGATCACTTTCGATTCGAAGCTCAGCACCTTGGCGATCTCCACCATCTGCTGATCGCCGATCGACAGCTCGCCCACCAGTCGGTGGCTGCTGTAGCGCAGATTGAGACGCGCCAACAAGCGATCGGCCTCGGCGTACATGCGCTTCCAGTCAATGCGGCCGAAACGGTTGACGAACTCGCGGCCGAGGAAGATGTTTTCCGCAATCGTCAGCTGCGGGATCAGGTTCAGCTCCTGATGGATAATGCCGATGCCCGCTTCCTGCGAATCCTTAGGCCCGTTGAACGCCACCTCTTTACCGAGAAAATACTGGCTGCCGGCGTCTTTCTGGTAGATGCCGGTCAGCACTTTCATCATGGTGGACTTCCCGGCGCCGTTTTCTCCCACCAGCGCCATCACCTTGCCGGGATAGACGCTGAGGGCAGCGCCGGAAAGCGCCTTCACGCCGGGAAAGGCTTTATCAATCCCTTTCAGTTGCAGTAAAGGTTGCATACGCGCCTCAGAAAGTTACGCCGGCGCACAGGATCACGTTCGCATAAGGCGAACACTCCCCGCTGCGGATCACCGCCCGGCTGTGCCCGGTTTGCGCTTTAAACGCCTGATGGCTGATATAGCGCACGCTGATGGTATTGCCCTGGCGTTGACCCAATGCGGTCAGTTCAGCCAACAGTGCCTCGTGGAGCGACGGATTCTGTTTCACGATCTCTTCCGCCAGGATGGCGCTTTCTACCTGCATCTCTTGCGTGACCGCCGCGAACACCTGCATGAAGGTCGGCACGCCCTGCGTCAGCGCCAGATCGATGCGCTGCGTTTCCGTCGGTATCGGCAGGCCCGCATCGCACAGGGTGAGCTGGTCGGTATGCCCCAGCCGGGCAATCACGGCAGACACGTCGGAATTCAGTAATACGCCTTTTTTCATCTTCTCACTCCGCTAGCGAAACGTTTCGCTCTCTGGGGGAGTTTAAAAAAACGGCAGGGGAAGGCAACCGGGACAATGCAGAAGTGTGATCGCTATCGAAACGTTTCGTTCACGCACGGACAAAGCACAAACAAAAGGGGCTCAGCCATGCTGAGCCCCTTATCAGGCGGGTTAAATCTCGACCTGCGTGCCGAGCTCGATCACCCGGTTCGGCGGGATCTCAAACTGATCCGGCGCGCGCAGCGCGTTGCGGCTCAGGGCGACGAACAGTTTACCGCGCAAATAGAGGTACCACGGCCGCTTGGTGAGGATCAGCGATTCATGGGACATGAAGAACGAGGTCTCCGACATGCGGCACGGCAACCCTTCCAGCCCGCAGCGGTGGAACACTTCCTCGACGTTCGGCGTTTCACGCCAGCCGTAGCTGGCCACCACCCGCCAGAAGGTCGGCGACAGCTGTTCGATGGTCACCCGGCGCACGTTGTGCACGTAAGGCGCATCTTCGGTGCGCAGCGTCAGCAGCACCACCCGCTCATGCAGCACCTTGTTGTGCTTCAGGTTGTGCAGCAGCGCAAAAGGAATGACGTTGGTGGCGCGCGACATGAACACCGCGGTACCCGGCACCCGCACCGGCGGCGATTTCTCCAGCGAGGCAATCATCGCCTCCAGCGAGTTGCCGTGTTCATGCAGGCGGCGCAGCAGGCGGAAACGCTCGCTCTTCCAGGTGGTCATAATGAGGAACATCACCAGCGCCAAGGTCAGCGGCAACCAGCCGCCGGAGAACAGCTTCAGGGCGTTGGCGGAGAACATCGGCACGTCGATGATCAGCAAGATGGTCACGATGCCGATCGCCAGGAAGCGATTCCAGTGCCAGTTGTTGATCGCCACCGAGGTGACCAGAATGCTGGTCAGCACCATGGTGCCGGTGACGGCAATGCCGTACGCCGCCGCCAGATTGCTGGAGTGTTCGAAGCCGATGATCACCAGCACCACCGAGATGTACAGCGTCCAGTTGATCACCGGAATATAGATCTGGCCGGATTCCATTTCCGAGGTGTGAATGATACGCATCGGCGACAGATAGCCCAGACGCACCGCCTGGCGAGTCAGCGAGAAGACGCCGGAAATCACCGCCTGCGAGGCGATAACCGTTGCCAGGGTCGCCAGAATCAGCAGCGGGATCAGCGCCCAGTCGGGTGCCAGCAGGAAGAACGGGTTTTTGATCGCCTCCGGGTTTTTCAGCAGCAGCGCGCCCTGGCCGAAGTAGTTGAGCACCAGCGATGGCAACACCACGGTGAACCAGGCCAGGCGAATCGGGAACTTGCCGAAGTGCCCCATATCGGCATACAGCGCCTCGACGCCGGTGATCGACAGCACCACCGCCCCCAGCGCGAAGAACGATACCTTCTTATATTCCATGAAGAAGTTGAGCGCCCATTTGGGGTTCAGCGCCTGCAGCACTTCCGGGTTCGAAATGATGCTGCGCGCGCCCAGCACCGCCAACACGATGAACCACAGCAGCATCACCGGAGCGAACAGCTTGCCAACGCTGCCGGTGCCGTGCTTTTGAATGGCGAACAGCAGCGTCAGTACCAGAATGGAGAGCGGCACGATATAGGCGTCAAGCGCAGGCGCGGCGATTTCCAGCCCCTCGATCGCCGACATCACCGAGATAGCCGGGGTGATCACCACCTCGCCATAGAAGAAGCTGCCGCCGATCAGGCCCAGTATCACCAGCACGGCGGTAGTGCGCGCCGAGGTGTTGCGCCCGGCCAGCGACATCAGCGTCAGGATACCGCCCTCGCCGGCGTTGTCCGCGCGCATCACGTAGGTGAGATATTTGAGGGAAACGATCACGATCAGCATCCAGAAAATCAGCGACAGGAAGCCGAAAACCACGTCTGGACGAACATCGAAGCCGTAATGGCCGGAGAAACACTCTCTCAGCGTATAGAGAGGGCTGGTTCCGATATCACCGTAGACCACGCCGATGGCCGCCAGGGTTACCGCCGATAAGGACTGCTTATGCTCTGCGCTCATAATTCGTTTCTTTATCAGAACATCCGTTAGCGATGCATCCGCATCAGGCAAAATACGGGCTCAAAGATCCGTCACGCCCACCAGAAAGCCGCACAGTATGCACCATTTATACGCCTTGCCTACCCTTATATCAGAGCCGAAAAATAAACAAAATGTGAACCGGATATCCGGCACAGCTTAGAAAAATATTACTAATCAATAAGCTATACCACTAAAAATAATGGTGGTTTATCATCGGATTATCGACCAAGATTGGCTAACTCTCGGACAATGCGACAATTATATGACGCCATCATCCCTTCTGGCAGAACGAATTTCCCGCCTCAGCAGCGCGCTGGAGAGCGGTCTTTATGAGCGGCAAGAAGCGATCCGCCTGTGCCTGCTCGCGGCGCTGAGCGGCGAAAGCGTATTCCTGCTCGGCCCGCCCGGCATCGCCAAGAGCCTGATCGCGCGCCGGCTGAAGTTTGCCTTCCGCAACGCCCGTTCCTTTGAATACCTGATGACGCGATTTTCCACGCCGGAAGAGGTCTTCGGCCCGCTCTCTATTCAGGCGCTGAAAGATGAAGGGCGCTATCAGCGCCTGACAACCGGCTACCTGCCCGAAGCAGAGATCGTGTTTCTGGACGAAATCTGGAAGGCCGGCCCGGCGATCCTCAACACCCTGCTGACGGCGATCAACGAACGGCGCTTTCGCAACGGCAACAGCGAAGAACCGATCCCGCTGCGCCTGCTGGTCACCGCCTCCAACGAACTGCCCGAAGCAGACAACAGCCTCGAAGCCCTGTATGACCGCATGCTGATCCGCCTGTGGCTGGACAAGGTGCAGGATAAACAGAATTTCCGCTCGCTGCTGGTCAACCGCCAGAACGAGAGCCAAAACCCGGTGCCGGCGGCGCTGAGCGTCAGCGACGAAGAGTTTCTGCAGTGGCAACCGCAGATCGACAAGGTGGCGCTGCCGGAAGCCTGCTTTGAACTGATTTTCCAGCTGCGCCAGCGGCTGGACGCGTTGGAACAGGCGCCGTACGTCTCCGACCGACGCTGGAAAAAGGCCCTGCGCCTGCTGCAGGCCTGCGCCTTCTTCAGCGGACGCGACGCCATCGCCCCGCTCGACCTGATGCTGCTGAAAGACTGCCTGTGGCACGATCTCACCTCGCTGAAGCTGCTGCAACAGCAGATCGATCAGCTGCTGACCGAATCGGCCTATCAGCAGCAGTCGATGTTGATCCAACTGCAACAAATCCACACCCGCTGGCTGCAGGATCAGCAACAACAAAGCGACCGGCAGGCCATCAGCCTGGTGAAAAAGGGCGGCATGTTCAGCCGCAAACAGCAATACGCGCCGGCCACGCCGTTCGCCGGCGGCACTCTCACTCTGCTGCTGCAAAAACCGCTGCAGCTGCATGACATTCAGGTCAACCATCTGAGCATCGAGAGCAGCGTGCTGGATAACTGGCTGCAAAAAGGCGGCGACGTGCGCGCCAAGCTGAACGGCATCGGCTTCGCGCAGCCGATCGATTTGGAGGTCGACGACCAACTGCACCTGACGGTGCTGGACGTCAGCCGCCAGCCTTCGCTGCTGGCGCTGCCGGGCAAACAGGCCACCGCCACGCCGCAGGCGCTGCTGGATGAAATGGACGCGTTGGCCCAGCGCCTGGCGGAGCAGCGCCGCGCCTTCAGCCAGCATCAGCCCTGTCTGTTCACCCCCGCCGCCGGCCTGGCCAAGATCGAAGCCAGTCTGCTGCAGGTGGCAGAGCAGGTTAAACAGCAACTGCAGCAAATGCGCGGCCAGTAACCATGCTCAGTCTGGAGACGCTCGATCTGCTGCTGGCGATCACCGAAGGCGAGATGATCGAGGAGATGATCGTCGGCATGCTGGCGGCGCCGCAGCTGTCGGTGTTCTTTAAAAAGTTTCCGGCCATTCGCCGGGCGCTGGATCGCGATCTGCCACGCTGGAAACTGCAGCTCAAGGAGCGTCTGCAGGAGGCCATGGTGCCGCCGGCGCTGGCGCAGGAATTTTACCGCTACCAACAGTGCCAACTGGAGAATAACACCCAGTTCTATCACAACCTCAACGACACGATGGAGCTGCTGCGCCAGCTGGTCTCGCCGTTTTATGAACAGGCGCGCGCGCTGGTGGACGCCGCCGATCTGCCCAATCATCCGCTGGACGACAGCTTCCAAACCCTATTCTTGCAGCGCTGGCGCATCAGCCTGACGCTGCAGGCCACCATGCTGCACCACCAGTTGCTGGAACAAGAGCGCGAGCAACTGATGGCGGAACTGCAGGAGCGCCTGGCGCTGAGCGGCGCGCTGGAGCCGCTGCTGTCGGAGAACGACACCGCCGCCGGCAGGCTGTGGGACATGAGCAAAGGCCAGCTGCAGCGCGGTGATTACCAACGGCTGGTGGAGTACGGCAACTTTTTGCAGCAGCAGCCAGAGCTGAAAAAGTTGGCGCAGCAGCTGGGCCGCAGCTATCAGGCCAAGGCAGTGCAGCAACAGGACGCGCAGCCCGAACCGTTCAGGGTCATGGTACAGGTGCCGGCCACGCTGCCGGAAGAAGTGAGCGGCATTCATCAAAGCGATGACATCCTGCGCCTGCTGCCGCCGGAGCTGGCGACGCTGGGGATTGAAGAGCTGGAGTTCGAGTTTTATCGCCGCCTGTTGGAAAAGCGGCTGCTGAGCTACCGCCTGCAGGGCGACGTTTGGCAGGAACAGATCCTGATCCGCCAGGTCACCCACCAGCAGCAGGATCAACAGCCGCGCGGGCCGTTTATCGTCTGCGTGGACACCTCAGGATCGATGGGCGGCTTCAACGAACAGTGCGCCAAGGCGTTCTGCCTGGCGCTGCTGCGCATTGCGCTGGCGGACAACCGCCGCTGCTACATCATGCTGTTCGCCAACCAGATCGTGCATTACGAACTCACCGCCGCCAGCGGCATCGAACAGGCGGTGCGCTTTCTCGGCCAGCAGTTTCGCGGCGGCACCGATCTGGCGGCCTGCCTGAACGCCACCGTCACCAAAATGGCGGAAAGCGGCTGGTTCGACGCCGATGCGGTGATCATTTCCGATTTTATCGCCCAGCGATTGCCGGAGGAGGTAATAAAGAAGGTAAAACAGCAGCAGCAAAGCCACCAGCAGCGTTTCCATGCGGTGGCGATGTCCGCCTACGGCAAACCCGGCATCATGCGCATCTTCGATCATATCTGGCGCTTTGATACCGGGCTGAAAAGCCGTTTGATGCGCCGCTGGCGGCGCTAGGCAGGATCAGAGCAGGCCTTCGACCGCCCCGCGCACTTCCGGCGACCACACGCCGCACTGCACCTGGCCGATATGCGACAGTTGCAACAGCAGCATCACCAAACGCGACTGGCCGATACCGCCGCCGATGGTCTGTGGCATATCGCCGCGCAACAACGACTGGTGCCACTCCAGCTTCATGCGCTCTTCGTCACCGGTCAGCGCCAGCTGATGTTTCAGCGCGGCGGCGTCGACGCGGATGCCCATAGAGGACAGCTCGAAAGCGTCCTGCAGCATCGGGTTCCACACCACGATGTCGCCGTTCAGGCCCGCCAGGCCATCCGCCGCCGGCGTGGTCCAGTCATCATAATCCGGCGCCCGCACATCGTGCGATTTGCCGTGCGACAGCTTGCCGCCGATGCCGATCAGGAATACCGCGCCCAGCTCTTTGGCGATCGCCCGCTCGCGCCCTTTGGCGTCCAGATCCGGGTAGCGCTGCAGCAGGGTTTCGCTGTGCACAAAGTGGATCTGTTCCGGCAGGAACGGAGTCAGACCATGCTCGCGGCTGACTTCCGCCTCCGTCGCCTTGATGGCGGCGTAAATGCTGCGCACGGTGCTTTTCAGGTAGTCCAGGCTGCGCTCACCATCGCCCATTACCCGCTCCCAATCCCACTGATCGACGTACACCGAGTGGATAGGCGTCAGGCGATCTTCATCCGGGCGCAGCGCCTTCATATGGGTGTACAGGCCTTCGCCAGCGCCGAAATCGTAACTACCCAGGGTTTTGCGTTTCCATTTCGCCAGTGAATGCACCACTTCGAAGGTGGCGTCCGGCAGGGTTTTGACCTTAACCTGCACCGCTTTCTCGCTGCCGGAGAGGTTATCCTGCGTGCCATCGCCCAAACGGCTGAGGATCGGGGCCTGCACTTCGATCAGACCGAGTTGTTGCTCCAGCTGGCGGGAGAAGAAGGATTTGACCTGGCTGATTTGTTGTTGTTTTTGGATAAACTGTTTTTTCATTGCCGTATCTCTTGTAAACCTGTCTCTGTTGCCATCGATTAAGCAACAAAATGATACGCCAATTCAATATCCACTAATCAATATTGCCTTTTCACTTTTAATCGTTCATTTTTACCCGGACAGAATTCAACAATCGTTAATTAATGGGGGATTAAATGGCGGAAATTTATCAGATCGATAATCTCGATCGCGGCATCCTCAACGCACTGATGGACAACGCGCGCACACCGTACGCCGAACTGGCGAAAAACTTCGCCGTCAGCCCCGGCACCATTCATGTGCGGGTAGAGAAGATGAAACAGGCCGGGATCATCACCGGCGCGCGCATCGACGTCAGCCCCAAACAGCTGGGCTATGACGTGTGCTGCTTTATCGGCATCATATTAAAGAGCGCCAAAGACTATCCTTCGGCGCTGAAGAAGCTGGAAAGCCTGGAAGAAGTGGTGGAAGCCTATTACACCACCGGCCACTACAGCGTCTTTATCAAGGTGATGTGTCGATCGATCGACGCGCTGCAACAGGTACTTATCAACAAGATCCAGACCATCGACGAGATCCAGTCTACCGAAACGCTGATCTCGCTGCAGAACCCCATTATGCGCACCATCGTGCCGTAACCCGCCAAATTGCATACCCACATTATCCACAGGTAGATCCCAGCCGATTCACAGCGTACAATGCAGCCACTTTGAGTGAGAAGGTTGGGATCGTTGGTTCATGGCAGACATTACTCTGATCAGTGGCAGTACGCTTGGCAGCGCCGAATACGTGGCTGAACATTTGGCTGAAAAGCTGGAAGACGCGGGTTTCTCTACCGAGATGCTGCACGGCCCTGAACTGGATGAGCTGCCGTTGACCGGTCGCTGGCTGGTGGTCTCTTCCACGCACGGCGCCGGCGAACTGCCGGATAACCTTCAGCCGTTGCTGGAGCAGATCGCCGAACAACAGCCGGATCTTTCCGAGGTGCAGTTCGGCGCCGTCGGTTTGGGCAGTTCGGAATACGACACCTTCTGCGGTGCGATCAAACAGATCGACGATCTGTTGATCGCCAGAGGCGCGAAAAGGATCGGCGATCGTCTCGAGATCGACGTGACCGAACATGAAATTCCCGAGGATCCGGCCGAGGAATGGGTAAAAAACTGGATTAATTTACTCTAATTTGCCTAAAGATCGTGCGAACGATTGTGGATAACTATACTTAAAAGCAGGGTAAAAGCCGTAGTTATCCCAATAACAACCGTAGTGCGCTTTTTGTACTGTGCATAACAAGCCTTTTAGATCCCAGCTTATCTGCGTCGGGATCACCGATCATTCACAGCAAACGATCCTCCTTAATCTGCTGATCTTCATCGTGAATAGTCACTTATCCACAGAGGATCGCGATCCTAATAAGAGATCTAATAAAGAGATCTTTAAATAAAAAAGATCTTCTTTTAATTACCTACGATCCTGACCACTTGGTCGATCGTCTAAACTTGAGTAGAATCCCCCACCCCAGGGCAAATAACGATCGTTCGCAATACGGCGAGGTGCAGTTCCATGTTTTATCCAGATCAATTTGACGTCATCATCATCGGTGGTGGCCATGCAGGGACCGAGGCCGCCATGGCCGCGGCACGCATGGGACGTCAGACTTTATTATTGACACACAATATCGATACGCTGGGACAGATGTCCTGCAACCCGGCGATTGGCGGTATTGGTAAAGGGCATCTGGTTAAGGAAATTGATGCACTCGGCGGCCTGATGGCCACGGCGATCGACCATGCCGGCATCCAGTTTAGGATACTAAACGCCAGCAAAGGCCCAGCCGTTCGCGCCACCCGCGCTCAGGCGGATCGCGTACTGTATCGCCAGGCGATCCGTACCGCGTTGGAGAACCAACCCAACCTGATGATCTTCCAACAACCCGTTGAGGATCTGATCGTCGAAAACGATCGCGTAGTGGGCGCCGTCACCCAAATGGGCCTGAAATTCCGCGCCAAGGCGGTGGTATTGACCGTCGGCACTTTCCTGGACGGTAAGATCCATATTGGCCTGGAGAATTACAGCGGCGGCCGCGCCGGGGATCCTCCTTCAATCTCGCTGTCGCAGCGCCTGCGAGAACTGCCGCTGCGCGTTAACCGCTTGAAAACCGGTACGCCGCCGCGCATCGACGCTCGCACTATCGATTTCAGCGTACTGGCGCCACAACACGGCGATACGCCGGTGCCGGTATTCTCGTTCTTGGGCGATGCTAGCCAGCACCCAGAACAAATGGCGTGCTACATCACCCATACCAATGAAAAAACCCATGACGTGATCCGCAATAACCTCGATCGCAGCCCGATGTATGCCGGGATCATCGAAGGGATCGGCCCACGTTACTGCCCGTCGATCGAAGACAAGGTCATGCGCTTTGCCGATCGCAACGCGCACCAGATCTTCCTCGAACCGGAAGGCCTGACCAGCAACGAGATTTACCCTAACGGGATCTCCACCAGCCTGCCGTTCGACGTGCAGATGCAGATCGTCCGTTCGATGGAAGGCATGCAGAACGCGCGTATTATTCGCCCTGGTTACGCCATCGAGTACGATTTCTTCGATCCGCGCGATTTGAAGCCGACGCTGGAAAGCAAATTCATTCAGGGGCTGTTCTTCGCCGGCCAGATCAACGGCACTACCGGGTATGAAGAAGCCGCTGCGCAGGGCCTGCTGGCCGGTTTGAACGCCGGGCGCTTCGCCGACGAACAGGAAGGCTGGGCGCCACGTCGCGATCAGGCTTATCTGGGCGTGCTGGTGGACGATCTCAGCACCCTCGGCACCAAAGAACCGTACCGGATGTTTACCTCACGCGCCGAGTATCGTCTGATGCTGCGCGAAGACAACGCCGATCTCCGCCTGACGGAAAAAGGCCGTGAACTGGGCCTGGTGGACGATGTGCGTTGGGCGCGTTACAGCGAGAAGCTGGAGCGAATCGAACGCGAACGTCAGCGCCTGCGCGACATCTGGATGCACCCGCACGCCGAGAACGTCGAACAGGTCAATGCGCTGCTGAAAGCGCCGTTGTCGCGTGAAGCGAACGGCGAAGAGCTGCTGCGCCGCCCTGAGATGGATTACGCGCAGTTGACCGGCACCGACGTCTTCGCGCCGCCGCTGGACGACGTACAAGCTGCCGAACAGGTCGAGATCCAGGTCAAATACGAAGGCTACATCGCTCGCCAGCAGGAAGAGATCGAAAAACAGCAGCGCAACGAGAATACCGTGCTGCCGTTGGATCTCGATTACCGTCAGGTTTCGGGGCTGTCGAACGAGGTGATCGCCAAGCTGAACGATCACAAACCGAACTCCATCGGCCAGGCTTCGCGTATCTCCGGCATTACGCCGGCGGCGATCTCGATTTTGCTGATCTGGCTGAAAAAGCAGGGACTGCTGCGCCGCAGCGCATAAATCTCGCATCCAGGCGGCCGTTTGTTCATCCCGTAGCCAAACGGCCGCTGACATCACTTGCGCCCTGAATTATCATAGTCGCCTCATTGCGCCAGCTAACCATCCGCTGGTCGTTCAGCGCCTGCCAGAGGATCCGTTGTGCAAAAAAAATTAGACTCGCTGCTTGCGGCAGCAGGCATTGAGCTGCCCGATCAGCAGAAACAGCAGCTGCTGGGCTATGTCGGCATGCTGGATAAATGGAACAAGGCTTATAACCTCACGTCGGTGCGCGATCCGCAGCAAATGCTGGTGCGCCACATCCTCGACAGCATCGTGGTCAACCCGCATCTGCAGGGCTCGCGTTTTATCGATGTCGGCACTGGCCCCGGGTTGCCGGGCATTCCGCTGGCGATCGTGCGCCCGGACGCGCATTTCACGCTGCTCGACAGCCTGGGCAAGCGCGTGCGTTTCCTGCGTCAGGTGCAGCATGAGCTGGGCCTGAACAATATCGAGCCGGTGCAGAGCCGCGTTGAGGAGTTTCCGGCCGAGCCACCGTTCGATGGCGTGATCAGCCGCGCGTTCGCTTCGCTGCAGGATATGCTGTCCTGGTGCCATCATCTGCCGGCGAAAGGGCAGGGGCGTTTTTACGCGTTGAAAGGCGTGCGCCCGGATGAAGAGCTGACGCAGCTGCCTGCAGGCGTTAGCCTGGAGTCTATCGTGCGGCTGCAGGTGCCTGAACTGGAAGGCGAACGCCATCTGGTGATTCTTAAGGCAAACTGAGTTTGCTTTTGATCAAACAAGCGTGAATTAAAGGCAGTACCAGGCAGAAAGATAAGCAGGCTAATTAGTTGGCCGCTTTTTTTAGTTAATTTACTTCCTATTAACACAAAAAACGCGGCTAATTAGCGACAATAGAGTAATTGCATTTGGAAATAGTCACGTTAGCAATCATGTGCGAAAGATTGGCGTTTGCTGCTAATGTTAATTGGCTGTTGGAATATTGCCCCGCTGCTTGTCAATAAAAGGTTTTCATCGGGTATACGGATTGTTTTTGAACAGTTAACTGATAATGTTTTGATTTATATAATCTTTTGATCGCTCAAATTGCTAAAGACGGTTTGGTTGACCATCGGCTATAAATCAGGAAGGGACATTACTGTGATCGGCTTCGCGTTTCTAAACGCAACGCTGGAATAATCAGACAATTAAATGCGCCCTATTATTCCGACCGTTTTCTTGTGAAAATAGGCTGGAATAGGGAAATTTAAATAATTGTTCACCTTTTCGCTACTTATCGATTGAATTCGTTGGTATGCCCCGTATAATTTGCTCGTTTTTTGCTGCTTGACTCAGGACAGCAAAAACAGTTGTATACGTCACTCAGCATACCCCCTCTGGGGTACGGAGAGAACAAACGTCATGTCTGTGTCCCTTTACAGCGGGAAAGTCGCACGCAAACTGCTGTTTTTGCAGTTAATGACTTTTGTTCTGATCAGCGTTGCTTTCTGGCTGAAAAGCCCGGAATGGAGCGCTTCGGCGCTGGTAGGCGGTCTCGCCGCCTGGTTGCCGAGTGCAATGTTTATGCTGTTTGCCTTGCGCCATCAGGCGCAAACGCCGGCGCCCGGTAGGGTTGCCTGGTCGTTCGCCATCGGCGAGGGGCTAAAGGTCGTGATCACCATCGTTTTGCTGATCGTGGCGCTGGGGGTGTTCAAGGCGGAGTTTATACCGCTTGGCCTGACCTATTTAGCGGTGTTAGTGGTGCAGATAGTGGCACCGGCCGTGATTAACAGTTACCGAACTTAACTAAATAAGGGTAAGAGGCATCATGTCTGCAGGAGAAGTCTTGACTCCACAGGAGTATATCGGTCACCACCTGACGCAGCTTCAGGTCGGGACTGGGTTTTGGTCGATTAACCTCGACTCGATGTTTTTCTCCGTCGTCCTCGGGGCGCTCTTCCTGGTGATCTTCCGCAAAGTGGCCAAAAACGCCACCAGCGGCGTGCCGGGTAAACTGCAAACCGCCGTGGAGCTGGTGGTCGGTTTCGTCGACAGCAGCGTGCGCGATATGTACCACGGCAAGAGCAAGGTCATTGCGCCGTTGGCACTGACCGTGTTCGTCTGGGTGTTCCTGATGAACCTGATGGACCTCATCCCGGTTGACTTCCTGCCTTATCTCGGCACCCACGTTCTCGGTCTGCCTGCGCTGCGCGTCGTGCCTACCGCCGACGTGAACGTCACGCTGTCGATGGCGCTGGGCGTGTTTATCCTGATTCTGTTCTATAGCATCAAAATGAAAGGCGTTGGCGGGTTCGTTAAAGAGTTGACCATGCAGCCGTTCAACCACCCTGTATTCATTCCTATCAACCTGATTCTTGAAGGTGTCAGCCTGCTGTCCAAACCTGTTTCACTGGGTCTGCGACTGTTCGGCAACATGTATGCGGGTGAGTTGATCTTCATCCTGATTGCCGGCCTGTTGCCGTGGTGGTCACAGTGGGTCCTGAGCTTGCCTTGGGCTATCTTCCACATCCTGATCATTACGCTTCAAGCCTTTATTTTCATGGTTCTGACGATCGTCTATCTGTCGATGGCGTCTGAAGAGCACTGATTTTCTTAAAACACTTGCACTTTTAAACTGAAACAAACTGGAGACTGTCATGGAAAACCTGAGTATGGATCTGCTGTACATGGCTGCCGCTGTGATGATGGGTTTAGCGGCAATCGGTGCTGCGATCGGTATCGGCATCCTGGGTGGTAAATTCTTGGAAGGCGCTGCTCGTCAGCCTGACCTGATTCCTCTGCTGCGTACACAGTTCTTTATCGTTATGGGTCTGGTCGACGCCATCCCGATGATCGCTGTAGGTCTGGGTCTGTACGTGATGTTCGCCGTCGCGTAAGTAGAGTAACTCTCTACGACGTAACCAAACTATTAACTTTTAAAGAGGCATTGTGCTGTGAATCTTAACGCAACAATCCTCGGCCAGGCCATCGCGTTCGTTCTGTTTGTCTGGTTCTGCATGAAGTACGTATGGCCGCCGATCATGGCTGCCATCGAGAAACGTCAGAAAGAAATCGCTGACGGCCTCGCTTCCGCAGAGCGTGCCAAAAAAGATCTGGACTTAGCGCAAGCCAATGCGACCGACCAGCTGAAAACTGCTAAAGCAGAAGCTCAGGTGATCATCGAGCAAGCGAACAAACGCAAAGCTCAGATCATGGATGAAGCGAAAGCCGAAGCCGAGCAGGAACGTAACAAAATCGTGGCGCAGGCTCAGGCTGAGATCGAAGCCGAACGTAAGCGCGCTCGTGAAGAGTTGCGTAAGCAAGTCGCGATGCTGGCAATTGCCGGCGCCGAGAAGATCATCGAACGTTCCGTGGATGAAGCTGCTAACAGCGACATCGTTGATAAACTGGTCGCTGAACTGTAAGGAGGGAGGGGCTGATGTCTGAATTTGTAACTGTAGCTCGCCCCTACGCCAAAGCAGCTTTTGACTTTGCCGTTGAGCACCAAAGCGTAGAGCGCTGGCAGGAAATGCTGGCGTTTGCGGCTGAAGTCACTCGCAATGAACAGATTTCTGAACTGCTGTCTGGCGCGGTCGCGCCAGAAACGCTGTCCAAGACGTTCATCGCGGTTTGTGGCGATCGGCTCGACGAACATGGCCAGAACTTTATCCGTGTAATGGCCGAAAATGGACGTTTACTGGTTCTTCCTGCCGTGCTGCAGCAGTTCATCGAACTGCGCGCCTCGCTGGAATCCACCGTCGAAGTCGAAGTGCTCTCTGCGAGCGCGCTGAGCGACGAACAGCAGGCGAAAATCGCCGCTGCGATGGAAAAACGTCTGTCACGCAAAGTTAAGCTGAATTGCAAAATTGACAAGTCTGTACTGGCCGGCATCGTTGTTCGCGCCGGCGATATGGTGATTGATGGCAGCGTTCGCGGTCGTCTTGAACGCCTGACAGACGTCTTGCAGTCTTAAGGGGACTGGAGCATGCAACTGAATTCCACCGAAATCAGCGAACTGATCAAGCAGCGCATTGCTCAGTTCAATGTAGTGAGCGAAGCTCACAATGAAGGTACTATCGTTTCCGTCAGCGACGGGATCATCCGCGTACACGGCCTGGCCGAAGTTATGCAGGGCGAAATGATCGCGCTGCCTGGTAACCGTTACGCAATCGCATTGAACCTGGAGCGCGACTCCGTAGGTGCCGTGGTTATGGGTCCGTACGCGGATCTGGCCGAAGGCATGAAGGTTAAATGCACCGGCCGTATCCTGGAAGTTCCAGTCGGTCGTGGTCTGCTGGGCCGCGTAGTTAACACCCTGGGCGCACCAATCGACGGCAAAGGCCCGATTGAGAACGACGGCTTCTCTCCGGTAGAAGCTATCGCGCCAGGCGTTATCGAGCGTCAGTCCGTTGATCAGCCGGTTCAGACTGGCTACAAATCCGTTGACGCCATGATTCCAATCGGCCGTGGCCAGCGTGAGCTGGTGATCGGTGACCGTCAGACCGGTAAAACCGCGCTGGCGATCGATGCGATCATCAACCAACGCGACTCCGGCATCAAATGCGTTTACGTGGCTATCGGCCAGAAAGCGTCCACCATCGCTAACGTGGTGCGCAAACTGGAAGAGCACGGCGCACTGGCCAACACCATCGTGGTGGTGGCGACCGCTTCCGAATCCGCTGCACTGCAATACCTGGCGCCATACGCCGGTTGCGCAATGGGCGAATACTTCCGTGACCGTGGTGAAGATGCGCTGATCGTGTACGATGACCTGTCCAAACAGGCCGTTGCTTACCGCCAGATTTCCCTGCTGCTTCGTCGTCCGCCAGGTCGTGAAGCTTACCCAGGCGACGTATTCTACCTGCACTCCCGCTTGCTGGAGCGTGCAGCGCGCGTTAACGCCGAATACGTTGAAGCCTTCACCAAAGGTGAAGTTAAAGGCCAAACCGGTTCACTGACCGCTCTGCCGATCATTGAAACCCAGGCGGGTGACGTTTCCGCGTTCGTTCCGACCAACGTAATCTCGATTACCGATGGTCAGATCTTCCTGGAATCCAACCTGTTCAACTCCGGTATTCGTCCGGCAGTTAACCCGGGTATCTCCGTATCCCGTGTTGGTGGCGCCGCGCAGACCAAGATCATGAAGAAACTGTCCGGTGGTATCCGTACCGCGCTGGCGCAGTATCGTGAATTGGCTGCGTTCTCCCAGTTCGCCTCCGATCTGGACGACGCGACCCGCAAACAGCTGAGCCACGGTCAGAAAGTGACCGAGCTGCTGAAACAGAAACAGTATGCGCCGATGTCGGTTGCACAACAGTCTCTGGTGCTGTTTGCCGCAGAACGCGGTTACCTGAACGACGTCGAAGTCGCCAAAGTGGTGAGCTTCGAAGCCGCGCTGGTCGCCTATGCGGACCGCGAGCACGCCGAGCTGCTGAACCACATCAACCAAACTGGCAACTTCAATGATGAGATCGAGGGCAAGTTGAAAGACATCCTCGAGACCTTCAAGAAAACCCAGTCCTGGTAACGCCGAACGGTCCTGCTGTTGAAAGACAGCAGGCCGTCTGGCACTGAGGAGAAGCAGAGATGGCCGGCGCAAAAGAGATACGTAGTAAGATCGCTAGCGTGCAAAACACGCAAAAGATCACTAAAGCGATGGAAATGGTCGCCGCCTCCAAAATGCGTAAATCGCAGGATCGCATGGCGGCCAGCCGTCCTTATGCAGAGACCATGCGCAAAGTGATTGGTCACCTTGCGTTAGGGAATCTGGAGTACAAGCACCCGTACCTGGATGAGCGTGACGTTAAGCGCGTCGGGTATCTGGTGGTGTCTACTGACCGTGGTCTCTGCGGCGGCTTGAACATCAACCTGTTCAAAAAGCTGCTGGCGGAGATGAAAGCCTGGTCCGAAAAAGGCGTCGAAACCGATTTGGCGCTGATTGGCTCTAAAGCGGCCTCTTTCTTTGGTTCCGTGGGCGGCAACGTGGTTGCCCAGGTGACCGGCATGGGGGACAAACCTTCCCTGTCGGATCTGATCGGGCCGGTGAAAGTGATGCTGCAGGCCTACGACGAAGGTCGTTTGGACAAGCTGTACATTGTCAGCAACAAATTTGTTAATACGATGTCCCAAGAGCCACAGGTGCTTCAGCTGCTGCCGTTACCGCCAGCCGATGACGAAGAGCTGAAGAAAACGCCTTGGGATTACCTGTATGAACCCGATCCAAAAGTGCTGCTTGATACCTTGCTGCGCCGCTATGTGGAGTCGCAGGTTTATCAGGGCGTCGTGGAAAACCTGGCCAGCGAGCAGGCCGCACGAATGGTCGCGATGAAAGCCGCAACCGATAACGGCGGTAGCCTGATCAAAGAGCTGCAGTTGGTATACAACAAGGCGCGTCAGGCCAGCATCACTCAGGAACTCACCGAGATCGTTTCGGGAGCCTCCGCGGTTTAAGCTAGGTTTACGAATTACGTAGAGGATTCAAGATGGCTACTGGAAAGATTATCCAGGTAATCGGCGCCGTGGTGGACGTCGAGTTCCCTCAGGATGCCGTACCAAAAGTGTACGATGCCCTTGAGGTAGAAAACGGCACCGAAAAACTGGTGTTGGAAGTTCAGCAACAGCTGGGCGGTGGCGTGGTTCGCTGTATCGCAATGGGGACCTCCGACGGTCTGCGTCGCGGTCTGAAAGTGAACAACCTGGACCACCCGATTGAAGTGCCGGTGGGTAAAGCTACCCTGGGCCGTATCATGAACGTATTGGGTCAACCAATCGACATGAAAGGCGACATCGGCGAAGAAGAGCGTTGGGCGATTCACCGCGCGGCGCCAAGCTACGAAGAGCTGTCCAGCTCCCAGGAACTGCTGGAAACCGGTATCAAGGTAATGGACCTGATTTGTCCATTCGCCAAGGGCGGTAAAGTCGGTCTGTTCGGCGGTGCGGGCGTGGGTAAAACCGTAAACATGATGGAGCTGATCCGTAACATCGCGATCGAGCACTCCGGTTATTCCGTGTTTGCGGGCGTGGGCGAGCGTACTCGTGAGGGTAACGACTTCTACCACGAAATGACCGACTCCAACGTTCTGGACAAAGTATCCCTGGTTTACGGCCAGATGAACGAGCCACCAGGTAACCGTCTGCGCGTTGCGCTGACCGGTCTGACCATGGCGGAGAAATTCCGTGACGAAGGCCGTGACGTTCTGCTGTTCGTTGACAACATCTACCGTTACACCCTGGCCGGTACCGAAGTGTCCGCACTTCTGGGCCGTATGCCATCCGCGGTAGGTTATCAGCCAACGCTGGCGGAAGAGATGGGCGTTCTGCAAGAACGTATCACCTCGACCAAGACCGGTTCCATCACTTCCGTACAGGCCGTTTACGTTCCTGCGGATGACTTGACTGACCCGTCACCAGCCACCACCTTTGCGCACTTGGACGCAACCGTGGTACTGAGCCGTAACATCGCTTCTCTGGGTATCTACCCGGCCGTTGACCCGCTGGATTCCACCAGCCGTCAGCTGGATCCGCTGGTTGTTGGCCAGGAGCACTACGACGTAGCGCGTGGCGTGCAGTCCATTCTGCAACGCTACCAGGAACTGAAAGATATCATCGCGATCCTGGGTATGGACGAGCTGTCTGAAGAAGACAAACTGGTCGTATCCCGTGCGCGTAAGATCCAACGCTTCCTGTCTCAGCCGTTCTTCGTGGCAGAAGTCTTCACCGGTTCTCCGGGCAAGTTCGTATCGCTGAAAGACACCATCCGTGGTTTCAAAGGCATTATGGACGGCGACTATGACCACCTGCCGGAGCAGGCGTTCTACATGGTTGGCACCATTGAAGAAGCAGTGGAAAAAGCCAAGAAACTGTAACGCCTTGAGAGGAGGGTGATATGGCTATGACTTACCATCTGGATGTAGTCAGCGCGGAAAAACAGATGTTTTCCGGCCTGGTGCAGAAGATCCAGGTGACAGGCAGCGAAGGTGAACTGGGGATCTTCCCTGGCCATGCGCCGCTGCTGACTGCCATCAAGCCTGGCATGGTGCGTATTGTTAAGCAGCACGGTGAAGAAGAGTTCATCTACCTGTCCGGCGGCATCCTCGAGGTGCAGCCGAGCGTGGTTACCGTGCTGGCGGACACTGCTATCCGTGGTACTGACCTCGACGAAGCGAGAGCGTTGGAAGCTAAGCGTAAAGCTGAAGAACACATTCGCAGCTCTCATGGCGATGTCGACTATGCTCAGGCATCCGCTGAACTGGCGAAAGCGATCGCAAAACTGCGCGTTATCGAGCTCACCAGAAAAGCGATGTAATGTTTGGGTGCCTGGCACCCAACTTTAAGAAAGCGGCCTATAGGGTCGCTTTTTTTTTACTTTAAAATAAGCATTGCAGCCCGGCGGACAGTGTGGTGTATAACCCCTGATATCGGGAAATAAACGTCGCCGATCGCCGACAGTTTTTTCGTCCCGACGCCGAATTGGCCGCGATAGCGGCAGGCCAAGGCCCACGCGGTCTGCACCGGGTTCGTGCAGAGAAATATGTAGTAATATCGTCGCTAAACGGTTTTACTTTCGTCTATCAAAATGGAGTTATCAGGTTGCTTATGTCGAACAGCGCAATGAGCGTGGTTATCCTCGCCGCGGGCAAGGGAACACGCATGTATTCCGATCTTCCCAAGGTCTTACATCCGTTGGCCGGCAAGCCGATGGTGCAACACGTCATTGATGCCGCGATGAAACTGGGCGCGCAACATGTCCACCTGGTATACGGCCACGGCGGCGATCTGCTGAAGAGTACGTTGACTGACGGCGCGCTGAACTGGGTGCTGCAGGCCGAGCAACTGGGTACCGGCCATGCGATGCAGCAGGCCGCGCCGCACTTTGCCGACGATGAAGACGTGCTGATGCTGTACGGTGACGTGCCGTTGATCTCCGTGGATACGCTGCAACGCCTGCTGGCGGCCAAGCCGCAGGGCGGTATCGGGCTGCTGACGGTCAAGCTGGACGATCCGAGCGGTTACGGGCGCATCGTGCGCGAGCAGGGCAACGTGGTGGGCATCGTCGAACACAAGGATGCCAGCGAGGCGCAGCGCCAGATTAACGAGATCAATACCGGCATCCTGGTGGCGAACGGGCGCGATCTGAAGCGCTGGCTGGGGATGTTGAATAACGACAACGCACAGGGTGAGTTCTACATCACCGATATCATTGCGTTGGCCCATGCCGACGGCAAGAAAATCGAAACCGTGCACCCGTTGCGCCTGAGTGAAGTGGAAGGCGTGAACAACCGCCTGCAGCTGGCGACCCTGGAGCGCGTCTTCCAGTCGGAACAGTCTGAAAAGCTGCTGTTAGCCGGCGTGATGTTGCTGGATCCGGCGCGTTTCGATCTGCGCGGGGAACTTGTTCACGGCCGCGACATCACTATTGATGCGAATGTGATTATCGAAGGTCACGTCAAGCTGGGCGACCGGGTGAAAATCGGCGCCGGCTGCGTGCTGAAAAACTGCGTGATTGGCGATGACTGCGAGATCAGCCCTTACAGCGTGCTGGAGGACAGCGTGCTGGAAGCCGACTGCACCGTGGGGCCGTTCGCCCGCCTGCGCCCAGGCGCGGAGCTGGCGGCAGGGGCTCACGTCGGCAACTTTGTGGAAATGAAAAAGGCGCGTCTGGGTAAAGGCTCCAAGGCCGGCCACCTCAGCTATCTGGGCGATGCCGAAATTGGCGATGACGTGAATATCGGCGCCGGCACCATCACCTGCAACTACGATGGCGCCAACAAGCACAAGACGGTGATCGGCGACGGCGTATTCGTCGGTTCCGATACACAGCTGGTGGCGCCGGTGTCGGTCGGCAAAGGCTCCACCATCGCCGCCGGCACCACGGTGACGCGCGATATAGCCGAGAACGAACTGGTGCTGAGCCGCGTCAAGCAGGTGCACATTCAGGGCTGGCAACGTCCGGTGAAGAAGAAGTCATAGTGTGTTTTGCGTTGGGCTCCGTTCACGAGCCCAATACAAAACATAATAACCCCCACCATCTACAGGCTCGGGGGGCGCACGGTAAAAACCGGCAAAAATCAGGTCAAGGCATCGAAAGCGCCCATGAAGGGCGTTCATTAGGAATATAACTGATGTGTGGAATTGTAGGCGCAGTAGCGCAACGTGATATCGCAGAAATCCTGTTGGAAGGTTTACGTCGTCTTGAGTACCGCGGTTATGACTCCGCCGGTCTGGCAGTGGTCGACGAAAAAGGCAACGTCAGCCGCCTGCGCCGCGTAGGCAAGGTGCAAAAACTGGCCGAAGCGGCGGAGCAGACCGATCTGCACGGCGGTACCGGCATCGCTCACACCCGTTGGGCAACGCACGGTGAACCGACCGAGGCGAACGCGCACCCGCATGTTTCCGACTACATTACCGTGGTGCATAACGGCATCATCGAAAACCACGAACCGCTGCGCGAACTGCTGATCGAACGCGGTTATCGCTTCAGCTCCGAAACCGACACCGAAGTGATTGCGCACCTGGTGCACTGGGAACAACTGCAGGGCGGTACGCTGCTGGAAGTGGTTCAGCGCGTGATCCCACAGCTGCGCGGCGCCTACGGCACCGTGGTGATGGACAGCCGCGATCCGAGCGTATTGGTCGCGGCGCGCTCCGGCAGCCCGCTGGTTATCGGCCGCGGCGTCGGGGAAAACTTCATCGCTTCCGACCAGCTGGCGCTGCTGCCGGTCACCCGCCGCTTCATCTTCCTGGAAGAAGGCGACGTGGTGGAAGTGACTCGCCGCACCGTCAACATCTTCGACAAGCAGGGCAACGCCATCGAGCGCCCTGAGATCGAATCCCAGGTGCAGTATGACGCCGGCGACAAAGGCGCTTACCGCCACTACATGCAAAAAGAGATCTACGAACAGCCGCTGGCGCTGAAAAACACCCTGGAAGGGCGTTTCAGCCATGGCCAAATCAACCTGAGCGAGCTGGGCCCGCGCGCCGATGAGCTGTTGGCCAAGGTGCAGCACGTGCAGATCATCGCCTGTGGCACTTCTTACCACTCCGGTATGGTGGCGCGTTACTGGTTCGAAGCGCTGGCCGGCGTGCCGTGCGACGTCGAGATCGCCTCCGAGTTCCGTTACCGCAAATCGGCGGTGCGTCCGGGCAGCCTGATCATCACCCTGTCGCAGTCCGGCGAAACCGCCGATACCCTGGCGGCGCTGCGCCTGTCCAAAGAGCTGGGTTATCTCGGTTCGCTGGCCGTTTGTAACGTTGCGGGCTCTTCGCTGGTGCGCGAATCCGATCTGGCATTGATGACCAAGGCCGGCACGGAAATCGGCGTAGCCTCGACCAAGGCCTTCACCACGCAGCTCACCGTGCTGCTGATGCTGGTGGCGCGCCTGGGCCGCCTGAAAGGCATGGCAGAAAGCGTGGAGCAGGAGATCGTGCACGGCCTGCAGGCGCTGCCGGCGCGCATCGAGCAGATGCTGTCGATGGATAAAGAGATCGAAGCGCTGGCGGAAGGCTTCTCCGACAAGCACCATGCGCTGTTCCTCGGCCGCGGCGATCAGTATCCGATCGCCATGGAAGGGGCGCTGAAGCTGAAAGAGATCTCCTATATTCATGCCGAAGCTTATGCGGCGGGCGAGCTGAAACACGGCCCGCTGGCGCTGATCGACGCCGATATGCCGGTGATTGTGGTGGCGCCGAACAACGAACTGCTGGAAAAGCTGAAGTCCAACATTGAAGAAGTGCGCGCGCGCGGCGGCCAGCTGTATGTGTTCGCCGATCAGGACGCTGGCTTCGTCAGCAGCGAAGGCATGACCATCATTCCTCTGCCGCACGTCGAGGAAATCGTGGCGCCGATCTTCTACACCGTGCCGTTGCAGCTGCTGTCTTACCACGTGGCGCTGATCAAAGGCACCGACGTTGACCAGCCGCGCAACCTGGCGAAGTCTGTCACCGTAGAGTAATCTGCCGCAGGTAAACTGCAAAAGCCGGCCTTAGCGCCGGCTTTTTTCATGAGTAACGCGAAAGATGACAGCGGCGCCGATTCAGGGATAAACGTTGTCATATTCAAGCGGATAGGGCGTGGCCAAACGGTTTTTTTATTGCTTGGCTATTGCGCTGTTTTTGATTTAACAAGTTGATTTTTATATAAATCACCACCCCTCAAATGCACTGTAATATAACTGTCATATTGCGTACATTTTTCTGTCACCAAACTGTCCTATTTTCCCTCCTGCAGCAATACTTACTCTGATTAAAACGACTCGAAGTCGATTTTAAATATCCCATTAGGAGGGATTATGAAACTGATGCGTACCACCGTCGCCAGTATTGTGGCAGCGACCTTCTCCCTGACCGCCGTGTCCGCGTTCGCTGCTGCCAGCCTGACCGGTGCAGGTGCGACATTCCCCGCTCCGGTTTACGCCAAGTGGGCAGATTCTTATCAGAAAGAAACCGGCAACAAAGTTAACTATCAGGGCATCGGCTCCTCTGGCGGCGTGAAGCAAATCGTGGCCAACACCGTTGACTTTGGCGCCTCCGACGCCCCGCTGTCTGACGACAAGCTGGCGGCCGACGGCCTGTTCCAGTTCCCGACCGTGATTGGCGGCGTGGTGCTGGCCGTGAATATCCCGGGCATTAAATCCGGCGAACTGACTCTGGACGGTAAAACCCTGGGCGATATCTACCTGGGCAACGTCAAAAAATGGAACGACCCGGCTATCACCAAGCTGAACCCTGGCGTGAAACTGCCTGACCAGAACATCGCCGTGGTGCGCCGCGCCGATGGTTCCGGCACCTCGTTCGTGTTCACCAGCTACCTGTCCAAGGCCAACGCGCAGTGGAAAGAAAAGATTGGCGCCGGTTCTACCGTTAACTGGCCGACCGGTCTGGGCGGCAAAGGCAACGACGGCATCGCCGCCTTCGTTCAGCGTCTGCCAGGCTCTATCGGCTACGTAGAATACGCTTACGCCAAGCAGAACAACCTGGCTTACACCAAGCTGGTTTCCGCCGACGGCAAACCGGTCAGCCCGACTGAAGAGAGCTTCAGCAACGCGGCCAAAGGCGTGGATTGGAGCAAGACCTTCGCTCAGGATCTGACTGACCAGAAAGGCGACAACGTGTGGCCAATCACCTCCACCACCTTCATCCTGGTGCACAAAGAGCAGAAAAACCCTGCTCAGGGCGCCGAAGTGCTGAAGTTCTTCGACTGGGCTTACAAAACCGGCGGCAAACAGGCTAACGAGCTGGATTACGCCACCCTGCCGAAAGAAGTGGTTGAGCAGGTGCGCGCGGCCTGGAAAACCAACGTAAAAGACAGTTCAGGTAAAGCGCTGTACTAACAACGCAGGGGCGCGGGCTCGCCGCGCCCCACACAGTTCTTCAGGCTCCGATCCCGGTTGGGGCTGCCAGGGTTCAAACAGAGAGTAATCTATGGCTGAGTACAAGCCGACCATCAAAGCACCGGGCAAAAACGGTGACATCATTTTCAGCGCGCTGGTGAGACTGGCTGCGCTGATTACCCTATTGTTGCTGGGCGGCATTATCGTTTCGCTGATCTTCGCCTCCTGGCCAAGCATGCAGAAATTCGGCTTCGCTTTCCTGTGGACCAAAGAGTGGGACGCGCCGGCGGAGCAGTTCGGCGCGCTGGTGCCGATCTACGGTACCGTGGTCACCTCGCTTATCGCGCTGATCATCGCCGTGCCGGTGAGCTTCGGCATCGCGTTGTTCCTGACCGAACTGGCGCCGAACTGGTTGAAGCGGCCGCTGGGCATCGCCATTGAGCTGCTGGCGGCCATCCCGAGCATCGTCTACGGCATGTGGGGCCTGTTCGTGTTCGCCCCGCTGTTCGCCGAATACTTCCAGACGCCGGTGGGCGAAGTGCTGTCGGGCATTCCGATCGTCGGCGAGCTGTTCTCCGGCCCGGCCTTCGGCATCGGCATTCTGGCCGCCGGGGTGATCCTGGCGATCATGATCATTCCTTACATCGCCGCGGTCATGCGCGACGTGTTCGAACAGACGCCGGTGATGATGAAAGAGTCGGCCTACGGCATCGGTTGCACCACCTGGGAAGTCATCTGGCGCATCGTGCTGCCGTTCACCAAAAACGGCGTCATCGGCGGCGTGATGTTGGGCCTGGGCCGCGCGCTGGGGGAAACCATGGCGGTGACCTTTATCATCGGTAACACCTACCAGCTCGACAGCGCTTCGCTGTACATGCCGGGCAACAGTATCACCTCGGCGCTGGCCAACGAATTCGCCGAAGCCGAGTCCGGCGTGCACACCGCCGCGTTGATGGAGCTGGGCCTGATTCTGTTTGTTATCACCTTTATCGTGCTGGCGCTGTCGAAACTGATGATCATGCGTCTGGCCAAGAATGAGGGGCGTTAACATGGCGACGATGGATATGCAAAACGCAGTCGTTCTGGCGGAAAGCCGCCGCAAAATGCAGGCCTGGCGCCGGCAGAAAAACCGCCTCGCGCTGTTCCTGTCGATGGCGACCATGGCGTTCGGGCTGTTCTGGTTGATCTGGATCCTGATCGCCACCGTCACCAAAGGCTTCGACGGTATGTCGCTGGCGCTGTTCACCGAAATGACCCCGCCGCCGAATACCGCGGGCGGCGGCTTGGCCAACGCCATCGCCGGTAGCGGCCTGTTGATCCTGTGGGCGACCATCTTCGGTACGCCGCTGGGCATCATGGCCGGCATCTACCTGGCGGAATACGGCCGTAAATCTTGGCTGGCGGAAGTGATCCGCTTTATCAACGATATCCTGCTGTCCGCACCGTCGATCGTGGTGGGCCTGTTCGTTTACACCATCGTGGTGGCGAAGATGGAACACTTCTCCGGCTGGGCCGGCATCGTGGCGCTGGCGCTGCTGCAGGTGCCGATCGTCATTCGCACCACCGAAAACATGCTGAAGCTGGTACCGGATACGCTGCGCGAGGCCGCGTACGCCCTGGGTACGCCGAAATGGCGCATGATTTCCGCCATCACGCTGAAGGCGTCGGTGTCCGGTATCATCACCGGCGTGCTGCTGGCGATTGCGCGCATCGCCGGGGAAACCGCACCGCTGCTGTTCACCTCGCTGTCGAACCAGTTCTGGAGCACCGACCTGATGCAGCCGATCGCCAACCTGCCGGTGACCATCTTCAAATTCGCCATGAGCCCGTTCGCCGAATGGCAACAGCTGGCCTGGGCCGGGGTGCTGTTGATCACCCTGTGCGTACTGTTACTGAATATCCTGGCGCGCGTGATTTTCGCCAAGAAAAAGCATTCATAAAATTTTGAGCGCCGCTTTGGCGGCGCTGATGAAAAGAGAGAAGTCTTGATGAGTATGGTTACTGACGCTTCCAGCAGCAAAATTCAGGTACGCGATCTGAACTTCTACTACGGCAAATTCCATGCGCTGAAGAACATCACGCTGGATATCGCCAAGAACAAGGTCACCGCGTTTATCGGCCCATCCGGCTGCGGCAAATCCACCCTGCTGCGCACCTTCAACAAGATGTATCAGCTGTACCCGGAACAGCGCGCGGAAGGCGGCATCCTGCTGGACGGCCAGAACATCCTGACCGACAACTCGGATATCGCGCTGCTGCGCGCCAAGGTCGGCATGGTGTTCCAGAAGCCGACGCCGTTCCCGATGTCGATTTACGACAACATCGCCTTCGGCGTTCGCCTGTTTGAAAAGCTGTCGCGCGCCGATATGGACGAGCGCGTGCAGTGGGCGCTGACCAAGGCGGCGCTGTGGAACGAAACCAAGGACAAGCTGCACCAGAGCGGCTACAGCCTCTCCGGCGGCCAGCAGCAGCGTCTGTGCATCGCCCGCGGCATCGCCATTCGTCCGGAAGTGCTGTTGCTGGATGAGCCTTGCTCGGCGCTGGATCCGATCTCCACCGGTAAGATTGAAGAGCTGATCAGCGAGCTGAAGGCCGACTACACCGTGGTGATCGTGACGCACAACATGCAGCAGGCGGCGCGCTGCTCCGACTCTACCGCATTTATGTATCTGGGCGAGCTGATCGAGTTCAGTGATACTGATAACCTGTTCACTGCGCCGCAGAAAAAGCAGACTGAAGACTACATCACTGGCCGTTATGGTTGATAGGAAGCATCATGGATAACCTGAATTTAAATAAACACATTTCCGGCCAGTTCAACGCAGAGCTTGAGCATATCCGCACCCAGGTGCTGACCATGGGCGGGCTGGTGGAGCAGCAGCTGACTGACGCTATCACCGCGATGCACAATCAGGATGGCGAGCTGGCCAAGCGCGTGATCGAAGGCGACGCCAAGGTCAACATGATGGAAGTGGCGATCGACGAAGCCTGCGTGCGCATCATCGCCAAGCGCCAGCCAACCGCCAGCGATCTGCGCCTGGTGATGGCGATCATCAAAACCATTTCCGAGCTGGAGCGCATCGGCGACGTGGCGGACAAAATTTGCCGCACCGCGCTGGAAAAGTTCTCGCACCAGCACCAGCCGCTGTTGGTCAGCCTGGAATCGCTGGGGCGCCACACCGTGCAGATGCTGCACGACGTGCTGGACGCCTTCGCGCGCATGGATCTGGACGAGGCGATCCGTATCTACCGTGAAGATAAAAAGGTCGACCAGGAGTATGAAGGCATCGTGCGTCAGCTGATGACCTACATGATGGAAGACTCACGCACCATTCCCAGTGTGTTGACCGCGCTGTTCTGCGCCCGTTCTATCGAGCGCATCGGCGACCGCTGCCAGAACATCTGCGAATTTATCTTCTATTTCGTCAAAGGGCAGGACTTCCGTCATTTGGGTGGTGATGCCCTGGAAAAGCTACTCTCTCCGGGCGGTAAAGACGAAAAGGCCGACTAACCCTTTCCGGGTAATATCCTTCAAAGGCGCGGTTTCCCGCGCCTTTATTCCATCTTAAGCGCGTAAAGATAAAAAGGTTATAAATATAGCTTTTTATATTATTTCCTGACCTATGTGGCGCTTGCTAGCTTATCCGCCAGCAGGACATCAACCACTTAGGAGCTTTCTATGAAACATCGCGCTTTGGCCTTAACGTTGTTAGCCAGTCTGACCGGCCTCGCCGCCGGCGCCGCGCACGCGGACAAACTTGACGATATCAAGCAAGCCGGCGTGGTGCGTATCGCGGTGTTCGATAGCAACCCGCCGTTCGGCTACATCGACCCGCAGAGCAAGAAGCTGGTGGGCTACGATGTGGACGTCGCCGATGCGATCGGTAAAGCGCTGGGCGTGAAAGTGGAGCTGCGCGCCACCAACCCGGCCAACCGCATTCCGTTGCTGGTGTCGAAGAAGGTTGACCTGATCGCCGCCAACTTCACCATTACCGACGAGCGCGCCAAGGAAGTGAACTTCAGCGTGCCATATTTCGCTACCGGCCAGAAATTCATCGCCCGCAAAGGCGTGCTGAAAACCCCGGAAGACATCAAGAAGCTGCGCATCGGCGCGGATAAGGGCACGGTGCAGGAAATCACCCTGCGCGAGCGTTTCCCGACGGCGAAAGTGATCTCTTACGATGACACCCCGCTGGCGTTTGTGGCGCTGCGTAACGGCAACGTGCAGGCGATCACTCAGGACGACGCCAAGCTGGTCGGCCTGCTCGGCAACCTGCCGGCGGCGCAGAAGGCGGAGTTTGAAATTTCACCGTTCAGCCTGACCAAAGAGTACCAGGGCGTCGGCATTCCCAAGGGCGAAGATCGCCTGACCGCCGCGGTGAACGAGACGTTGATCAAGCTGGAAAAAGACGGCGAAGCGGTTAAGATTTACGATCGCTGGTTCGGGCCGGAAACCCAATCCGCCCAACCGCGCGGTGATTTCAAAATCGCGCCTTTGGATCAGCAACCGAAAGCCTGATTTAACCGCTCGCGGTGAGATCGGCACGGAGGGGCGCAGCTTGCTGCGCCCCTGATGCATTCTGCAAGACAAGGATTGAACATGAACCTGGACTGGCTGCTGGCGCCGCAATACCTGAGCTGGCTGTGGCACGGCTTTCTGCTGACGCTGTGGCTTTCCGCCTGCGCGGGCCTGGCGGCCACGCTGCTGGGCTTTGTGCTGGCGGCGATGCGCGACAGCAGCCTGCGGCCGTTGCGCTGGCTGGCGATGGGGTACAGCTCGCTGTTTCGCAATACGCCGCTGCTGGTGCAGCTGTTCTTCTGGTATTTCGCCGCCGGGCAGATCCTGCCGTCCGCCGCCATGCAGTGGCTGAACAGCTCGCATCAGGTCGGCCCGCTTGAGTGGCCGTCGTTCGAGTTTCTCGCCGGTTTCTTCGGCCTGACGCTCTACTCTACCGCCTTTATCGCCGAAGAGATCCGTTCCGGTATTCGCGGCGTCGCCGGCGGGCAGAAATATGCCGCCCAGGCGCTGGGGCTGACCGGCTGGCAGGCGATGCGCTACGTGGTGCTGCCGCAGGCGCTGAAAATCGCGCTGCCGCCGCTGCTCGGGCAATACATGAACGTGATCAAGAACTCGTCGCTGACCATGGCGATCGGCGTTGCCGAACTCTCTTACGCCTCGCGTCAGGTCGAAACCGAAACGTTGCGCACCTTCCAGGCGTTCGGCGTGGCGACGGTGCTGTATATCGCCATCATCGCGCTGCTGGAAGGCTGGGGCATGTGGCGCCAACAGCGTAAATCGCTGGGAGGGCATTGAGATGGATTTCAGCGTAATTCACGATAACCTGGGCTACCTGCTGTGGGGCACCTGGCCGGACGGACCGCTGGGCGGCGCGGCGCTGACGTTGGCGATCAGCCTGATGGCCGGCGTGGCTTCGGCGGTGCTTGGTACCTTACTCGGCGTGGCGCTGGCGATGTCGCGCGGCGTCGCTGCCGGATTGCTGGCGGCGGTGCTGGGCTTTTTCCGCGCCATTCCGGTCATCATGCTGATCTTCTGGACCTATTTCCTGCTGCCGATGGTGTTTGGCGTCGAGATCCCGGAAATCACTACCGTGGTGTGCGCGCTGGCGCTGATCGCTTCGGCCTATTTGGCCCATGCGGTGAAGGCCGGCATCGCCGCGATCGGCCCCGGCCAGTGGCAGGCCGGGCTTTCTCTGGGGCTGACCCGTTGGCAGACGCTGCGCATGATCGTGCTGCCGCAGGCGCTGCGCATGATGGTGCCGTCGTTCATTAACCAGTGGATCTCCCTGATCAAAGACACCTCGCTGGCTTATATCGTCGGCGTTGGCGAACTGACCTTTCTGGCGACCCAGGTCAACAACCGCAGCATGGTCTACCCGATGGAAGTGTTCCTGTTCGTGGCGCTGGTCTATTTCGTGTTCTGCCTGGCGCTCGATCTGCTGGCCAACGCGATTAACCGCCGCTTCGGCGCGCAAACCCGCGCGCTGAAACGGTCCTGGCGCTGGTGGCGCAACAAGCCGCCGTTGCCGGCCAGTTAATCGGCCGTGAGCCGCCAGCCGCGTTCGCGCCACAGCGCGGGCAGCTGGGCCAGGTCGTCGAACGTCGTCACCAGCGGGTGGTCGATCGGCGGGTTATGCGGATCGGCGCAGAAGTAAAAGACCGGGATGCCGGCGTTGATGCCGGCCTGGGCGCCGGCGGGCGAGTCGTCCACCAGGATGCAGCGCGCCACCGGTACCTGCATCCGTTCGGCGGCGTGAAACACGATCGCCGGATCCGGCTTCCAGCGCTGAATGTCATAGCCGCTGAACAACCGGTCATCAAAATAAGGCAGCATGCCGGTCAGGCCGAGTGAGTGCTGCATCTTGCTGACCGGCCCGTTGGAGACGGTGCAGACAGGCACCGTCACCTGCGCCAGCAGCTCGCGGGCGCCGGCAATCTGCTGTAATTCGCTGTCGAACAGCCGCGCCACCTCCTGCCGATACAGCGGTTCCAGCGCCTCTTTTGCCAGGTTAGTGCCCTGCTCGGCGTTGACCCGATCGATGATCTCGTACAGCTTCACCCCTTTGTATTTCTTGAACACCTCTTCCAGCGACAGGTGAATGCCGTAGCGGGCGAACATGTGCACATAGGCTTTGCTGCACAGCACTTCGCTGTCCACCAGCGTGCCGTCGCAGTCGAACAAAATGCAGTCAATCTGATTCATGCGGGACAGGTTCCTTCGGGTTAACGCCGCTGAGGCCGCTCAGCGATCACTTGATCAGGTTACGCGCCTTAAGATCGTGCAAAATCAGCGCGGCGACGTGTGAGCAGTGCGGTAAATCGCGGCTGTCGCACCACCTGAGTTCGGCGATTTCGGCGGCCGGCTGCAGCTGTCCGGTAAAGTCGGCCTGATAGCAGCGAATGCGCACCTGGGTGCCGTCCTGCTTGCCGTCCGCCGGGCCGGTGAACTCGCCGTAAAACGCGATGGAGCTCGGCAGCAGCGCAACGGTCAGCTCTTCGTCGATTTCGCGGCACAGCGCCTGTTCGTCGGTTTCACCCGCTTCGCGTTTTCCGCCCGGGACATAAAACAGCGTCTTATTGTGTGAACGCACCAGCGCCACTTTGTCATCTTTCAGCGTAATTAACGCGAGCTTATCGATAAAGGTCGAAGACATGCGGATTCCTGTTTTTTTAGCGGGTAGGGTAAGAGATGCGATAGGCCATTTTATCGGCCGTGCCGGCAAACGGCAACGCAGCGGGCGGGAACGGGGAATGAAAGCCTGTAAATACAAGCCGTTGACGCGTTTAGCCGTAAAGACGGCGAAAAAAACCTGTGACCGGCGTCAAAAGCCCCACTTTTTGTTATAGGATAGCCGGCGACTGTCCATTCCCATTTTCGGAATTCTGATAATGACCAAACCAGTATCTGGCCTTGACGCTGAGCAAGGCTTGCTTGGGCGCGTGTTTAAACTCAAGCAACATGGCACGACGGCGCGTACGGAAACGATTGCCGGTATCACCACCTTCCTCACCATGGTGTATATCGTGTTCGTTAACCCTCAAATTTTGGGCGCGGCGGGCATGGATACCCAGGCGGTATTTGTCACTACCTGTTTGATCGCCGCCTTCGGCAGCATCTTTATGGGCCTGCTGGCGAACCTGCCGGTGGCGCTGGCGCCGGCGATGGGCCTGAACGCCTTCTTCGCCTTCGTGGTGGTCGGGGCGATGGGCATCTCCTGGCAGGTGGGCATGGGCGCCATCTTCTGGGGAGCGGTCGGCCTGCTGCTGCTGACCATTTTCCGCATCCGCTACTGGATGATCGCCAACATTCCGGTCAGCCTGCGGGTCGGCATCACCAGCGGCATCGGTCTGTTCATCGGCATGATGGGGCTGAAAAACGCCGGCATCGTAGTGGCCAACCCGGACACGCTGGTGACCATCGGCAGCCTGACCTCGCACAATGTGCTGCTGGGCGCGCTCGGCTTCTTCATCATCGCCGTGCTCTCTTCGCGTAACTTCCACGCGGCGGTGCTGGTGTCGATCGTGGTCACCACCCTTATCGGCTGGATGCTGGGCGACGTGAAATACGGCGGCCTGTTCTCCCTGCCGCCGAGCATCACCTCGGTGGTGGGCCAGGTCGACGTGGCCGGCGCGCTGAACATCGGGCTGGCCGGGGTTATTTTCTCGTTTATGCTGGTGAACCTGTTCGACTCTTCAGGCACCCTGATCGGCGTTACCGATAAAGCCGGCCTGACCGACAGCCAGGGCAAGTTCCCGCGTATGAAGCAGGCGCTGTACGTCGACAGCATCAGCTCGGTGGCCGGTTCGCTGGCGGGCACCTCTTCCGTGACCGCTTACATCGAAAGCTCTTCCGGCGTCGCCGTCGGCGGCCGCACCGGTTTGACGGCGGTGGTCACCGGCCTGCTGTTCCTGCTGGTGATCTTCCTGTCGCCGCTGGCGGGCATGGTGCCGGCTTACGCCGCCGCCGGTGCGCTGATCTACGTCGGCGTGCTGATGACCTCCAGCCTGGCGCGGGTGAAGTGGGACGATCTGACCGAAGCGGTACCGGCGTTTGTTACCGCGGTGATGATGCCGTTCAGCTTCTCGATCACCGAAGGTATCGCGCTCGGCTTTATCTCCTACTGCGTGATGAAGCTCGGCACCGGCCGCTGGCGTGAAATCAGCCCGTGTGTGGTGGTGGTGGCGCTGCTGTTCGTGCTGAAGATCGTCTTCGTCGACGGCCATTGACCGCCAAAGGGCCGGCGCCTGCCGGCCCTGAACCCCTAGACGCCCGGCGTCGCATCCGGCGCCCGATCCAACACCCACTGCAATGGCCGCCTGAAGCGCGCCTGCCAACTGCCGGCGGCATCCTCTCCCTGGGCGAAGTGCAGCGTCTACACCTGATTATCCTCCCCGAACAGATTGGCGAAGTGCAATGCCAGCGCCTGCTCGCTGAAGTTCTGCCGATCGTAATACGCCATCACGATTTTCTTTTGCGCCGCCAGCGACTGCTGGGCCGGCTTGATCTCCCCGTTGGGGGCGATCAGGAGCGCGCCGGCGTAAAACTGCGGGTACTTCGCGATCAGGTTGGCGGCGTGCAGTGCGCCCTGGCCGCGGGCGCTGAGGTAAATCCGTTGGGTATTCAGCTTTAGCTGCGGAGCCAGCTGTTGCAGCGTACGCTGAATGGCGGTGTGGGTGCTCTCGTCGCTGTAATTCGACCAGCGGAAGCTGTTTTCCGACAGCATCTGCGTGCCGTTGATCTCGATGTACGCCACGCCCATTTCGCCGAACAGCAGCCGTTCTTCGGGGCTGATGGCGGCGGCTTTGCCGTAGGTATGCAGGAAGATCACCGTTGGCCAGCCTTCGGGCGGCGCTTCGCCGTCCGGCATCGCGTAGCTGGCCTTGCCTTCATAGTGACGGGCGTGCTGCAGATAGCGCGCTTTGGTGGCGGCCAGGATCGATTGGTAGGTGGCGGAGTGCTGGATGCTGTTGAAGGCGTCGTCCTCCAGCAGGTTGTAGTAGTACCACAGGCCGCGGTCGGCGCTCAGCTGCAGGTAGCGCTCCGCCAGCTCGGTTTGGCCTTTCTCCGCCGACGATACCGCCAGCTGGTAGGGCGCCCAGACGTTGCGGCCGTCTTCGCGCATCAGCGTCAGGTACAGCGACATGGCGCCCAGCTTTTTGTCTTCCTGGTTTTGCGCGGATCGCGACAGCTGGGCGTTGAGCGCGCTGTGTGCCGGCAGCTCCAGCGGCTCTTCACCGGCGGGATAACGCATGTCTGCGGCGAAAGCGGGACTGGTGATGGAAACAAAAAATAACGCTAAAATGAAAAAATACATGATGCTATGGCTTTAATTTTCAATGAATTGACGGACTTCATGTCCTGTTGCGGCGCCCCGCGGGCGCCGCGAGACGGTCACTCCACGCGGCGAATAAAATCGCTGAACGCGGACAGCTGGCCGGTCAGGAAATCCAGCGTTCCCTGATCGCTCAGTTCACCGGCCTGTTCATCGACCTTGCTCTGGATCACGCCGCCCATAAACTCAGGCTTGTTCATTACCATCGCATCGAGGAACACCAGGATCTGGCGCAGATGATATTGGCAGCGCGCGCCGCCGATCGGCCCCATCGAGCTGGTTTGAATGGCGACCGGCTTGCCGGCCAGCGGCTGATTCGGCAAGCGAGACAGCCAGTCGATGGCGTTCTTCAACCCGCCGGGCACGGAATAGTTATATTCAGGGGTGACGATGATCACGCCGTCGGCCTGGCGGATCTGTTCGGCGATCGCCTCGACAGCGGCAGGGAAGCCTTCACCCTGTTGCATGTCGGCGTCGTACAGCGGGATATCGCGGATGGAAGGCAGCGCTTCAATGGTGACGCCTTGTGGGGCCAGCCCAGGCAGGGCGCGGGCCACCATGGCGTTGTAGGAGCCTTTGCGCAGGCTGCCGAGCAGAGTGACGATTTTCAAGGCTTGGTCTGACATGGTGATTCTCCCTTTCGAATGAGCAGATTCAGCGTACAACATGGGCGAATAGTAGGCTAAAGCGCGGGTCGAGAATAGGCGATTGCTCAACATTTAGCTGTCTTTACAATTTAATCCAGCAACTTGTGCGGTAAAGACAGCGTTATCCGCTTTGCGCTGCGTTAACCGGGCGTCTTCAGGCCCGTCAGTTTAACGAAGCGCGAGGATGCCGCCGGGCTGCGCGGCGAGATTTCCCCGTCTTTGTGCAGGCCGCGGCGCTCTTCGTAGCGCCAGCACAGCAGGCGGTCCAGGCCGGGGCTGCCGGCGCAGGCCCAGCTCAGGTATTCGTCGGCGTCGCTCATCACCTGAACGTCCGGCGTGGCGCTGGAGCGCAGGTGGCCGGAGAAGGGATGCAGACGCAGCGTAGCCTGGCCGCTGTTGCCGAGGCCGGAAATTTTCAGCACGCTTTGCCGGATGCTCCACAGCTGAGTCTCTGCCTCCAGCCGATCGTCCTGCGCGCCGATCCAGGCACTTTCCGCTGGCGTCTGATGCGCGTGTTGCAGCGCGCTTTGCCGGGTGCCGCGCGCGCGCATCACTTCGATATCCAGTCCGACTTTGCCCTCGTCGCTGAGCAGCACGCCCACGGTGTTGCTGGCGTAAGCGAGGCTAAAGTCGGGCAGCTGATGATCGGCGAAACAGGGGCGGCCGGTCGGCGTAGTGGCGATGGGGGGCAGCGTCGGCAGGCCGTACAGATAGAACATCATTTCGGCGAGCAGAATGCGCCCTTGCAGAAAGCGCGTGCGGCGTTTAACGGAAAAGGTGCGGGTGGCGGCTATCACTTCGTCGGAGAGTCTTTGGGTATCCAGGACAGGGGAGGCCGGGGTCCAGCGGGCAAAATGACACGCCATTGTTCACTCCATGACAGAGGGTCGCTAAGAACGCAGGGGTGTTAGATTAAGACTAAGTTGAGGATTTATCATCAAAAAACACTATGCGTTTTATCCGATTTGTTGGCTTTTGCGCTATATAGGCGGGGGAGGGAGAAGAGCGTGCGGATCTGAATAAGCGCATAAAATTAATCAGTACCGAAACCAACCACGTTCGAATCGACGGCGTCTAATGAATCTATAAAAATAACTATCAGATAAGAAAAAGTTGGCGGAGAGAGCAGGATTCGAACCTACGACACGATGACTCGTGTGGATTTAAGAAACGGTTAGTTTCTTAAATCTGGCTTAAACCACTCGCCCACCTCTCCGCATCCGTTTGTTGGACACATAAAACCACAAAATAAAAATGGTTAAAATAACCTAAACTTGGAAGTGTGACCAAGGCCAAAAAAACCATGATTTATGTGGGTGATTGTTAATTATCAGAGTCAGATCACTAAATTTACATTAGCTATTGTTATAAAAAATTGGCGTCATTGGCTACGAATAGGGAAGAAGGGCATGCCAGATCTCGAGTTAATGCCGCTGCAAAGCGCCGAATTTTATAAGACAGCTGAACGTGTTGTTTTTAAAGAATATAAATGCAACTGCAAAAAAGGTTGGAAGGGTGAAGATCGTTTTATCGTCTACAAAGCCGATCAGAATGGAATCATTGAGGTGGTCAATAATGAGGTTTCAAATAACAACGTCGAAGAGCTCATCGCGCTGGCATCGCCTTTTTTGACGGATAAGGTGCTGATTTCCGGTGGGCATACCGTGGTTAATTTGGACGATCGTTTTTCTGTCAGCAGTGAAGTGGAAAAATCAGCGCAATTCTGCATTGACTACATAGCCGAATCCATTCGACAACTCAATGTTCAGCCGGACTTCTTGATGGAAATAAATGATTTCTATATGGAAAAAAGCGATGGCAGCGAGATAGACGGCGCTAACGAATTCAGGAAGATAGCGACATCGCCGTATATTATTCCGGAAAAAATAAATGACTACATTCTGGCGTCGAATCAAAGACATGGTATTGATATAAATACATTTTATGTCAGTGAAAAAAACATGGCGGATCGCTTTAAACGCCATATTAAGAACCGTATGGATAAAGAGGCGTATTTTCAGCGCCAAGACGGCAATGTGAAGATGACGGTGGGAGAGCATAGGTTCGATATCATCAAGGAAAATAAACCGACCTGCGCGGCGGGAAATGCCGCGACGTTCAGGGCCATTCGGTATCGCATTTCCTCCAATAAAGTCTTCGATAATTACACGTCGCATATTGGCGTTTTTCCGCTGTGTTCGCGCGTTAACGTGCTTAACGGCTATCGTGCAGCCGCGACTTTTTACGATAACTTCTCCTTGCCTTCCTTACTGGTCTTCTTCGGCAGATCCTGTTTCGAATGACATTTTTTTTGCCAGTTGGCTATGCGTTGCCGCATAGCCATGATGGTCGAGCATCATCATGAAAATTTCACACCTGTATTGGCCAGTTACCTTTTTCTCCACGGCATTCGGCGCCGGGATTTTCTTTTTGCCCCAGGCTGTGGGGCCGGGCGTGTTGGGGATGAAAGCGTTCGCGCTGTTTATCGTTATCGCCATGTCGGTATCGATGATGGCGCACTATCTTTTTTTCAAATTCATCACTTCGCACCCGGAGAAAGATTTCCTGGCGGCATCATCGACGTTTATCGGCGAGCGGGCGGCGTCAATTGTCTGTGTGCTGTTTATTCTGTCGATGATCATTATCGTGCTGATAAATTTCATTACTCTGGTTAACGTTGTCGTGTCTTTTTTCCACGATGGATTCTGGATTCGGGGCGGTATTTCGCTGTTGTTGAGTGCGATGCTGTCGGCTGCATGGTTGGCGTTTAGCCAGCGAATTGAGCACCTGATCTCCAGAATGGCACTGGTTTCTATCGTGATGGTGGCGATCCTGACGGTGTTTTTCCTGTTACAACCTGCTGGGGCTCAGCTGGCGCCTGCGCCGCCGAGCATTTCATTGCAGACGTTGATGCTGCTGCCGATTTTTCTTTTTACGTTTAACTTTACCCCGTGCATCCAGCGGTTTGCGAAAAGCGCCGTGCGGCCGCAGGCGCGCAGTATTCTGTTCGGCAAGATACTGATCTTGGCGTTTATCGCCATGATCGTTATCGCTATCAGCCGCTTGCTGACGTTGGATGATATCTCGATCATTAACGGCCGTAATGTGGATGCGCTGTTTTATACCGCCGGCTTGACCGGCAACTCGATGGCATGGTTAGGCGCAGCCCTATTGCTGTGTTTGCTCACCGGTGGTGCTTATATGGGCACGTTGACTGGTGTAATCGACGGTATTACGTCCTTCGGTATGGCGGGAAAAAAGGGAATTATCGCGGGGAACATTATTGTCTGTACGCTTATCGGCACGATTAATCCGAGTATTATCAAGATCATCTCGAGCTGGTCGATACCCGTTATCGTGATGACCGTCTTTTTCATCCCATCACTGTATTTTTTACAGCGGGGCGACGGCCGGCAAAAGATGGTGGGAATAGCGGTGCTGTGCTGCGGCATCGCGGTGATAGCGACGCTATTTGTGTAAGGCGGTACGTCTAATCCAGGATCAGCGTATCGCCGGTGGCCGGTGAGATCCCTGCCGGCAGCCAGAGCCGGCCCCAGGCGCCGGTACAGTGGCAGCCCATGATCTTTTCCGGCTGATGCTGCCGCAAAAAACGGCGGACGCGCCAGAGCGTGCGCGGGGAAGCGCAGCGCAGATGAAAACCGCCGATCAGGGCGTGGATCCGATCGATCCCGGTGATTTTCTGGCAATGGCGCACGATATTGACGATCCCGCGGTGCCCGCAGCCGGTCACGATCACCAGACCGCGATCCGATTTGTAAATCAGCACCCCTTCGTCGATCACGTAATCTACCGCCGCGTTGTCCCCGGCGATCACCCCGTAGGCGCGCGGGGCGGGTACCGCGATTTCGCCTGACCACATAAAGCGATCGCCGATCGCCAGCGGTTCGCGGCTGTAGTGCATGCGGTGGCGCGAGTAGTCGATATCCAAGGAGAGCTTTTTGATTTTGCGGGTGTGGCCCAGCACCTTCAGCGCCGCATAGCGTTCATCCCCGACCTGCGGGTGGCAGATGATGCGGCTGTTGTCCGGCAGCCAGGCGACGCCGCCGCAGTGGTCATAGTGGCCGTGGGAGAGCACTGTTGCGGTAATACGGGAGAGATCGACGCCCATCAGCGCCGCATTGCGCAGAAAGCTGTCGTCGGGGCCGGTATCGAACAGTATGGACGTCGTCTCATCCTCAATCAGCAGGCTTAGCCCTGCCTTGGCCTGCAATAATGGGTCGGCGCCGGCGGCGCGGCGGTTTTCCAGCAGTACCTTGAGGGTCAATGCCATGTTGACTCGTTCCTGAGAGAGATTCCTGACTTTTCAGTATAGCGTGGAGGGCGGTAGCGGCTCTGTGAGCCGGCGCGCAGAGCGAGCGCGGGAAAGAAAAACGGCCGGAACAAGGGTTTGTCCCGGCCGTGAAGGCGTCTGGCGGCGTTATTTACCGATACAGAAGCTGGAGAAGATGCGGCCCAGCAGGTCGTCGGAGGTGAATTCGCCGGTGATTTCACTCAAGGCCAGCTGCGCCTGGCGCAATTCCTCGGCCAACAGCTCGCCCGCGTAAGCGCTCACTAACTGTTCTTTGCCCTGCACCAGGTGCTGTGCCGCCAGTTCCAGCGCCTGCAGGTGGCGACGGCGCGCCAGGAAGCCGCCTTCCATGTTGCTGGTGAAGCCCATGCTCTGTTTCAGATGATCGCGCAGCACATCGACACCCTCGCCGGTGCGGGCCGACAGGCGAATAAGTGAGTGGTTGTTCACTTCCGTCAGGCCCAGCGTTTCACCGGTGATGTCGGCTTTGTTACGCACCACGGTGATCGGCAGCGTGCCCGGCAGGCGCGCCATAAACTCCGGCCAGATCTCCGCCGGCTCGGTGGCGGCGGTGGTGGTGCCGTCAACCATAAACAGCACTCTGTCGGCCTGTTCGATCTCGTTCCACGCACGTTCGATGCCGATACGCTCAACCTCGTCGCTGGCGTCGCGCAGGCCGGCGGTGTCGATGATGTGCAGCGGCATGCCGTCGATATGGATATGTTCGCGCAGGACGTCGCGGGTGGTGCCGGCGATATCGGTGACGATCGCCGCCTCACGCCCGGCTAACGCATTGAGCAGGCTGGATTTACCGGCGTTGGGGCGCCCGGCGATCACCACCTTCATCCCTTCGCGCAGCAGGCTGCCCTGGCGCGCTTCGCCGCGCACGCTGTCCAGATCCGCCATCACGTCGTTGAGCTGAGCCTCGATTTTACCGTCGGACAGGAAGTCGATTTCCTCGTCGGGGAAGTCGATCGCCGCTTCCACGTAGATTCGCAGGTGAGTGAGCGCTTCCACGAGCTGGTGGATGCGGGTGGAGAAGGCGCCCTGCAGCGAGTTCATCGCCGAACGTGCCGCCTGCTCGGAGCTGGCGTCGATCAGATCGGCAATCGCTTCGGCCTGCGCCAAATCGAGTTTGTCATTGAGGAACGCGCGTTCGGAGAACTCGCCGGGCCGTGCGATGCGCACATCGGGCAGCGCCAGCACGCGCTTGAGCAACAGATCGAGGATCACCGGCCCGCCGTGGCCCTGCAGTTCCAGCACGTCTTCGCCGGTAAAGGAGTTCGGCCCCGGGAACCACAGCGCGATGCCCTGATCGAGGGTGGCGCCCGTGGCGTCGCGGAACGGCAGATAGTCAGCGTAGCGCGGCTTCGGCAGCTTGCCGAGCAACGCCTGGGCGACGTCTTTGGCCTGGCTTCCGGAAATGCGCAGAATGCCGACGCCGCCGCGTCCCGGCGGGGTGGCTTGGGCTACGATGGTATCGGTGGTGCTCATAACGGTTCTCTCTGACGATTAAGATGCAAAAAGGCGGTCTAATGACCGCCTTTGGTGTGACTGCAAGGGTCGGCGCGCCGAACCCCTACAATACGCTTAGCTTTTTTTCTTGTCGCGGCTGTGCAGACCGCGTTTTTCCAGACCACGGTAAATCAGCTGCTGCTGCAGGATGGTCACCAGGTTACTGACGATGTAGTACAGCACCAGACCGGACGGGAACCACAGGAAGAACACTGTGAAGATCACCGGCATGAAGGTCATGATTTTCTGCTGCATCGGGTCAGTCACGGTGGTCGGCGACATCTTCTGAATGAAGAACATCGTCACGCCCATCAGGATTGGCAGGATGTAGTACGGGTCTTGCGCCGACAGGTCATGGATCCACAGGGCGAACGGCGCGTGGCGCAGCTCGACCGAACCCATCAGCATGTAGTACAGCGCCAGGAAGATCGGCATCTGAATGATCAGCGGCAGGCAGCCGCCGAGCGGGTTCACTTTCTCCGCCTTGTACAGCGCCATCATCTCTTGGCTCATGCGCTGTTTGTCATCGCCGATGCGCTCGCGCATCGCCTGCAGCTTCGGCTGCAGCATGCGCATTTTCGCCATCGAGGTGTACTGCGCCTTGGTCAGCGGGTACATGATGCCGCGCACGATGAAGGTGATGATGATGATGGAGAAGCCCCAGTTACCGATAAAGCCGTGGATGAACTTCAGCAGTTTGAACAGCGGCTGGGAGATGAACCACAGCCAACCGTAATCCACGGTCAGGTCCAGGTGCGGCGCCAGCTGGGCCATCTGGTCCTGCAGCTCCGGGCCGACCCACAGGGTCGCGTTCAGCTGCTGCTGAGCGCCCGGCTGCACCACGACCGGCGTAGATTTGAAGCCGATGGTGGACAGGTTGTCGCCTGGTTTGGCGGTGTAGAAGGTGTTGTCACCCTTGGTCGCCGGTACCCACGCGGTGGCGAAGTACTGTTGCAGCATGGCGACCCAACCGTCTTTGGTGGTGACGCTCAGGTTTTCGTCTTTGTCGAATGCGTATTTCTGGTACTTGTCATCGCTGGACGAGTACGCCGCACCGCGGAAGGTGTGCAGCGCGAAGTTGCTGCTGCCGGTGTCGCGGTGCTTAGGCAATTCGGTGGTCTGCTTCAGCTGGCCGAACAGGGTCAGCTCCAGCGGCGTCGCGCCTTTGTTATCGATGCTGTAATCCACGCCGACCGCATAGTGATCGCGTTTGAGCACGAAGGTCTTGGTGTAGACAGCGCCGTCTTTATCGGTGTAGGTCAGCGGGATGCGCAGCTCGTCCTGGCCTTCCGGCAGGGTGTAGCTGTCCTGTGCCGCCTGATACAGCGGGCGTTCGCCGTTGGCCGGGTTGTCCGGGCCGTTTTTACCGGTCAGGCCGCTTTGCGCCTGATAGACGAACGACGGAGTGGTTTCCAGCAGTTGGAACGGAGTCGATGAACCCAGAGTATCCGGGTAGGCCAACAGTTTAGCCTGCTCGATATCGCCACCACGGGTGTTGATGGTCAGTGACAGCACGTCGGTGTTCACGGTAATCAGCTTACCCTGACCACTGGCTGGCACGGCCTGGCTGGCGGCATCACCGGCTACTGCGTTCGAAGTCTGTTGCGTGGTCTGTGCGGCCGGCTGCGGAGCGTTGTCCGTTTGCCATGCCTGCCAGATCATGAAAGACACGAACAGCAGAGCGATGAGGAGAAGATTGCGTTGCGAATCCATCGTTAGTGTTCTCTGTTATCGTCGGTTTTTGGCGGCACCGGATCATCGCCACCTGGGTTCAAAGGGTGGCATTTTAATACGCGTTTCAATGCTAACCAACTGCCTTTTATCATGCCAAACCTGCTTAATGCCTCAATTGCGTAATGAGAGCATGTCGGCTGGAAGCGACAACGAGGCCCTAGCAGCGGACTGATGACGAGCTGATAGGCCCGCACCAGCCCGATCAGGATGCGGGAGCCTGGCGACAGTGGCGACGCCATAATTTATCCAAAGCTTCCGTCAGCGCGCGGTTATCCAAATCCGCTATCCCCTTTTTGGCCACCACGACAAAATCCATCGCCGGTAATTCGTGCTGACGCAGGCGGAAGCTTTCGCGGGTTAGGCGTTTGATCCGATTACGCTCGTGCGCGCGTTTGACGTGTTTTTTGGCGACGGTAAGACCGATGCGGGGATGCCCCAGCTGGTTCAGGCGGCCGAGGATGGTGATTTGCGGCGTGCCAGCCCGTTGTGGCTGCTGGAAGACGAAAGTGAAATGAGTGGGAGTTAACAAACGTAACTCCCTGGGAAAAGCGAGCTTAACCACTCAGTGGGTTAGCTTTATTACTTAGAAACAGTCAGACGAGCACGGCCTTTCGCACGACGGCGGGCCAGAACTTGACGACCATTTTTGGTGGCCATACGAGCACGGAAACCGTGGCTACGGTTGCGCTTCAATACGGACGGTTGGAAAGTGCGTTTCATAGCGATTTCTACCTAAACTTAAAATAATTACTGATCAGTAAACGCGTTTGGCTACTCGGCGTGAAGATGACCGACGCCTCAATCGCAATACATAAAGAAGCGGGATTGTAATAATTGTACAGTCCTGAGTCAATTCGCATCGCGCCAGCCTACCTGGTTGTCTGCCAATAACGGAACAAAATCCGGTCTTGGCCCGTGGTCACCGCAGAATCCTGTCTGGCTAATGACGCACCATAAGGAACCAGGTATCACACGTAGGGCGAAGATTATACGGACTCGGGGTGAAATCGCAAGGATCCCCGTGAGATCCTTTGCGCGCGATCGCAGGATCCGGCGTGGATAACAGGGTATAACCGGTTGACAATGTAAAAAACGCGGCGCAGCGGCCGGGATCTGCGCGGCCATTCGGCGCCAGCGGCGAAAAGATCGCCGCCGGCCGCGGCCTGTGGATAAAATGGATCTAATCTGTGAGGAAGGGGAGGATCTCTTGCGCGGATTGCGCTATGATCCGTCATTCCGATCGCGATCCCTCATACCGGGATCGTGAGGGACACAAACCGTGAAAGGCGGTTCGCATCCCCCACAGGCAAACAGCCGATGCCGGGTATGTGTCAAAAATCATGAGTTATAAAAAAGTTGCCCGTTTCTTTTCTTTATTGATCTTGTTCGAGTGGAGTCCGCCGTGTCACTTTCGCTTTGGCAGCAGTGTCTTGCCCGATTGCAGGATGAGTTACCTGCCACAGAATTTAGTATGTGGATTCGCCCATTGCAGGCGGAACTGAGTGACAACACCCTGGCGCTGTACGCGCCTAACCGTTTTGTGCTGGATTGGGTTCGCGATAAGTACTTAAACAACATCAATGGTCTGCTGAATGATTTCTGCGGCACGGATGCGCCTTTGCTGCGTTTTGAAGTCGGCAGCAAGCCGATCACGCAGGTGATCAGCCAGACCGTGACCGCCAGCGTCAGCAGCGCCCCCGCAGCCCTGGCGGCGCGCACGGCCGCGCCTTCGCGCCCGAGCTGGGACAACGCGGCGGCGCAACCCGAGCTCTCTTACCGCTCCAACGTCAACCCCAAGCACACCTTCGACAACTTCGTCGAGGGTAAGTCCAACCAGCTGGCGCGCGCGGCGGCTCGCCAGGTGGCGGACAACCCGGGCGGCGCCTACAACCCGCTGTTCCTGTATGGCGGCACCGGCCTGGGTAAAACTCACCTGCTGCACGCGGTCGGCAACGGCATCATGGCGCGCAAAGCCAACGCCAAAGTGGTCTACATGCACTCGGAACGCTTCGTGCAGGACATGGTCAAAGCGTTGCAGAACAATGCTATCGAAGAGTTTAAGCGCTACTACCGTTCGGTCGACGCCTTGCTGATCGATGACATCCAATTCTTCGCCAACAAGGAGCGTTCGCAGGAAGAGTTCTTCCATACCTTTAACGCCCTGTTGGAAGGCAATCAGCAGATCATCCTGACCTCGGATCGCTACCCTAAAGAGATCAACGGGGTGGAAGATCGTTTGAAGTCCCGCTTCGGCTGGGGGCTAACGGTGGCGATCGAGCCGCCGGAGCTGGAAACCCGCGTGGCGATCCTGATGAAAAAGGCCGACGAGAACGACATTCGCCTGCCGGGCGAAGTGGCGTTCTTCATCGCCAAGCGCCTGCGTTCCAACGTGCGTGAGCTCGAAGGGGCGCTGAACCGCGTGATCGCCAACGCCAACTTTACCGGCCGGGCCATCACCATCGATTTCGTGCGCGAAGCGCTGCGCGATCTGCTGGCGCTGCAGGAAAAGCTGGTCACCATCGACAATATTCAAAAGACGGTGGCGGAGTATTACAAGATTAAAGTCGCGGATTTGCTGTCCAAGCGGCGTTCGCGATCCGTTGCCCGCCCGCGCCAGATGGCGATGGCGCTGGCGAAGGAACTCACCAACCACAGCCTGCCGGAAATCGGCGATGCGTTTGGTGGCCGCGACCATACCACGGTGTTGCACGCCTGCCGGAAGATCGAGCAGCTGCGTGAGGAAAGTCACGACATCAAAGAAGATTTCTCCAATTTAATCAGAACATTATCTTCATAGCGCTATGAAATTTATCGTTGAACGTGAGCATCTGCTAAAACCGCTGCAACAGGTGAGCAGCCCGCTGGGCGGCCGCCCGACCTTGCCGATCCTGGGCAACCTGCTGCTGCAGGTGACGGAAGGCTCCCTGCTGCTGACCGGCACCGATCTGGAGATGGAGATGGTGGCGCGCGTCGCCCTGTCCCAACCGCACGAGGCGGGCGCGACCACCGTGCCCGCGCGTAAATTCTTTGATATCTGCCGTGGCCTGCCGGAAGGGGCGGAGATCGCCGTCACGCTGGAGAGCGAGCGCATGCTGGTGCGGTCCGGCCGCAGCCGATTCTCGCTGTCCACGCTGCCGGCGGCGGACTTCCCGAACCTGGACGACTGGCAGAGCGAGGTGGAGTTCACCTTGCCGCAGGCGACGCTGAAGCGCCTGATCGAAGCCACCCAGTTCTCGATGGCCCATCAGGACGTGCGTTACTACCTGAACGGCATGCTGTTTGAAACCGAAGGCGAAGAGCTGCGCACCGTCGCGACCGACGGCCACCGCCTGGCGGTGTGTTCGATGCCGATCGGCCAACAGCTGCCGTCGCATTCGGTGATCGTGCCGCGTAAAGGGGTGATGGAGCTGGTGCGTCTGCTGGACGGCGGCGATTCGCTGCTGCAGCTGCAGATCGGCAGCAACAACATTCGCGCCCACGTCGGCGATTTCATCTTCACCTCCAAGCTGGTTGACGGCCGTTTCCCTGACTATCGCCGCGTCTTGCCGAAGAACCCGGATAAAACGCTGGAAGCCGGCTGCGATCTGCTCAAGCAGGCGTTTGCCCGCGCGGCCATTCTCTCGAACGAGAAATTCCGCGGCGTGCGGCTGTATGTCAGCCAGAACCAGCTGAAGATCACCGCCAACAACCCGGAGCAGGAAGAGGCGGAAGAGATCCTCGACGTCAGCTACGACGGCGCGGAGATGGAGATCGGCTTCAACGTCAGCTACGTGCTGGACGTGTTGAACGCGCTCAAGTGTGAAGACGTGCGCCTGCTGTTGACCGACTCGGTCTCCAGCGTGCAGATCGAAGACGGCGCCAGCCAGGCGGCGGCCTACGTTGTCATGCCAATGCGGTTGTAGTCTCGTTACCTTGAATTACAGCACCGTCATCGGTAAAGAGATTGCATGGCTCTGACGCGTTTATTAATTAAAGATTTCCGCAATATCGAGGCGGCGGATTTGGCGCTGGCGCCGGGATTCAACTTCCTGGTCGGCGCCAACGGCAGCGGCAAGACCAGCGTGCTGGAAGCGGTATATACGCTTGGGCACGGCCGCGCCTTTCGCAGCCTGCAGGCCGGTCGGGTGATCCGTCACGACCAGCCGGAGTTCGTGCTGCACGGCCGCATAGAAGGTACGGAGCGCGAGCTGTCAGTAGGATTGAGCAAGAGCCGTCAGGGTGACAGCAAAGTACGCATCGATGGCAGCGACGGCCACAAGGTGGCCGAGCTGGCGCAGCTGCTGCCCATGCAGCTGATCACCCCCGAAGGTTTTACTCTGCTGAACGGCGGGCCGAAATTCCGGCGCGCCTTCCTGGACTGGGGCTGTTTTCATAACGAACCTGGTTTTTTCACCGCCTGGAGCAACCTGAAACGGTTACTGAAGCAGCGCAATGCCGCGCTGCGCCAGGTGAGTCGCTATGCGCAGATCCGCGCCTGGGATCAGGAACTGATCCCGCTCGCGGAGCGCATCAGCGAATGGCGGGCAGAATACAGCGACGCGATCGCCGCGGATATCACCGCGACCTGCGCGCAGTTTCTGCCTGAATTCGCCCTGAGCTTCTCCTTCCAGCGCGGCTGGGACAAAGAGAGCGACTACGGCGAGCTGCTGGAGCGCCAGTTTGAGCGCGACAGGGCGTTGACCTATACCGCGGTGGGGCCGCATAAAGCGGACTTCCGCATTCGTGCCGACGGCACGCCGGTAGAGGATTTGTTATCGCGCGGTCAGCTTAAGCTACTGATGTGCGCGTTGCGCTTGGCGCAGGGTGAGTTTCTCACCCGGCAGAGCGGGCGGCGTTGCCTGTATCTGATTGATGATTTTGCCTCCGAGCTGGACACCGGCCGTCGCCGGTTGCTGGCCGATCGCCTGAAAGCCACCCAGGCCCAGGTTTTTGTCAGCGCGGTCAGCGCTGAACAAGTGACCGACATGGCCGGTGAAAAGGGCAAGATGTTCCGCGTGGAACAGGGTAAAATAGAGGTTCAACCACAGGACTAAAATGAGCGAGAAACGTTGATGTCGAATTCTTATGACTCCTCAAGTATCAAGGTATTAAAAGGGCTGGATGCGGTGCGCAAGCGCCCGGGCATGTATATCGGCGATACCGATGACGGCACCGGTCTGCACCACATGGTATTCGAGGTTGTGGACAACGCTATCGACGAAGCGCTCGCGGGCCACTGTAGTGACATTCAGGTCACCATCCATGCCGACAACTCGGTATCGGTACAGGATGACGGCCGCGGCATTCCGACCGGCATTCACCCTGAAGAAGGGGTTTCAGCCGCAGAGGTCATCATGACCGTGCTGCACGCCGGCGGTAAATTCGACGACAACTCCTATAAAGTTTCCGGCGGCCTGCACGGCGTGGGCGTCTCGGTGGTTAACGCCCTGTCGGAGAAACTGGAGCTGGTGATCCGCCGCGAAGGCAAAGTACACGAACAGACTTACAGCCACGGCGAGCCGCAGGCGCCGCTGACCGTGGTGGGCGAAACCGAACAGACCGGCACCATGGTGCGCTTCTGGCCGAGCCATCAGACCTTCACCAATGTGACCGATTTTGAGTACGACATTCTGGCCAAGCGTCTGCGCGAGCTGTCCTTCCTCAACTCCGGCGTGTCTATCCGCCTGAAGGACAAGCGCACCGACCGTGAAGACCACTTCCATTACGAAGGCGGCATCAAGGCGTTTGTCGAGTATCTGAACAAGAACAAAACCCCGATCCACCCGAACGTGTTCTACTTCTCGACCGTGAAAGACGATATCGGCGTGGAAGTGGCGCTGCAGTGGAACGACGGTTTCCAGGAAAACATCTACTGCTTCACCAACAACATTCCGCAGCGCGACGGCGGCACGCACCTGGTCGGTTTCCGTACCGCGATGACCCGTACGCTGAACAGCTACATGGAAAAGGAAGGCTACAGCAAGAAGGCCAAGGTCAGCGCCACCGGCGATGACGCGCGTGAAGGCCTGATTGCTGTGGTGTCGGTGAAGGTGCCGGATCCGAAGTTCTCTTCTCAGACCAAGGACAAGCTGGTCTCCTCCGAGGTGAAAACCGCGGTTGAAACGCTGATGAACGAGAAGCTGGTGGATTACCTGATGGAAAATCCAGGTGACGCGAAAATCGTGGTCGGCAAAATCATCGACGCGGCGCGCGCGCGCGAAGCGGCACGTAAAGCGCGTGAGATGACCCGCCGCAAAGGCGCACTGGATCTGGCCGGCCTGCCGGGCAAACTGGCGGACTGCCAGGAACGCGATCCGGCGCTGTCCGAACTGTACCTGGTGGAAGGGGACTCCGCGGGCGGCTCTGCCAAGCAGGGGCGCAACCGCAAGAACCAAGCTATCTTGCCGCTGAAGGGGAAAATCCTCAACGTCGAGAAAGCGCGTTTCGACAAAATGCTCTCCTCGCAGGAAGTGGCGACGCTGATCACCGCGCTGGGTTGCGGCATTGGCCGCGACGAGTACAGCCCAGACAAGCTGCGTTACCACAGCATCATCATCATGACCGATGCCGACGTCGACGGTTCGCACATCCGTACGCTGCTGTTGACCTTCTTCTACCGCCAGATGCCGGAAATCATCGAGCGTGGCCACGTGTTCATCGCGCAGCCGCCGCTGTACAAGGTGAAGAAAGGCAAGCAAGAGCAGTACATCAAAGATGACGAGGCGATGGATCAGTACCAGATCGCCATCGCGATGGACGGCGCTACGCTGCACACCAATGCCAGCGCACCGGCGCTCGGCGGTGAGCAGCTGGAAAAACTGGTGGCCGAACACTACGGCGTGCAGAAGCTGATTGGCCGCATGGAGCGCCGCTACCCGCGCGCGTTGCTGAACAGCCTGATCTACCAGCCGACGCTGAACGAAGGCGATCTCAGCGATGAAGCCAAGGTGAAAACCTGGATCGCTTCGCTGGTGCAGGCGCTGAACGACAAAGAGCAGCACGGCAGCAGCTATGACTTCGTGATCTTCGAGAACCGTGAGCGCCAGATGTTCGAGCCGGCGCTGCGCATCCGCACCCACGGCGTGGATACCGACTATAAGCTGGACTTCGACTTCATCCACGGCGGCGAATATCGCAAGATCTGCCAGCTGGGCGAGAAGCTGCGCGGGCTGATCGAAGACGGTGCGTTCATCGAGCGTGGCGAACGTCGTCAGCCGGTAGACAGCTTCGAGCAGGCGCTGGAGTGGCTGGTGAAAGAGTCGCGCCGCGGCCTGTCGGTGCAGCGTTATAAAGGTCTGGGCGAGATGAACCCGGAGCAGCTGTGGGAAACCACCATGGATCCGGAAAGCCGCCGCATGCTGCGCGTGACCGTCAAGGACGCCATCGCTGCCGATCAGCTGTTCACCACGCTGATGGGCGATGCGGTTGAACCGCGCCGCGCCTTTATCGAAGAAAACGCCCTGAAAGCGGCGAACATCGATATCTGATGCGTTAATGGCTGTGAAAATCCGCGCCGGGCGACCCGCGCGGATTTTTTTACGCCTTTTTTGGCGCTGACAGCCGAGGCTGAAACGCGTTAGCATGAGAAAAAACCACTGGGAGAAGCGTTGAATGGCTATTGAACTGATTGCGATCGACATGGACGGCACGTTGCTGGATCCGCAGCACCAAATCACGCCGGCGGTAAAGCAGGCTATCGCGGCAGCGCGGCGCAAAGGGGTGCACGTGGTGCTGGCCACCGGGCGGCCTTATGTCGGCGTGCAGGATTATCTGCGCCAGTTGGACATTCAGGGCCCCGGCGATTTCTGTATAACCTATAACGGCGCACTGGTGCTGCGTGCGGTCGACGGCGCCTGCATCCTGCAGGAAACGCTGGGCTTCGAGGACTATCTGCACTTCGAGCAGATGGCGCGCGAGTTCGGCGTTCACTACCAGGCGTTTGATTTCGACACCCTGTATACCCCGAATAAAGACATTGGCAAATACACCATACACGAGGCGGCAATGACCGGTATTCCGCTGAAATACCGCAGCGTGGAGGAGATGGATCGCCAGATGCGTTTCCCTAAAGTGATGATGATCGACGAGCCGGAGCTGCTGGATAGCGCCATTGCGCGCATCCCGGCGGAAACGCGCGAGCGTTACACCATTCTGAAAAGCGCGCCTTACTTCCTCGAAATCCTGCATAAGAACGTCGATAAGGGCGCCGGGGTGAGAATGCTGGCCGAGCACCTCGGCGTGGCGCGGGAAAACATCATGACGCTGGGGGATCAGGCCAACGATACGGCGATGATTGAGTATGCCGGCGTCGGCGTGGCGATGGGCAATGCCATTCCCGAGCTGAAAGCGGTGGCGCAGTTTGTCACCAGCGCCAATACCGAAGACGGCGTGGCGCGCGCCATCGAGAAGTTCGTGCTCAACGGCTGATAAAATGGGGCGCTGCGGCGCCCCTTTATATTGCCGCCAACACCCCTTTGGCGATCTGCAGATCCTGAATCGCCAGCCCGGTAAGATCGGCGATGGTGATGTGCTGCGGCTCGCTTCGCAACCGCCCGCCCTGTGCCAAGAGGGCGCCCATTTCGACGATTGGCGTTGAAGTGAGCCTAGTTTGCCGATAAGCCGTCGCGATCTCGCCGTAGTCAGCACATTGCGCCAGCGCATCGACCAGCAGCGCGTCCGCATTGGCCACCAGATCGGTCGCCAGCTCCTGCTTGCCTGGCGCGTCGGCGCCCACGGCGGTGATGTGCGTGCCGGGCCGGATATCCGCCGCCTGCAAGATCGGTTCGCGGCTGGGCGTGGTGGTCACGATCAGCTGACAGTGCGCCGCCAGCTCCGCCGCGTCCTGCGTGGTCAGCACCCGAAAACCTTCTGCCTCGGCATCGCGCCGATACGCCGCCAGCGCCTGTTCGTTGCGGCCCCACACCCACACCTCGCGGCAATCGGTCACCGGTTTCAGGCATTGCAGCTGTAGCCGCGCCTGCAGGCCGGTGCCGACCATGCCGATCGCCTGAATATGCGGCGGCGCGCACAGCTCGGCGGCGATGCGGCCGGCCAGTGCGGTGCGCAGCGCGGTCAGCCAGCCCTCATCCTGCAGCAGCGCCCGGGGTTCGCCGGTCTGGGCGGAGAACGCCATCACCAATCCCTGATTGCTGGCCAGGCCGCGTTCGGCGTTGCGATAGAAACCGGCGGACACCTTGACCACGAACAGCTCGTCGCCTTCCAGCCAGGCGGATTTGATGCAGCAATCGCCGGCGGCCTGTTCGAACAGGAAATGCTGCACCGGCGGCTGTTGCACCTGCCGCTGCGAATAGGCGATAAACCCCTGCTTCAGCAGCGCGGTTATGGCCTCGGCGTCGAACGCGGCGAGGATTTGCTGCTGATTAAGGATGCGCATCGGCGATGGCCTTAAGGTATTTCTCCAGCACGATATTTTTGCCGCACAGCACCACCGCCACTTTTTTCCCCTGATATTCCGGCGCCAGTTTAATCGCCGCCGCCAGCGCCACGCCGGCCGCGCCTTCGATAATCCACCGATCGCTGGCGGCGATCCGGCGCATCGCGTGTTTGATCTCTGCCTCGCTGACCAGCACTTTACGGTCGATCAGCTGTTGGCACAGGGGAAAGGTCACGGCGCCCGGCTCGACGCCGCCGGCGGTGCCGTCGGACAGCGTTTCTTGCTCTTCCACCGGGAAGATGTGGCCCGCTTCCAGCGCGCTGTACATGCTGGTGGCGTTTTCCGGCCAGCAGGCGATAAGCTGCGTGTTCGGCGACAATTGCCGCAAAACGGTGCCGATACCGGCGATATAGCCACCGCCACCCACCGCCACGAACACGGCGTCCAGATCGGTGAGCTGTTCAACCAGCTCCATGCCGCAGGTGCCCTGGCCGGCGATCACCTGCTCGTCGTTATACGGCGAAATATAGGTTTTTCCTTGTTCGCGGGCGGCCTGTTCCCCGGCCAGTTCGGCGTTCAGCGCATCGCCCGGCACCAATTCCACGGTGCCGCCCAGCGCGCGGATGGTGTCTAGCTTGATGCTCGCGGCCGTCTCTGGCGCATAAACCGTGACGCCAACGCCCATCAGCTGCCCCGCCAGGGCGACCGCCTGGCCGTGGTTGCCGGTTGAGGCGGCAATCACGCCGCGCCGGCGTTGCTCGCTATCCAGCAACCGCAGCTTGTTGCTGGCGCCGCGAAATTTAAAGGAGCCGGTGTGCTGCAGATGGTCGCATTTCAGATACAGCTCGCAGCCGAGCTGCTGCGAAAGCAGCACGCTGCGCTCCAGGGGCGTGACCCGTACCTGAGGGCGCAGTTGCTGATGGGCAGAAACAATGGCATCGAAGAGGGGATTCATACCGGCTCCGTAATATTTTGGACTTAAAAATCCAGTTTGTACTTTTTTGTATTGATTGTAAACCCCGTCGCCCGACCGCCGGGCAACCCGGCCCGCCAGCGGCAACGGCCGGGGAAGAGCATCGCGTTGGCGTTGAAAATAATCATTAACCTGTCGTTTAGCGACACGATTTTTTATTTATTTGCGTTAAGGAAGGTGCTGCCGCTGACTTATTTTGATGAAGGAAATGAGAATGAAAAAAATAGCGCTCGCGGCATCCGCCTATACGGCATGGGCGCCGTTGAGTTTCGCCGCCAGGAATGCGAACGCCTAATCGGCCGCTTATTTCCTGCCGACGCCGTCGTTCGGTTTAAATGATAAGACGCTGAAAAATAATTGCGTCATTTCGAACCGAAAAATCCTCCCGCCTTACCCGCGCAGGCCATGTGAAACGCTGTCGCCGATCCGGTAAGATGGCGACTCAGTGCCGGCATGCGCAGGAGAACCGCCATGAGCCATCGGGAAAAACAACTGACTTTCGACCCTCGCGGGCATCAGTTAACCAATATCAACGTCTGGACGCCGGACAGCCAATGGCTGGCTTATGACGTGCGCCCGCGCGGCGCCTCTTTCACCGGTCTGAGCATCGAGCGGGTCAACGTCGCCAGCGGCGCGGTGGAGGTGGTTTATCGCGCCCAGCACGGCGCCCACGTCGGCGTGGTCACGGTCAGTCCCGATGCGCCGGCGCGCTATGCCTTTATCCACGGTCCGGAACACCCCGACAGCGCCTGGCAGTATGATTTTCACCACCGCCGCGGGGTGATCGTCAGCGAACCGGATCGCGAGTTGGCCATCACCCTCGACGCGCTGGATATCACCGCCCCCTACACGCCCGGTGCGCTGCGCGGCGGCAGCCATGTGCACGTTTTCAGTCCGGACGGCAGCCGCCTCAGCTTTACCTACAACGACCACGTCATGCACGAACGCGATCCGGCGCGCGATCTGCGCAACGTCGGGGTGGCCGTGCCGCTGCACGGGGTCAATCCGCCGAAACAGCACCCGCGCGAGTATGACGGTAGCCACTATTGCGTGCTGGTCAGCGAGACGGTGCCGCAGCCGCAGCCGGGCAGCGATCAGATCAATCGCGCCTACGAAGAAGGCTGGATCGGCCGCGAGGGTTACCGTAAGGCCGACGGCAGCCGGCAGCGCTGGGCGTTGGCGTTCATCGGCGATACGCTGTCCGCCGCCGGCGAGAAGCTGCCGGAGGTGTTTATTGTCGATCTGCCGGAGAACGATGCCGATTACGCCAGGGCGGGCGCTTTGCCGTTGCAGGGGACGGAAAGCGAGTTGCCGGCGCCGCCGCAGGGCGTAAGGCAGCGGCGGGTAACCTTTACCGGCGATCGTCGTTATCCGGGCATTGCCGGTGCGCCGCGCCATTGGCTGCGCAGCTCGCCGGACGGCAGCCAAATCGCATTTTTGATGAAGGACGACGGCGGCGTGGTGCAGCTGTGGACGGTGTCGCCAAACGGCGGGGAGCCGCGGCAGGTGAGCCGCAGCGAGCATGACATCCAGTCAGCGTTCAGCTGGCACCCGCAGGGCGGGGCGATTGCCTTGGTGTGCGACAACAGCGTGATGCTGTGCGAGGTCGCCGGCGGCCGCCTGCAGCGTTTAACGCAGCGCAGCGCGCAGCCGCCGTCGGCGGATGCCGTGGTGTTTTCACCGGATGGCAAGAAAGTGGCGTTTATGCGCGAGATAGCGGGGTTCAACCAGATCTTTGTGGTTGAGGTGTAAGGCGGGCCTGGCGGCCCGCTGCGTGCGCGATTAGTGGGTGGCGGTGCTGTCGTTGCCTTCGCCGGGATTGCCGGTTGCCGCCAGATTCTGCTGCTCGCTGCGCAGGATGCGCGCTTTTGGCGAGTCTGCGGTGGCGTCGTTGCCGGAACGCAGATAGTCGTAAGGCAGCAGTACGGTGTCCATCACCGCTGAGAACGGCAGATCCAGCGCCACCAGCGGCATCATCGCCCAGCTGGTGTTGTCGTCCTTCAGCATGTCCACGCTGGCGCGGGTGCCGGGGTAGTAACCCTGATTCGGGCCGGTATGGCTCATCACGCTGGAGCAACCGCTGGTCGCCAACAACATGCAGCCCGTCGCTATCGCTTTCATCGTCGTCATTAATCCATCCTGCAGGGTTGCTGTTCCCCTAAATTAAGCTGATTTATAACATCCTGTTGCTGCTTTTAAAGAAGCAAAATCCCGCTCTGTGGCGGCTCTCTCACTTTAGTGTAAGTGGTAAAAAAACTTTCGCCTAATCGGTGCGAAGTTTTTTTGATCCTCGCCTGTTGAATTGATGAAATCAACCCCCATTTTATCATCAGAGCCGAATTGAGAATTCGCCGTAAGGGAATTCTGGCTTAATTAGCCTGTCCAGAGTGGAAGGCGTATTTATTTCAACCTCGCTGAAGTGCCTTAGGAGGCTGTTTTATGCGTAATTTTGATCTTTCCCCGCTATACCGTTCCGCCATTGGCTTCGATCGCCTGTTCAACGCGCTGGAAGCCGGCCAGAGTCAGGGCAACGGCGGTTATCCGCCTTATAATGTCGAGCTGGTGGACGAAAATCATTATCGCATCGCCATCGCGGTAGCCGGGTTTGCCGAGCAGGAGCTGGAGATCACCACGCAAGATAATCTGCTGATCGTGCGCGGGGCGCACAATAACGAACCGGCAGAAAAAACCTATTTATACCAGGGCATCGCCGAGCGTAATTTCGAGCGTAAATTCCAGCTGGCCGAACATATTCAAATTAAAGGCGCCAAACTGGAGAATGGCCTGTTGTATATCGACATGCAACGCATCGTGCCGGAAACATTAAAACCGCGCCGCATCGAAATTAAATAAATTTCCGTTTCGCCGGCAGGTACGCTGCCGGAAAATAATACCTAGCCTGCCGTCAGGGGGCTGAATAAACACATCTCGCTTAATGAAAGGAGTTGTTCCTATGCGTAATTACGATTTATCCCCGCTTCTGCGTCAGTGGATTGGTTTTGATAAATTGGCCAGTTCAATGGGGGGCCAGGAACCCCAAGGGTTCCCACCGTACAACATCGAGAAAAGCGATGACAATCACTACCGCATTTCTCTGGCGCTGGCCGGTTTCCGGCAGAGCGAACTGAATATCGAAGTGGAAGGGCCGCGGTTGACCGTCAGCGGTAAACCTACGCCGCCGGAAAAACAGGTCGAATACTTGCATCAGGGGTTGGTGTGCAAAGAGTTCCAGCTGACCTTCACCCTGGCGGAGCATCTGCAGGTGTCCGAGGCCAAATTTGAAAATGGCCTGCTGCACATCGATCTGGTGCGTCAGGTGCCGGAAGCCTTGCAGCCGCAGCGCATCGCCATCGGTGCGACGCCGGAGCTGGAAGCCAAATAACCGACTGAAAAACGGTCATCATCATGCGGGGGAGATCCAGACGGATCTCCCCCGCTGCGTTATGTGGCGCACGCCACAGTCCCCCCGTTTGTCCGATGTCATAATCCTTGTTAATTGTGTGCTTTTAACCGTGAATTCCCGATTCAACTTTGGCAAGGATGTGACCTATGAGCGATATCGCCCTGACCGTCAGCATGTTGGCGCTGGCGGCCGTCATTGGGTTGTGGATGGGGAACTGGAAGCTGTACGGCGTCGGACTGGGCATCGGCGGCGTGCTGTTCGGCGGCATCCTGGTCGGTCACTTCGCCCAGAGCGGGCAAATCAGCCTGAACGGGGACATGCTGCACTTTATCCAGGAGTTCGGCCTGATCCTGTTTGTCTACACCATCGGTATTCAGGTCGGCCCCGGTTTCTTCTCTTCGCTGCGCGTCTCCGGTCTGCGCCTCAACGCCTTCGCGGTGCTGCTGGTGCTGACCGGCGGCGTCGTGGCGGCGGCGGTGCACAAGCTGTTCGACGTGCCGCTGCCGATTATCCTCGGCGTGTTCTCAGGCGCGGTCACCAACACTCCGGCGCTGGGTGCCGGTCAACAAATCCTGACCGATCTCGGTTCCGATCCGGCGTTGGTGGACGGGATGGGCATGGGCTACGCCATGGCCTATCCGTTCGGCATATGCGGCATTCTGCTGGTGATGTGGCTGATCCGGCTGTTTTTCCGCATCAACATCGAGCGCGAGGCGCAGGCGTTTGAAAGCAGCCTGGGCAATCAGCGTGAGCTGCTGCACGCCATGAACGTGGCGGTGCGCAATCCCAATCTGCAGGGCATGGCGATCAAGCAGGTGCCGCTGCTCAACGGTGAAGCGATCGTCTGTTCGCGCCTCAAACGCGGGGAGCTGCTGATGGTGCCGGCGCCGCACGAGCGGCTGGAGCTTGGCGACTACCTGCATCTGGTGGGCAAACGCGAAGATCTGGAAAATGCCCGGCTGGTGATCGGCGAAGAGGTGGACGCCTCGCTGTCGACGCGCGGCACCGCGCTGCAGGTGGTGAGGGCGGTGGTGACCAACGAGCAGGTGCTGGGCAAGAAAATCCGCGATCTGAACCTGAAGCAGAAGTATGACGTGGTGATTTCACGCCTCAACCGCGCCGGCGTGGAGCTGGTGGCCGGCAGCAACGTGACGCTGCAGTTCGGCGACATTCTCAACCTGGTCGGTCGACCGGAGGCCATCGACGCGGTGACGGCAATCGTCGGCAACGCCCAACAAAAACTGCAGCAGGTGCAGATGCTGCCGGTCTTTATCGGCATCGGGCTCGGGGTGCTGCTCGGCTCCATTCCGCTGTTCGTGCCCGGCTTCCCGGCGGCATTGCGGCTGGGGTTGGCCGGCGGGCCGCTGGTGGCCGCGCTGATCCTGGGGCGCATCGGCAGCATCGGCAAGCTGTATTGGTTTATGCCGCCGAGCGCCAACCTGGCGCTGCGCGAACTGGGCATCGTGCTGTTTCTGGCGGTGGTTGGATTGAAGTCGGGCGGCAACTTCATCGATACGTTGTTGCACGGCGAGGGGCTGACGTGGGTCGGGTACGGCGCGCTGATCACCGCCATTCCGCTGCTGAGCGTCGGTATTCTGGCGCGCACGGTGGGCAAGATGAACTACCTGACGCTGTCCGGCATGCTGGCGGGATCGATGACCGATCCGCCGGCGCTGGCGTTCGCCAACGGTCTGCATCCTACCAGCGGCGCCGCTGCGCTGTCTTACGCCACCGTGTATCCGCTGGCGATGTTCCTGCGCATCATGTCGCCGCAGCTGCTGGCGGTGCTGTTCTGGACGCTGTAACGCTGCCCGACTACAGCCGGTAAGGCATTAACACGCCGTTGTCAGTGCCGAAATCTTTGGGGTTGCGGGAGATGAGCGTCCGGAACCCCACCTGCGCGGTGGCCCAGATAATGGCGTCCGGCAGCTTCACATGCTGTGAGTGGCGTAGTTCTACGGCGCGTTCGGCAACTTCATCGGTAATAGGCAACAGCAGGAATTGCCCTAAAAACTGGCGCGTTTTCAGCTCCAGCGCCGGCCCCTGTTTTTTGGCACCCACCATCACTTCCATCCAGGTGATGGCGCTAATAGCCGGGTTGATGTGGTATTCGGTCAGAACGTCTTTGGCTTGAGGAATGCCGTTGAGATAATCGATCAGGATATTGGTGTCGAATAGCGCCCGTTGAACCACCATTATTCCCACTCCTCGCGCTGACGATTTTCGTAGTCTACGCCATCGCCCATCGCCCCGGACCAGAGCCCGAAAGCATTGCTGGGATCTTCAACGTGGTTCTCCGTCAGATAACGGGAGACGGCCTGACGGATGATTTCGGCCCGGGGAACGTGGCGGATATTTTTCAGATTGTCGAGCTGCCGCAGGTCTTCTTCAGGTAAATCGATCACGATGCGGGTCATCGCTAGCCCTCCAAAAAAAAGATATACGATATATGCATCGTATATCTTTATCGGTCGATTTTCAATCAGCTGGCGTTAGCCTTCCTGATGCGCGCGTTCGATCTCTTCCGCCAGGATCGCTACGCCGCGCTCGATTTTCTCCGGGTCGGGCACGTAGTTCATGCGCATGCACTGGTGGGTGTGCGGCCAGTCGTGCTCCAGCCCCGGGAAGAAGTAGTGGCCCGGCACCATCAGCACGCCGCGCTTTTTCAGGCGCTGATACAGCACTTCGGTGGTGATCGGCAGATCCTTGAACCACAGCCAGAGGAAGATAGCCCCTTCCGGTTTGTGGATCAGGCAGCGCTCCGGCGGCAGGTAGCGGCGGATAATCTCGATGGTGTGCTCGACGCGCTGTTTGTAGAACGGGCGAATCACCTCGTTCGACAGGCGCAGCAGATCGCCGCGTGCGATCATTTCCGTCGCCATCGCCGGCCCCATGCTGCCCGGCGACAGGCTGATGATGCCGTTCATGTTGGTCAGCGCGGTGATCACCTTCTCGTCGGCGATCACGATGCCGCAGCGCGAGCCCGGCAGGCCGAGCTTGGACAGGCTCATGCACAGGATGGTGTTCGGGTTCCACAGCGGCGTGGCGTCGCTGAAGATGATGCCGGGGAAAGGCACGCCGTAGGCGTTGTCGATCACCAGCGGAATATCGCGCTGCTGTGCCAGCAGGTCGAGCTTCATCAGCTCTTCGTCGGTGATCACGTTGCCGGTTGGGTTGGTCGGCCGTGAAACGCAGATCATGCCGATGTCGTCGCCGATGGTGAGGTGTTCGAAATCAACGTGATACTTGAACTGGCCGTCCGGCAGCAGCTCGATGTTCGGCTTGGCGGAGACGAACAGCCCTTCGTCCAGCCCGGCGTCGGCATAGCCGATATATTCCGGCGCCAATGGGAACAGCACGCGGCGGCGCGAACCGTCGGCGTAGCGGCCGGCGAACAGGTTGAACAAGTAGAAAAACGCGCTTTGGCTGCCGTTCGTCAGTGCAATATTCTGTGGCGAAATCTCCCAGCCGAGCTCGTCACGCAGCAGATTGGCCAGCGCTTTCAGCAGCGCGTCCTTGCCTTGCGGGCCGTCGTAGTTGCACAGCGCTTCGGTCAGTTTGCCCTGATCGAGCATCTCCTGGCACAGCTGTTTGAAGTAGGCTTCCATCTCTGGGATCTGCGCCGGGTTGCCGCCGCCGAGCATGATGGCACCGGGGGTGCGCAGGCCTTCGTTCAGGTCGTCCATCAAACGGGTAATGCCCGCATAACGGGTAAATTTTTCGCCGAAAAGTGAGAAAGTCATAGGTGCAGCAGTACTGTTTCTTAGCAGGTAATCCCCCACCATACCGCCAGACAAATCCCGCTGCAACGCGGCCTATAAATCGACCAATGGGCACAAATTTCGCCCATTTGCCGATTGGTAGCATATTACACTGGATTATTGTGACCGTTCGCCGGCCCACACCACCATCACCTTATCGTCGCCGAGCCGGCGGCTGAAGGCGTAGTAGGCGGCGTGCGGCTGCGGGGTTTGCACGCCGCCGCCGATCGCCGGGTGGCGAGCGCGGAACTGCCCCAACCGTTGCCAGTGGGCCAGCAGCGGGGCTTTTTCCCCCAGCAGGTCACGCCAGTTCATGTCGGAGCGGGTGCCCTGCAGCGGATCGGAACCGGTTGGGCCGAGCGGGCGGCCGCTTTCATCGCCGTAGTAAATCTGCACCGCGCCCGGCGCCAGCAACAGCAGGTTCGCCGCCCGCTGTTGCAGCGGCAGCGAGCCTTTGGCGTCGCTGGCGAAGAACAGCCGGGTGTCGTGCGAAGAGAGGTAGCTCAGCACGTTGAAATCCTGCAGCCGCTCGGCCATCTGCCGGTAGGTGGCATCGATGTCGGCAAAGCAGCCCAATGCCTGCGCCGCCTGGTCCTGGAAGTCGAAGTTGATCATCGCGTCGAAGCCGTTTTGGTAATAGTCGCTTTTCATCACCCCGTGACCCCAGGCCTCGCCGGTCATCCAAAACGGCGCGTCATCCAGCGCCTGCTGCGGATGCTCCGCTTTCCACGCCGCCAATGCCGCCGTGGCGCGCTGCTTCAACAGCGCCAGCGTCGGTTTTTCCACGTGCTTGGCGGTATCGACGCGAAAACCGTCGATGCCGTAATCGCGCACCCACTGGCTGAGCCAGACGGTCAGGTAATCGCGGGTGGTGGCGCCGGGAATGTCGCGCGCGGCGGTGTCGGGTTTGTGGCGATAGAACAGCGGCAGGCCGCTGGCGCCGGGCGCTTCGGTTTTGATGTCCGGCAGGAAGGCCAGCGACATCGTCAGGTCGTCATAGCCCGGTGAGTCATAGTCGCCGATGTCGGTGCGGATCCAGTTTTTCCCCCACCATTGGCGCCAGCCCGCTTTGTCGCTGAAGTTGATGTAGTCGTTGAAGCTGTGCCAGTTTTGCCCCGGTCCGGGGCGCCAGTCGCTCCAGTTTTTCCCCAGGGTTTTCTCCACCTCTGTACCTTGCAGATACAGCGAGCCGAAGTGGAACGTCTGCATATCCGCCAGCGTGGCGTAACCGACATGGTTCACCACCACGTCGAACAGAATGCGAATGCCGCGCCGATGCGCCTGCTCGACCAGCGTGCGCAGCTCCTGTTCGGTGCCCATGTTGGCGTCGAGGCGAGTCCAGTCCAGCGCGTAATAGCCGTGATAGGCGTAATGCGGGAAATCGCCTTTGGTGCCGCCGCCAACCCAGCCGTGGATCTGCTCCAGCGGCGAGCTGATCCACAAGGCGTTGACGCCCAGCTGCTGCAGATAATCCAGTTTCTGCGTCAGGCCGGCCAGATCGCCGCCGTGAAAGGTGCCTATTTCCTGCAGGCCGTCGCTGCGGCGCCCGTAGCTGTGGTCATTGGCCGGGTTGCCGTTCTCAAAGCGATCGGTCAGCACGAAGTAGACCGTGGCGTTATGCCAGCTGAACGCCGCCGGTTTCGCCGTGGCGGCGGATTCCAGCAGCAACAGGCCGCCGCTGGCGGCGGCGGGCTGCAGCGTGATTTTCCCCTGGCTCACCTGCGCCGTTTGGCCGGAATAGAAATCGCGCAGCGTTTCGCCTTCGGCGAAGGTGAAGGCGACGTCGACCGTGACCGGCTTGCCGTCCCAGCGCGGGCAGCTGCGGACGGCAACGGTGGTGCTTTCCGGCGCGCTGCTCAGGCTGAGCTGCAGCGTCGGCGTGCCGCTGCGGGTGTCGATGCGCACCTGATAGTCGCCGGCGCGGAACTGCCGCCAGCTGACCGGCGGATGAGTGCCGCAGGGCTGCAGCGACAGCGTCTGGTTAAGCTTCACCGCCTCGGCCGGCTGCCAGCAGTGGTTATCCTGATACAGCCGCAGCGGCAGCTGGCCTTTGGGCAGCGCGGCCTGGCTGGCGAACAGCCCGGCGGCCGTTTCGTCGAAGGCCGGGAAGCCCGGCAGCGTCCAGCCGGCCAGCGCCGAAGGCGACAGCAGCATCAACAAGGGCAGGGGTAACAGTTTCATGGCTCTCCTTACGCGCGGCAGGAAGCGTTTTTTCGCAGGGTAGCGCCCAGTGTGGCAAACGGTGGAAAAATGGCCTCCTCCCTGCGGGGGTTTTTCGGGGAGGAGAGGAAGGGCGGAGCGTTTTCAGATTGATTCGGCTTGGCTTTGCGCGCGCGCTGCGGCAGATTAAACGATGAACATCAAAGGAGGTTAGCGATGACGGACAAAAACTGGCGAGAAGAGATCGTTCAGGCAATTCAGGATGCCGAATTGCAGCACTTTGCCGAAGAACATCAGCTGCAGGCGCTGTTCGCGCCGCAGCAGGAAGAGCAACACGGCCGGTTATCCGCAGAGCACCGGCCGCGCTGAGTTATTTCCGCAACAGCTGCGGGTTGACGCAGTTTTCTTTCACCGTGCCGGTCAACGCGGCGATCAAATTATCCACTGCGCAGGCGGCCATGCCGTAGCGTGTTTCATGGGTGGCGGAGCCGATGTGCGGCAACGCCACCACGTTCGGCATGCTGAGCAGCGGCGAGTTGGCCGGCAGCGGCTCTTTCTCGAACACGTCCAACCCGGCGGCGTGGATCACGCCGTTTTGCAGCGCTTCGATCAGCGCCTGCTCATCCACCACCGGCCCGCGGCCGGCGTTGATCAGAATGCCGCTTTTCTTCATTTTCGCCAGCTGTTCGCGGCCGATCATGTGGAAGGTTTGTTCGGTCAGCGGCAGCGTGATGCAAACGAAATCCGACTCGGCCAGCAGGGTGTCCAGATCGCAGCGGCGCGCGTTGAAGCGCTGTTCCGCCTCTTCATGCGTGCGGCGGGCGTTGTACAGCACCGGCATGCCGAAACCGAAATGCGCGCGCTGCGCCAGCGCCAGGCCGATGCGCCCCATGCCGAGGATGCCGATGGTTTTATGGTGCACGTCGACGCCGAACCAGTCCGGCCCGATGCTGCCGCGCCATTCGCCGGCCTTCACCCGCTCGGCCACTTCCACCACCCGGCGCGCGGTCGCCAGCACCAGGCTCATGATGGTGTCGGCGACGGTTTCGGTCAGCACCGTCGGGGTGTGCATCAGCAGCACGTTATGGGCGTTGAGCGCCTCGACGTCGAAGTTGTCGTAGCCGACGGAAACGGTCGAGGCCGCGCGCAGTTTGGGCGCCTGCTGCAGGAAGGCTTCGTCAATTTTACCGCCGGAACCGATGATCCCTTCGGCCTGCTGCAGCGCCTGGCGCAGTTCGTCGCGGTTCTCCGGCTGCAGGCCGTTGAAGGCGTGCACGGTGAAGTGCTGTTCCAGACGTTCACGCAGATCGGCAGGCAGGCTTTTGTACAATACGATAGAAGGCTTCATCACGAACTCCAGCTGGGCCAAAGGGGGCATGGCGCCCCCCCGGTTGGGTTAACAGATAAAAAGTATAACCGGATCAAGCCAATTGTGGCTGGATCTCGTTGCGGGCGGGTTTGACGATCAGCGTCAGCACCACCGCCACCACCAGTGCGATGGCCATAAACATGTAAGAGGCCGCCGGGCTGCCGGTGGCGCCATTCAGATAGCCGACGAACCACGAACCGAAGAACGACCCCAGCGCGCCCATGCTGTTGATCAGCGCCATGGCGCCCCCGGCGACGTTTTTCGGCAGCATTTCCGGAATGATGGCGAAGAACGGCCCGTAGGGGGCGTACATCGCGGCGCCGGCGACCACCAGCAGGCCGTAGGAGATCCAGAAGTGGTTGGTGCCGACGGCGTAAGAGCCGAAGAACGCCAGCGCGCCGATCAGTAGCAGCGGCCAGACGAACAGCTTGCGGTTTTGCATTTTGTCCGACGCCCAGGAGACCACGATCATGGCGATGGTCGCCGCCAGGTAAGGCACCGCCGACAGCCAGCCGGCTTCCACCATGCCCATCTGCATGCCGCTGCGCAGGATAGAAGGCAGCCACAGCACGAAGCCGTACACGCCGATGCTCCAGGCGAAGTACTGCACGCACAGCAGGATCACGTTGCGCGAACGGAAGGCTTCGCCGTAGTTGCGCACGGCCTTGATGCCTTTCTGCTCTTCGTCCAGCTGCTGTTGCAGCGCCTGTTTCTCCTCGGCTGTTAGCCAGCCGGCCTGCGCCGGTTTGTCTTTCGCCAGCACCCACCAGCAGAACGCCCAGATAACCGCCGGAATGCCCTCGATGATGAACATTTCACGCCAGCCGAAGGCGTGGATCAGGTAGCCGGACACCACCGACATCCACAGCACCGTCACCGGGTTGCCGAGGATCAGGAAGGTATTGGCGCGTGAGCGCTCCGATTTGGTGAACCAGTTGCTGATGTAGATCAGCATCGCCGGCATCACCGCCGCTTCCACCACGCCGAGGATAAAGCGGATGGCGGCCAACATCGGGATATTGCTGACCACGCCGGTCAGCGAGGCGCAGCCGCCCCACAGGATCAGGCACCAGAAGATCAATTTTTTGACGCTGCGGCGTTCGGCGTAGATGGCGCCGGGAATTTGGAAGAAGAAATAACCGAGGAAAAACAGCGCGCCCAGCAGCGAGGCCATGCCTTTGGTGATGCCGAGATCTTCATTGATGCCGGCGGCAGAGGCGAAGCTGAAGTTGGCGCGATCGAGATAGGCCAGGCTGTAGGTGATAAACACGATGGGCATGATGTACCACCAGCGTTTGGCCGCGACAGTCGCTTTGTTCATGTTCAGTATCCTTCAGTGGTGTTGCATCCCCTTCGCCCGGCACGCTGGGCATGCAAGACAAAGGGGCAGATGCTCTCCCGACGCGTCCCGGTTGTAGGGCCAGAGGCTGACGTCATGCGGAGAAGTCGTTTTTTTTATTGTTATTCGGCCAGCGCCGCGCGGGTTGGCAGGCCTTCGCTGTCGCCGATGGCCTGGATCGCCAGCGAGCCGATTTTGTTGCCGCGCTGCACCGCCTGTATCAGCGTTTTGCCTTCCAGCAGGGCGCTGAGGGTGCCGACGGCAAAGCCGTCACCGGCACCGACGGTATCCACCACGTTGTCGACCTTCACTGCGGCCACTGTCGCTTTGTCACCGGCGGCGGTTTTAAACCAGGCGCCGTCCGGGCCGGTTTTGATGATCACCGCCTGCACGCCGCGTTCCAGATAGAAATCGGCGATGCCTTCCGGCGTCGATTGGCCGGTGAGGATCTGCCCCTCTTTCAGCCCCGGCAGCACCCAGTCGGCGGCGAATGCTAGCTGGTTCAGCTGCTCGATCATCACCTCGCGGCTGGGCCACAGCACCGGGCGCAGGTTGGGGTCGAACGAAATGGTTTTGCCCATGGCACGCATTTCGCGCGCCGCATGGTGGCACAGGGCCAGCGACTCGCTGGACAGCGCCGCTGCAACGCCGCTCAGGTGCAGGTGGCGTGCGGAACCGAAATACTCAGGGTCGAAATCGGCGACCGACAGGTGGCTGGCCGCCGAGCCTTTGCGGAAGTATTCCACGCTGGGATCGGTACCATCGGTGGTTTTGGATTTCACCTGAAAACCGGTGGGATAGTGGCCGTCGACCGTCACCTGCCGGTAGTTGATGCCTTCTTTTTTCAGCTGCTGCAGGGTGAAGCGGCCGAACGAATCGTTGCCGACGCGGCTGACCCAGCCGACGTTCATGCCCAGACGCGCCAGGCCGATCGCCACGTTCAATTCGGCGCCGGCGATGCGTTTGGTGAAGGTTTCCACCTCCGCCAAATCGCCGGTTTGCGCCGCCACGAACATCGCCATGGCTTCGCCCAGCGTGACCACATCCAGGGGCACCTGCTGCGCCGTCGTTGCCGTTAACGTTGTCATCATGGGGTTACTCCGCACGCAAGATATTGACGTAATGGCGGGTGACGGCTTCCAGATCATCGCCCTGCAACGGGAATTCGATGCCGCGCGGCGCATCGTGCGGCAGGCGGGCCAGCAGATCGCGCCAGCTGCCGTCGGTATCGTCTAGCGCGACGGCGCGCCAGCCGCGCGGGCCTTGGGTGGCGGCTTTGACGTGCACGTAACCGACGTGGCGGGCCAGGCGTTCGGCGGCGGCGAAGGCGTCTTGCCCCACCCACAGCCAGTTGGCCATATCGAAGGTCATGCTGACCGGCAGGTGGCTATCTTCTGCGGCGTGGAAAAAGGCGTTCAGCATCGACAAAATGCCGCAGTCCGGCGTCTGATCGTTCTCGACCACCAATTTGACCGGGTGCTGCTCCAGCGCCACTTTCAGCTCGGTAAAATCGAAGCCGGGGCGGAAATGGCCGAGGGACAGCTTCAACCGGCGCGCGTTCAGCGCCTGCGCTTCTGCCAGCAGCGCAGGCAGGTTGGGGTTCAGCGTATGTTGCGGGGTGAACAGCGCCTCAGGGGCGGAGTAGACGGCGAACAGCTGCTGGCGATCGATCTCTTGCGCCAGGGCCGGCAGGCTGTCCAGTTCGCCGGCGGCGAACAGTTCGCGGCGGATCTCGACCCCGTCGGCGCCTGCGCCGGCGATGATGGGCAACAGCGCGCGCTGGCCGCCGTGTTGTTTGACGGTATCGGTGCCGTAGGCGCCGGTGACCACGATGATTTCTGTTTTCATTTTGACTCCTGAGGCGGCATTGTCGCCGCCGCTGCTGTTACCGGTACGTTAAATGGAACCGGTTCCAGCGGAAAGCGACAGAGTGTAAAAATATGATCGCAATCACGAAGCTGAGCAAAAAACAGCCGATGAGGGCGGGGCGGGCAACGGCCCTGGAGAAGGCGGGTTAGCGGGTGGTGGAGCCGCGGACGATCAGCTCGCCGGAGAACATCTGCTCGCCGCTGGGGGCGGCCAGGCCCTGAATGCGCTGCACCAGCCGCTCCAGCGCCGCGTGCCCCATTTGGTAGGTGGGCTGTTTCAGCGTGGTGATGCCGACGCCCGCCAGCTCCGCCCACTCCAGCTCGTCGAAGCCCAGCAGGCCGATGTCGTTGCCCCATTGAATGCCGAGCCGGCGCATGGCGCGCGCCACCTGCAGCGTCAGGGCGCCGTTAGCGGAGATCACCGCCTTGCGCATGCCGCGATGGCGGCCGCTGAAATCGCTCAGCACCTGCTCCAGCTTCTGCCGATCGTTGAGCGGTGTTTCGGCCTGCTCCGCCAACAGCGTGGGGTGCTGCGCCATGGTGTGTCTGAAAGCGTGCAGGCGTTCGAGACGGGTATTGACCGTACCGAGCGGCTCGCTGAGGAACAGGATTGCTTCGAAACCTTGTTGCAGCAGATGTTCGGTGGCGACGGTGGCGGCTTCGCGGTTGTTCAGGCCCACCACGTCGCAGGCGAAGTCGGGGATTTTGCGGTCGATCAGTACCATCGGCAGCATCGACTGTTGCAGCGTGGATAACGCTTCCTCGCGCATGCCGACCGCGTTGACCACGATGCCTTCCACCCGGTAACTGCTGAGCAGCTGCAGGTAGTGCTGTTCCTGATTGACTTCGTTGTTGGTGTTACACACCAGCAGGGTAAAGCCGTGCTGGCGGCAGGCGGCCTCGATGCCGCGCATCACGTCCACCGAATAGGGGTTGGTGATATCGGCGAGGATCAGGCCGATCAGGCGGGTCTGGCCGCCCTTTAGACTGCGCGCCATCTGGCTTGGCCGGTAGTCGAGCTGCCGGATCGCCTGTTCGATGCGCTGTTTGAGATCGTCGGAAAGCAGGTGTTGTTCACCATTCAGATAGCGTGACACGCTGGTCTTGCCGGTTTTGGCGATGCTGGCCACATCGCTGATGGTGGCGCGCCCTGAGGCGCGCGTTGCCTTGACAGTGCTCACAGCCGATCCCTCCTGCGGTTAATTGCCAAGGAGACTACCATACCCGATGTGCGGGCGGGAGTATTGAAGGGTAAGGAGAAAATCGCAGGGAGGCGGCGGGGCGCCGGTTGCGCGCCCCGCACGGGATTACTGCAGCGGGCTGAGGGTGATCTCGACGCGGCGGTTTTGCGCCTTGCCTTCCGCGGTGCTGTTGGAGGCGATCGGGTTGTCCGGGCCGGCACCGGTGGTGCGGATACGGTTTGCCGCCACGCCCTGGGTGATCAGCGCGCTGGCTACGCCGTCGGCGCGCTGCTGCGACAGGTTCATGTTGAGCGAGCGGGAGCCGGTGCTGTCGGTGTAGCCGACAACGTTGACCGCGGTTTTCGGGTACTCTTTCAGCACCATGGCGACGCCGGTCAGGGTGTTGGCGCCCGCCGGTTTCAGCGTGGCGCTGCTGCTGTCGAAGGTCACGTTGTTCGGCATGTTCAGCACGATGTTGTCGCCCTGGCGGGTGACGCTGACACCGGTGCCTTTCATCTTGTCGCGCAGTTTGGCTTCCTGCACGTCCATGTAATAACCTGCGCCGCCGCCCAGTGCCGCACCGGCCGCCGCGCCGATCAGCGCGCCCTTGCCGCGATCTTTCTTGGAAGAGGACAGCACGCCGACACCGGCGCCCAGTGCGGCCCCGAGGCCTGCGCCGATGCCGGATTTGCCGACTTCGGATTCGCCGGTGTATGGGTTAGTGGTACAGGCCGACAGCGTGAGCGCTACGCTCACTGCGCCGGCAATAATTGCAATGCGTTTTTTCATGTTCTTGTCCTTAATGGCATCAAAATCTGTACGCGCCTGCCCAAAACGGGGGCGCAAAAAATAGGCGACGCAGGTGGGGCCCGCGTCACCGCGCTACTATGACGCGTTGACTCGCCGGCAGTTCCGGAGAAAAACGTGACAAATGATGAGCGCGGGGGAGTGCTGGGGGGAGTTATGCGACAAAACGCCGGGCGGCGCCATGCAGCGGATTCCTAATTGCGCGCATCCGGGGTGCGGATGCGCCTTTTTTAAGCCTAATGGGTTGAATTTTCGACTGCCGACCAGTTCATGATCAGCGTATAGGCCTGGGTTTCTTCATTGAACAGGCGCTGCGTCACCTGAAAGCCGTGCTTGTGGTAGAACGCGCAGGCACGCAGGTTCTGCTGGTACACCTCCAGGCTGAGCCGGCGGTAGCGCTGCTGCACGTGCGTCATCAGCGCCTGGGCGACGCCGCGGCCGTGAAACGCCCCATCGACAAACAGCGCGCCGATGAACTGCTCGTCCAGCACGCTGATAAAGCCGACGATCTCGTCGTGATGCCAGCAGGCCCAGCTCTGCGCGCGCGGCAGGTAGTTTTCCCGCACCAGCGCGGCGCTCTCACGCCAGTACTTTTCCGCCACGAACGGATGGGCGGCGATGGTGCTGGGCAGCCACAGCGCCATCAGCCGTTCGATATCCTCCGGTCCACAGGGGCGGATCACCGTGGCTTTGGGTAGCAGATGCACCCCGTCAGATGATCGTTCACCAGCCCGCTGGCCTGCATGAAGGCGTAACAAATGGTGGAGCCGATAAACTTGAAGCCGCGCTTTTTCAGCGCTTTGGACATGGCGTCGGACTGTTCGGTTTTGGCCGGCACCTGGTTCAGCGCCTGCCAGCGATTGAGCTGCGGCCGGCCGCCGACGAAGTCCCAAATGAAAGCGACGAAATCTTCGCCGGCCGCTTCCATCGCCAGATAGGCTTTGGCGTTGGTGATGATGGCTTCTATCTTGCCGCGGTGGCGGATGATGCCGCTGTCCTGCAGCAGGTTTTCCACGTCCTCTGTGGTCATGGCGGCGACACGCTGCGGATCGAAACCGTGGAAAGCGCGACGGTAATTCTCGCGCTTTTTCAGAACGGTGATCCAGGAAAGGCCGGCCTGTTGCCCCTCCAGACACAGCATTTCAAACAGTTCGCGCGCGTCGGTGGTGGGCGCGCCCCATTCCTTGTCGTGATACTCGAGATACAACGGATCGGCCGTCACCCAACCGCAACGTTCGTCTGCCATCCTGACTGTCCTTATGCTGTGTTTATGAACAGTAATCATCGCTCGTAGCGCCGAACTTGGCAAGCCTCTGATTGTTTTGTCATCAGCCCGCTTGACGTGACGAAAAAGCCGACAATAGTTACTACATGGCCGGTGGAAAACCGGTCAACGATAAAAACGACATTGCCTTCATTTGCAGGCTCTCAGGAGTCGATTCATGCCTCTAAAAATAACGTGCATGCCCCGCCCGGCGGCGCTTGCAGTGGCGCTACTTTGCAGTGTGACCCTACCGGCTCAGGCGTACGATCAACTGTACGTCTTTGGCGACAGCCTGAGCGATACCGGCAACAACGGCCGGTTCACCTATGACGGCAACCAGCACTTGTTGTACGACGAAGCGTTGGCGCAACGCATCGGGGCGGCGCTGGTGGCTTCGGACAACGGCGGTGAAAACTACGCCGCCGGCGGCGCCGTGGCGGTGCCGGGCCTGAACCCGGTCGACAACACCCAGGATCAGGTGCAGCGCTACCTGAACCGGGTCAATGGCCAGGCCGACGGCGACGGGCTGTATATTCATTGGATCGGCGGCAACGATCTGGCGGCGGCGGCGCTGAATGCCGCTACCGCGCCCGGCGTGGCCTATAACAGCGCTGCGGCCGCCGCTGCGCAGGTGCATTCGCTGCTGAACGCCGGCGCCGGCACGGTGATCGTGCCAACGGTGCCGAACATCGGCTCCACGCCGCAGCTGATGGAATTGATCATTCAACAGGCGCTGTCGCCAGTGCAGGGGGCGGCGATCCAGGCGGCCTATGCCACGCTTAATTCGGTGGCGACGCCGGACAACGCTTCACGCACGCAGGCGATCCACGCGGCGTTGGCCGCCGCGGCGAAGCAGGGCAGCGCCATTCCTCAGGTGCAGCAGGCGATCGCTGCGCAGCTTATCGCGGCGTATGACAGCCTGAGCGCGCAGGCCGCCCAGCTGACTGATTTCTATAATCAAAGTGAAGACCGTCTGCTGGAGCAGGGCGGCGGCAATATCGTGCGGGTGGACGTCAACAAGCTGTTCGCCGAAGCGATCGCCAATCCGGCGCAGTTCGGCTTCGCCAACACCGCCGGTATGGCTTGCCCGCCGGGCGTTTCCTCGGCGGTTTGCCGTTCCGATATGCCCGGCTTCGACGCCAGCCAGTCCTATCTGTTCTCCGACCATTTCCACCCCAGCCCGCAGGCGCACCTGCTGATTGCGGATTATATCCAGGCGGTGTTGGATGGCTCGGCGCAGGTGGTGGCGCTGAATCAGGCGACCGCGGCGATGGCGCGCGACAGCCGCGCCACGCTCGACAGTCGCTTCCAGCAGCTGCGCAACGGCGACAACCCGCAGGGATCGCTGGGCGTGTTCGGCGGTTACGCCGGCCAGCACTACGACTATGCCGATAACCGGGCGGCGGGGGACGGCAACGCCACTACCCACAACCTGACCGTCGGCGTGGACTATCAGCTGACCGACGGTTGGTTAATCGGCGCGTTGATCGCCGGTTCCAACGACGATCAGCATCCTTCCAGCCGCTTTGATTACAAGTCGCGCGGGCTGCTGCTGTCGGCCTTCAGTTCGCTGGCGCTATTCGAGCATGGCTGGGTCAACGCCGATCTGCACTATGCGACGATGGATTATGACGACATCCGCCGCAGCATGCGGCTGGGGCCGCTGACGCGCACCGAAACCGGTTCGACCACCGGCAAGCAGTGGGGCGCGCGCGTGACCGCCGGCTATGACTTCCCGATTACTTCTTACCTGACCACCGGGCCGGTCGCGCAGTTCGCCTGGGATTACAGCCGCGTTTCCGGCTACGGTGAAGATGGCGATGACAGCACCGCCATGCGCTTCAACGATCAAACTTATCACTCGCAGATCGGCGCGCTGGGTTGGCGGCTGGATACGCAATTCGGCGTGTTTAACCCTTATGCGGAAGTGAGTTATCAGCATCAGTTCGGCGACGACGTCTACCGCGCCGGCGGTGGCCTGAAATCGACGCAAACTTCGTTCACCCGCGACAGTGCGGGCCAGGACAAAAACTGGGTGGATGTCACGCTGGGGGCCAACATGCCGTTGACGGACAGGGTATCGGCCTTCGCCACCGTGTCGCAAACCGGCGGGCTGAGCAGCGGCGAGCAGTTTATGTATAACGTCGGCGTCAGCGCGCGTTTTTGAATTGGCCATCGGCGCACTCAACGGCGCAGGAGAAGCCATAAGGGCTGATGAGGAATTTAAGCGGGGGGCGGCCTGGCGTGAATTATGCGGGCCGCAATGACGTTGGCGGAAATACAAAAAAAAACTGATCCTATGAAAGGATCAGGTAGCCACTTGGCCAACACCAGGGAAAATTTTATTTATTATTGTATAACCAAAGATTAACTGTCAATTTGTTTCTGTGGCCCGTTTGCGCCGTATTTCATCCCTGACCTTCCCTTCATACCCAGAGCCTCGGTCCGCCGTGCGCTATCGCCTTATTTTTCACGTTCATAAGAAATAATCTGGCACTTGATCACATTATCTCTCGGTGAGGGGAGTTTTTTAGTTGATAAAATTAACAAAAATAACATTGGCGCAACTTTATCTTGTGGCAAATATAAGGATATGCGTACGCAAATCAGCCTGAATTTGGCCGGCGAGGGGAGATATCGCGTTCAGCTAATTGCTTATTTAAACGGCGGTGAGTGATATTTTTGTTAAGCTCATCTAATGGATTTGGCGGCGTCACGCCTTTCAGGCCGGCTCGTGGATGGCGAGGGGGCCGGCCGGAGCGCTGTGTCTTCACGCTGCGGCCGACGTGTGAAAATCCAGCGCTTCTCGCCCCGATTCGCACTTGTTGCCGGATTCTGGCTGTATATCTTACGGTCAAAGGGTATACTGGCCCATTCCATCTAAATCCACTTGTATCGCGTGCGAATTCAACATGCAAAAGTTTGATACCAAGACCTTCCAGGGCCTGATCCTGACACTGCAGGATTATTGGGCGCGCCAGGGCTGCACCATCGTTCAACCATTGGACATGGAAGTCGGCGCGGGAACCTCACACCCGATGACGTGCCTGCGCGCACTGGGGCCGGAGCCGATGGCCGCCGCCTATGTGCAGCCATCCCGCCGCCCGACCGACGGCCGCTACGGCGAAAACCCGAACCGTCTCCAGCACTACTACCAGTTCCAGGTGGTGATTAAGCCGTCGCCGGACAACATTCAGGAACTCTACCTGGGCTCGCTGAAAGAGCTGGGTCTGGATCCGACCATCCACGACATTCGCTTCGTGGAAGACAACTGGGAAAACCCGACGCTCGGCGCCTGGGGCCTGGGTTGGGAAGTGTGGCTGAACGGCATGGAAGTGACGCAGTTCACCTACTTCCAGCAGGTCGGCGGCCTGGAGTGCAAGCCGGTGACCGGCGAGATCACCTACGGCCTGGAGCGCCTGGCGATGTACATCCAGGGCGTGGACAGCGTGTACGATCTGGTGTGGAGCAACGGCCCGCTGGGTGTTACCACCTACGGCGACGTGTTCCACCAGAACGAAGTGGAGCAGTCCACCTACAACTTCGAATATGCCGACGTCGACTTCCTGTTCTCCTGCTTCGAGCAGTACGAGAAAGAAGCCCAATCGCTGCTGGCGCTGGAAAAACCGCTGCCGCTGCCGGCCTACGAACGCATCCTGAAGGCGGGCCATACCTTCAACCTGCTGGACGCGCGCAAGGCGATTTCGGTGACCGAGCGTCAACGCTACATTCTGCGCATCCGCACGCTGACCAAAGCCGTTGCCGAAGCCTACTACGCTTCCCGCGAAGCGCTGGGCTTCCCGATGTGCAACAAGAAGAACGAGAACTAAGAGGCAGCCATGACTCAACAGACTTTCCTGGTGGAAATCGGCACGGAAGAGCTGCCGCCGAAGGCGCTTCGTTCCCTGGCGGAATCTTTCGCCGCCAACTTCACCGCCGAGCTGGACAACGCCGGCCTGGAACACGGTGACGTGAGCTGGTTCGCCGCACCGCGCCGCCTGGCGCTGAAAGTGGCCAACCTGAGCGCGGCGCAGGCCGATCGCGAAATTGAAAAACGCGGCCCGGCGATCGCCCAGGCGTTCGACGCCGAGGGCAAACCGAGCAAAGCGGCCGAAGGCTGGGCGCGCGGCTGCGGCATCACCGTCGATCAGGCTGAACGCCTGGTGACCGACAAGGGCGAGTGGTTGATGTACCGCGCCCACGTCAAAGGCCAGTCGGCGCAGCAACTGCTGGCCGGCATGGTCAGCACCGCGCTGGCTAAACTGCCGATCCCGAAACTGATGCGTTGGGGCGACTCCGACGTGCAGTTCGTGCGTCCGGTACATACCGTCACGATGCTGCTGGGCGCCGATCTGATCCCAGGCACCGTGCTGGGCATCGACTCTGCGCGCACCGTGCGCGGCCACCGCTTCATGGGCGAAGCCGAGTTCACCCTCGACAACGCCGACCAATACCCGCAGATCCTGCTGGAGCGCGGCAAAGTGGTCGCCGACTATGAAGCGCGTAAAGCCCTCATCAAGCGCGATGCCGAGCTGGCGGCGCAGAAGATTGGCGGCAAGGCCGATCTGAGCGACAGCCTGCTGGAAGAAGTGGCCTCGCTGGTGGAATGGCCGGTGGTGCTGACCGCCAAATTCGAAGAGAAATTCCTGGCGGTGCCGGCGGAAGCGCTGGTGTACACCATGAAGGGCGACCAGAAGTATTTCCCGGTGTATGACGCCGCGGGCAAACTGCTGCCGAACTTTATCTTCGTGGCCAACATCGAGTCGAAAGACCCGCAACAGATCATCTCCGGTAACGAGAAGGTGGTGCGTCCGCGCCTGGCCGACGCCGAGTTCTTCTTCAACACCGACCGCAAGAAACGCCTGGAAGACAACCTGCCGCGCCTGGAAACCGTGCTGTTCCAACAGCAGCTGGGCACCCTGCGCGACAAAACCGACCGCATTCAGGCGCTGGCGGGCTGGGTTGCTGGCCAGATTGGCGCCGACGTCAACCACGCCACCCGCGCGGGCCTGCTGTCGAAGTGCGACCTGATGACCAACATGGTGTTCGAATTCACCGATACCCAGGGCGTGATGGGCATGCACTACGCGCGCCACGACGGTGAGGCGGAAGACGTCGCCGTTGCGCTGAACGAGCAGTATCAGCCGCGCTACGCCGGCGATGCGCTGCCGCAGTCGCTGGTGGCCTGTTCCCTGGCGATCGCCGACAAGATGGACACCCTGGCCGGCATCTTCGGCATCGGGCAGCATCCGAAAGGCGATAAAGACCCGTTCGCGCTGCGCCGCGCCGCACTGGGCGTGTTGCGCATCATCGTCGAGAAAAACCTGCCGCTGGATCTGCAGACCCTGACCGAAGAGGCCGTGCGCCTGTACGGCAGCAAGCTGACCAACGCCAAGGTGGTCGACGAGGTGGTGGAATTCATGCTGGGCCGCTTCCGCGCCTGGTATCAGGAAGAAGGCCACGCGGTCGATACCATTCAAGCGGTGCTGGCGCGCCGTCCGACCAAGCCGGCCGACTTCGACGCACGCGTCAAGGCGGTGTCTCACTTCCGCACGCTGGAAGCGGCGGCGGCGCTGGCAGCGGCCAACAAACGCGTCTCCAACATTCTGGCCAAGTCCACCGAAACGCTGAACGACAGCGTGCGCGCCTCGGTGCTGAAGGACGCGGCGGAGATCCAGCTGGCGACTCATCTGGTGGTGCTGCGCGACAAGCTGCAGCCGTACTTCGCGGCGGGCAACTACCAGGAAGCGCTGGTGGAGCTGGCTGCGCTGCGCGAGCCGGTGGATGCGTTCTTCGATAACGTGATGGTGATGGCGGACGATGCGGAAGTGCGCGTGAACCGCCTGACGCTGCTGAGCAAGCTGCGCGAACTGTTCCTGCAGGTGGCGGACATCTCCGTGCTGCAGTAAGCGATTCTCTGCAGTGAAAAGGCGCCTGCGGGCGCCTTTTTTATTTCCGTTTCCTGGGCGCAAAGGCAAGGTCGCCTGGCGACTTGGGGGGCGACTTGGGGGGCGACTTGGGGAAATTGAAGCGTCCGGTCGCCGACGGCAATGAACCTCAGTGCGTTTTGCGCACGATTTTCAACCGCATCCGGCCGGTGCAATGCTCATCGCAAGCGGAATCGCGTATCGGAACGCCGCCAGTTGATCTATTCTTATAGGCGCACGGAGTGCGCAAAAAGGGGCGGAGTCCAATGAAAAAGCAGGTTTATAACAGGAGTTATGTCACATGGCGGTAGGGATCCAGAGCAGAGGTTTCGCGCGTTGGTTGGCACCGGTATTGGCATTGTTGGTGGTCATGCAATTGACCGCCTGCGGCGATAAAGAGCCGGAACAGCGCAAAGCATTTATCGATTACTTACAGAATACCGTGATGCGCAGCGGGGCGAACATCCCCACGCTGAGCGAAGATCAGAAGCAGAAGTTCGGCAACTATGCCGGCGATTACGCGATTTTGGTCGGCTTCTCGCAGCAGCTGTCCAAGTCGGTCGGCGCCAGCCTGACGCCGGCGCTGGATCAGATTAACCAGATCCGCACCGCGCAGGACTATCTGAACAAACGCGATGCGCTGCAGCAATCGGTCGGGGCGTTGAACCTGCTGGGCCAGCAGATCCAGTCCGCCAAATCACAGGCGGATACCGCCCGCGCGGCGCTGAAGCAGCCCGACGATCTGAAGGCGGTGTATAACCAGGCCTATGACAAGATTGTCACCGCACCGGCCAACGCCCTGATGCCGGCGATCCCGACCACCGCCAGCTTCGTGCAGGATCTGGTGCAGGTTGGCGATTTCCTGCAGAGCCAGGGCAATCAGGTCAGCTTCAACAACAACGGCGTGCAGTTCCGTACCGCGCAGCAGGTGGCGCAGTACAACACCATGATGTCGAATCTGGTGGCCAAACAGCAGAACCTGGTAAACGCGCAGAAAGCCATTCAAAGCGTGACGCAATAACGCCTCCACGCACGCAGCAGGCCGGCATTGCCGGCCTGTTTTATTTCCCCTCAGCGTTTCCAATAGCTTGCTGGTTTATTGCGCAGGCTTCTGTACTACACTTCAATTAATCCATTCATTCGGCAATGTAGTTTTCTTTCATTCATCACTTCGCTAGTTCCCGGCGGGATGAGTGCTCACAGGGAAGATCAAACAGAGCGTCGCGATCGGGCGCTGCAGCCAAAAATAAATTGTGATGTTTGTCACAATTTAAAAACAAACCACCAAGTTAAAAATGTGACAAATATCACGTTATGACGGGTTTCAAGGCGGTTTTTTTCTCACTGTGCTTTTTTTACACGCCATAAATGTGATCTTTGTCACTATAAAGGGTGGTTTGTTGGGGTGTTGTATGTGATTTGTATCACAAAAAATCCGTGAAGTTCGCGTGACAAAAACAGCGTGATAGAGTCCGTTTCGCATACAGCGGCAACACGGCTGGATCGTCACAACAATAATCACGCGCTCTATTGTCAGCGCGTAACAATAGGGGTGTGTTTTATGTTTTCACCAGACATCAAGGTCAAAGTACAAAACTTTGGCCGCTTCCTGAGCAACATGGTGATGCCCAACATCGGCGCCTTTATCGCCTGGGGGATTATCACCGCGCTATTCATTCCAACCGGCTGGCTGCCGAATGAAACCTTAGCCAAGCTGGTCGGCCCGATGATCACCTACCTGCTGCCGCTGCTGATTGGTTATACCGGCGGGCGGCTGGTGGGCGGCGATCGCGGCGGCGTCGTCGGCGCCATCACCACCATGGGCGTCATCGTTGGCGCCGACATGCCGATGTTCCTCGGCGCGATGATCGCCGGCCCGCTGGGCGGCTGGGCTATCAAGCACTTTGACCGCTGGGTGGACGGCAAGATCAAAAGCGGCTTTGAAATGCTGGTGAATAACTTCTCCGCCGGCATCATCGGCATGCTGCTGGCGATCCTGGCCTTCCTCGGCATCGGGCCGCTGGTGGAGGTGCTCTCCAAGCTGCTGGCGGCGGGCGTACACGTCATGGTGACGAACAACCTGCTGCCATTGGCGTCCATCTTCGTTGAACCGGCGAAAATCCTGTTCCTGAATAACGCCATCAACCACGGCATCTTCTCGCCGCTGGGTATCCAGCAGGCTACGGAAGCCGGTAAGTCGGTGTTCTTCCTGATTGAAGCCAACCCAGGCCCGGGCATGGGCGTACTGATGGCCTACATGTTCTTCGGCCGCGGCAGCGCCAAGCAATCCGCCGGCGGTGCGGCAATCATTCACTTCCTGGGCGGCATCCACGAAATCTACTTCCCTTACGTGCTGATGAACCCGCGCCTGCTGCTGGCGGTGATCCTGGGCGGCATGACCGGCGTCTTCACCCTGACGATGCTGAACGGCGGCCTGGTTTCTCCGGCTTCTCCGGGTTCGATCCTGGCGGTGCTGGCGATGACGCCGAAAGGCGCCTACTTCGCCAACATTGCGGCGGTGTGCGCAGCCTTTGCCGTCTCCTTCGTGGTGTCCGCTTTCCTGCTGAAAACCTCCAAGGTGAAAGAGGATGACGATCTGGAAGCCGCAACCCGTCGCATGCAAGAGATGAAGTCGCAGTCCAAAGGCGGCGCAGCGGCGCCGGCATCGGTCGACGGCGATCTGAGCACCGTGCGCAAAATCATCGTTGCCTGCGATGCGGGCATGGGCTCCAGCGCCATGGGCGCCGGGGTGCTGCGCAAGAAAGTGGCCGACGCCGGGCTGAAGAACATCTCGGTGACCAACAGCGCCATCAACAGCCTGCCGGACGACGTGGATCTGGTGATCACCCACCGCGATCTGACCGAGCGCGCGATGCGCCACGCGCCGCAGGCCCAGCACATCTCGCTGACCAACTTCCTCGACAGCAAACTGTACAGCGATCTGGTCGACCGTTTGCTGGCGGCCAACAAAACCAGCGACAACCAGCAGAAGGTGCTGGGCGCGCTGGACGACAGCTTCGAAGCCGGTGAGCCGAACCTGTTCAAGCTGAGCGAGAGCAACGTGTTCCTCAACCTGCAGGCCAGCGACAAAGAGCAGGCGATCCGCTTCGCCGGCGAGCAGCTGGTGAAAGGCGGCTACGTCGAGGCGGAGTACGTGCCGGCGATGCTGGAGCGCGAGAAACTCACCTCCACCTACCTGGGCGAGTCGATCGCCGTGCCGCACGGCACCATCGAGGCCAAAGACCGGGTGCTGCGCACCGGCGTGGTGTTCTGCCAGTACCCGCAGGGCGTGCGCTTCGGCGAGGAAGAGGATGAAGTGGCCCGCCTGGTGATCGGCATCGCCGCGCGCAACAACGAGCATATCCAGGTGATCACCAGCCTGACCAACGCGCTGGATGACGAGAGCGTGATCGAGCGGCTGGCGAATACCACCAGCGTGCAGGAAGTGCTGGACCTGCTCGGCGGCAAAAAAGCCGGATAACAGAATCATTTTAAAGGGTGCAGCTTGCTGCACCCTTCGACATTAAGAAGGTAGAGTTATGAAAGCATTACATTTTGGCGCAGGGAACATCGGCCGCGGTTTTATCGGCAAGCTGCTGGCGGACGCAGGGGTTGAGCTGACCTTCGCCGACGTCAATCAAACGGTGCTGGATTTGCTGAACAGCCGTAAAAGCTACGCGGTGCACGTGGTGGGCGAGCAAGAACGCGTGGAGAACGTCAACAACGTCAGCGCCGTCAACAGCGGCAGCGAGGCGGCGGTGGCGCTGATCGCTGAGGCGGATCTGGTGACCACCGCCGTTGGCCCGCAAATTCTCGGCAAAATCGCCGGCACGATCGCCAAAGGGCTGGTGCTGCGTCATCAGCAGGGCAATGTGCAGCCGCTGAACATCATCGCCTGCGAGAATATGGTGCGCGGCACCAGCCAGCTGAAGCAGCATGTGTTCGCCGCGCTGCCGCAGGATGAGCAGGCATGGGTTGAGCAGCACGTCGGCTTCGTCGATTCGGCGGTCGACCGCATCGTGCCGCCGGCGGACAGCAGCGATCCGCTGGAAGTGACGGTGGAAACCTTCAGCGAATGGATCGTCGATCAGACCCAGTTCAAAGGCCAGCCTCCGGCGATCGCCGGCATGGAGCTGACCGACAACCTGATGGCGTTCGTCGAGCGCAAGCTGTTCACCCTCAATACCGGTCACGCCATCACCGCCTACCTCGGCCAACAGGCCGGGCTGCAAACCATTCGTGACGCCATTCTCGACCCGGCGATCCGCCGCGTGGTGAAAGGGGCGATGGAAGAGAGCGGCGCGGTGCTGATCAAGCGCTACGGCTTCGACGCCGACAAGCACGCCGCCTACATCAACAAAATCCTCGGCCGCTTCGAAAACCCTTATCTGCACGACGACGTCGAGCGCGTGGGCCGCCAGCCGCTGCGCAAACTGAGCGCCGGCGATCGCCTGATCAAACCGCTGCTGGGCACGCTGGAATACGGCCTGCCGCACGCCAACCTGATCCAGGGCATCGCCGCCGCCATGAGCTACCGCAGCGAACAGGATCCGCAGGCGCTGGAGTTGGCGGAATTGCTGAACACGCTCGGGCCGAAAGCCGCGCTGGCGCAAATTTCCGGCCTGCCGGCGGAAAGCGAGGTTGTAGAAGAGGCCGTTGCTGTGTATAACGCCATGCACAAGTAGAATCGTGATGATGAACACCCGAGCGCAGCTTGCTGCGCTCCTGCAACCCGAGTTCGGCATCGACGGCCCTCCCCACGCCTTTCGAAAAGCGACGATGGAAGAAGCACAGGCATTTGAAAACCAGGTTCTGGAAAAGCTGAACGCGGGCAAAACGGTGCGCAGCTTCCTGATCGCGGCGGTAGAGCTGCTGGCGGAAGCGCTCAACGTGCTGGTGGTGCAGGTATTCCGCAAGGATGACTACGCGGTGAAATATGCCGTCGAACCGCTATTGTCCGGCAGCGGCCCGCTCGGGGAGCTGTCGGTGCGCCTGAAGCTGATGTACGGGCTGGGGGTGATCTCCCGCCACGAATATGAAGACGCCGAGCTGCTGATGGCGATGCGCGAAGAGCTGAACCACGACGGCTCGGAATACCGCTTCGTCGACGACGAAATCCTCGGGCCCTTCGGCGAGCTGCACTGCGTGGCCGCGCTGCCGCCGGTGCCGACCTTCCTGCAGCCGGGCGAAGCGGATGAAGCGCTGATCGCCATGCAGCGCCAGCGCTATCAGCAGATGGTGCGCTCCACCATGGTGCTGTCCATTACCGATCTGATCGCCGGTATCGGCGCCAAACAACCTTCCCGACTCTCTCCTCTCGGCCGCGGCTAAGCAAAGGCCGCGCGCCACTCGTCGAACAACAACCACAGCGCGGTGGCGGCCATCAGGCCGGACATCACGCCGTTGAAGGCGCGCAGTTTCCAGGTGACCCGCAGCGCGTTGCGCAACCGGTCGCCCAGCACCGCCCACAGCAGCACGCACGGCAGGTTCAGCAGCGCGAAGCCGGCGATGACCGACAGCGTATGGACAAAGGTGGCGCCTTCGCGCGGGGTGAACAGGATCGCCACGTTGATCACCATCAGCCAGGCCTTGGGGTTGACCGCCTGAAACAGCGCGCCATTGAGCAGGCTCATCGGCTGCGCCTGCTCTTTGGCGTCCGGCGAGGCCGCCTGGAACAGTTTCCATGACAGCCACAGCAGGTAGGCGCAGCCGATCACCGCCAGCGGGAGGCGGATGACGCCGGCCCAGCTCAGCGCCAGCGCCAGCAGTGGAATAATGATCGCCAGCTGCACCGCACAGCCGACGCAGATGCCAAGCAGCATCGGCAGGGTGCGGCGCAGGCCGAAGTTGACGCCCGACGAGGCCAGCAGCAGGTTGTTGGGGCCGGGGGTAATCGACATGACGGTGACGTAGCTGACAAAGGCGGAGTCCAGCATGACAGGTTCCTTGAAAATGGCGGTAATCACGAGAGGATCAGCATAATCGCTGCGATGGGATGGTGACAGAACCACAAATCGGATATTGTCATGGTTACAGTTGTGCAAAATGTAAACTGTACCCATTGTCTGGAGAGAAACTGTGACCCTGCTCGATGAAACCCCGGATACCCGTTACCTGCAGCTGGCGGATACGCTGGCCGAGGCCATTCGCCGCGGCACGCTGCGGCCCGGCGACCGCCTGCCGTCGGTACGGCGCTGTGCGCAAACCCATCGCGTCAGCATCAATACGGTAGTGTCGGCTTACCGCACGCTGGAGGATCGCGGGCTGATCGAAGCGCGGCCGCAGTCGGGGTTTTATGTTCGCAGCACGCTGCCGGCGCTGAAGATGGCCTCGGCGCCCAGCGGGCGCATTGAACCGCCGGCGGACGACGTGCTGGCGCTGATCGACACCGTGTTTGCCGCCCAGCAAAACCCGGCTTTCACCAACATTGCGCTGGCCTGCCCGCAGACCAGCGATTTTTATCCCGGCGGCAAGCTGGGGCGCATGTTGTCCTCTCAGCTGCGCCGCCAGCCGGATCTGATCGGGCAGTACCCGTTGCCGCCCGGCAGCCTGCGGCTGCGTCAGCAGATCGCCCGCCGCTCGATGACGCTGGGCATGCTGCTGGAGCCGGGCGACGTGGTGCTGACCCACGGCTGCATGGAAGCGCTGCAGCTGGCGCTGCGCGTCACCACCAAACCGGGCGACTGCGTCGGGCTGGAGTCGCCAACCTATTTCTATCTGCTGCCGCTGCTGGCCAGCCTGGGGCTGAAAGCGCTGGAAATCCCCACCGATCCGCAGCTGGGGCTGTCGCTGGACGCGCTGGAACTGCTATTGAACGAGAAACGGCTGAACGCGGTGATCGCCATGCCGACGGTGCAAAACCCGCTGGGCTGCACTATGCCGCTGGCGGCGAAAAAGCGGCTGGCGCGGCTGATGAACGATCATCAGGTGCCGTTGATTGAAGACGGGCTGTATGCCGAGATCCAGTTCGGCGGCGCGTTGTCGCCGGCGGTGAAGGCGTTCGATCGCGACGGCTGGGTGCTGTTTTGCTCCAGCTTTACCAAAACGCTGGCGCCGGACTTTCGCGTCGGCTGGATCTGCGGCGGCCGTTTCCACGAGGCGTTGCGCAAGCTGAAGGCGGTGTCATCGATGTCCGAGTCGCAGCTGCTGTCGGAAACGCTGGCGACCTTCCTGGAGAGCGGCGGCTACGATCACCATTTGCGCAACCTGCGCAAGCGTTATGCGGCGCAGGTGGACGAGGCGCGGGCGCTGATCGCCCGGCATTTCCCGCGTGGCACGCTGGCCACGCAGCCGGCGGGCGGATTCGTGTTTTGGGTCGAATTTCCCCCCGGCGTGGACAGCGTGGCACTGTTCCATCAGCTGTTGGAGGAGCAGATTTGTTTGACGCCGGGCACCCTGTATTCCCCGAGCGGGCGCTACCGCAACGCGCTGCGGCTCTCCTGCTGCTACCCGTTCAACGCGCGCTACACCCAGGCGTTGGCCCGGCTCGGCGCCAGGGCCTGCGAGATGAGCGGCCTGCCGCCCGGCATTGCGCAGGACGGGTAACGGCGCGCGCCTTTTGCTACAATGCCGGTATCATTGATTAGCGTGCCATTTTGGGCACAACGGGCCAGAGACCATGAAAGAGAAAGAAAAGGCAGAGATCAAGCGCCTGAGCGACCTGCTGGACGCCTTGAACCACAAAGACGCCACCGTGATCCAACAGGGCAACCCTGAGTTGATCGCGCAGCACACCAAAGAGAAAGAGAAACTGGCGACGGAGATCGAACGCCTGAAAAACGTGCGCGGCGAGAAGCTGAGCGCCGAAGCGCAGAAGCTGAGCAAGCTGCCGTTCAGCCGCGAGATCACCAAGAAAGAGCAGGCCGATATGGGTGCGCTGAAGAAAAGCGCGCGCGGGCTGATCGTGGTGCACCCGATGACCGCGCTGGGCCGCGAGATGGGCCTGAAAGCGGTCACCGGTTACGCCAAGAAAGCGTTCTGAACCCCCGGGCATCAGACCTTGGTGGTGAAATACGCCTTGGTCTGATAGGGCACGGTGACCGTGTCCTGGCCCCGCAGTTCCTCTTCTTCCGCCACCAGCTGGCGCAACTGCTCGATAACCTGCTCCTGTTGCGGCTGCGGCAGCGCGGCGATAAAGCTGGTTGAACGCACCCGGTTGTAGATCACGTCCTCCACCGCGCCGCGGTGACCCAGCATAAACACCTGCTCCTGCAGCGGTTCAAAGCCTTTGAACGGGAAGAATTTGCGCCATTCGCCGGTATAGAAACGCGGCGCATCGCCTTCGTGGCTATCGACGATCTGATTCAATTTACGCACCCAACCGACGCGCGCATCGCGCATGTTCCACACCAGACCGAGTTTGCCGCCGGGCTTGAGGATGCGCTGGATTTCCGCCAGCGCCTGCGGCGTGGCGAACCAGTGGAAGGATTGGGCGCAGACCACCGCATCGACGGACTCGTCCGGCAACGGGATCGCCTCGGCGGTGCCCGCCAGCGTTTTCACCTGCGGCAGCGCCGCCGACAGTTTTTCCAGCATTTGCGGCACCGGTTCGACGGCGATCACCTGCGCGCCGGTTTCCAGCAGGCGCGGGGTAAACTTGCCGGTACCGGCGCCGAGATCGATGACCGTCATGCCGGCGTGCAGGCCGATAGTTTCACGCAGCCAGACGGCGATTTCCGGCGGGTAATCCGGCCGGCCTTTCACATAGCGATCGGCGTTGGCCTGATAGCCTTCGGCGGCGGCGTGATGAATCGAATGGATCGGGGTGGTCATTACCTGGCTCCTGGCTGAAAAAACGTGCGGCTACAGTATAGGCGGAAGAATAGGGTTAACGCGGCATTCGGCGCACGTTTTTCATCTTTTCCGCCCGCGATTTCAACGGCCGAGCAGGCGGCGGTTGAAGTCCTCGAGGCGCCCTTCGGCAAGCCGCGTGAGCATGGTCTTGCTCCAGCTGGCGGAGAGGCCGGCCACCGCCAACAGGCGGCGATACTGTTCCGCGTCGAACGGCATGTGCCAGGCGATGGCGATGGCTTCGGCGACCGACACGTCGCTGTTGCGCGCCGCCAGCTCCAGCGGACGATCGCCGCTGACCGCGCCCGGCGACACCACCCGATACAGCCAGCCGCAGCGGCCGCTTTGCTGCATCAGCACCGAAATGTCCTCGATGGCGAAGTGATAATTGAGCTTGAAGCACGGTGAGCGCGGCTGGGTGACCTGGATCAGCGCTTCGCCCCAGCGGAAGATGTCGCCCATAAACACATTGTGTTCGGTCAGCCCTTCGGTGGAGATATTCTCGCCGAAGGCCGGGGCGCAAAACTGCTCGGCCTGCGTCGGAAACTGCTCGCGCCAGTGGGCGTAATGCTCGCGCGGGTAGTGGCACAGCGCGCGATCCGGCCCGCCGTGGTAGCTTTTTTCCGCCTGTTCGTCGCCTTCCAGGCCGAGCGGCGTGAGCCGGATGGCGCCATCCACCTGGCGTTTGGCGATGGCGCTGGGGCGTCCGCCTTCGTAGGGTTGAATATTGCCGATGTAAACGTCTGGGTGATGCATGTGCGCCTCCGTGTCTCGCGTCGAAGGCTCAGCATAGCCTGAGTTACGCCGGGGGGACATAACAACCCGCCCGAAAATCCTCGGGCGGGCGGCAGGGCATCAGAAGGTGGTCCAGTTCTCTTCCGCTGCGGCGTTGGCGGCCGCGGGTTTTACCGTCGGCGCTTTCGGCGCGGCGGCTTTCACGGCGGCGGGTTCGGTCTGCTCCGCCAAACGGAACACCGAGACGCTTTGCAGCAGCATGTCGGCCTGTTCTTCCAGCGAATCGGCGGCGGCGGCGGACTCTTCCACCAGCGCGGCGTTCTGCTGGGTGGTGTGGTCCATCTCGACGATCGCCTGGCCAATCTGGGCGATGCCGCGCGTCTGCTCATCGGAGGCGGCGGCGATTTCAGCCATGATGTCGCGCACGTGGGTGACCGAGCGGACGATCTGTTCCATGGTGTTGCCGGTGCTTTCCACCAGTTCGGTGCCGGTTTTCACCCGGCTGACCGATTCGGCGATCAGCCCTTCGATCTCCTTGGCCGCCTGGGCGCTGCGGCTCGCCAGGCTGCGCACTTCGCTGGCAACCACCGAGAAGCCCCGGCCCTGTTCGCCGGCGCGCGCCGCTTCGACCGCGGCGTTGAGCGCCAGGATGTTGGTCTGGAAGGCAATGCCGTTGATCAGGGTGGTAATTTCGGCGATACGCTGCGAACTGCTGGAGATATCGCGCATGGTGCTGACCACGTTTTCCACCAGCTTGCCGCCCTGCTGCGCGGTCTGCGAGGCATCGGTGGCCAGCTGATTGGCGTGATGGGCGTTGTCGGCGTTCTGTTTCACCGTGGCGGTCAGCTGTTCCATGCTGGCGGCGGTTTCCTCGACCGCCGCCGCCTGCTGCTCGGTGCGGGAAGAGAGATCGGTGTTGCCGGCGGCGATTTCCGCAGAGGCGGTAGAAACCTGGCTGACCCCCATCTGGATCTTCTCAATCATGGTGCGCAGGTTTTGGCTCATGGCCGCCACCGCGTTCAGCAGCTGCCCCAGCTCGTCGCGGCGGGTGCTGGTCTGCGCCTGGCGCAGGTCACCGCCGGCGATGCGTTCCGCCATCGCCAGCGTACTGTGCAGCGGACGGGTGATCTGCAGCGTGATGCGCCAGGCGATAAGCACCCCGGCGATGATGGCGATCAGGGTGGTGATGCCCATTTGCAGCTGCGCCAGATTGATGTTGTTGCGCGTCTGCACCAGCTCGTCCTGCATAAAGGCGTTGACCAGCATGCCGATCGCTTGCGCGCGTTCGCCGAGCTGCCGGCTGATCTGCTGCTCGTGCTCATAGGCCGGCAGGTAAGCCGCGATGCGGTTTTTGTAATCGTCCAGGGCGGCCAGCAGCGGCTGCAGCTGCGGGCGCTGCGCGTCGCTCACCCTGCGGCTCAGGGCGTTGGCCGCGTCGCGCGCGTCGTCAATGGCCGCCATCAGCGGGGCTTCGGTTTCCTTGTTCAGGCTCAGCAGCAGGCCGCGCGCGCCGTAGCGCACCTGGGTCAGCTTCTGGTTCAGCTGGATGAAGGCCAGCTGCAGATCGCCGTTGGTCAGCTGGCGTTCCACCTGGCTCAGGCTGGCCTGCACTTCCGACATGTTCCAGCTCTGGCGCACCGCGTCTTTCGCCGTGACCGCCTGCTCAAAGACTTTTTGCTGCTGTTGATATTCCCCGATCAGCGTCACCAGACGCTGCAGATCCTTGCGGCTTTGGGCGTCCCAGTCCAGCGCCTGCCCCTGGTCTATCAGTTTGACGGCGTTCTCAATATTGGCGCGGTTGTTCTGAATGTACTCCGGCCGGTAGGTCTGGCCGTACATGGCGCGATTGTATTTGGCCTGGTTGATCTCCTCGTTCAGCCGGTTGCTGAAGTCGATGCGATCGGCGCGGGATTCGATGATGTGCAGATATTGCGCCCCGGTGCCGGCGATGACGACCGCCAACAGCAGCAACAGCGCGAAGCCGAGACCGAGCTTTTTACCTACGGTGAGATGAGTGAACTTTCCTGCCAATGCTTGCAATGCCGCCATAGCGTTTTTCCTTCTCCGGGCGAACGTCAATTGAACAAACCATCGGCAAGAAGTGGTCAAACTTTAGCGGATTTCAGGCAAAAAAATACCCGCCGGTGGCGGGCATCTTCATCAACGGGGGCGAATTACTTCTTCGCGGCGAAGCGTGCGGCGGCTTCATCCCAGTTGACCACGTTCCAGAACGCCTTGATGTAGTCAGGGCGTTTGTTCTGATATTTCAGGTAGTAAGCGTGTTCCCACACGTCCAGACCGATGATTGGGAAACCGGAAGCGCCGGCGACGGCTTCGCCCATCAGCGGGCTGTCCTGGTTAGCGGTAGACACCACGGCCAGTTTGCCGTCTTTCAGCACCAGCCAGGCCCAACCGGAACCGAAGCGGGTGGCTGCGGCTTTCTCGAACTCTTCCTGGAATTTCTCAACGCTGCCGAAATCGCGCTCGATGGCCGCTTTCAGATCGCCGCCCAGCGTGGTGCCGGTTTTCAGGTTTTTCCAGAAGAAGCTGTGGTTGGCGTGGCCGCCGGCGTTATTGCGCATGAAGGTGCGTTTGTCGGCAGGCACCTTATCCAGATCCTGGATCAGCTCTTCAACGCTGTATTTGGCCAGCTCTGGGTAGGCTTCCAGCACGGTGTTGGCGTTGTTGACGTAGGTCTGGTGGTGTTTGGTGTGATGGATTTCCATCGTCTGCTTGTCGAAATGCGGTTCCAGTGCGTCGTAAGCGTACGGCAGGGATGGCAGTGAATAACTCATAATCATCATCTCCAGTGGTGTATGGGCGGCGCAAAGGGCGAGCACCGCGTAAGCAGTCGGATCATTATAGTTAATTAAATGATATTGAAAATGATTATCAATGCCCTGTGAACTGTGTGGTTAATGAGCAAATCGCTGCGCTAACATACTGATAGAAGAGGGCGGCGGATGGCCGCCTCAAGCCGTCGATCCGGCGCGTGGGTTACTCTCTATACTGTAGGGAGCACCCACGCCGAAATGTATCGAAATGTGCCAATGCGTTCACTGAATGAGCACGAGTGTGTAACAACCACAAGCACGCTGTGGTAATATGGCCGGCGTTCGTAGCAAGCATAACAACAGTGACATTCGCGTTTGCCGCGCTAGCGGGGCAGGCGCATTTGAACAATGTGACAATCGAGAGTGAAAGGAGACCCCCATGCAGGTCAGCAGAAGGCAGTTCTTTAAGATCTGCGCTGGCGGTATGGCAGGAACGACGGTGGCCGCGCTGGGCTTTGCCCCCGAAGTGGCGTTGGCGGAAACCCGGCAGTACAAACTGCTGCGCGCCCGCGAGACCCGTAATACCTGTACGTATTGTTCCGTCGGCTGTGGGCTGTTGATGTACAGCCTTGGTGATGGCGCCAAGAACGCCAAAGAAAGCATTTTCCATATCGAAGGGGATCCGGATCATCCGGTAAACCGCGGCGCGCTTTGCCCGAAAGGCGCCGGCCTGGTTGACTTCATCCACAGCGAAAGCCGCCTCAAGTACCCGGAATATCGGGCGCCAGGGTCGGACAAATGGCAACGCATCAGCTGGGACGACGCCTTTACCCGCATCGCCAAGCTGGTGAAAGAAGACCGCGACGCCAACTTCATCAAAACCAACGACCAGGGCGTTACCGTCAACCGTTGGCTGACCACCGGCATGCTGTGCGCCTCGGCCGCCAGCAACGAAACCGGTTTTCTGTCGCAAAAATTTAGTCGCGCTCTCGGCATGCTTGCCGTAGACAACCAGGCGCGTGTCTGACACGGACCAACGGTAGCAAGTCTTGCTCCAACATTTGGTCGCGGTGCGATGACCAACCACTGGGTTGATATCAAGAACGCGAATTTGATTATCGTCATGGGCGGTAATGCGGCGGAAGCGCATCCGGTGGGGTTCCGCTGGGCGATGGAAGCCAAAATACACAACAATGCCAAGCTGATCGTGATCGATCCGCGCTTTACCCGAACCGCATCGGTGGCGGACTTTTACACGCCGATCCGCTCCGGGACCGACATCGCTTTCCTGTCGGGCGTGTTGCTGTATCTGATGACCAACAACAAGTTCAACCGCGAATACGTCGAGGCCTACACCAACGCCAGCCTGCTGGTGCGGGAAGACTTTGCCTTCGAAGACGGCTTGTTCAGCGGCTACGACGCGGAAAATCGCAAGTACGACAAAACCACCTGGAACTACCAGTTCGACGAGAACGGCTTCGCCAAGCGCGACGTCACGCTGCAGGATCCGCGCTGCGTGTGGAACATGCTGAAACAGCACGTGAGCCGCTACACGCCTGACGTGGTGACCAACATCTGCGGCACGCCGAAGGACGATTTCCTCAAGGTGTGCGAATACATCGCCGAAACCTGCGTCGCGGATAAAACCGCTTCGTTCCTGTATGCCCTGGGCTGGACTCAGCACTCGGTCGGCGCGCAGAACATCCGTACCATGGCGATGATCCAGCTGCTGCTCGGCAACATGGGCATGGCGGGCGGCGGCGTCAACGCGCTGCGCGGCCACTCCAACATCCAGGGGCTGACCGATCTCGGCCTGCTGTCGCAGAGCCTGCCGGGCTACATGACGCTGCCGTCGGAGAAACAGACCGATCTCGAGACCTACCTGAAGGCCAACACGCCGAAGGCGCTGCTGCCGGGCCAGGTGAACTACTGGGGCAACTACCCGAAATTCTTCGTCAGCATGATGAAGACCTTCTACGGCGACAAGGCGCAGAAGGACAACAGCTGGGGCTTTGACTGGTTGCCGAAGTGGGACAAAGGCTACGACGTGCTGCAGTACTTCGAAATGATGGCGCAGGGCAAGGTCAACGGCTACTTCTGCCAGGGCTTTAACCCGGTGGCGTCGTTCCCAAATAAAAACAAGGTAGTGGCTTCGCTGTCCAAGCTGAAGTTCCTGGTGACCATCGATCCGTTGAACACCGAGACCTCCAACTTCTGGCAGAACCACGGCGAGTTCAACGAGGTGGATCCTTCGCAGATCCAGACCGAAGTGTTCCGCCTGCCGTCTACCTGCTTCGCCGAAGAAAACGGCTCGATCGTCAACTCCGGCCGCTGGCTGCAGTGGCACTGGAAAGGCGCAGATGCCCCGGGCGAAGCGCTGAACGACGGCGAGATCCTGGCGGGCATCTTCAGCCGCCTGCGCGAGATGTATGCGCGCGACGGCGGTGCGGTGCCGGAACAGGTGCTGAACATGCGCTGGGACTACCTGACGCCGGACAACCCGTCGCCGGAAGAGGTGGCGCAGGAAAACAACGGCAAGGCGCTGGCGGATCTGCTGGATGCCGACGGCAAAGTGCTGGTGAAAAAAGGCGAGCTGCTTAGCTCGTTCGCGCAGCTGCGCGACGACGGCACCACCGCCAGCGGTTGCTGGATCTTCGCCGGCAGCTGGACGCCGGCCGGCAACCAGATGGCGCGGCGCGACAACGCCGATCCGTCCGGCCTCGGCAATACGCTGGGCTGGGCCTGGGCATGGCCGCTCAACCGCCGCATCCTGTACAACCGCGCCTCGGCGGACCCGCAGGGTAAACCGTGGGATCCGAAACGCCAGCTGCTGGAGTGGGACGGCGCCAAGTGGGTCGGGGCCGATATCCCGGACTACAGCACCGCCGCACCGGGCAGCGACGTCGGGCCGTTCATCATGCAGCCGGAGGGCATGGGCCGCCTGTTCGCCACCGACAAGATGGCGGAAGGGCCGTTCCCTGAACACTACGAGCCGTTCGAAACGCCGCTCGGCACCAACCCGCTGCACCCGAACGTGGTGTCCAACCCGGCGGCGCGCGTGTTCAAGGACGATCTGGCGGCGATGGGCAAATCCGACAAGTTCCCTTACGTCGGTACCACCTATCGTCTGACCGAGCACTTCCACTACTGGACCAAGCACGCGCGGCTGAACGCCATCGCGCAGCCGGAGCAGTTCGTGGAGATCGGCGAGAAGCTGGCGGAGAAGAAAGGCATCAAGCAGGGCGACACCGTGAAGGTCAGCTCCAACCGCGGCTACATCAAGGCCAAGGCGGTGGTGACCAAGCGTATTCGCACGCTGCAGGTGCACGGCCAGGAAGTCGACACCATCGGTATCCCGATCCACTGGGGTTACGAAGGGGTGGCGAAGAAAGGCTTTATCGCCAACACGCTGACGCCGTTCGTCGGCGACGCCAATACGCAAACGCCGGAGTTCAAGGCGTTCCTGGTCAACGTGGAAAAGGTGTAACGGAGACGAATTATGGCCATGCAATCTCAAGACATCATTCGTAAATCCGCCACCAATGGTTTCACGCCGGCGCCGCGCGCCCGTGACCACCAGGAAGAAGTGGCCAAACTGATCGATGTCACCACCTGTATCGGCTGCAAGGCCTGTCAGGTGGCCTGTTCCGAATGGAACGACATCCGCGACGAGGTGGGGCACAACGTTGGGGTGTACGATAACCCTGCCGATCTGACCGCCAAGTCGTGGACGGTGATGCGCTTCTCCGAGGTGGAGGAAAACGGCAAGCTGGAATGGCTGATCCGCAAGGATGGCTGCATGCACTGCGCCGATCCGGGCTGCCTGAAGGCCTGCCCGTCGGAAGGCGCGATCATTCAGTACGCCAACGGCATCGTCGACTTCCAGTCCGAGCACTGCATCGGCTGCGGCTACTGCATCGCCGGCTGCCCGTTCGACGTACCGCGCATGAACAAGGACGACAACCGGGTGTACAAGTGCACCCTGTGCGTCGACCGCGTGGACGTCGGCCAGGAACCGGCCTGCGTGAAAACCTGCCCGACCGGCGCCATTCACTTCGGCACCAAGGAAGCGATGAAGCAGGTAGCGGCAGATCGCGTCAGCGAGCTGAACACCCGCGGCTACCAGAACGCCGGTCTGTACGATCCGGCGGGGGTGGGCGGCACGCACGTGATGTACGTGCTGCACCACGCCGACAAACCGCAGCTGTACCACGGTTTGCCGGACAACCCGAGCATCAGCCCGGCGGTGACCTTCTGGAAGGGCGTGTGGAAACCCCTGGCGGCCATCGGCTTTGCCGCCACCTTCGCGGCCAGCGTGTTCCACTATGTCGGCGTCGGGCCTAACCGCGTCGACGATGAGGACGAGCACGACGAGTCGCACGACGAGGAGACGCGCAAATGAGAAAGGAAAAGCCCATTCAGCGTTACAGCGCACCGGAGCGCATCAACCACTGGATCGTGGCGTTCTGCTTCGTGTTCGCCGCCATCAGCGGGCTGGGGTTCTTCTTCCCCTCCTTCAACTGGCTGATGAACATCTTCGGGACGCCGCAGCTGGCGCGCATTCTGCACCCGTTTGTCGGGGTGATCATGTTTGCCGCGTTCCTGCTGATGTTCCTGCGCTACTGGAAGCATAACCTGATCAACCGGGAAGATATCGTCTGGGCCAAGAACATCCACAAAATCGCCATGAACGAGGAAGTGGGTGACACCGGGCGTTATAATTTCGGCCAGAAGTGCGTGTTCTGGGCGGCGATTATCAGCCTGGTGCTGCTGCTGGCCAGCGGCGTGGTGATCTGGCGGCCGTATTTTGCGCCGTCGTTCTCCATCCCGCTGATCCGCATCGCGCTGCTGGTGCATTCGCTGGCCGCGGTCGGCCTGATTATCGTGATTATGGTGCACATTTACGCCGCATTGTGGGTAAAAGGCACCATTACCGCGATGGTGGAAGGCTGGGTGCCGGCGGCCTGGGCCAAGAAACATCATCCGCGCTGGTACCGTGAGGTCCGCGAGAAACGACAGGAAGATAAACCCTGATGAGTATCCGCATCGTTCCTAAAGAGCAGTTAGGGGCACAGCGTGAGAAGTCCACAACGGCGGAGAACATCCCGCCGTTACTTTTCGCCAACCTGAAAAGCCTGTACAGCCGCCGCGCCGATCGTCTGCGTCAGCTGGCGGTCGACAATCCGCTGGGCGACTACCTGAACTTCGCCGCCGAGCTGGCGCAGGCGCAGCAGCATGCGCTGCACGATAACCCGCTGGCGCTCGATCTGAGCGAAGCGCTGGCGCAGGGCGCCGCCAGCGGCAAACCGCCGCTCGATCTGAGCGTGTTCCCGCGTAGCGAGCACTGGCGCAAGCTGCTGACGTCGCTGATCGCCGAGCTGCGCCCGCAGGCGCCGGAGCATATCCTGGCGGTGCTGGACAACCTGGAGAAAGCCTCGGCGCACGAGCTGGAGCTGATGGCCGACGCCTTGCTCAACCGCGAGTTCGGCAAGGTGGGCAGCGAGAAGGCGCCGTTCCTCTGGGCCGCGCTGTCGCTCTATTGGGCGCAGATGGCCAGCCTGATCCCCGGCAAGGCGCGCGCCGAATACGGCGAGCAGCGCCAGTTCTGCCCGGTGTGCGGCAGCATCCCGGTCTCCAGCATGGTGCACATTGGCACCGTCAACGGCCTGCGCTACCTGCACTGCAACCTGTGCGAAAGCGAATGGCACGTGGTGCGGGTGAAGTGCAGCAACTGCGAGCAGACCCGCGATCTCAACTACTGGTCGCTGGACAGCGAGCAGGCGGCGGTGAAGGCGGAGAGCTGCGGCGACTGCGGTACTTACCTGAAGATCCTCTATCAGGAAAAAGACCCGCAGGTCGAAGCGGTGGCCGACGATCTGGCTTCGCTGGTGCTGGACGCCCGCATGGAAGAAGAAGGCTTCGGCCGCAGCAGCATCAATCCGTTCCTGTTCCCGGCGGAGTAACCGCCCGGCCCCGTTCGCGCGGGGCCGGACCAGCAATTTCAGAACGGGCTTCTGGCATTCGCCCGGGCGAGTTGCTACGTTTAGGCCATAACGCGCCAAGCGAAAGGAACCACGATGTTAAACACCCTGGCAAAACTGACCGCGGTCGCCGTGCTGGCGATGGGACTGGCGGCCTGCGACAACAAAGACGACACCAAACCGGCGGTGCCGCCACCGGACACCAAGCCGACCGTGACGCAGCCCGCGCCACCGCCTGCGCCGGCAGAAACTCCGTCCGCGCCACCGGGGCTGAACGTGTCGCTGCAGAAGGGCAAAATCACCTTCGAGCTGCCGCCGGGCTTTAGCGATCAGACGCTGAACAGCGGCATCATCAACGACAGCACCTCCACCATTCAGCGCTTCCTCGACGGCAAGTCGCGCCAGAGCGCGGTTTCGTCCGAGGTGATCCCGCCGGACGACATGAAGCTCAACGCCAGCGACAAAATGCTGAAAGAGCTGGCGCAGAGCGCCATCACGGTGCTGGCCGAGCGCTATCAGAATATCCAGACCACCAAAGAAGAGAACTTCACCGTTGGCAAACAGAAGTTTCGCCGGGTGGATACCGAGCAGACCGTCAACGGGCAGAAGGTGGTGTCCACGCTGGTGCTGACGGTGTTCAACAAGCGGGTGGTGACGCTGCAAATGCTGTCGCCGGCCAAAACGCCGGAAGTGCACCAGGCGCTGGTGCAGCGGATTATCGATACCCTGGCGGTGAAGTAAGGGCGCCGCGCCGCGGCCAGGACGAAGCGGAGGAGAACGGATGAAGCTTATCGGCAGTTACACCAGTCCCTTTGTGCGCAAGATTTCCGTGATGCTGCTGGAGAAGGGGATCGCGTTCGAATTCGTCAACGATCCGCCGTATGAGCCCGGCAGCCGGGTGAAGGAGCTGAACCCGCTCGCCAAGGTGCCGGTGCTGATCGCCGATGACGGCGAGGTGTTTTACGACTCGCCGGTGGTGGCCGAATACCTTGAGCTGCTGGCGGTGGAACCGGCGTTCTTGCCGGCCGATCGCACCGCCGCGTTGCGCGTCCGCCAGGTGGCGGCGCTGGCGGACGGCGTGACCGAAGCGGCGGCGACCCTGTTTCGCGAAAGCCGGCGCGCGCCGGAAAAACAGGACGAAAACTGGATGCTGCGCCAGCGTGACAAACTGACGCAGGGGTTGGATGCGCTGGAGGCGCTGGCGCGGGAAAAAACGTGGCTCAATGCCGAGCGGCTGACGCTGGCGGATATCGCCACCGGCTGCGCGCTGGGCTACCTCAATTTCCGCCGCATCCTGCCCAACTGGTGCGTCGAGCGCCCGGCGCTGGTCAAGCTGGCCGAACGCCTGTTCGCCCGCGAAAGCTTCGCCCGCACCTCGCCTCCCTGAGCTTTTTTCTCCCCCGCCGCGGCGGGGTTTTGCTATGCCGATACGTCTAAACTGAAAACCGAGCGACCATGAGCACTGAATCCCACCTTCTTTACAGCCAACTGCCCGCCATTGACCGCCTGCTGCGAGAACCCGCGATTGAACCGCTGGTGGCGCAGCATGGCCAGACGCTGATCGGCGAACTGCTGCGCCGGCTGCAGGCCGAGGCGCGCGCCGCGATCAGGCAACAGCAACGTTTACCCGCTTGGTGCGACGACTGGCCGCAGGCGCTGCGGGCGGAGCTGGCCCGGCAGCAACGCCCGGCTTTGCTGCCGGTGTTCAACCTCAGCGGCACCGTGCTGCACACTAACCTCGGGCGCGCCCTACTGGCGCAGCCGGTGAAGGACGCGGTAAGCGCGGTGATGGGGGAGGCGGTGACGCTGGAGTACGATCTGGATGGTGCCGGGCGCGGCCATCGCGATCGGGCGGTGGCGAGTCTGCTGTGCCGGCTGACCGGTGCGGAGGACGCCTGCATCGTCAATAACAACGCGGCGGCGGTGCTGCTGATGCTGGCGGCGATCGCCCCCGGCAAAGAGGTGGTGGTGTCGCGCGGCGAGCTGGTGGAGATCGGCGGCGCGTTCCGCATACCCGACGTGATGCGCCAGGCGGGCTGCCAACTGGTGGAGGTCGGCACCACCAACCGCACCCATCTGAAAGATTACCGCCAGGCCATCAACGAGCAGACCGGCCTGTTGATGAAGGTGCACACCAGCAACTACAGCATTCAGGGCTTTACCGCGGCGGTCGGCGAGGCCGAACTGGCGCAGCTCGGGGCCGAACAGGGCGTGCCGACCGCCACCGATCTGGGCAGCGGCTCGCTGATCGACATGGCGCAGTACGGCCTGCCTGCCGAACCGATGCCGCAGCGGCTGCTGGCCGCCGGCGTCGATCTGGTGACGTTCTCCGGCGATAAGCTGCTGGGCGGCCCGCAGGCCGGCATCATCGTCGGCAAAAAGGCGCTGATCGCTCGCCTGCAGCAGCATCCGCTCAAACGCGCGCTGCGCGTCGGCAAGCTGACGCTGGCGGCCCTGGAGGCCACGCTGCGGCTCTATCTGCAGCCGGAAAAACTGGCTGAGCAGCTGCCGACGCTGCGGCTGCTGACCCGCCCGCAGCAGGAGATGCAACAGGCGGCCGAGCGGCTGCTGGCGGCGCTGACGCCACGGTTCACCGCCGATTTCGAGCTGCGTGCCGAACCGTGCTGGTCGCAGATTGGCAGCGGTTCACTGCCGGTGGATCGCCTGCCCAGCTATGCGCTGACCTTCACGCCGCGCGACGGCCGCGGCGCCACGCTGGAGGCGTTGGCTGAACGCTGGCGCCGCCTGCCGCAGCCGGTGATCGGCCGCCTCGGCGACGGCCGGCTGTGGCTGGATCTGCGCTGTCTGGAACAGGAAGGGGCGCTGATCGAAGCGCTGAGCGCCTCATGATCATCGCCACCGCCGGCCATGTCGATCATGGCAAAACCACCCTGCTGCAGGCGATCTCGGGGATCAACGCGGATCGCCTGCCGGAAGAAAAGCGCCGCGGCATGACCATCGATCTGGGTTACGCCTACTGGCCGCAGCCGGACGGCCGGGTGCTGGGCTTTATCGACGTGCCCGGCCACGAGAAATTCCTCGCCAATATGCTGGCGGGCGTCGGCGGTATCGACCATGCATTGCTGGTGGTGGCCTGCGACGACGGCGTGATGGCGCAAACCCGCGAGCATCTGGCGATCCTGCGCCTGAGCGGGCGCCCGGCGCTGACGGTGGCGTTGACCAAGGCCGACCGGGTGGACGCGGCGCGTGTCGACGAGGTACGCCGCCAGGTGCGCGACGAACTGGTGCGCCAGGGCTGGCCCGATGCGCCGCTGTTTGTTACCGCGGCGGCGGCGGGGGAAGGCATCGAGGCGCTGCGCGCGCATTTGCTGGCGCTGCCCTCCGGCGAGCACGCGCTGACGCGCCGTTTTCGCCTGGCGGTAGACCGTGCGTTCAGCGTCAAAGGGGCGGGGCTGGTGGTGACCGGCACCGCGCTCGGTGGCCGGGTGCAGGTGGGGGATTCGCTGTGGCTGACCGGCGCCGACGCGCCGGTGCGGGTGCGTGGCCTGCACGCCCAAAATCAGACCGTGGAGCAGGCGCAGGCCGGGCAACGCATTGCGTTGAACATCAGCGGCGATGTCGATAAAGACCGGATCGCGCGCGGCGACTGGCTGCTGGCGCAGCGTCCACCGGAAGCGGCGGAACGCATTCTGGTGGCGCTGGAAGCGGATCGGCCGATCCGCCATTGGCAGCCGCTGCATCTGCACCATGCCGCCAGCCACATCACCGGGCGCATTTCGCTGCTGAACGACGGGTTGGCGGAACTGATCCTCGATCGCCCGCTGTGGCTGGCGGAAAACGATCGGCTGGTGCTGCGCGACATCGGCGCACGGCAAACGCTGGGCGCGGCCCGGGTGCTCAGGCTGAGCGCGCCCAAGCGCGGCAAGCGCCAGCCGGACTACCTGGCATGGCTGCAGGCTCTGGCGCAGGCGCAAGACGATGCGCAGGTGCTGGCGCTTGAGCTGCCGCAGGGCGCGCTGTCGCTGGCGGCGTTCGCCTGGGCGCGTCAGTTGACCGACGACGGCCTGGCGGCACTGCTGGCGGATCGCGATCTGCTGATCGTCGGTGACCGGGCGCTCGCGCAGGATCAGGTGCAACAGGCGGAGAGCCGGCTGCTGCAGGTGCTGGCGGAGTACCACCAACAGCACGCCGACCAGCTGGGGTTAGGGCGCGCCCGCCTGCGGCGCATGGCGCTGCCTCAGCAGCCAGAAGCGTTGGTGTTTATGATGATCGATCGGCTGTTGAAGGCCGGTGCGCTGCGCAATACGCGCGGCTGGCTGCATCTGCCGGAACACGGTCTGGCATTCAGCGCCGAAGAGGCGCCGCTGTGGGCGCGCATCGAACCGCTGTTCGGCGACGAGCCGTGGTGGGTGCGCGATCTGGCGAGCGAGTTGGGCGAGGAAGAGAGCCGGGTACGGGCGCTGCTGCGCAAGGCGGCTCAGCTGGGCTATGTGACGGCGGTGGTGGTGGATCGCTACTACCTCAGCCGACGCATCGATCAGTTCGCGGCGCTGATCCGCGAGCTGGATGCGGAGCGTGGCGGCGCCAACGCCGCCGACTTCCGCGATCGGCTCGGCGTCGGGCGCAAGCTGGCGATCCAGGTGCTGGAGTTCTTCGATCGCAGCGGTTTTACCCGCCGCAAGGGTAACGAGCATTTGCTGCGCGACGGCGGGTTGTTCGGCAACTGATTGCGTGTTTTTTGTTCTCTGATGGCAGTATAATCAGCTTTAATCACTTTGATTGATGTCGATTGTATTGAGGAGCAAGACGATGAATACGAAAGTCATCACCGCTCATGTGCCGCTGCCTTTGGCTGAAAAGGTGGATGAAATGGCCGCCAAACTTGACCGCTCACGGGGATGGATAGTGAAGCAAGCCCTCGCCGCCTGGCTTGAGCAAGAGGAAGAGCGCCGTCGATTAACGCTGGCGGCGCTGGCCGATGTCGAACAGCAAAACGTTATCGATCATGAGTTGGTAGAAGCCTGGGCTGCCAGCCTGGACAGTGACGATCCGCTGCCGGTATCGCGCTGATGGAGTTAAAATGGACGAGTAAGGCGCTATCGGATTTGGCGCGTTTGTTTGAGTTTCTTGCTTTGGCTAACCGTACTGCGGCAGCGAATTCGGTGAAGGCTTTGGTCGCCGCGCCTAAAGCGTTGCTCGATAATCCTCGCTTGGGTGAAAGGTTGGACGAGTTTTTACCGCAGGAGGTGAGGCGTATTCTGGTCGGCCGCTATGAGATACGTTACCAGGTGCAGCCGGCAACGATTTATGTTCTGCGTATTTGGCATACCCGCGAAGAGCGATAGGCCGAATTCCCCTAGCCGATAAACCTGACGGCGGCCCGGCTGACGTCGGGCGTTTGGGCGGTGAGAAACGCCTGTAAGCGTTCGATCAGCGGCCGTTTCGCCGACTCCGCCGGCCAAACCAGATAGTAACCGTCGCCGGTGCGCACGGCGGTGTCACAAGGCAGCGCCAATAACCCCTCCTCAATGGTTCGCAGGCTCAGCGCCAGATCGCCGATCGAGACACCGTGCCCGGCGATGGCTGCGGCGTTGCCCTGTTCCAGCGAATCAAATACCTGGCCGCGTGCAAGATCGAACGGGGCCGCTATGCCGCTTTTTTGCAGCCAGCGCCGCCAGTCGCGCCGATCGGGCGAAGGGTGGATCAGCGGGCAGGCGGCGAGATCGCGCTGCCCGTCGGCGAGCAGCGCGGGGGCGCAAATCGGGATTAGCCATTCGTCGAACAGCTTGGCGGCGGCGGTATTGGCGCCGAAATGGCCGTTGCCGAGCAGGATGGCGCAGTCGTAGGGTTCGCTGAAAAAATCCACGCTGTCGATGTCCATCCAGACGCTGGCTGCCTGCACGTCGAACGCCTGCGCCGTTTGCCGGAACCGGCTCAGGCAGTCCAGCAGCCAGCGCATGGTCAGGGTGGAAGGCGCCTTCAGCCGCAGCAGATCGCGGTGGCTTCTGAACAGCTCGCAGGCTTGCTCGATGCGGCCAAACCCTTGCTGCAACTCGTCGGCGAAGATTTTCCCCTGCGGCGTGACCTCGATACGCGGGCCGTTGCGCTGGAACAGCCGGCAGCCGAAGTGCTGCTCCAGCGTTTTGATGTGCTTGCTGACCGCGCTTGGGGTGAGATGCAGCTCCTCGGCGGCCAGCGTGAACGAGCCGGTGCGGGCGGCGCTTTCGAAGGCGCGCAGGGCGTAAAGCGGCGGAAGGGAACTGGCCATCGCGGCGTCTCTAATAATGAGTCTGATTCACAGTAAACGACAGGATTACTCCTTTTTCAAGGCGGTGGCGGCGGCATGATAATGGCGCGATGCCAACTGACTGAATGTGAGTGAAATAAAGATGAACCTGTCGTTACTGGCGGCGTATTTCGCCGCCATTTTGTTGCTGATCGCCACGCCGGGGCCGGTGGTGGCGATGGTGGCCAACACCGCCGCGCGCTTTGGCGCCCGGCGTGCGCTGTTGACCGCGCTGGGCAGTAACGGGGCCTCCTTGTTGCTGATCGGCATCGCCGCGCTGATTATCACCGGGCTGTTCGCCGTGGATATGCGCATGCTGCAGTGGGTAGGTCTGCTGGGTTGCCTGTTTATCGGCCGTATGGCGATCGTCTCGCTGTATGAGGATTTATCCGCGCGAACCCCCGATGCGCAGCCCGTTGCGCCGCCGCAAAAACGCTCGGCGATCCTGAACGGTTTTCTGGTGGGCATCGCCAACCCCAAAGATATTGTCTTCTTCGTCGCCTTTTTCCCGCAGTTCATCGCCGTCACCCCCTCGATCGGCACCAGCCTGACGCTGCTGACCGCGCTGTGGGTGCTGGCGGACTTCGCCATCTTGCTGACCTATATCACCCTGCTGTCGGGAATGGCGCTGCAGCACGCGCGGCGGGCGATCTCTGTCCTGTCGGCGTCGCTGCTGTTGGGGGTGGCGGTAGTGGGAGCGGGGTATGCGCTGTGGGGGCTGTTCGGCTGAAGCCGCATAAAAAACGCCGGTCGGGAAACCGGACCGGCGTTTTATCGTGGCATTTAAGCCGCGCCGGTCGGCTGCGGCGTGGGGTCGCCGTTGCGGCGTTTGCCGAGGAACAGCGCCACCAGCGTCAGCCAGCACAGGCCGCTGATGAGGTTGAACAGGTTGAACAGCCCGCTGCCGCCCCAGACGTAGGCGACCTTGGCCAGCTCGATGCCGACGGTGAACACCATCATGCTCAGCATGCCCATGGTGGCTGATACCGTGCCCTTGCTGACGTTGCTTGAGAACAGCGTCAGGCGGTACAACCCGGCGTTGGCGAGGCCAATGCCGAAGGCGTACAGGCTCAGGCCGGCGGTCATCCACAGGTAGGCGTGGCTGGAGAACTGGGTTGCCAGCGCGGCGATCAGCAACCCCAGCAGCATCGGGCCTGCGCCCAGCTTGATCAGGCGCTCCACGCTGTTTTTGCCGGTCAGGCGCGCCAGCGTCAGGTTGCCGAGGATCAGCGCGCCGAACACCGGGATTTGCAGCAGGCCGTAGTCCAGCGTCGACAGCGACTCACCGCTGATCAGGATCACCGGCGACTGGGCGATCCAGGCCAGCAGCGGCAGGCTGGCGAAACCGATCGCCAGCGCGCCGCACAGGAAGCGGCGGTTGCCCAGCACCTGGCGGTAGTCGCGCCACAGGTTGGCGGCGGAAAACGCCTCGCCCTGCAGCGTGGCGGTTTCCGGCATCGCTTTCCACAGGCCGTAGAAGGCGATGGCCGCCAGCGCGGCGAACAGCACGAACATGCTCTGCCACGGCGCGACGTGGATCAGCGCCGCGCCGGCCAGCGGCCCGAGCAGCGGGGCGATCAGCGCCACGTTGGCCATCAGCGCGGTGATTTTGATGCACACCGATTCTTCAAACGACTCCTGGATGGTGGCGTAGCCGACCGCGCCGATAAAGCACAGGCCGATGCCCTGCAGGAAACGCATGGCGATGAACTGCTCGATGTTGGTGACCAGCAGGATCGCCAGGCAGGAGACGATAAAGAACGCCACCCCGGCCAGCATCACCGGGCGACGGCCGCGGCGATCCGACAGCGGCCCGAGCAGCCACTGCAGGAAGATGCCGCCGGCCAGATAGGCGGTCATCGAGGTAGGCACCCACTCTTCGCCGGCGTTGAAATCCGCCACGACGGCCAGCATGCCCGGCTGAATCATATCGTTGCCGATATAGGTGGCGAACTCGAACAGCACCAGACAAAGAGGGAATAAAAGCGCCTGTCGGCCCAAACGTGCCGCAGGTGGTAATGTCGTTTTCATATTATTGTACTGATAGTAAAAGAGAAAAAGGAACTGCCAGGGCGGGAAGCGCAAACTGAGCGAGTTATGGCGGCTATTTTGCCGCCAATTGTTCACCTTCGCAATCATAAGGTGTTGTTTAAGTGCATTCTGATATTTCGCTTTTGGGTTGTCGCCGAACGCCGTGCCCGATAACCTCTTCTTAACATATCAATATGACACAAGATCGGGCGAGCGTTTGAGCGAGAAAATCGGCTGGATAGACAACCTGCGGGCGATGGCGTGCATGATGGTGGTGATGATCCACGCCACTACCTATTACGTCACCAACGGCGCGGCGATAGGGCTGCACAATTGGGATATCGCCAACGTGCTGAACTCGCTGTCGCGCGTGTCGGTGCCGCTGTTTTTCATGATTTCCGGCTACCTGTTCTTCGGCGACAAGAGCGCCGGCCGGCGGCATTTCACCCGTATCGCCTGCTGCATTCTGTTCTACAGCGCCATTGCGCTGATCTATATCGCGGCCTTTACCAAGATCGGCTTCTGGCCGTCGCTGCGCGCCATCCTGCAAAAGCCGGTGTTCTATCATCTGTGGTTTTTCTATGCCATTGCGGTGATTTACCTGCTGTCGCCGCTTATCAGCGTCAAGCCGGTGTCGCGCCGTTACCTGGCCGCCGCGCTGGTGGTGTTGGCGGCGATCGCCAACCCGAATACCGACAAGCTGACCTTCGGCAACGTGCACCTGCTGCCGGTTAACCTGTATATCTATGGCGATACCTTCTACTACCTGCTGTATGCGCTGGCCGGGCGGGCGATTGGCATGATGGAGGCGCGCGGGCGCGTCGTGGGCTGGCTGGCGGCGCTGGGATTTACACTGTGCGTGGCGCTGATCGCGCGCGGCACCAAGCACCAGCTGTTCATCAACGGCAACTTCGCCGATACCTACTATATCTACAGCGGCCCGCTGGTGTTTATGGCGGCGGTGGCGCTGCTGGTGTGGGTGAAACACTGTCTGCCGCAGCCGATCGGCTGGCTGAGCGCGTTCTCCCGCCATTCGCTGGCGATCTACGGTTTTCACGCCCTGATCGTCAACGTGATGCGCAGCCGGCACCTGGATTTCACCGGCCACCCGCTGCTGGATATCTTCTGGGTGTTCGGTGTGGCGCTGGGGCTCAGCCTGCTGCTGTCTGTCGGCCTGCAGCGGCTGGATACCCGCCGGCTGGTGTCATAGCGGCGAGCGCTGGCGCTGCTGGGCGCGGCGCAGCTGCCGCCCAGAGGAAAAGCCGGCCGCCAGCGCGGCCTTCTCCAACCCATATCCTTGCTGCAGGCGCTGTTGCGCCACCGCCAACCGCAGCTGCTCATGATATTCCCGCACGCTGATGCCGACGTGGCTGCGAAACAGCCGTGCCAGATGGCGGCTGCTGACGTGCGCTTTTTCCGCCACCTGCGGCACCGACCAGTCGGCCTCCGGCTCGGCGGCCATCACGTCCTGCGCGCGGTGCACCGCCGGGTGCAGGTGGTTGCGGTAGCGCAGCCAGGGCGACAGCTGCGGATCGTCCCCCGCGCGGCGGAAATAGACCACCATATCGCGGGCGACGTCGCGCGCCCGGCCGGAGCCGCAGTGGCGGTGGACCAGGTGCAGCGCCAAATCGATGCCAGTGGTGATGCCCGCGCTGGTGTAGACGCCGCGATCTTCGACGAAGACACGGTTCTCTTTCACCTGCGCTGCCGGCGCCTGCCGGCGGATACGCTCGATAACGTCGTGGTGGGTGGTGCACTGATAGCCGTCGAGCAGCCCGGCCTGCGCCGCCAGCAGCGCGCCGGAGCAGATGCACACTAGGGTGATGCGCTGCCGCTGCAGATCGGGCCGCAGCGTCGCCAGCCAGCGACGCGCCTGCTCGGCCTCTTCCCCGGCGAAATAGCGCTGCGAATCGCCGACTCCCGGCAGCACCAGGATGGCTCCGTCTTCCAGGCGTTCGGGCAACGGCCGCAGGCCGCTCAGCGTCATGCCGATGGAGCAGACGATCTGTGGCGCCGGGCTGAGATAACGCAGGCTGAACTGCCCCGCGAGGCGCAGGGTTTCCGCCGGGCCGCTGACGTCCAGCGACAGCACATTGGGCAACAGCAGAAAATAGACGGCCTGCGACATGGTTACTCCTGTGCGAGTTGCGCCAGCGCCTCATCCACGCTGGCGATGCGGGCGAAACGATCGACCAGTACGGTTTCAGTATGCCGCTTCAGCTGCGCGGGGGTAAAGACTTCACCGTCGGGATGGCGCATCGGGAAGGTCAGCGTCGCCTCGGTGACAAAGGTCACCCGATAACCGAGATCGGACGCCACCCGGGTGGTGGTTTCGCAGCACTGCTCGGTACGGATGCCGGAGACGATCAGGTGGTTGATATCCCGCTCGCGCAGCCAGGCGTCGAGGCCGGATTCGGTCAGCGCATTGTGCACATGCTTATGCACGGTGATATCCGCCTGGTGGGTAAGGAACGGCAGGCGCTGCACGTGGCCTGATGCCAGCGAGAACGGCCCCTGTGGCGAAACGTGCAGCACGTCGACCAGCGCCGCACCGCGTTGTTGGCAGCCCGCGATCAGGCGGGTCAGCGCCTGCTGAAACGCCGGCAGATCGTCCTCCTGCCAGAATGGACGGTGCTGGAATGATTGCTGGACATCGATGATCAATAACGCGCTCTGTGACATTTTCGGCCCTCCGCCAGTGTGTGTAGCGACCATCTTGCGCCGCGCCTTGCTCTGGCAGAAGGCCAAAAACGGCCATCATGATGACAACAGCGGACCGACCTTAGGTTTTGCTCACCTGGCCGGCCACCAGACGCCCCTGATGGAAGGTGGCGCTGCGCGCAGGCAGGCGGGCGACCGCCTCGGCGGAACAGCTGGCGTTGACCAGCACGAACTCGGCGGCGTCGCCGGCTTTCGGCCAGGCGCGCTGGCCCTTATCGTCCAGCGGTAGCACGCCGCCGGTGGAGATGGCCATGGCGCGCGACAGGTGATACTCGTCGGAGCCGCGGTACAGCTGGGCGTACAGGTTGGCCTTCTCCAGAATGTCGCCGGTGCCGAACGGCGACCAGTGGTCGATCACGCTGTCGGTGCCGGTCATCACGAACACCCCTTTCTCGCTGAGCTGCGGCAACGGCATCATCAGGCCGCCGATCGGCACCGTGGAGGCGATGGTGATCTGCTGCGCCGCCAGCCGGGTGGCGGTTTCCGCCAGTTCGCCCGGCGTCAGCGTGGTCAGGGCGAAAGCGTGGCTGATGGTGACCTTGCCGCGCAGCGCCGGGTTTTGCTCCACGGTGGCGATCATGTAGTTAATGGCGGCGACCCCGGCCGGGCTGGTCTCATGCAGGTGGATATCCACGCCTTTGCCGGTATCGAGGGCGATCTGGAACATGGCGTCCAGCGATTTCTCCATCGCGCCGTCGACGTTGGTCGGATCGAGCCCGCCGACGTACTGCACGCCCATCTGCATCGCTTCGCGCATCAGCGCATCGACCCTGGAGTGCAGCAGGCCGTGCTGCGGGAAGGCGACGATTTCACAGCTGAAATCCGCCCGGTGGTTTTCCAGCGCGCGCTGCAGGTGCTCCAGGCTTTTCAGGCCGCTGACCGGATCGATATTGCAGTGGCTGCGCGCCACGGTGCTGCCTTTGGACTGCAGCAGGGCGATCAGGTTTTCCGCCCGCTGCTGCGAGGTGGGCAGCAGTTTCGGTATCAGCGTCTGCTCCAGCGCGATCATGTCCATGATGGTCTTGCCCTGGCGCGGGCGCGGCGCCTGCCACGGGCCGCTGTAGAAGGTTTTGTCCAGGTGGATGTGCATGTCGCGGAACGCTGGCAGCAGCAGCTGGCCCTGCGCCTGATAGCGGGGCACGCCGGCGGGCTGGGAGGCGTTGGCGGCGTGAATGGCGGCGATCTTGCCGTCTTTGATCTCCAGTGTGTACAGCGCGGTGCGGGTGCCGATCACCGTTTCGCCGTCGTATTCAAAGCCGTCTTCCAGCCGCACCTCACTTAGGTAGTAGTGGCGATCGGTCAGGGTCATCGGTGCCGGTGCGCACTGCCCGCCGCCCGGTGACGCGGCCTGCGCCATGCCGCCCGTCAGGCCGATCACCGCGCAGGCGGTGGTGAGTTTGCCGGTTTGGCTGAGGAAGGCTCTGCGGCCCGGTTGTTGAGGGTTTTCCACGTTCGGTTCCTTAATCCAGAGGTGAGGGGTGAAACATCCCCCAATTTAGGAGAGGAACCGGCCGGTTGGCAGCGACATTTGCCACTGGTGACTATTCGATTTGGTAATGATCGGCGTCTGCCGGCGTTTATTTCAACCCGCAAAACACCGCCAGCCGCTGGGCCAGCGCCAGCGTGGCGGCGGGAGCGCCGTCGCGGTAGTAGAGCGCCAGTTCGAAGCTGTCTATCGGCGGTAATCCTTCGGCTTCGCCCAACACCCGATGCGTGGGCAGACGGCAGCCGGCCGGCAGCAGGGTAACGCCCAGCCCGGCGGCGGAAGCGGCGGTCAGCGCCGCCAGGCTGGCGCTGCTGTAGCCGATGCGCCAGCGTTTGCCGAGGTTGTCCAGCGCCTGGCACAGCTCGTCGCGGTACAGGCCGCTGAGCGGAAATACCGCCAGCGGCACCGGCGATTGCTCGATGGCCGGGAAGGCCAGGCTGTCCAGCCACAGCAGCGGTTCCGGCCGCGCGGCGCGCGGCGGTTGCCGGCGGCGCTGTTTCACCAGGATCAGATCCAGCTCTTCACGCGCGTAGGCGCTGTGCAGATCGGCGCTCAGGCCGCTGGCGACGTCCAGCCGCAGGTGCGGGTGCTCGCGGCTGAAGTCGGCCAGCAGCTCGGTGGTGGGCACGGCGAAATCCTCCGGCATGCCGATCCGCAGCACGCCGTCGCGCCAGATGCCGGTCAGCGCGTCGTGGGCTTCTTCATTCAGCGCGATGATGCGGCGCGCGTAGCTCAACAGCTTCACGCCTTCTTCGGTCAGCAGCACCTGATGCGAGGAGCGCTCAAACAGCGGCTTGCCCAGCATCTCTTCCAGCCGGCGCACCTGCTGGCTAACGGTGGACTGCGACAAAAACACCCGCTCTGCGGCGCGGGTGAAGCTGTTGCTGTCGCATACGGCGACGAAGCTGAGCAGCAGCTGCGGATTGAACATCGGGTAGCGATTCATTTTCCCACTGTCGGCTATTTTATTATTTAATTTCCCAATACTAGCGGCGTTGCCTACAGTAACGCAACGCTGTGGCGATCGCGCTGTGACGCCGCACTCTTCATTTTGCAGTACCAGGAATATACCGTGTTAAATCATTCTGTTAATTCATCCTCTTCGCGCCGCTGGTTCAACCCTCTGCTGCTGGCGCTGGTGTTGATCGGCCTGAACATGCGGCCGTTGTTGACCTCGATCGGCCCGTTGCTGCCGACGCTGCGCCAGGCTACCGGGCTGAGCTTTGGCGGCGCGGCGCTGCTGACCACGCTGCCGGTGCTGATGATGGGCCTGATGGCGTTGGCGGGTGGCGCCATCAACCGGCTATTCAGCGAACGCAGCGCCGTGGCGTTAAGTTTGTTGGCGATCGGGCTGGGCGCGCTCTGGCGCGAACTGGCCCCCGGCAGCGTGCAGCTGCTGATGAGTGCGGTGCTGGGCGGGCTCGGCATCGGGGTGATCCAGGCGGTGATGCCCGGCATCATCAAGCATCATTTCCTCAAAAGTATGGCGCTGGTGGCCGGGCTGTGGTCGGCGGCGCTGATGGGCGGCGGCGGGCTGGGTGCGGCGATCACCCCGTGGCTGATGAGTGCGGGGCACGACTGGCACAGCGCGCTGGCCTGGTGGGCGTTGCCGGCCCTGGTGGCGCTGCTGGCCTGGTGGCCGGTCAGCCGCGGGCTGTCTCGCCTGAGCGCGGCGGGTGAAAACCGCGGGCCAAGCCTGCTGCGCAACCGGCGCGCCTGGCTGCTCGGCGCCTATTTCGGCCTGATCAACGGCGGCTATACCAGCCTGATCGCCTGGCTGCCGCCGTATTACATGCAGCTCGGTTGGCAGCCGCAGGCCAGCGGTTCGCTGCTGGCGTTGATGACCTTCGGCCAGGTCGTGGGCGCGCTGCTGCTGCCGGCGCTGGCGCGCAATCATGACCGGCGGCCGCTGCTGCTGCTGGCGTTGATGATGCAACTGATCGGCTTTATCGGCTTGATTTACCTGCCGCAGACGCTGCCGTGGCTGTGGGTGCTGCTCTCCGGGCTGGGGCTGGGCGGCGCGTTCCCGCTGTGCCTGGTGCTGGCGCTCGATCACCTGCATCAGCCGGCGGCGGCCGGGCGACTGGTGGCCTTTATGCAGGGCGTCGGCTTCCTGTTGGCGGGCGTGACGCCCTACCTTTCCGGCCTGCTGCGCGACTACAGCGGCGGCTTCGTGCTGGACTGGCAGATCCACGCGCTGCTGGTGGTGGTGCTGATCGCCATCACCTGGCGCTTCCACCCGCACAGCTACCGGCGGGCGTTCGCCGAATAATATTTCTGTCATTGCTGCTCCCTATAGTGACGTTGCTTTTACTTCTGGGCGATAACAACGAAAAGGGACCATGACATGCACAACACCAAAACCCGGCTGGCGCTGCTGGTCGGCTGCATGGCGCTGAGCGCCAACCTGTGGGCCGACGCGCAGCCGGTGCAGGCGACGCTGGCCGGGCATGCGCTGCTGCCGGTGAAATCCGCCGTTTCCACTCCGAAGGACGCACCGAGCGATCTGCAGCAGAGCGGCAAATACACCAGCGGCAAACGCGTCACCGAGCTGGGCAGCGTGGCGGGCAAATCCGCCGATCGCCTGACCGGCCTCGGCCTGCCGATCGACGGCCAGCCGCTGCAGGGCCACTCCGGCATCAAACACATGCCCGACGGCACCTACTGGGTGCTGACCGACAACGGCTTCGGCAGCAAGGCCAACTCACCGGACGCCATGCTGTATCTCAACCACTACAAGATCGATTTCAAAGACGGCACGGTCGCGCCGCTGAAGACGGTTTTCCTGCACGATCCGGATAAAAAGGTGCCGTTCCACATCATCAACGAGAGCACCGAGAAGCGTTATCTGACCGGCAGCGATTTCGATCCGGAAAGCTTCCAGTTTGCCGACGATGCCTTGTGGATCGGTGAAGAATTCGGCCCTTACCTGATCAAGGCCGACCTGAACGGCAAAGTGCTGGCGGTGTTCGACACCCAGGTGGACGGCAAGGTGGTGAAATCGCCGGACAACCCGACGCTGACCCTGCCGGGCGCGCCGGACGGCAAGCAAAACTTCCAGGTGGCGCGTTCCAAAGGCTTTGAAGGCATGGCCGCCTCGCCGGACGGCAGCAAGCTGTACCCGCTGCTGGAAGGGGCGCTGTGGGATGGCGAACAGTTCGAGAACGTCGGCGGCAAACGCTACCTGCGGGTGCTGGAGTTCGACGTCAAACGGCAGGCCTGGACCGGCCGCAGCTGGCAGTACGTGCTGGAAGACAACCAGAACGCCATCGGCGATTTCAACATGATCGACGCCACCCACGGGCTGGTGATTGAGCGCGACAACGGCGAAGGCACGCCGGATAAAGCCTGCGCCGCCGGCGCGCCAACCGACAACTGCTTCAGCCAGGTGGCCAAGTTCAAGCGGGTGTATAAAATCGCCTTCTCGGACGCCAACGTCGGCAAACCGGTCGAGAAACTGGGTTATATCGACCTGATGAACATTCAGGATCCGAACAAGCTGGCGCGCAAGCCGCTGAACGACGGCGTGCTGACCTTCCCGTTCTTCACTATCGAGAACGTGGACGTGGTGGACGCCAACCACATCATCGTCGGCAACGACAACAACTTCCCGTTCTCCTCCAGCCGCCAGCCCAATATGGCGGATGACAACGAGTTCATCCTGCTAGACGTGAAGGATTTCCTGAAGTAGCTCCCCCTGGCCGCCGAATCGCCGGCGGCCGCCATTTCCCGCTTAGCGCAGCGAACAAACTGCGCTATAATCAGCGCCTTGCTTCTTCTCTTCTCCAAGGAAGATCCTCGTCCCCGGTGGGGCGGCCGGACTTCAAATCCGGTTGGGGCCGCCAGCGGTCCTGGGCAGGTTCGACTCCTGTGATCTTCCGCCACCTTACTGTTTCCACACTTTCTTGAATTCAACGAAATAATATCCGAGCGAATCAGCTTCCAGGAATTTTTTGGGGAAACAACCGTTATTCGGGTAATGAGCTTCGATGGGTTTCTCTGACATACAAGGACATTATTGCACGGTAAGTTAGATTAAAGCGGAGGCGGCATGACAGAGAAACATTTAGCCCAATCCCCGGCAGGTGAATTTGTCATGTTTGCCAGCGGTGATGGAAAGGTGCGCGTTGAATGCCGCTTTGAAAGCGATACTCTGTGGCTATCCCAGACAATGATCTGCGAACTGTACGGCAAAGCTAAAGCGACTATCAGCGAACACATAAAGCATATCTTTGCAGAAGGTGAACGGGTCGAAAATTCAGTTGTTCGGTTTTACCGAACAACTGCCAGTGACGGGAAAAACTATAAAGTTCAATATCTTATTCTGCCGTTAATACTCGCTGTTGGCTACCGCGCCACAGTGTTCCAACCGTAGGGATACCGAGTGTTTTCACTTTGTTTGGCTATTGATTTCGTGATAAACGATTGCACCGTTTGGGATTTCAGCAGACTGAATCCCCACGCACCGTCGATCAACGAAAGATTGAATTGTGCCCCCACCGCGACAGACGCTTGTGCTTCCGGAAACAGACTCAGGTTAACGTTGCTCCCGGGATCCCTGTCCCCACCATTGTTGCCACCACCAGTATGCCCGCCAGTGTCCTTATTCTTACCTCCCCATGGGTTATTCTCCGAGCTCCAGCCAGAGTGATCGGATGCATCCACACCTCCACCCAACTCCGTCGGCCCACCATTCACCCCACCGCCAGGACCGCGGCTGTCTTTACCATCACCACCACTAATAACTCATCTCCTGTTGAAATCGCATACAAACACTGTATGCACATCCTGTTTTTAGCGAGAGTTAAAGGAGTTTACATGCCATTAACCCAGCTGGTTGTTGTGCTGTATATCAAACAAAACAGAGAGGAGGTTTGGGGTGAATGGGGTTTGAGGGCCAATGGAACGAAAACGTACGTTAAGTAGATAATTAATTGTTTAAGCTGAAATTTAATGCTCTCTACTCTCCCTTCAGAATATCCTCCGGGAGTATGACTGGTTGCAGAAGCTGGAGTGGGAACGGACGCGCAGCCGGGATTAACCCACATTTGTCAGTGTGACAGCTGTCGCAGGCGGCTGCTTTTTTGTGTCACGCTTAGCACATATGAGAATGATTATCATTTGATTGACGGGTTTGAGAGGAGGGTTTAGCATCAAACACTATATATAAACACAGTGTTTGTGTGCAAAATGACAGATATCAAAAAGGAGATTTTATGGAGCATAAATGGGAAGTTAAATACGATCCGTATAATTATAATAACGGGGTGGCACCTGAACCCGGATTATATTGGCAAAACGGATCTTGGAGTTGGGAAAATGGAGAGGAGACCCTGACAGTCACTGCAATTCCGATCCCTGGGTTGGATGAAAAAGTCAAAGAATGTCTGGCCAATAATATTTGTTTTATCTGCGGAAAGAAAAATTGCCCATATATAAAAAACGACAAGCATTATCGTGAATTGCTGGATGCCTGTCGTCGAGGCGATGGTGCGAACGCAAAAAGAATATACATGCAGCGGTTTGCGCCACTTCTCCATGTATTCAGCGGGCAACGTAACGAAGGGTTGCAACGGGAACTGGACGCGCAGGCAAGAGCGAAAGCCGAAGCAGAAGCCCGCAAGGCCGAGGAAGCCCGAAAGGCCGAGGAAGCCCGAAAGGCCGAGGAAGCCCGCAAGGCCGAGGAAGCCCGCAAGGCCGAGGAAGCCCGAAAGGCCGAGGAAGCCCGCAAGGCTGAGGAAGCCCGAAAGGCCGAGGAAGCCCGCAAGGCCGAGGAAGCCCGCAAGGCCGAGGAAGCCCGCAAGGCCGAGGAAGCCCGTAAGGCCGAGGAAGCCCGTAAGGCTTTGTTCGACAAAGCCGGGGTGAAACCCGCTCCCGTGTATACACCGGCGATGGTAGCAGAAGCGAATAAGGCGCTCAAAGCGCCGGGCGCTATGGTGCTGAATCAGACGCCGGGGACGGCGCAGATAGCGTTGGCTGGAGCTGGAGTGTGGACAGCTGCCGGTAATGTGGCAGGCAGTATTACCAACTGGTTCAGTAATGCGCTGTCCAAACTGTCCGTTCCGGCGGTCAGTCCGGGGCTTCTTAAGGCATCGATGGCGACTCTTTGGTTCCATTCAAAACCTGCTGGTCAGGGTAGTGATCAAGTTCCAGGGCGCGACGTTCCTGCGCTGTTTGCGTTTCCGGCGCGGGCTCTGGCGGATGCGAAGGCGATAGAGGCCGGGATGAAAACCGTGAATATGCCGGCGCGTGGGAGTCTGGTGAAGAGCAATGGGCAACTGGCGCTGCAGCTGCTGAAAACCGGTAACGGCGGTATTCCGGCGGCGGTGCAGGTGCTGACGGGGGTGCGTGATCCGAAAACAGGTCTGGACCGTATTACCGTTCCGGCAATTGCCGGTGCAGGCGTCCCTGCGCGGACCATCCTGATTAACCCGGCTCAGCCGCCCTCAGCGCCGTCAAATACCGGCACACCACCGCCTCCGGTCCCAGTGACCCCCGTCCATACTGGCACGGAAGTGAAACCGATGGACACCATCACGGTGACCACGACGCCGGTCGCAGACCACAACGGACTACAGGATTTTATCTACTGGCGTCCGGACGCGGCCGGAACAGGTGTAGAGCCGGTGTATGTGGTGCTGAGTGATCCGCTTGATTCTGGACGATTTACACGTAAACAATTGGATAGAAAATACCTCAAACATGCTAGTGATTTTGGGGTTAGTGACACGAAGAAAAATCGTGAAACGTTGACTAAGTTCAGGGATGCTATTGAGGCGCATTTGGCGGATAAAGGAACTGTGGAGAAAGGGACTTACCTTCATGAAAAAGGATCAAAAGTATTCTTTAATCCAAAAACAAATAACGTCGTTATTTTGAAGGAAAATGGTGACTTTATATCTGGGTGGCATTTAACTGTGGGAACACCGCAATATGAGGTTTACATTAAAACGGGGAGTTTGAAATGAGTATTAAATTAATTGATTTGACGAAAGATTTAGTGTCATCCAAGGTTTCACCTGAAGATTTTGAATCTCGCTTTTTTAAGTTATGGCGAGATGAGGGTAATTCAGGGGTACTGGCAAAGGATAGCAAGGAGATTAGTGGGTGTTTATACGAAATTTTTGATCTGGCTGAGCGGTACACATCAGATCCTGATCGTTCATCAATTGAAATTGATGAAAAAACGCTGAAAAAAGAAGCTGAAGTAACATTGAGAAAATTTAAATTCATCTGAGAATTCTTTGAATATGTTCTTTGCGCCATCCGAACGGGTGGCGTTTTTTATGCATGCAATTCGATGGGGGGAGACGGGGCCTGACGCTCAGTGGAACGAAAACTCACGTTAAGATATTTTCTGCCTTTGACGCCGCTTTTAACGGCCTCAGATGTCCTTGGGGTTTGAGGGGCAACCGTACGAAAACGTGCGGCAAGCTAAAAATGAACGTCTGAAAAATCGATTAGCAGACAACGCTGTCCGTTAAATGCCAATTTTCGATTAAAAAGACACCATTTTAAGGGCATTTTTCTATGCCTATTATTTTTATATATCAGATAGTTACTTCGCTAACGTACAATCTCGTTCCATTGGCCCTCAAACCCCTGAATAAACTCGCCGACATGACAACAGATAGCATTAAATGTGCATATTAAAAAATTGTTACATTGCCATTGTTGGTTTCTCTTCATAAGCCTCAAGCGCCTTTGAAACCGAAGAAGTTGTCGTCATAAGGTGAGGAATACCGACAAGATAGAGGGCTGAAACCTAACAGGGGATTTATCACGCCTTCAATTAGCTAAAATCGAACGGTCAAAATATGAGCTTAACGTACAATAATTTTCGATATCCAAACTGACCCTTAAACCCCACAAGTAAAATCATTTGGGGGCATAATAGGGGGCATGGTTCAAAATCTAACTTGATAAAACTGAGTAAATTCAAATGAATGGGCTATCAAATGCGACTCCTGTGATGTCCGGTAGGGCTAATTTGCTTCCTTCCTTTTGTGAGAGCACGGCTTGTGTGGGTAGAGAAAATTTAGCGTACGATCAGCGAAACGGAACCCCATTGCCATAGACTGAGTTGTGCGGTTTGGTGGTGAAGTTAAAAGTAAATTCACGATCCTTCACTGGCTGACCGCGTTCAAAGTGCCAGATTTTCATGGCAGTCAGCACCGGCTCGTCAAAGATCCCGGCGGGTTTCGCCTGCATAATACGCACATGGCTGACCGTGCCGTCGTGCTCGATATCATATTTCACCTTGACGATGCCATTGGTGTTTTTCAACAGGGCCTGTTCAGGGTAAACGGGAGCCGTTTTAATGAGAGCTTTGGGGGACGGTGCGGCACCGAGCGCCAGCGCAGGCGTCAAACACAGTAGCAAGGGGGCGACAAACGTATGTTTTCTCATGTCATAATCCATTGGTTAAAAAGATAGCAAATACAATGTAAGACCGTGAGCTCCTCCTAATAGAGCGGAACTCAAGATACTGATTTTTTAACTAATTGAATAATTAATGCTTTCATCGAATATACCGAGTATGCGCAGGGCTTCGGCAAAATGCCATATTACCGGCTTATCTGGCAGGCGTATTTGGGTTCTGCCGCGAGCGTCTTCTCTCCCCAACACCTAACCCCCTTACTCCCTTTGCAAAAAGAACTGCTTTATGGTCTGCCGCAGCCAGCGGTGCGCCGGGTCGCGATCGAGGCGCGGATGCCAGGCCTGCACGATAAACACCGATTCCAGCTCGAGCGGCAGCTCGATCTCAGCCAACGGCAGGTGGATGTTGCTTACTCCCTGCAGCACGTGGCGCGGTAGCGGCAGGATAAAGTCTGATTTCATGGTTAGCATCATCGCCGAATGGAAGCCCGGCAGGGTCAGGGCGACGTTGCGCTGCAGGCCAAGATCGCGCAGCGCGTCGTCGATCGGCCCCTGCGTGCGCCCGCGGCGAGAAACGCTGATATGCGGGTAATGGGTCAGGGTTTCGGGCGTTACCTGGCCGATGATCGGGTGACCAGGGCGCACCAGCGCCTGAAAGGTGCTGGTGAACAGGCTCTGCGTCTTGATTTCCGGGTGCCAGTCGCGTGAGGAACCGATCACCAGATCCACTTTGCCGCTGCGCAGCGCGTCATCCTCGCCGTCGCTTTCGGCGATGAATTTCAGGCCGCTCAGCGGCGCCGATTCCCGCAGCGTCTCAAGCAATCCGCCCGCCAGCGCGCCGATAAAGATGTCGTTGGCGCGAATGGTGAAGGTTCGGGTCAGCCTGCCGGGTTCGAACGCATCATTCGGTGCGATCAGCGCGGCGGCCTGTTCGATGATATCGCCGAGCTGGCGTTTCAACTCCAGCGCGCGCGGCGTCGGCACCAGATGCTTGCCGGCCCTGACCATGATCGGATCGTCGAACTGTCGGCGGATGCGCCCCAGAATGCGGCTCATCGCCGGCGCGCTCAGATTCATCTTCTCGGCGGCGCCGCTCACGCTGCCTTCTTCCAGCAGCAGATTCAGCGCATAGATCAGGTTGAAATCAATTTTTTGTGGCATGGCCTCTCCGGTGGTGGTGCGCTCAATGGATTGCGTTTTGTGCAACTAGTTAATTACATCATTTCATTTTAAACAATCGAAATAAGCCCGGATACTGCCCACGACAACAAAGATTGAGGCTGAAACAGCAGGAGTGGGGAATGGTTGAGGTGTCTGTTACGCCGCACCACAAAAATCGATGGCTCGCCAGCGCCGGCGAAATCAACGGCCGCACCTGGCTGGGGCTGTTCGGCGTGTTTTTGGCGGTGATGGCCAGCGGCGTGGGGGAAAACGCCAGCAAGTTCGCGCTGGCGGATATACAGGGCGGCATGCTGCTGAGCTTCGATGCCGGCAGTTGGCTGACCACCTGTTACGTCACCGGCTTTGTGATCGGTTCCGGGTTCACGCCCTGTTTTTGGCCGACCTTTTCGCTGCGCCGGGTGGCGTTGACGATGTGCGGCATTTACCTGGCCGGTGGGCTGCTGACGCCCTGGCTGGGAGAACAGTATGGCGTGCTGCTGGCGGTGCGCAGCCTGCAGGGCTTCGCCGGCGGCGCGTTGCCGCCGATGCTGATGACGGTGGTGCTGCGTTTTATGCCGCCGCTGATCAAGGTGCTGGGGCTGGGTGCCTACGGCTGGGTCTCCGCCTGGAGCGCCACGCTGGGCGCCACCGCCGCCGCCTTCGCCTTTCACTGGGGTTGGAGCGGGTACTTCTACTGGAACCTGCCGCTGATGGCGATCGCTGCGGTGTGTATCGGCTACGGTCTGCCGCAGGATCCGCTGCGGCTGGAGCGCCTGCGGCAGTTCAACTGGCGCGGCCTGCTGCTCGGCGGCGTGGCGCTCGGCATGCTGACGGTGGGCATTTCACAGGGGGAGCGCCTCGACTGGCTGAACTCGCCGCTGATCTACGTTTTATTATTGGGTGGCGGCGGATTATTGGCGTTATTTCTGATTAACGAATGGTATCACCCGCTGCCTTTTTTCAATTTGCAGTTATTAAGCAAAAGGAATTTGTCCTTCTCCTTAATTACGCTGGGTGGCGTGCTGTTAATTATGGTGTCGCTGGTCAATATCACGTCGGGATATTTATCCGCGATTCAGGGCTATCGTCAGGAACAAACTTCCGACTTAATGCTGTGGGTGGCGTTGCCGCAATTAATTACGCTGCCGATTGTCGCCATGATATGCAATACGCCGCGGGTGGATTGCCGCTGGGTGCTGGCGATCAGCCTGCTGTTGATGGCCACCGCCTGCGTGCTGGCTGCCCAGCTGACGCCGGAATGGAACGGCGACACGTTTCGCGTTATCGCGCTGTTGCAGGCGGTCGCTCAACCGATGGCGATCATCCCGTTGCTCATGCAGGCGACCGGTGGGCTGTTGCCGACCGACGGGCCGTTTGCGGCGGCCTGGTTCAACGCGGTGAAGGGTTTCGCTGCCACCGCAGCCGGCGGCGCCATCGCGCTGCTCAGCCGACAGCGTGGGGACTATCACGCCGGCACGATCGCCGACGGTTTTGGCTCGGCCTACAGCCGCGCATCGGGGTCGGCGGAGCAGTTGGCGCAGCTTGCCGCTCGGCAGGGCCACGTGCTGGCCAGCGCCGATCTTTATCTGTTGGTTGCCGGCCTGGCGTTATTACTGACCGTGCTGATTTTATTTATGCCGACCCGTATTTATCCGCCGCGTTCGGTCGCCGCCTGACATTTTATCATCAGAAATAAATATTAAGTGGAGTCACTTTTATGGCTAACAAGAAAGTCGCCGTCGCCGTATTGGCGGTTACCGTCATTACGCTGGGATTATTAATCAATAAATTCCTTATTAAAGAGACACAGCAGAATACCAACGACGCCTATATTCGCGCCGATATCTCGCGTATTTCTCCGCAGATTGCCGGTGAAATTGCGCAGGTGTTGGTCAGGGACAATCAGTGGGTCAAACAGGGGGAGTTGCTGGCGGTGATCGACCCGCGTGAATTCAACGTTGCCCTAGCGCAGGCGACGGCGCAGGAGCAATCGGCCCGCGCCCGGCAGGACGACGCCAGGGCTAACCTCACCCGCCAGAGCGCGCTGATCGCCGCCGCGCTGGCGGAGCGGCAGGCGGCGCAGGCGGAGCTGGCGTTTGCACGCCAGGAGCAGAACCGCTACCAGAGAATGGCCAGCAGCGGCGCGGGTTCGCAGCAGGCGGCGCAGCAGGCGACAACGCGGGTGCACACGCTTTCCGCCAATGTGGCGCAGGCGGAGGCGACGCTCAAAGCGGCGCGAAACATGGAGCAGGTGCTACAAGCCAAGCTGGCGGACAGCGATGCCGAGCTGATGTTGGCGCAGGCGAAGAAAGCGATGGCTGAACTGAACCTGTCTTATACCCGCATCACCGCGCCGATCGGCGGCGTGGTCGGCAAGAAAAGCCTGCGGGTCGGGGAGTTCGTCAAACCGGGCGATGCGCTGCTGGCCATCGTGCCGCAGGACAAGCTGTACATCATCGCCAACTACCAGGAAACCCAGCTGGAAAAAATTGCGCACGGGCAGTCGGTAGACATCCATATCGATACCTTTCCCGGCCAAACGCTGAAAGGGCAGGTGGACAGCATTGCGCCGGCTTCCGGCGTCAGCTTCGCGGCCGTGGCGCCGGAGAACGCCACCGGCAACTTCACCAAGATCGTTCAGCGCATCCCGGTGAAGATTGTGTTCGATATCAATAAAGAGCATGCCGCCTTGCTGGGCGCCCTGCGCGTCGGCATGTCCGCAGACGTCAGCATCAATACGCTGGACGGAGGCGTGCAATGAACAGGGCTGTGATCTCGCTGCTGTTGATTGCGCTGAGCGGCTGCCGGGCGGTAGGGCCGGACTACGCTCGGCCGCAAAACGCGCTGCCCGAGAGCTGGGGTCAGCAGGCCGGCGGCGGGGCGCTGCCGGTGGCCTGGTGGTCGATATTCAACGATGCGTCGCTGACGCAACTGGTGCAGCGCGCGGCGGCCGGCAACCTGGATCTGCAGCTCGCCACGGCGCGCATGCAGCAAAGCCGCGCACTGCTGGGCGTGACCGAGGTGGCGCTGATGCCGGATCTGAGCCTGGACGGCGCCTATCAGCGCCAGCGCGCCACCTCGGTGGGCAGCATGGATCCGTCCGGCAACGGCGGAGAGGCGGATTATAACCTCTGGCGCGGCGGATTCAGCGCCACCTGGGAGTTGGACATGTGGGGCAAGCTGCGTCGCGCATCGGAAAGCGCGCGCGCCGGCTTCGCCGCTTCGCAGGAGAATCGGCGCGCGCTGCTGACGTCGGTGACGGCGGAGGTGGCGAGCGACTATCTGCGTCTGCGCGCCACGCAGCAGCAGCTGGCGGTGGCGCAGGAAAACCGCGCCACGGCGCTGCGCACGCTGCAGCTGACGCAAAGCCGTTATCAAAGCGGTGCGGGCAACGAACTGGATATCGATCAGGCGCAGGTGCAGTTGGCGCAGGTAGATGCCCTGCTGCCGACGCTGTTCGATCGACAGGAACGCTTGAACAACGCCATCAGCCTGCTGTTGGGCGAGCGGCCGGGCGCGCTGAAAGCGATGTTGTCGCCGACGGGGCCGCTGCCGGCGCTGGTGCGCGCGGTGCCGATGGGTGTGCCGTCGGATCTGGCATTGCGCCGGCCGGATATTCGCGAAGCGGCGGAACGTTTGCATCAGGCGACCGCCGAGATTGGCGTCGCCACCGCCGACTACTATCCGCGCATCACGCTGACCGGCAACGCGGGCTACCAGGCATTGGCGCTGGCGGATATGGGCAGCTGGTCCACGCATACCTTCGCCATCGGCCCCGCCCTGTATCTGCCGCTGTTCGACGGGGGGAAAATCACCCAGCGGGTGCGCCTGAGCGAATACCGGCAGCAGGAAATGGCCATCGCCTACCAGCAAACGGTGCTGCGCGCTTGGCATGAGATCGACGACGCGCTTTCCGGTTACCGCGCCCAGCAGCGCCGCCAGACGCATCTGGCCGAGGCGCTGGCCGCCAACCGACACGCGTTTGCGCTGGCGCGCGACAGCTATCTGAACGGCGCCAGCGATTTTATCCACGTTCTGAGCACGCAGCGCGCGCTGCTGGATCTGCAGTCCGCGCAAATTGTTTCACAGGAGGAGACGGCGATCGCCGTGGTGAATATCTATCGAGCGCTGGGCGGCGGCTGGGAACACACCTACCCGTCTGCGGCGCCACAGGAGAAGGCTGATGCACAACACGCTGAATAAGATTGTCGACGAGATGCTGGAAAGGGATACCCGCCGTAAACGCGAGGCCAGGGTGAGCGCCGTGCGGCAAGTCACCGCCCGGATCCGCCGCATCACGTTGAGCGGCGACGATGTGGATAAGTTTATCGCCGACCCGCGCGCGCAGGAGCCGGCCAGTTGGATCAAGGTGTTCTTCCCGTGGCGCGACACGCTGGCCGGGCGGGCCTACACCCTGAGCGGCATCGACAAACTCGCCCGCACTTTCGATATCGATATGGTGCTGCACGGCGAAGGCCCGGCGTCGAACTGGGCGCACGACGCGATGCCGGGCGACAAGCTGGGGTTTGCCGGCCCTTGCTCCGGCGGCTTCCGGCTGTTGCCGCAAACTCGCTGGCTACTGTTGCTGGGCGATGAGACCGCGCTGCCCGCCATGCGCACTATCCTCGCCTCGCTGTCTACCCCGCTGCCGGTGCTGTGGTTCGCCGAAGTGGGCGATGCGCAGGAGATTCAGGATGTCGATTGCTCCTTTTTGCAGATGAACAGCTGGCAAATACGCACCCGGCATTTCGACAGCGTGATGAACAGCCCGCTGGTGCAGGCCGTCAGCCACTGCGAACTGCCGGCCGGGGAAGGGCAGGTGTGGCTGGCCTGCGAACACCAGGTCGCCGCGTATCTGAAGGCGCGTTTTATCAACGAAATGGGCATCTCCCGCGCCGCCTTGTTTGCCAAAGGTTATTGGAAAAAGGGCGAAGCTAATTTCAAGGGCGCGATGTAACTCGGGCGAATGAGGATGGTTATGATTGAGAGAGTGTTATTGGCGGTGGACTGCTTTGAACACAGCGGCAACGCGCTGGATTTTATGGCGCGTCTGCAAGGCAGCATCGGCGGCGTGATCGTACTGACGGTGGTAGACAATGCCTTCACGCTCAGCCGCAGCGGCCTGCGTTTCGACAGCGACGAGCGCGAAGAATATCCCGCCGCCCAGCGCGAAGAGGCGCTGGCGGAAAAGCAGGTCGGGCAGGTGACGCGGGCGTTGAAACAGATGGGCTTCAACGCCCAGGGCCTGCTGGCTGCGGGGGCGCCCATCGAGGTGATCCCGGACCAGATGGCTTTGTTCAACTGCGATTTGCTGATCATCTCGCACCGCCACCTGTCTTCGTTGGGGCGCTGGCTGAACGCCTCCGTCACGCGCGGCCTGCTGGATGAGATTGGCCAACCGGTCTTGGTGATCCCGCGCTAAGCTATGGGTAAGGGCAGCCGCGTTCGGCGGCGCGCGTTTGGCGACGAAGGCCGCACATACCGGAGGTCAACATGCGAAGTCTGGAAGATCAACTTGCCGCTTATGCCGCCTATCACCGCGATGCGCGCAATATTGCCACGCATTTTATCGGCATCCCGCTGATCGTCGTCAGCCTGCTGGCGCTGCTCTCCCGGCCGGCGTGGGGCGCGGGAGGGCTGCCGTTTTCGCCGGCCTGCGCGGTGGTGATCGTCGCGGCCCTCTATTACCTGAGGCTAAATCTGCGCCTTGGCGCCATGATGCTGGCGTTGCTGCTGCTGTGCCTCGGGTTCGGCGCCTGGGTGGCGTCGCTGTCGACGGCGGCGTGGCTGAGCATCGGTATCGGCGGCTTCGTCATCGGCTGGCTGTTTCAGTTTGTCGGGCACTTCTGGGAGGGGAGAAAACCGGCGTTTATGGACGACGTGACGGGCCTTATCATCGGCCCGCTGTTCGTACTGGCGGAAGCCTGCTTCCTGGCCGGCGGGCTGCGCGAACTGCAGCGGAACATCGAAATGCGCTCGGGCAAAGTGCGCAGTGGGAGGGCATGAGGTGGGCTTGATTCCTACAGTGACAGCGTTTCCGCTGCAGCAGGCTTTTATCCCGCTGCTGGAGGCGCTGACGACAGGGCTACCGCGCCAATTCCCGACGCTCATCCACAGCATTTACCTCTACGGCAGCGTCGCGCGCGGCGAAGCCATTCCCGGCGTGTCCGATCTGGACATCACGCTGTTGCTCATCAAGTCGGCCGATAGCGAGGCGTTGCAGCGCCTTGAGGCGTGGCGGCAGGCTTTTCAGCTGGAGCAGCGGATCGTGAGCAAGGTCGACTTTGACATCGGCAGCGTCGAGGAGGCGTTGAACCCCGAGCATTGCCATTCCTGGGGATTTTGGCTGAAGCATCACTGCCGCTGCCTGTGGGGCGAAGATGTGTCCGCCGCTTTTCCGCTGTTTCGGCCCGATCGGCGCATCGCGCTGGCGGTCAATGCCGATTTACGGCCCGTGTTGGCGCACTATCGGGAGCAGCTGCTGCAGGCAAGCCCGGTGCCGGATGAGAAGCGCTTAAAGCGCGAAGCGGCCAGAAAGCTGATCCGCGCGACCAACATGCTGCGCGCCGAGGACAGCGCATTCTGGCCGACAACGTTAACCGACTATGCCGAGCAGCTGCTGGCGCGCTATCCGGCACAGCAGGCTGACATGGCGTACTTGCTGGCTCATGCGGTTGGCGAGGCGAACGACGCTGCCTTTGCCGACCGGATGATGGATTTTCTTGCGTGGATGGAAGGGCAGCGGTAGGGCGGCTGCCATGCGTGATCACACCGGATGACGGATGCCTCCTCCCGCCGCACTTTTAACAAATTTGCAAAAGTCTTTTAGCCTCCCGCCTGCTTATCTTTGTTGTGATCAATGTCATACTTTCGGCATCTTAACTGTTCCCGCGCTTCGGCAGCGGTAAACCGGAGTTGTTGCATGAAAGTGAATTATCCCTTGTTAGCGCTGGCGGTGGGGGCGTTCGGCATCGGCACCACCGAATTCTCTCCCATGGGCTTGCTGCCGACCATCGCCAAAGGGGTGGACGTCTCCATTCCGATGGCCGGCATGTTGATCAGCGCCTACGCCGTCGGCGTGATGGTCGGCGCGCCGCTGATGACGCTGCTGCTGTCGCACCGGGCGCGCAGAAGCGCGCTGATTTTCCTGATGGCGATCTTTACCCTAGGCAACGTGTTGTCGGCCATCGCGCCGGATTACACCACCCTGATGCTGTCGCGCATCATCACCAGCCTGAACCACGGCGCCTTCTTTGGCCTCGGATCGGTGGTGGCCGCCAGCGTGGTGCCGAAAGAGAAACAGGCCAGCGCCGTGGCGACCATGTTTATGGGGCTGACCATCGCCAATATCGGCGGGGTGCCCGCCGCGACCTGGCTGGGTGAAACCATCGGCTGGCGCATGTCGTTCTTGGCGACGGCCGGGCTGGGCGTGATCGCCATGCTGGGGCTGTGGTTCTCGTTGCCGAAAGGCAGCGCCGGCGCGCGCCCTGACGTGAAACGCGAGCTGTCGGTGCTGGTGCGGCCGCAGGTGCTGACCGCGCTGCTGACGACCGTGCTGGGGGCGGGCGCGATGTTCACGCTCTATACCTACATTTCGCCGGTATTGCAGCACATCACCGAGGCGACGCCGCTGTTCGTGACGGTGATGCTGGTGCTGATCGGCGTCGGTTTCTCGATCGGTAACTACCTCGGCGGCAAGTTCGCCGACCGTTCCGAGAGCGCGACGCTGAAGGGCTTCCTGCTGCTGTTGGTGGCCATCATGCTGCTGATCCCGCTGCTGGCGCGCAGTGACATCGGCGCTGCGGTGAGCATGGTGATTTGGGGCGCGGCGACCTTTGCCGTGGTGCCGCCGCTGCAGATGCGCGTGATGCGCGTGGCCAGCGAAGCGCCGGGGCTGTCGTCTTCGGTCAACATCGGCGCTTTCAACCTGGGCAACGCGCTGGGCGCCGCCGCCGGTGGCGCGGTGGTCTCCGCCGGTCTGGGCTACAGCTTCGTGCCGGTGATGGGGGCGATTATCGCCGGGTTGGCGCTGCTGTTGGTGTTGTTCACCAGCCGCACCGCGGCAAAAGTCGTTTACGCCAACGGCTAAGTGACAGCGTGCGGCGGTTTTTTATCCGCCGCACGCCGTTAGCCGCATAAAACATAAACGCTTATCCTCTCCCGCCCCCATTTATCTGTTCGGCATCAACTCTTAGCCGCTATCATTAACCATGTATATACATGGTGGCCGCTTGCACGGCACCTCTGGGATAATGAAAGACCTGCCTAAGGAAAGATCCACATGAGAAATATCTTCTTCTTCGACGCGATGCTGACGCCAAAAATCATCACCGCCGTTTACTGGCTGGCGCTGTTGGGCGTGTTGATCAGCGGCATCGGCATGATGTTCTACGGCGAGTTCTTCCGTGGCCTGTTCGGCATCATCGTCGGCGGCGTGTTCGTGCGCGTGGCGTTCGAGATGATCATCATTGCGTTTAAAAATAACGAATATCTGCGCAAGATCGCCGAAAAACCGTAATGCTGTCCCAACGCCGGGTTCCTCCCGGCGTTGTTTCCCTTTCCGCCCAGGCTATTCGAAGCCGAGTAGGCTGAACGCATCGTCCTGCGGGGCGTAACCCAACAGGCGACGGGTCTCTTCCAGCGATAAACGCGTGTAGCGGTTATTGGAAACCCCGTGCACCACCGCATATTGCACCCCTTCGACACGAATGCAGCGCTCCAGCAGATCGGCGGCGTCGCGATGGCTGAGAAACGCGCTCATGTCGCGAGCGCTGAGCCGATCGCCTGGGCTGAGGGAGGTGAAGTTGGCGATGCGCACCGACAGGGCGGAAAGCCCTTCCTGATGGGCGAAGTAGGCGGCGATGCCTTCGCCGAAGGCTTTGCTGGCGCCGTACAGGTTCTTCGGTTTCGGCGCGTCATCCGGGCGGATTTGATAGTCGAGCGGATAGCCTTCCACCGCCTGTGCGCTGCTGGCGAACACCACCCGGCGGCAGCCGGCGTCTTTCGCCGCGCGGAAGATATTGAAGGTGCCGAGAATGTTGTTGTCCATCAACGAGCCGCAGAAGTCGGCGTCGGGGGAGGGATCGGCCGCCAGATGCAACACGGTGTCGATATTGGTGCAGGCCGCGCGGCAGGCGTCGAGATCGGCGATGTTGAAGCTGATGACTTCGTCGCCGGGTTGCAGATCGTTCAGCAGGCTGATGTCGCGTTCCGCCAGGCGCAGCGCGTAGCGATCGCCCATTGCCTGACGAAACGCCGTGGCTACCCGGCCGCCGGCGCCGGTGATCAGAATCCGTCCTACATCAGTACGCAACACCATGATGACTGCCATCCCTACTCTCGATTAAGTGTTGACCAGTAATAATCCCCCGCGTGACTTTTGTCCAGTATTTATATTAGTCATTCTGATGCTTTATGCCGGTAATGGGCACGTTTTGCCGAGCGTTTCGACCAGGAAATTCATCACCGCGCGCACGGCAGCGGTGCGCGCCAAATCGGGATACGTCACCAGCCAAAGCTCGCGCGTTGGCGCGGCATTGGCCGTGGGCAACGGGACCAGATCCGGATCGCCATCGGCGACGAAAGTCGGCAAAACGGCGGCACCCAGCCCTGAACGCGCCGCTTGTTGCAGTGAAAACAGATCGCTGGCCTGAAAGACCACCGGACGCCCCTGCAACAGCTGTTGCAGCCATTGCTGATGCGGCTGCTGTTGGTAGTGATGGTCATAGGCGAGAAAGCGGCGCGCCGCGTCGGGCAGTGCGGCGTGCTCCGGTGCGGCATACAGCGCGTAGCGCATCATGCCGATGCGCTGCGTCAGCAGTTCCGGTTGCTGCGGGCGCACCATGCGCACGGCAATGTCGGCTTCGCCGCGATCCAGCTCGGCGAGCGCCGATTCACCCGACAGCGTGACGACGATCTGTGGAAAAGCCTGGTTAAATGCGGCAATGCGCGGCGCGAGAATATGCGCGGCGATCGACGGCGGCGCACTGATGCGCACGGCGGCCTGGGGCGTTGCGCCGGCGCTGCGCGCATGGCGGGCAATAGCCTGGCTTTGCGCCTCGAGCTCCGCCGCCAGCCCGGCGATGGCCTGCCCGTCCTGGGTCAACGGTGTGCTGCGCGGATGGCGCACGATCAAACGCAGGCCGAGCGCCTGTTCCAGCGCCGCTACGCGTCGCCCGACGGTGGCGTGATCGCAACCCAGCTCCCGCGCTGCCGCCGACAACGAACCGGTGCGCGCCAGCGCCACGAAGTGTTTTAAATCCTGCCAGTCAAACATCGGTGAATTCCTGCACATTAATGATGCGATTTTCGGGAATATTCACACGAATAACGGCGTGATTCAATGTGTGAACGTTTCCTTTTAAATTGAATTATTCAATTAGGTTTTCTTATGTATTTGCAATTGCAGCAACGCACGGCATTGGTCACGGGCGCCAGCGAAGGGATCGGTGCCGGCATGGTCAGGGTATTGGCCGCTCAAGGTGTCAAGGTAGTGGCCACCGCACGACGCGGTGACCGGCTGCAGGCCTTGGCGGATGAGGTGGAACGGCAAGGGGCGGTGCGTCCGCAGGTGATCGTTGCAGACGTGACCGACCCTGAGGCGATAGCCCGTTTGGCGGCGCAGGCACTGCGCCAGGTGGGGACAGTTGATATCCTGATCAACGCGGTAGGTGCGTTTCACCCCACGACGCTGAACGACAGCGATCGCAGCTGGGATGACGCTTTCGCTTTGAACTTCACGCCGGCCCGCAGATTGACTCAGGCGCTGTTGCCGGCCATGCAGGCGCAAGGCTGGGGCCGGGTGATCAACATCAGCGGATCGATGGAGCCGCGCAGCCTGAGCGCCGCCAGCGCCGCCAAGGGCGCATTGCATCTGTGGGCCAAAGGATTGGCCAGCGACGTGGCTGCGCAGGGGATTACCGTCAATACGCTGCAACCCGGACGTATCAACAGTGAACAGATCCGTGAGCGCTTATACGCTTGCGATGAAGCGCGCCAGGCGTTCATTGCGCAACATATCCCGATCGGCTACTTCGGCGAACCGGAAGACATGGCCTATCTGGCGGCGTTTCTTTGCTCCCCGCTCGCGCGATATATCACCGGCGCGGTGATCCCGGTAGATGGCGGCATGCATTATTTCGCGCATTGAGGCCGTTTTGCCCCCGCGATCACAGTTCGGCAATTTGCCGGCGCAAAGGCTTGCCTCGGCAAAATCTGCGGTGTTAACGTCATAACTCAACCGATTTAGGGTTGTTACTGCTACGGCAGGCAAAACCTAAACCTCGTGTTTCTGTTCCCCGATGGGGCAGAGGCCGCGAGGTTTAGGTTTTTTTTTGCGCCGAATTCCGCCTCAGCGCCAGGCCAGTGCGGGGAGGGGAGCGGCAGAACGCGAAGTCTAAGGATAACCGTATGAAATATGACACATTAGCCAGTGAGATTTTGGCCGGCGTCGGTGGCCGCGACAATGTGAAAAGCCTGGTGCACTGCGCCACCCGCCTGCGTTTCAAGCTGCGTGACGACACTCGCGCCAACGCGGCAGCGCTGAAGAAAAACCCCGGCGTCATCATGGTGGTGGAGAGCGGCGGCCAGTTCCAGGTGGTGGTGGGCAACCACGTGGCGGAGGTGTTCGACGCGGTTAACCGCGTTGGCGGGTTGGCCGAGGGCGCGCCGAGCGACGATGCGGGCGGCAAAAAAGACAACCTGCTCAGCCGCTTTATCGATCTGGTGTCCGGTATTTTTACCCCGCTGCTCGGGGTGATGGCCGCTTCGGGGATCCTGAAAGGCTTCCTGGCGCTGAGCCTGGCCTGCGGCTGGCTGCTGGAGAGCGGCGGCACCTTCAAAATGCTGTTCGCCGCCAGCGACTCGCTGTTCTACTTCTTCCCGATCATGCTCGGCTACACCGCCGGGAAAAAATTTGGCGGCAACCCCTTCGTCACCATGGCGATCGGCGGCGCGTTGACACATCCGCTGATGATGGCGGCGTTCGAAGCGGCGCAGCAGCCGGGTGCGGTGCGCGAATACTTCTTCGGCATTCCGCTGACCTTCATCAACTACAGTTCGTCGGTGATCCCGATCATCTTTGCGGCCTGGGTGTCCTGCCGCCTGGAGCCGTTGTTTAACCGGGTGATCCACAGCGCGCTGCGCAATTTCATCACGCCGCTGCTGTGCCTGGCGATCACCGTGCCGTTGACCTTCCTGCTGATCGGCCCGGCGGCGACCTGGCTCAGCCACCTGCTGGCCAACGGCTATCAGAGCATTTACGCCTTTAACCCGATCATCGCCGGCGCCTTTATGGGGGCGATGTGGCAGGTGTGCGTGATCTTCGGCCTGCATTGGGGATTGGTGCCGTTGATGATCAATAACCTGAGCGTGCTGGGGCGCGACACCATGGTGCCGCTGCTGCTGCCGGCGGTAATGGGGCAGGTCGGCGCCACGCTGGGCGTGATGCTGCGCACCCGCGACGCCAAGCTGCGGGCGCTGTCCGCTTCGGCCATCGGCGCCGGGATTTTCGGCATCACCGAACCGGCGGTGTACGGCGTTACGCTGCCGAACAAACGCCCGTTCATCTTCGGCTGCATCGGCGGCGCGCTGGGCGGTGCGGTGATCGGCTACTTCCATACCTCGGTCTACTCGTTCGGCCTGGTGAGCGTATTCACCTTCGCGCAGATCATCCCCGGCGGCGGCATCGACGCCACGGTATGGGGCGCGATCGGTGGCACCCTGCTGTCGTTCGTGTTTGCCGCGCTGGCCAGCTACCTGTTCGGCGTCGCACCGGCGGAAGACGCGGCGCAGCCTGAAGCCGCCGCGCCGCTTAACCGCAAGCAGGCCATCCTCAGCCCGATCGCCGGCGACATCGTGCCGCTGGATCAGGTGAACGACGCGACCTTCGCCAGCGGCCTGCTGGGGAAAGGGGTGGCGATCGCGCCGCAGCAGGGGCGCGTGGTGGCGCCGGTGAGCGGCAGCGTGGCGTCGCTGTTCAAAACCAAACACGCCATCGGCATCGAATCGGACGACGGCGCGGAGATTCTCATCCACGTCGGTATCGATACCGTGAAGCTGGACGGGGCGCATTTCACCGCCCACGTGCGGGAAGGCGAGCGGGTTGCCCCGGGCGATCTGCTGATCGAGTTCGACCAGGCGGCGATCCATGCTGCCGGCTATGACACCACCACGCCGATCATCATCAGCAACAGCGATGACTACGTGGACGTGTTGACCAGCGGCCTGTCTCCGGTGCAGGAACAGGCGCCGCTGCTGACTTTATTACGCTAATTGAGGAGCAAGCGATGAACGGCAAGTTTCCGCAACATTTTCTGTGGGGCGGCGCGGTAGCGGCGAACCAGGTAGAAGGCGCATATCAGGCCGACGGCAAGGGGCTGTCGACCTCCGATCTGCAGCCGCAGGGCATCTTCGGCGCCATTACGCCGCGCACGGCGGGTGACAGCGGCATCAAGGATGTGGCGATCGATTTCTATCACCGCTATCCGGAGGACATCGCGCTGTTCGCCGAAATGGGCTTTAAGTGTCTGCGCACCTCGATCGCCTGGACGCGCATTTTCCCGCAGGGCGACGAAGAGACGCCGAATGAAGCCGGGCTGGCGTTTTACGATCGGCTGTTCGACGAGATGGCGAAGTACGGCATTCAGCCGCTGATCACGCTGTCGCACTATGAGATGCCTTACGGCCTGGTGAAGCACTACGGCGGCTGGGGCGATCGGCGCACCATCGATTTCTTCGAGCGCTATGCGCGCACCGTGTTCGAACGCTACAAGCACAAGGTCAAACACTGGCTGACCTTCAACGAAATCAACATGTCGCTGCACGCGCCCTTCACCGGCGTCGGCCTGCCGCAGGAGAGCGACAAAAGCGCCATCTATCAGGCGATTCACCATCAGCTGGTGGCCAGCGCCAGAGCGGTGAAGGCCTGCCACGAGATCGTGCCGGAGGGCAAAATCGGCAACATGCTGCTGGGTGGCATTCTGTATCCGCTGAGCTGCAAGCCGGAAGATCTGCTGGAAACCCAGCGGCAAAACCGCGACTGGCTGTTCTTCGGCGACGTGCAGGCGCGCGGCTATTACCCGGCCTATATGCAGCGCTTCTTCCGTGAAAACGGCATTCAGGTGGCGATCACCGAGGAAGATCGGCAAACGCTGCGCGAAACCATCGATTTCATCTCGTTCAGCTACTACATGAGCGGCTGCGTCACCGCCGACCCGGCGCAGTACGAGACGGCGCGCGGCAACATTCTCGATATGGTGCCGAACCCGCACCTGGCCAGCTCGGAGTGGGGATGGCAAATCGACCCGATCGGGCTGCGCTACCTGCTCAACGTGCTGTACGACCGCTATCAGAAGCCGCTGTTCATCGTCGAGAACGGGCTGGGCGCCAAAGATCGCGTCGAGGCCGACGGCAGCATCCACGACGACTACCGCATCAACTATCTCAATGACCATCTGGTGCAGGTGGCGGAAGCGATCGACGACGGCGTCGAGGTGATGGGCTACACCAGCTGGGGGCCGATCGATCTGGTCAGCGCCTCGAAGGCGGAAATGTCGAAGCGCTACGGCTTCATTCACGTCGACAGGGACGATGCCGGCAACGGCAGCCTCGAGCGCCGCCGCAAGAAGAGTTTCTACTGGTATCGCGATGTGATCCACAGCAACGGCGCCAGCCTGAAAGACCGGCGCTAGCCTCTAAGCCCGGCGGCAAACGCCGGGCGTTAACCTAACGTTATTCGCTGCTGTTCATGATGGGAAATTCTCTCCCAGGGAATGCTGTTGCCCGCAGTCAGCCGTTATGCGGAGAAATATAATAATGATGAAAAGCTTATTACCTCGTTCCATGACCCTGGCGGCGCTGGCGCTGCTCTGTAGCCAGGCGCAGGCGGAAACGCTGCAAACCGGCAAGGACGTCGAAGCCCCCACCGCCAAATGGGAAGGGGTGGCGCTTGGCTTTGAGCCGCCGCAGCCCGGGCTGTTGGGGGATATGCTGGGGATCAGGCCGATCCTGGAGGATCACGGCTTCCACTATAACCTCGGCTACCTCAGCCAGCTGTCGTATAACGCCGGCGGCGGTTACAACCACGACAAACAGGCGTCGTACATCGACCAGTTCTCGTTGACCTTCAGCCAGGATTTGCAGGCGCTGACCGGCATTCCGGACGCGGCGATCGAAGGCAATATCGTCAACCGCAACCATGACAACAACCTGACCCGCGATCGCTTGCAGGATCCGCGCGTCGGCCTGACCGATCTGTCGCAGGAGAGCTTTGGCGGGCAGTCGATTACCCGGCTGGGTTGGTTGACCTTCAGCCGTTCCTTCCTCGATCGCCGGCTGCAGTGGCGTATCGGCATGATGAACAAGGTGCAGGATTTCGATCAGATCATTCCCTGCGATTTTCAGACGCTGACGCTGTGCGGCGGCAAGTCCGCCAACTCGTTGACCTGGTATAACTGGAACGTGCATTACTGGGGCACCACGCTGCAATACAAGCTGACCGACGGCCTGACGCTCAAGGGCGGCGTGATGGAGCAGAACCCGAGCGCCCCCAGCCGCAGCCACGCCTGGAGTTGGTCCACCAAGGGCAGCAAAGGCTTCCTGTTGCCGATGGAGCTGGAGCTGAAAACCCACGCCGTCAACCAGCTGCCTGGGGTGTATAACCTGGGCGTGCTGTTCACCAACGCGCGCCAGAGCGATCTTTATGAAGGGGTGTCCGGCGGGCCGGGTGCCAGCGATCCGCAGGGCTATCGCAGCCACGATCGCACCTGGTTCCTGTATACCGGTTTCAACCAGCAGGTGACGCGCCATGCGGATGACGTCAACCGTGGCCTGAGCGTGTTTTACAGCCTGGGGCTGGGAGATCAGCGCAGCAACTACCTGCACTGGTCTACCTCGACCGGCATCCGTTACCGCGGGCTGTTCGATGCGCGGCCGGACGACTGGCTGGGGCTCGGTGTCTCGGTGGTGAAGCTGAGCGACCGCTACAAAGACAATCAGCGTTATCTCAACCAGATGAGCGGCATCAGCGATTATCACGATCCGAACTACCGGCCGGTGCCGGGCCACTCGGTGACGGCGGAGCTGTATTACCGGGTTAACGTCACGCCGTGGCTGCAGCTGCAGCCGGGCCTGCAGTACTGGCATCACCCGGCGGGCGTCAGCGAGACGCAGGACGCCTGGGTGACGGCGTTGAAAACGGTGGTGACCTTCTGATCAGGCCGCGTCGCTCTCGCGGTAGCGCCGGCGGGCGTGTTCGAACCAGCTGGCGGGCACGTTGTGCGGCGGCTGCTGCAACCTGAGCAGCCCCTGTTCAACGATATGGCTGGCCTGGCGCCACAGCGTCGGGTCGCCTTCGGTCAGCACCTCCAGCAGGCGCTGTTTCTCGATCAGGTAGGTCTGGGCGAAGTGGCTGTCGTAGTCCAGCAGCGAGCGGGTGTTGTCGATAAGATCCGCCAGCTTGATGGTTTTGGCCTGCGGCGATGCGCCGGCGCTGTGGCGCCGATCGCGGTTTTTGCGCTCAAAGCGGTTGCCGTCCTCGGCGTGGCTGACGTTGGTTAACATCCGCACCAGCTCTGCCACCTTCGGCCCGAAATGGCTGTCGATGTCGCCGAGGGTGGTGGGCGTGTCTTCCACCGTATCATGCAGCCAGGCGGCCGCCAGCATCTCTTCGGTGTGCGGTACGCTGCGCACCAGCTCCATCACCGCCTGCGGGTGGACGATGTACGGATCGTCGGTGTATTTGCGGCGCTGATCGATGGCCGCATGCGCCTTGGTGGCGTAGCGGCGCGCGCGTTCTGCAAGCGTGTTCGTCATTTCCTTTCCCTCCGAGCATCCTCTGCATGAAAAAAATGTAGCATACCTCACAAGAAATAGCTTGCGATTACATCGTGCGCTATCTATATTCACACACATGAAAAGCACCGAGACCGAACAACCCAAGGCGAAGAACCTGCTGCAGCTCGATCAGCAGCTCTGTTTCGCGCTGTACTCCGCCAACCTGGCGCTGCACAAAGTTTATCGCAAGCTGTTGAGCCAGCTCGAACTCACCTACCCGCAATACCTGGTGATGATGGTGCTGTGGGAGCGCGATCGGGTGACGGTATCGGATATCGGCGAGCGGCTGTTCCTCGATTCCGCCACGCTGACGCCGCTGCTGAAGCGACTGGAAACCGCCGGTTTGCTGGTGCGCTATCGCGCCACCACCGACGAGCGGCAGGTGATCATCGCCCTGACCGAAGCCGGCCGCGCGCTGCGCGAGCGGGCGCAATCGGTGCCCGAGGCGGTGATGTGCGCCACCGACTGCAGCCTGGACGAGATCGTCTCGCTCAAACAGCAGCTGGAAAAGCTGCGCGGCAGCCTGATCGATCAGATTTGACCCGCCGCCGCCGGACGCAAGAACGGCGCGGGTGGTCTACACTGGTTAATAAGTGTCAAAAATAAGTAGTGCGCGATTTAATCGCAAAAGATAAATATGTGACCGGCTTTACCTCGTGGAAGCCGTAGTCATCTCGCCAACCAGCAAGAAGGAATGAACGATGTCTATTGAGAAAGTGGTTTACCGCGCTCACGCCACCGCAACCGGCGGCCGCGACGGCCGTGCGACCTCCTCCGACGGCGTGTTGGACGTGAAACTGGGCGTGCCGAAAGAGATGGGCGGCGCCGGCGGCGAAGTCACCAACCCTGAGCAGCTGTTCGCCGCCGGTTACTCGGCCTGTTTCCTCGGCGCGTTGAAGTTTGTCGCGGCGAAAGAAAAGGTCAAAATCCCGGCCGAAGCCAAGATCGACGGCACCGTCGGCATCGGTGAGATCCCGAACGGCTTCGGCATCGAAGTGCAGCTGGATATCTCGCTGCCGGGCATCGAGCGCAGCGTGGCGGAAGATCTGGTGAAAAAGGCGCACGTGGTGTGCCCATACTCCAACGCCACCCGTGGCAATATCGACGTGACGTTGAACGTGAAATAACGTTTTTCGCCGACGCTCTGAAAAATGGAGGGGTCTCCCTCCATTTCTTGTCTTGCTTTCCCTTCCAGAGTTCGCACAACAGGGTAAAAAAAACCTGTTTTGTGAGAATTCTCTTGATTGTCGCCTGCAAAACCACGCTTATTGCCGGTTGGCTGAACCTGCAGCCGCATTGACTGTCTGAAAAACTCAGAACTGCTATCGCCCTCCGGAGCCACCGCACTACATGAACAAAATAAAATCGCTATCACAGCAGAATTTATCGTTATTGTTAGCGATCTATATCGGCATCTTTTTAAACCTGTCCGTTTTCTATCGCCGTTTTGACTCGCTTGCGCACGGCATTCAGGGGATTAAGCTTATTTCGGCGGTGACGGAAGTGATCGCCATCGTTTTATTCACTTTCTTTATCATGCGATTGGTGTCGCTCGGCGGCCGGTTGTTTTATCGCATCGTCGCTTCGCTGCTGGTGCTGATTTCGGTCGCCGCCAGCTACTACATGACGTTTTTCAACGTGGTGATCGGCTACGGCATCGTGGTGTCGGTGATGACCACCGACATCGATCTGTCGAAAGAGGTGGTTGGCCTGCACTTCGTGCTGTGGATGGTGGCGCTCAGTGCCTTGCCGCTGCTGCTGATCTGGAAAAACGGCCTGCGTTACACCCTGATCGAACAGCTGAAAACCCCTGGTCATCGCATCAAGCCGCTGCTGGTCTTGCTGGCGGTGGTGGCGCTGGTCTGGCTGCCGCTGCGTATGCTGGACGACGAGCAGAGCGTGCAGGAGAAGCTCGCCAACGTTGATCTGCCGAGCTACGGCGGCGTGGTGGCGCACTCGTATCTGCCGTCCAACTGGCTGTCGGCGCTGGGGCTGTTTGCCTATACCCGCTATGACGAAAGCCAGGACCAGAGCACGATGTTCGATCCGGGCAAACACTTCACCTATGTACCGCCGGCGGATATCGACGATACCTACGTGGTGTTCATCATCGGCGAGACCACGCGCTGGGATCACATGGGCATGCTGGGCTATGAGCGCGATACTACGCCGCGGCTGTCGAAAGAGAAGAACCTGGTGGCGTTTCGCGGCGAATCGTGCGACACCGCCACCAAGCTGTCGCTGCGCTGCATGTTCGTGCGCGAAGGCGGCACCGAGGATAACCCGCAGCGCACGCTGAAAGAGCAGAACGTGTTCGCGGTGCTGAAGGATCTGGGCTTCTCTTCCGAGCTGTTCGCCATGCAGAGCGAGGTGTGGTTCTACAACAACACCGAGGTGAACAACTATTCGTTCCGCGAGATGATCGCGTCCGAGAAGCGCAACGACGGCAAGGCGGTCGATGACATGCTGTTGGTGGACGAAATGAAGGAGTCGCTGGCGCGCTATCCGAAGGGCAAACACCTGGTGATCCTGCATACCAAAGGCTCGCACTACCTGTACTCGCAGCGTTATCCGCGCAGCTATGCGCGCTATCAGCCGGAGTGCATGGGGGTGGATGATTCCTGCACCAAGGCGCAGCTGATCAACGCCTTCGACAATACGGTGCTGTATACCGACAGCTTTATCAGTAATGTGATCGACCAGGTGCGCGACAAGAAGGCCATCGTGTTCTATGCCGCCGACCACGGCGAATCGATCGGCGAGAATACGCACCTGCACGGCACGCCGCGCGAAATGGCGCCGCCGGAGCAGTTCCGCGTGCCGATGATCGTATGGGCGTCGGACAAGTTCCTCGAGAACCCGCAGCACCTCAGCGCCTTTGAGCAGCTGCAGGCGCAGCAGCGCATCGGCAAAACGCATCGCCACGTCGAGCTGTTCGATACCATCCTCGGTTGCCTCGGTTACACCTCGCCGAACGGCGGCATCGTGGATAAAAACAACTGGTGCTCTCTGCCGCAGCATAAAACGGCGCCCGCCCGCCTGTAATCCTTCCCGCCGGGTGCCTTGCGCACCCGGTAATTTCACTCAATACATTCTCTTCATCAATTATTCCGGTGTGTGCATACGGTATACTTGCGCACTTCCCTTCTAACCGGAGATTTCCATGACCCTGCGCGTGGCGTTTATCGACGATCATGACATTGTGCGCTCGGGCTTTGTGCAGCTGCTGTCGCTGGAGGCCGATATTCAGGTGGTGGGCGAGTTCAGCAGCGCGGCGCAGGCGCGCGCCGGCCTGCCGGGGCTGGAGGCGGAAATCTGCATCTGTGACATTTCGATGCCGGACGGCAGCGGGCTGGATCTGCTGGCGGACATTCCCTCCGGCATCCGCGTGGTGATGCTGTCGATGCACGACAACCCGGCGCTGGTGGAAATGGCGCTGGAACGCGGCGCCAGCGGTTTCCTCTCCAAGCGCTGCAAGCCGGAAGATCTGATCACCGCAGTGCGCACCGTCGCCGGCGGCGGCGTCTACCTGATGCCGGAAATCGCCCAGCAGCTGGCGCGGGTGAGGGTCGATCCGTTGACCCGCCGCGAGCGCGAGATCGCGCTATTGCTGGCGCAGGGCCAGGAGGTGCGCGAGATCGCCGCCGCCTTGGGGCTGTCGCCGAAGACGGTGCATGTGCATCGCGCCAACCTGTTCGCCAAGCTGGGCATCAACAATAACGTCGAGCTGGCCAGACGGATGCTGAACCTGTGACGCAGCGCCTGATCACCCAGCTGGCGCTGTTTTTCATCTACGCCGCCAGCGCCTTTTGCCTGTGGGGCATCGGCACCGCGCTGATCGACCCGCCCTGGCAGGCGCTGCTGCTGTTCCCGTTCGGCCTGCGCATGGGCATTTTGCTGCAGAGCCCGTACCGTTTCTGGCCGGGGATCCTGCTGGCCGATCTGCTGCTGATGGCGCTGCTGGCGGACCAGTTCGGTTACGGCCCGGCGCTGTGGGCGTCGGTGGCGGTACTGGTGTTGACGGTGCTGCTCAGCCTGCTGGCCTCGCCGTGGCTGTTGCGCCATCAGCAGAGCGACAGCGAATGGCGGTGGCCGCTGTTGCAGGGCGCGGTGGTGGCCGCCGCCGCCTTGCTGCAGGCGCTGGTGTGGCAGCTGGTGAGCGGCGAAGGCGCCCGCGCGCTGCTGCTCGGCCTGACCGGCGGTTTCACCATCGCGCCGACCTGCCTGCTGTTGTGGCACTATCTGGCGCGCCAAATCTGGGTGCCGCTGGAGCCGGGGCTGATCCACAAGCCGGTGGAGCTGCGCCTCGGCCACCTGGCCAGCTATCTGCTGCTGTTTGCGTTCAGCATCTGGCTGCAGCAGCAGGTGAACGCCGCCGAGCTGCGCCGTTTCGCGCCGTTCTGCCTGGCCATTCCTATCGTGTTCATGTCTTACCGCTACGGCTGGCAGGGCGCGCTGTTGGCGACGCTGCTCAACGGCGTGGCGCTGATGGTCAACGAGCCGCCGCAGCCGGAGTCGCACCGCGATCTGCTGCTGTCGCTGCTGGCCCAAAGCCTGACCGGGCTGCTGCTGGGCGCCGGCATTCAGCGCCAGCGCGAGCTGAATCAGCAACTGCGGCTGCGGCTGGCGGAGAACCGCCAGCTGGCGCGGGCGCTGGTGACGGCGGAGGAGCAAACCCGGCGCGAGGTGGCGCGCGAGCTGCACGATGAAGTGGGGCAGACCATCACCGTGATCCGCACCCAGGCCAGCATCGTCAAACGCCTGGCGCCGGAGCCGGCGGTGATCGGCTGCGCCGACGCCATCGATGCGTTGGCGCTGCGGGTTTACGACGGGGTGCACGACGTGCTGACCCAGCTGTGGCCGGCGGCGCTGAACAACCTGCCGCTGTCGGCGGCGGTGGCGGCGATGCTGCGGGAGTCGCTGCCGCAGGACGCGTCGCTGGTGAGCAGCCTGCAGTGGCAGGTGCCGGACGAGCTGCTGGATGAAACGCTGAAAATCACGCTGTACCGGGTGTGTCAGGAAGGGGTGACCAATGTGTGCCGCCACGCCGGCGCCAGCCGCCTGGAGCTGGACGCGCGCCTGCAGCCGCGCAAAGGCGCCGCGCCGCTGATCGCCCTGACCATCCGCGACAATGGCGTGGGTTTCGATGCGGAAAACCATCAGCCGGGGTATGGCCTGCGCGGTATGCAGGAGCGCATCAGCGCCCTCGGCGGCAGCCTGCGGTTCACCGCTGAACGGGGCGCCTGTTTGAGTGTGATCTTGCCCACAGTTTCACCGGCGCAAGCGCCAAACTAGGAAAAACTCCTAGCCGCGTCGGGAATCCGGCGTAAGCCTCCCGCGCGCGCGAGGAGCATCATAGCGGCACTTTATTCAATCCTCTGAGGTTCCACATGTGGTCTTTCCTTAAAAGCCGCTCGGACGCGCCGCAGGTCACCGATCAACGGCAGATCGACGCCAGCTACAAATACTGGCGCATCCAGCTGATGTGCACCATGTACATCGGCTACGCCGCGTTTTACTTCACGCGCAAAAGCTTCAACTTCATCATGCCGGCGATGCTGAGCGATCTGGGCCTGACGATGTCCGACGTCGGCATCCTCGGCACGCTGTTCTACATCACCTACGGCTGCTCGAAATTCATTTCCGGCATGATCAGCGATCGCTCCAACCCGCGTTACTTTATGGGGCTGGGCCTGATCATGACCGGGGTGCTGAATATCTTCTTCGGCCTCAGTTCGTCGCTGCTGATGCTGGGCACGCTGTGGATCCTCAACGCCTTCTTCCAGGGCTGGGGCTGGCCGCCGTGCTCCAAAATCCTCACCAGCTGGTATTCGCGCTCCGAGCGCGGCAGCTGGTGGGCGATCTGGAACACTTCGCACAACGTCGGCGGCGCGCTGATCCCGCTGCTGGTGGGCTTTATCTCGCTGCACTTCAGCTGGCGTTACGGCATGATCATTCCCGGCATCATCGGCGTGGTGTTGGGGCTGCTGATGTGCTGGCGCCTGCGCGACAAGCCATCCACCCTGGGGCTGCCGAGCGTCGGCAAATGGCGTAACGACGCCATGGAGCTGGTGCAGGAATCGGAAGGCCAGGGGCTGAGCAACCGCGAGATCATCAAACGCTACGTGCTGACCAACAAGTACATCTGGCTGCTGGCGGTCTCTTATGTGCTGGTGTACATCGTGCGCACCGCGATCAACGACTGGGGCAACCTCTACCTGACGCAGGAAAAGGGCTATTCGCTGATGACCGCCAACTCGGCCATTTCGCTGTTTGAAGTGGGCGGCTTTATCGGTTCGCTGGTGGCCGGTTGGGGCTCCGACAAGCTGTTCCGCGGCAACCGCGGCCCGATGAACCTGATCTTCGCCATCGGTATCTTCCTGTCGGTGGCGGCGCTGTGGCTGATGCCGGGCGTGACCTACCTGCTGCAGGCCTGCTGCTTCTTCGCCATCGGCTTCTTCATCTTCGGCCCGCAGATGCTGATCGGCATGGCGGCGGCGGAGTGCTCGCACAAGGATGCGGCGGGTGCGGCGACCGGTTTCGTCGGCCTGTTCGCCTACCTGGGCGCGGCGCTGTCCGGCTACCCGATTGCGCGGGTGATGGAGATCTGGCACTGGAACGGCTTCTTCGTGGTGATTTCCATCGCTGCCTGCCTGTCGGCGCTGTTCCTGCTGCCGTTCCTGCGTGCGCAGACGCCGGCGCTGAAAACCGCCAACGCCTGAGTGAAATACGCTGCGCAACCCCCGGCGCAGCGCATTATGGCGCTTTTATCACCACTTGAAATGCAGGGGCAAAAAAGTGATTGACGCCTATAACCGCCAGCAGTAAGATGCGCCCCGCATCGGCGAGTAGCGCAGCTTGGTAGCGCAACTGGTTTGGGACCAGTGGGTCGGAGGTTCGAATCCTCTCTCGCCGACCACATTCGAAAAACCTGCTTTTTAAAGCAGGTTTTTTTTCGTCCGTCGTTTATGAGGATGAGTACCTCCGCAGGAGGTTCGAGCCTCGCGAAGCGAGACAACGTTGCTTCAGCAACGGCCCGCAGGGCGCGCATCAAAGATGCGCGTAATCCTCTCTCGCCGACCACATTCGAAAAACCTGCTTTTAAAGCAGGTTTTTTTTCGCCCGTCGTTTATGAGGATGAGCACCTCCGCAGGAGGTTCGAGCCTCGCGAAGCGAGACAACGTTGCTTCAGCAACGGCCCGCAGGGCGCGCATCAAAGATGCGCGTAATCCTCTCTCGCCGACCACATTCGAAAAACCTGCTTTTTAAAGCAGGTTTTTTTTCGCCCGTCGTTTATGAGGATGAGCACCTCCTCCGATATGGTCGGCTGCGCTTTATGGCGCACGTCAATCTGCCGTCCTCGTGAAATATATTTATCCTTTACGCTTAATTAATTCACACTCCTTATTCCCATTAGGTTCTTATTTTTATATTTAAATAAATTCATGCTTGCCAAATAAAACCCGGTTGATAGCGCTCTTGTTTTCACGTTTTTTTTACCTATAGTCTGAATGGACAACGCGGGAGCTCTTATTCCCGCCGCGTGGGAAATACCGTGATTATTTATTAACGTTAATCTTCGTGGATTATTGCGGGATCATTTTTCTCCGGCAATGCGTGGCGTCGATTAACTCTTTTATGTTTATCCTCTCGGAATAAAGGAATCAGTTATGCGCAAATTTAATAAACCGCTGTTGGCGCTGTTGATCGGCAGCACGCTGTGTTCCGCGGCGCAGGCCGCCGCACCGGGCAAACCGACCATCGCCTGGGGCAACACCAAGTTCGCTATCGTCGAAGTCGACCAGGCGGCCACCGCTTATAATAATCTGGTGAAGGTAAAAAATGCCGCCGACGTTTCTGTCTCCTGGAATTTATGGAATGGCGATACCGGCACGACGGCAAAAATTTTATTAAATGGCAAAGAGGCGTGGAGCGGCCCTTCAACCGGATCTTCCGGTACGGCGAATTTTAAAGTGAATAAAGGCGGCCGTTATCAAATGCAGGTGGCACTGTGTAATGCCGACGGCTGCACCGCCAGCGACGCCACCGAAATTGTGGTGGCCGACACCGACGGCAGCCATTTGGCGCCGTTGAAAGAGCCGCTGCTGGAAAAGAACAAACCTTATAAACAAAACTCCGGCAAAGTCGTCGGTTCTTATTTTGTCGAGTGGGGCGTTTACGGGCGCAATTTCACCGTCGACAAGATCCCGGCGCAAAACCTGACCCACCTGCTGTACGGATTTATCCCGATCTGCGGCGGCAACGGCATCAACGACAGCCTGAAAGAGATCGAAGGCAGTTTCCAGGCATTGCAGCGCTCCTGTCAGGGCCGCGAGGACTTCAAAGTCTCGATCCACGATCCGTTTGCCGCGCTGCAAAAAGCGCAGAAGGGCGTCACCGCCTGGGATGACCCCTACAAGGGCAACTTCGGCCAGCTGATGGCGCTGAAGCAGGCGCGCCCTGACCTGAAAATCCTGCCGTCGATCGGCGGCTGGACGCTGTCTGACCCGTTCTTCTTCATGGGCGACAAGGTGAAGCGCGATCGCTTCGTCGGCTCGGTGAAAGAGTTCCTGCAGACCTGGAAGTTCTTCGACGGCGTGGATATCGACTGGGAGTTCCCGGGCGGCAAAGGCGCCAACCCGAACCTGGGCAGCCCGCAGGACGGGGAAACCTATGTGCTGTTGATGAAGGAGCTGCGGGCGATGCTGGATCAGCTGTCGGCGGAAACCGGCCGCAAGTATGAGCTCACCTCCGCCATCAGCGCCGGCAAGGACAAGATCGATAAGGTGGCTTACAACGTCGCGCAGAACTCGATGGATCACATCTTCCTGATGAGCTACGACTTCTACGGCGCCTTCGATCTGAAGAACTTGGGGCACCAGACCGCGCTGAATGCGCCGGCCTGGAAACCGGACACCGCCTACACCACGGTGAACGGCGTCAATGCGCTGCTGGCGCAGGGCGTCAAGCCGGGCAAGATCGTGGTCGGCACCGCCATGTATGGTCGCGGCTGGACCGGGGTGAACGGCTACCAGAACAATATTCCGTTTACCGGCACCGCCACCGGGCCGGTTAAAGGCACCTGGGAGAACGGCATCGTGGACTACCGCCAAATCGCCAGTCAGTTCATGAGCGGCGAGTGGCAGTACACCTACGACGCCACGGCGGAAGCGCCTTACGTGTTCAAGCCTTCCACCGGCGATCTGATCACCTTCGACGATGCCCGCTCGGTGCAGGCCAAAGGCAAGTACGTGCTGGATAAGCAGTTGGGCGGCCTGTTCTCCTGGGAGATCGATGCGGACAACGGCGATATTCTTAACAGCATGAATGCCAGCCTGGGCAACAGCGCCGGCGTTCAATAATCGGTTGCAGTGCGTTGCCGGGGGATATCCTTTCGCCCCCGGCTTTTTCACCGCCGAAAGTTTTTTTACGCCGCACAGATTGTGGCGACACCCTGGGAAAAACGCGGCCATCGGACTCACCCTTTTGGGTAATCCTTCAGCATTTCCTCCTGTCTTTAACGGCGATCACAAAAATAACCGTTCAGATATTCATCATTCAGCAACAAAGTTTTGGGGTTTTTTAACGGAGTTAAAAACCAGTAAGTTTGTGAGGGTCAGACCAATGCGCTAAAAATGACCGCTTAGCATAAATTTTCATGCTGGAACTGTTAACAAAAGGTTTTTTTTATGTTTGTTTGCTGTTTCTCACAGTCTGCGTAAATCCCCACTGGTTATATTGACGACACCCCAAACAGTTGGCAACTTGATAGCCTCAGGGGTAAGAGCGAGAGTTGTTTGAGTGAATTCCACGCGCTCAGACGTCCCCGCCGCGATGCGTTCCATCCGGCATTCTCTCCTCGTACGCCTTCTGCCTTCGGGCGCCGATCGCACAGGCCACGCAATAAAAAATACAGGTCTGGCGGCAATTACACACATCACATCACACAATGGAGCACTAACGATGACACGTTCCTTGGGTAAATCGGGGGTTCTGAAATTCGGCATTGGGCTGATCGCGCTGACCGTGGCGGCCAGCGTTCAGGCCAAGACGTTGGTTTACTGTTCTGAAGGTTCCCCGGAAGGGTTCAACCCGCAGCTGTTTACCTCCGGCACCACCTACGACGCCAGCTCGGTACCGATCTACAACCGCCTGGTCGAATTCAAAATCGGCACCACCGAACTGCAGCCGGGCCTGGCTGAGAAGTGGGACGTCAGCGAAGACGGCAAAACCTACACCTTCCACCTGCGCAAAGGCGTGAAGTGGCAGAGCAGCAAAGACTTCAAGCCGACGCGCGACTTTAATGCCGACGACGTGGTGTTCTCCTTTGAGCGCCAGTTGGATGCGAACAACGCCTACCACAAAGTGTCCGGCGGCAGTTACGAATACTTTGAAGGCATGGACATGCCTAAGCTGATCGCCAAGATTGAAAAAGTGGACGACAACACCGTGCGCTTCGTGCTGAACCGCCCGGAGGCGCCGTTCCTGGCTGACCTGGGCATGGACTTCGCGTCCATCCTGTCCGCCGAATATGCCGACGTGATGATGAAAGCCGGCACGCCGGAGAAAGTCGACCTGAATCCGATCGGCACCGGTCCGTTCCAGCTGCTGCAATACCAGAAAGACTCCAAGATCCTGTACAAGGCATTCGACGGTTTCTGGGGCACCAAGCCGAAGATCGATCGCCTGGTGTTCTCCATCACGCCTGACGCCTCCGTGCGCTACGCCAAACTGCAGAAAAACGAATGCCAGGTGATGCCGTACCCGAACCCGGCCGATATCGCCCGTATGAAGCAAGACAAGTCCATCAACCTGATGGAACAGCCGGGCCTGAACGTGGGTTACCTGTCGTTCAACGTCGAGAAAAAGCCGCTGGATAACCTGAAGGTGCGCCAGGCGTTGACCATGGCGGTCAACAAGCAGGCGATCATCGACGCGGTTTATCAGGGCGCGGGCCAGGCGGCCAAGAACCTGATCCCGCCGACCATGTGGGGCTATAACGACGCGGTGCAGGATTACGCTTACGATCCGGCCAAGGCGAAAGCACTGCTGAAAGAAGCGGGCATGGCCGACGGCTTCAGCATCGACCTGTGGGCGATGCCGGTACAGCGTCCTTACAACCCGAACGCGCGCCGCATGGCGGAAATGATCCAGGCCGACTGGGCCAAGATCGGCGTGAAAGCCAAAATCGTGACCTATGAGTGGGGTGAATACCTCAAGCGCGCCAAAGCGGGCGAGCACCAGACGGTGATGATGGGCTGGACCGGCGACAACGGGGATCCGGACAACTTCTTCGCCACGCTGTTCAGCTGCGCGGCGGCGAAAGACGGCTCCAACTACTCCCGCTGGTGCTACAAGCCGTTTGAAGATCTGATTCAACCGGCGCGCGCCGAATCCAACCACGACAAGCGCATCGAACTGTACAAGCAGGCGCAGGTGGTGATGCACGATCAGGCTCCGGCGCTGATTGTCGCACACTCCACCGTGTACGAGCCTGTGCGTAAGGAAGTGAAAGGCTACGTCGTGGATCCACTCGGTAAGCATCACTTCGAGAATGTCTCTGTAGACTGATTTCGACCGCTTTACCGGAGACGCACGAATGGACTTGCAGGGGCGCAACAGGTTTGCGCCCCTGCTGACCAGTCTCCGGCGTATGGCCGTCGAATCGTTCAAAGGCATGTGAGCGTTAATAAGCCTGGCGGACGATGAGCTGCCGGGCATTGATACAGAGAGTTCGGGATATGTTGCAGTTCATACTCCGACGTTTGGGGTTAGTTATCCCAACGTTTATCGGCATTACATTGCTGACTTTTGCATTCGTCCATATGATCCCCGGCGACCCGGTGACCATCATGGCCGGGGAACGCGGTATCTCCGCCGAGCGCCACGCGCAGCTGATGGCGGAAATGGGGCTGGACAAGCCGCTCTATCAACAATATTTCTCCTACGTGTCCAACGTGCTGCACGGCGATCTGGGCACCTCACTCAAAAGCCGCATCTCCGTCTGGAGCGAGTTCGTTCCGCGCTTTCAGGCCACGCTGGAGCTGGGCTTCTGCGCGATGCTGTTCGCGGTGCTGGTAGGCATCCCGGTCGGGGTGCTGGCGGCGGTCAAGCGCGGCTCGGTCTTCGATCACACCGCGGTGGGCATCTCGCTGACCGGCTATTCGATGCCGATTTTCTGGTGGGGCATGATGCTGATCATGCTGGTGTCGGTGCAGCTTAACCTGACGCCGGTGTCGGGCCGCATCAGCGACACGGTCTTCCTCGACGACAGCCATCCGCTGACCGGCTTCATGCTGATAGACACTCTGATCTGGGGCGAGCCGGGCGACTTTATCGACGCAGTGATGCACATGATCCTGCCGGCCATCGTGCTGGGCACCATCCCGCTGGCGGTGATCGTGCGCATGACCCGCTCCTCGATGCTGGAAGTGTTGGGTGAAGACTACATCCGCACCGCGCGCGCCAAGGGCGTGAGCCGCATGCGGGTGATCGTCGTCCACGCGCTGCGCAACGCGCTGCTGCCGGTGGTGACGGTGATCGGGCTGCAGGTCGGCACCATGCTGGCCGGCGCCATTCTGACGGAAACCATCTTCTCCTGGCCGGGACTGGGCCGCTGGCTGATCGACGCGCTGCAGCGCCGCGATTACCCAGTGGTGCAGGGCGGGGTGTTGCTGGTCGCCTGTATGATCATTCTGGTTAACCTGCTGGTAGACGTGCTCTACGGCGTGGTCAACCCGCGTATTCGCCACAAGAAATAAGGGGCGCTCTCATGTCTCAAATCACTGAGTCTGCAGTTAAAGGTGCGCCGAAGCCGATGACCCCGTTTCAGGAGTTCTGGCACTATTTCAAGCGCAATAAAGGGGCCGTGGTCGGCCTGGTGTATATCGTTCTGATGCTGGTGATCGCGCTCGGCGCCGGGGTGCTGGCGCCGCATGCGCCGGCGGATCAGTTCCGCGACGCGCTGCTCAAGCCGCCGGTGTGGCAAGAGGGCGGCAGCTGGCAATACCTTCTCGGCACCGACGACGTGGGCCGCGACGTGCTGTCGCGCCTGATGTACGGTGCGCGCCTGTCGCTGCTGGTCGGCTGCCTGGTGGTGGTGCTGTCGCTGATCATGGGCGTGGTGCTCGGCCTGCTGGCCGGCTACTTCGGTGGCGCGGTGGATGCGGTGATCATGCGCGTCGTCGACATCATGCTGGCCCTGCCGAGCCTGCTGCTGGCGCTGGTGCTGGTGGCGGTGTTCGGGCCGTCGATCGTCAACGCTTCGCTGGCGCTCACCTTCGTCGCGCTGCCGCACTATGTGCGTCTGACGCGTGCGGCGGTGCTGGCGGAAGTGAACCGCGATTACGTCACCGCTTCGCGGGTGGCGGGCGCCGGCGCGCTGCGCCAGATGTTCGTCAACATTCTGCCTAACTGCCTGGCGCCTTTGATCGTGCAGGCTTCTCTCGGTTTCTCGAACGCCATTCTGGACATGGCCGCTCTCGGCTTTCTGGGCATGGGCGCGCAACCGCCGACGCCGGAGTGGGGCACCATGCTCTCCGACGTGCTGCAGTTCGCGCAAAGCGCCTGGTGGGTAGTGACCTTCCCCGGCCTGGCGATCCTGCTGACGGTGCTGGCATTTAACCTGATGGGGGACGGTTTGCGTGACGCTCTCGACCCCAAACTCAAGCAGTAACAGAGGACGAGAGAGATGGCGTTATTGAATGTAGACAAGCTTTCGGTGCACTTCGGTGACGAAGGCACCCCGTTCCGCGCGGTAGACCGCATCAGTTACAGCGTGGAGCAAGGCCAGGTGGTCGGCATCGTCGGTGAATCCGGCTCCGGCAAATCCGTCAGCTCGCTGGCGATCATGGGCCTGATCGATTTCCCCGGCAAGGTGATGGCCGACAAGCTGGAGTTCAACGGCCAGGATCTGCGCAAGATCTCCGAAAAAGAGCGCCGCCAGCTGGTGGGTTCTGAAGTAGCGATGATCTTCCAGGATCCGATGACCAGCCTGAACCCGTGCTATACCGTCGGTTACCAGATCATGGAGGCGCTGAAGGTGCATCAGGGCGGCAACCGCCGCACTCGCCGCCAGCGCGCTATCGATCTGCTGACCCAGGTGGGCATTCCCGATCCGGCCTCGCGGCTGGACGTGTACCCGCACCAGCTTTCCGGCGGCATGAGCCAGCGCGTGATGATCGCCATGGCCATCGCCTGTCGGCCGAAGCTGCTGATCGCCGATGAGCCGACGACCGCGCTCGACGTGACCATCCAGGCGCAGATCATCGAACTGCTGCTGGACCTGCAGCAGCGCGAAAACATGGCGCTGGTGCTGATCACCCACGATCTGGCGCTGGTGGCCGAAGCCGCGCACCACATCATCGTGATGTATGCCGGCCAGGTGGTGGAATCCGGCAAGGCGGCGGAGATTTTCCGCGCGCCGCGCCATCCTTATACCCAGGCGCTGCTGCGCGCGCTGCCGGAGTTCGCCGCCGACAAGGCGCGCCTGGCTTCGCTGCCGGGCGTGGTGCCGGGCAAATACGATCGCCCGACCGGTTGCCTGCTCAACCCGCGTTGTCCCTACGCCAACGAGCGCTGCCGTAACGAGGAGCCGGAACTGCGCAGCATTCCCGGCCGTCAGGTTAAATGTCACACACCGCTGGATGATGCGGGGAGGCCGACCGTATGAGCCAGAATCAACCTTTACTGCAGGCGATCGACCTGAAGAAGCATTACCCGGTGAAAAAGGGCCTGTTCGCGCCGGAGCGGCTGGTCAAGGCGCTGGACGGCGTCTCCTTCACCCTGGAGCGCGGCAAAACGCTGGCGGTGGTCGGCGAGTCGGGCTGCGGCAAATCGACGCTCGGCCGCCTGCTGACGATGATCGAAGTGCCGACCGGCGGCGAGCTGTACTATCAGGGGCAGGACCTGCTGAAGCCGGACGTCTCGGCCGAGAAACTGCGCCGCCAGAAGATCCAAATCGTGTTCCAGAATCCTTACGGATCGCTCAACCCGCGCAAGAAGGTCGGGCAGATCCTCGAGGAACCGCTGTTGATCAATACCCCGCTCAGCGCCGCCGAACGGCGGGAAAAAGCGCTGGAGATGATGGCGAAGGTCGGCCTGAAGACCGAGCATTACGACCGCTACCCGCACATGTTTTCCGGCGGCCAGCGCCAGCGTATCGCCATCGCCCGCGGGCTGATGCTGAACCCGGACGTGGTGATCGCCGATGAACCGGTGTCGGCGCTGGACGTGTCGGTGCGTGCTCAGGTGCTGAACCTGATGATGGATCTGCAGCAGGAGCTGGGGTTGTCCTATGTGTTCATCTCGCACGATCTGTCGGTGGTGGAACACATCGCCGACGAGGTGATGGTGATGTACCTCGGCCGCTGCGTGGAAAAGGGCAGCAAAGAGGCGATCTTCAACAATCCGCGCCATCCTTATACCCAGGCGCTGCTGTCGGCGACGCCGCGGTTGAACCCGGATATGCGCCGCGAGCGCATCAAGCTGACCGGCGAACTGCCCAGCCCGATGAACCCGCCGCCGGGCTGCGCGTTCAACGCCCGCTGCCGCCGCGCCTTCGGCACCTGCGTGCAGCTGCAGCCGCAGCTGAAACAGTACGGTGAGCAGATGGTGGCCTGCTTTGCGGTCGATCAGGACGAGCATCCGGGGGCGTAAGGCGTCGGATTTTCCTGCTTAAACCAAACGCCGGCACTGCGCCGGCGTTTTTTATTATTCAATCAATGTGTTAGTCAGTAAACGATCGCGACAACCCGTTTTTTAAATTCTGCCCTTAACGCTATTCTGACAAATCGTTATTTTTTTAAGAATCTTCGTATGGAAATAATAATCGAATAATAGAATTCAAAGGTTTGTTGTTAATAACATTCTGTCGGTCGAGCGGTTTCACTATTTTTATTATAAAAAACCAATAAAAAAGCACGCCGGCGGCGTGCTTTGGGGGGATGAGGCCGCGCTTATTGCGGGTAAGGCACCCAGTCACCGCCGTTCAGGCGAATGTAGGGCTTGCCCTGATACTGCATCACAATGGCGTTGTCGTTTTCGGAGATGACTGGGGTCTGCGGCAGCCCCTGGGTCAGCGCCTGCCAGTCGACGCTGGACTCGCTGAAGACCTTGCCGTCCACCAGGCGCGACACCAGTTCAGACAGCGCCAGATAGCTGCTCGGCGTTTTGATCTGCAGCGGGCTGCCCTGATGCGGCGCCTTCATCCCAATCAGTTTGATGCCGACCGGCGTATGGGTGATGTTCGGGCTGGGAATATCGCGCAGGCCGGACATCTGCATTTTGTCGCCCACCAACGCCGCGCCGTGCTCCGGCACGATCACCACCACCACTTTGCGGCCGGATTTCTCCAACTGGTCGAGGAAGGTGTTCAGCTGATCGAACAGCTTCTGCGCGCGCGGTTGATAGTCGGCGCTCTTGCTGGAGCCGACGAAGCGGTTGCCGTCGTGCAGCGGAATGATGTTGAAGAAGGTGGCGGTGCGGCCGTCACCGCCTTTTTGCTGCTGATCCAGCCAGCGGGTCAGCAATTCGAGATCGTTATAAATCGGCTCGCCGTCGAACGAGGTCAGCTCGTTGCCGATGCCGGCCTGCGACATCAGCGGTGCCTGCATGTCGCCCTGTTCACGCAGTTCTTTCAGGAAGTTGCCGAATACCCCGGAGTGATCGAGCATCAGCTGTTCCTTGAAGCCGAGCTTCGCCAGGTTGTCGAACAGGTAACACTGCTGGTTCACCGGTTGATACAGGTCGTGATGCGAAAGCTGGCCGCAGCTGGCGCGCAGCAGGCGTATGGCCGCCGGGCCGCTGTAGGCGGTGGCCGAGTTGAAGCTGTCGAACATGATGTCCATCTTCGACCACAGCGGGTGATTCTGCAGGTTGACCGCCTCCATATCGGCCCAGGCCAGCGAACAGATGTTGATCACCAGCAGATCGAACGGCTGGGCGTCGGCGGGCAAGGTGGCCGGGAACGCGGTGGCGCGGCCTTTTTCCCGCTCGTAGAACTGATTCAGGTAGGCCGTCAGGTTGGCGCTGGTCGGCGGCAGGCTGTCTGCCGGCGCAGCGTCCCCCGCCGCCGGCGCCGACGTGGCCGGCGTATTGGCGCCGCCGGCCGAGGCCGTGGAAGTGGCGGGCAGCAGTGAGACCGCCGGCCCGGCGATGTTGACGATATTGAGCCACACCAGCGCCGCCACGGTGAACACCGTGACGCGCACCCACTGCGCGACGAACAGGTAGGCAATAAGCAGCACGAAGGCCGCGCCGACCATCTGCCAGTTGATAAAGCGGTTGATCAGCTCCAGCAGATACTGGGCGCTGAAGCCGGCCAGCTGCGAGCCCTGGCTGAGAATGCTGTTGATGCCCGGCAGCCAGGTGTCGTGGTAGAACAGCGCAATGCCGATCGGGATAGCGAGGTAATGGCGCCAGCGGTGCAGGCGCGGCGATGGGATCGGCATCAGCAGAAATGCCATGAACACCAGGTTCGGCAGCGCGTGGAAATTCAGGTAGCCGAACCACAGCAGGGCGAATTTGGCCAGAAAGTAGAGGTTCCAGCCGCCCAGCCCGCGCCAGTAGCGCCACAGAGCGTTATCGGATTGCGTCTTCGAGTTTGGATTCATGGCTGCTTCTTACGTTTAATCTGAGATGAGGAGCCTGTGCGCACCCACAAACCGGCGGATTTCAAATAGCGCGGCGATAACAACAGGTTTTGCCAGTATTGACGCAAATGCGGAAAACGCCGGTGAAAGGCGTAGCCCAGCGGAATGAAGATCAGCGCGCACAGCAGGATCAGTTGCACGATGTCGTTAAGGTTCAGCATGCGGTTCCTCCTGCGGGCCGAGCGGCAGCGTGAAGGCGACCGGCTGGCGCCGTTCTGTGGGCACCTCGGCCGCTTTCACGCTGGGGCGCGGCGCGGCGCCGGCGGTGCCGGTGGCCGAAATCTGCCAGCGCCCCTGGGCCATGCGTTTGATTTCCGAAATGATATCGACGTCCTGGTGCCACACTACCCGGTTACTGAAGGCTTCATCCACCGGCAGGCGGAAGATGAACTTCAGCGCGGTATCCAAATCGTTGATGCGGCAGGTGGAGAGGAACAGCACCAGCCGCCCCTGCACGACGGTCATCACGTCGCCGAAGCGCCGCAGGTGGCACAGGGTCATCGCCTGTTCGGCGCGCAGGCCGGTGGCCGGTCGCAATGCCACCATCACCCCTTTGCCGTCCTCGGGCAGCAGCGTGTTGCCCATCAGCGACAGCACCGCCTGGCTGAACGGTTCCGGCCGCATATAGCCTTTGAGCTGCAGCGGGCGCAAGCCGGCCAGCAGCGCATCGATGTCGGCGGGGACATGGCGCGAGAAGCGCTGCCCCTGAATGCCTTCGAGCATGGTCAGAAAACGCGACAGCGGCGCGACGTGCGGCACGATCAGGTTGGCGCCGCAGGCCAGCAGCAGCCGTTCGTCGCTGTAGCGCAGGCTGGCGCTCATCTCGCGCACCGCGATTTTCAGGCCGTTGCCGCGGCTGCGGCGCAGGGTGTGGATTTGGTGCGCCAGGTGATCGATTTGGTCGCTTTGGTACAGCGCGAAAATCAACGTCGCCGAGAGTCTCAGCATGCCGTGCTGCGCCAGTTCGTCATTGCTCCCCAGCAACTGCCAGTTGGCGGACAGCGGCGGCGCGCCTTCCAGGATGCTGCGCTCGGCCAGATACAGGCCTTCGTCGCTGCGCAAGGCGGTGGGGGAGGGTTGGCTATTTTCATCCTCACCCTGCCAGCCGCCTTCCGCGGCGTACAGCGTCAGCAGCTGATTGGCATTGATGCCGTTTTCGGTGCTCCACCAGTTAACCAGATACTGCGCGCTGTCCTGCTGCCATTGCAGGCTGGACAGGCCGTTCAGGATGCGATGCTGCGCGCTGAGCTGCCCCTTGAGCTTATTGATGCCGCCGCCGTGGCTGAGGATCAACAGCGTACACCCCTGCCGCCGCAGCCAGGCGGCGAGGGTACGGGTCCACTCGCGCAGCTCTTCGGTGGTGAAGGTTTGCCACAGGCTGGCGTGGGCCAGCAGGATAAGTAAGCGATTTTGCGGCCGCAGGGCGCGCATCAGATCGTCGCTCAGCTGCGTCAGCGCGGCTTTTTTCTCCGGTAATTGATACAGCGGCAGCTTCTGCAAAGCAGGCGAAGCCAGCTCGGCCAGCAAGCTTTCGGGTTTATCGCCGCTGCAGATCAGGGCGACTTTGTGGGTGGCCGGCTGGGCGGCGATGACCTGGCGACACAGCAACGCGGCGTCGCTTTGCCTGTCGATATTGATCCAATAAAGCCCGGGGGCCTGCATCACCGACAGCTCTTCCCAAATCTGCCGAATGCCTAGAGAAAAAGAGTGCGCCATAGGATGTGTTCTACTTTCGTTGAAAGCCGACTAAAGGCGTTTATATTTAAAGATAGCCATTTTTACTCTGGCAATAACAAATATCCGACGCTATTCAACAATATTTGTTGAGAATCATCTTATTGCCTGTCTCTTTTTGTATCGTTGCTATAGTTAATTAACATAGCCTATTTTCGCCAAGGCGGAAGAATGAATAACGCACCCACCCATTTTCGTGCAGCGGCACCTGGGGAGAGCCAGGATGACCTGCAGGCGCTCAGCCAGGCTTTTTCATTGCCGAAATTAAGCTATGTCGATATTTCGCGGCAGGAGCGGTTAACGCAAATGATGACGCGCTGGCCGTTGTTGGCCGAATTGGCGCAGACCACGGGGAGCCACTGATCTATGCCGGTGATCGCGCTGCAAGGGTTGCGGGGTGGAATGGGGACGACGTCGGTCACGGCGGCGCTCGCCTGGGCGTTGCAGCAGCTGGGTGAGTCGGTGTTGGCGATCGATTTCACGCCGGACAATCTGCTGCGCCTGCATTTCAACACGCCGTTCGAGCTGGCGCGTGGCTGGGCCCGCGCGGAGCGGGACGGCGGGCGCTGGCAGGAAGGGGCGCTGCGTTACTGTGAAAACCTCAACTTTCTGCCCTTTGGCCGCCTGAATGCAGCGGAACGGCTGGAAGTGCAGCGCCAGTGTCAGCAACAGCCGGAACGCTGGCGCGACAATGTGCGCCAGCTGATCGCCGGCGATCCGCTGCGCTGGATCCTGCTGGATGTTCCGGTCGGGGACGGCGTGCTGGCGCAGCAGGCGCTGCAGCTTGCCGACAGCGTGTTCGTGCTGTTGAACCCCGACGCCAACTGCCAGGTACGGCTCCATCAGCAGACGCTGCCGAACGACTGCCGTTTCCTGGTCAATCACTACTCCTCCGCCAGCCAGCTGCAGCAGGATCTGCATCAGCTGTGGCTGCAAACGCTGAGCGGCCTGTTGCCGGTGGTGATCCATCGCGACGAAGCGTTGGCGGAAGCGCTGGCGGTCAAGCAGCCGTTGGGCGAGTACCGCCCCGAGAGTCTGGCGGCGGATGAAGTGCTGACGCTGGCCAACTGGTGCCTGATCAACCTCAAGCGGGGCGTTGCGCCATGAGCCGGGTGCTGAGCCTGCTGCTGGTGCCGCCGGTGCGTCAGGCGGTGCAGACGCGCTACCGCGGCTATCGGCGCAACGGCGCGTCGGCGCTAACCGCCTTTTTCGCCACGCTGCTGGTGGCGTTGGGCTGGCTGCTGCTGCGCTTCGAATCGCCGGCCTGGCAGCGCGTGCGCGCCGGCCGCGCTTATTGGTTCCCGCATCTCTCCGCCGACCGCCCGCGCCCGGCGGATGCGCTGCGTTATCTGCTGCAGGGGCTGTGGCTGCTGCTGTTTAGCAGCGGCCGCGCGCCGGTGCAGCGCGACTATTTCGCCGGTTGGCGCCGCCTGCAGCAGCGCTATGCCGACTGGCTGCAGGGCCTGCCGCAACGGCTGAAGAACGCCGGCGTGGAGCAGCGTTCGGTGGAGCGCCTCGGCCGCATGAGCCGCGGCATGCGGCGCGCGCTGTTTATTCTGGTCAGCGTGCTGGCGGCGATCCTCGCCATGCTGTGCATCTCGCAACCGTTCGATCTGCCGGCGCAGTTCGTGTTCGTCCTGCTGCTGTGGGGGATCGCGATGGTGGTGCGCCGGGTGCCGGGGCGCCTGCCGGGGTTGATGCTGATCGTGCTGTCGCTGACCGTATCCTGTCGCTACCTGTGGTGGCGCTATACCGCCACGCTGAACTGGGACGATCCGCTCAGCCTGGTGTGCGGCCTGTTGCTGCTGGTGGCGGAAACCTACGCCTGGGTGGTGCTGGTGCTGGGCTATTTCCAGACCGTCTGGCCGCTTAACCGGCAGCCGGTGCCGTTGCCCGCCGATAGCGCCACCTGGCCGACTATCGATCTGATGGTGCCGACTTACAACGAAGATCTCGGGGTGGTGAAGCCCACCATCTACGCGGCGCTGGGCATCGACTGGCCGAAAGAGAAGGTGAACATCTATATTCTCGATGACGGCAACCGTCCCGAATTCCGGGCGTTCGCTGACGAAGTGGGGGTGAAATACATCGCCAGGCCGACCCACGAACACGCCAAGGCCGGCAACATCAACAATGCGCTGAAGCAGGCCACCGGCGAGTTCGTGGCGATTTTCGACTGCGACCACGTGCCGACGCGCTCCTTCCTGCAGCTGACCATGGGCTGGTTCTTCAAAGACAAAAAGCTGGCGATGCTGCAAACCCCGCACCACTTCTTCTCGCCGGATCCGTTCGAGCGCAACCTCGGCCGCTTCCGCCAGACGCCCAACGAGGGCACCTTGTTCTACGGGCTGGTGCAGGACGGCAACGACATGTGGGACGCCACCTTCTTCTGCGGCTCTTGCGCCATCCTGCGCCGCAGCGCGCTGGACGAGATCGGCGGCATTGCGGTGGAAACCGTCACCGAAGACGCCCACACCTCGCTGCGCTTGCACCGGCGCGGGCACACCTCGGCCTACATCCGCATTCCGCAGGCCGCCGGGCTGGCGACCGAGAGCCTGTCGGCGCACATCGGCCAGCGCATTCGCTGGGCGCGCGGCATGGTGCAGATCTTCCGGCTGGACAACCCGCTGTTGGGCAAGGGGCTGAAACTGGCGCAGCGCCTGTGCTACGCCAACGCCATGCTGCACTTCCTGTCGGGCATTCCGCGGCTGATCTTCCTCACCGCGCCGCTGGCGTTTTTGCTGCTGCATGCCTACATCATCTTCGCACCGGCGCTGGCGATCGCGCTTTATGTGCTGCCGCACATGATCCACGCCAGCCTGACCAACTCACGTATCCAGGGGAAATACCGCCATTCGTTCTGGAGCGAAATCTATGAAACGGTGCTGGCCTGGTATATCGCGCGGCCGACGACGGTGGCGCTGTTCAATCCGCACAAGGGCAAATTCAACGTCACCGCCAAGGGCGGGCTGGTGGAGGAGGAGCACGTCGACTGGGTGATCACCCGGCCTTACATGTTCCTGGTGATCCTGAACCTGGCCGGGCTGGCGTTCGGCGTCTGGCGGTTGGCCTATGGCCCGACGGACGAGGTGATGACGGTGATCATCAGCCTGGTATGGGTGCTGTACAACATGACGATTCTCGGCGGCGCGGTGGCGGTGGCGGTGGAGGCCAAGCAGGTGCGTCAGGCGCACCGCGTGGAAATCGCCATGCCGGCGGCGATCGCGCGTGCCGACGGCCATCTGTATCCCTGCACGCTGCGCGATTACTCCGACGGCGGCGTGGGCATCGAGATGCGGGTGGAAAACGCGTTGAAAGACGGCGACAAAGCCTCGCTGCTGCTCAAGCGCGGCCAGCAGGAGTACAGCTTCCCCTGCGTGGTGACGCGCGCCTTCGGCAACAAGGTGGGGGTGCGCCTGGTCGACCTCTCCACCCGTGAACACATCGATTTCATTCAGTGCACCTTCGCCCGCGCCGATACCTGGGCGCTGTGGCAGGACGGGTTCCCTGAAGACCGGCCGATCGAAAGCCTGCGCGACGTGCTGGCGCTGGGCTTCCGGGGGTATGTGCGCATGGCGGACTACGCGCCGCCGCTGGTGCGCGGTCTGCTGGTCGGGGTCACTTCGCTGACCGCCTGGGTAGTGTCGTTTATTCCGCGCGGCGTCGGCAGGGATCCGACCTTGGGTCAACAAGAAACAGTGGGTTAGCTGCGAGTTCAACCGCCCGCTCACTCGCCCGGTGAACAGGCTCCAACATTGATGATGATACGATGACGAGAAAAATAACCTGGTTAACTGCTCTGGCCTTAGGCATCAGCACCCTGTCGCAGGCCGAAACCGCCACCGCGCCGACCGTGGCGGCCCAGCCGCCGATCGCCGCGGCGGCCGATACGGCGACCGCGCCACCGCCGGCCGCCGCGCCGCAGGATCCGAATGCGCCGGTGCGCGACGTGTCGCTGCCGTTTGCGCAGATAGCGCCGCCGCCGGGCACTTTTGTTCTGCGCGGCACCCGGCCGGACGGGCAGATCGAATTCGGCGTGCGCAGCGATGAGGTGGTCTCGCAGGCGATGCTCGATATGGAGTTTACGCCGTCGCCGGCGCTGATCCCGGTGGAGTCGCACGTCAAGGTTTACCTGAACGACGAGCTGATGGGGGTGACCACGATCGCCAAGGAGCAGCTGGGTAAGCCCAATCGCATCCAGATGGCGATCGATCCGCGCTATATCACCGATTTTAACCGCGTCCGGCTGGTGTTCGTCGGCCATTATCAGAACATCTGCGAAAACCCGGCCAGCACCTCGCTGTGGCTTGACGTCAGTAAATCGAGCGCGTTGAAGCTGCGTTTCCAGACGCTGCCGGTGAAAAACGAGCTGTCGCACTTCCCTGAGCCGTTCTTCGACAGCCGCGATAATCGGCCGCTGACGCTGCCGATGGTGTTCGCCGGCCAGCCGGATCTCGCCCAGCAGCGCGCGGCGGGCATTCTGGCTTCCTGGTTCGGCAGCAAGGCGCAGTGGCGCGGGCAATCCTTCCCGACGCTGTACAACGCGCTGCCGACGCAGCACGCGGTGGTGTTCGCCACCAACCAGCAGCGCCCGGATTTCCTGCGCGATTATCCGGCGGTCAACGGCCCGACGGTGGAGATGATCAGCCACCCGGACAATCCGTACGTCAAACTGCTGCTGATTCAGGGGCGTGACGACAACGATTTGATCACCGCGGTGAAAGGCATCGCGCAGGGCAACATTCTGTTCCGCGGCCAGAACGTGACGGTGGACAAGGTAGAACAGCTCGCGCCGCGCCAGCCTTACGACGCGCCGAACTGGGTGCGCACCGATCGGCCGATGACCTTCGCCGAGCTGCAGCAATACGCCGAGCAGCTGCAAACCAGCGGCATCGAACCCGGCCCGATCTCGCTGACCATGAACCTGCCGCCGGATCTGTTCCTGATCCGCAGCACCGGCATCGACATGCACCTGAAATACCGTTATACCGCGCCGCGCATTCAGGACGGTTCGCGGCTGAGCGTCAGCCTGAACAACCAGTTCGTGCAGGCTTACTCGCTGGTGCCGGAACACGAACAGGGCGCACAGCTGCTGCGCTTGCCGTTGACGCAGGGGCTGCTCGACTCCGACAAGAACGTCAGTATTCCGGCGCTGCGGCTCGGGGCCACCAACCAGCTGCGCTTTGACTTCGATTACACCACGCTGCTGGCCAGCGGCGCGGAAGGGCGCTGCGAAACCTACTCCTTCACGCAAAACCACGCGGTGATCGACGGTGCGTCCACCATCGATTTCTCCGGCTACCGCCACTTTATGGCGATGCCGGACCTGCGCGCCTTCGCCAACGCCGGCTTCCCGTTCAGCCGTTTGGCGGATCTGTCGCAAACGCTGGTGTTGGTGAACCAGAAACCGCAGCCGGCGCAGGTCAGCGCGCTGCTGAACGCGCTGGGGGTGATCGGCGCGCAAACCGGCTATCCGGCGCTGGCCTTCACGCTCAGCGACGACTGGTCGCAGGCCAAGGATCGCGACGACGATATCCTGATGGTCGGCACCATCCCGCCGGAACTGCGCGACGACAAGAAAATCAGCCTGCTGGTGGACGCGACCCAAAGCTGGGTGAAACAGCCGACGCGGCAGCCGCCGCTGCCCAGCGCGGAAGTGCTGGCGGAAGATACCAAACCGGACAGCAAGACCAGCGTCAGCTCCGAGGGGGCGATGTCGGCGATCATCGGCGTGCAGTCGCCGTTCAACGACCAGCGCAGCATCGTGGCGCTGCTGGCGGACAGCCCGCGCGGCTATGAGCTGCTGAACGATGCCCTGCTGGACAGCGGCAAGCGCGCCGCGGTGTTCGGCTCGGTGGCGGTGATCCGCGAATCGGGGGTCAATAGCCTGCGCGTCGGCGATATTTACTATGTCGGCCACCTGCCGTGGTGGGAGCGGTTGTGGTATGCCCTCTCCACCCATCCGGTGCTGCTGGCGGTGATCGCGGTAGTGCTGGTGGTGATCCTGGGGCTGATGCTGTGGCGCGGCCTGAAGGCCTTCAGCCGGCGTCGTCTGGCGCCTGAAGATCGGGATTGACGGCGGTGAGCGCGATGCTGCAACGCCTGTCGCTCGGCATGCTGCTGCTGTGCGCGTTCAGCGCGGCGGCGGCCTGCGAGTGGCCGGGCTGGCAACAGTACAAGCAGTACTACATCAGCCCGCAGGGGCGGGTGATCGATCCGAGCAGCCCGAACAAAATCACCACCTCCGAGGGACAGAGTTACGGCCTGTTCTTCGCCCTGGTGGCCAACGACCGGCCGACCTTCGATCGGCTGCTGGCCTGGACGGAGAACAACCTGGCGGCGGGCGATCTCAGCGCCCGTTTGCCCGCCTGGCTGTGGGGCGAGAGCGACGACAAGCAGTGGAAGGTGCTGGACGCCAACTCGGCGTCGGATGCCGATCTGTGGATAGCTTACAACCTGCTCGAAGCCGGCCGCCTGTGGAAAAGCCGGCGTTATCAAACCCTGGGGACGCTGCTGCTGCAACGCATCGGCCGTGAGGAAGTGGCCGACATTCCCGGCCTGGGCCTGATGCTGTTGCCGGGCAAAGTCGGGTTCGTGGCGGAAGATCGCTGGCGGCTGAACCCCAGCTACCTGCCGCCGCAGCTGCTGGCGCGTTTTGCGGCGCTGAACGGCCCGTGGCGCGCGATGCGCCAGGTCAATCAGCGGCTGTGGCTGGACACCGCGCCGCACGGCTTCTCACCGGACTGGGTGGTGTGGCGGGTCGGTGCCGGCTGGCAGCCGGATACCGTCAAGCCGAACGTCGGCAGCTACGACGCCATTCGGGTTTATCTGTGGGCCGGCATGCTGGCGGACGACGATGAGCACAAGGCGGCGCTGCTCGAACGCTTCCAGCCGATGGCGCAGCTCACCGCCAAACAGGGCGTGCCGCCGGAAAAAACCGATACCGCCAGCGGCAAAACCACCGGCACCGGCCCGATCGGCTTTTCTGCCTCGATGCTGCCGATGTTGGCGACGCAGGCCGAGGCGCTGACGACACAGCGGCAACGCATCAGCGAACATCCGCCGGGTGACGACGCCTATTTCAGCGCCTCGCTGACGCTGTTCGGTCAGGGGTGGGATCAACAACGTTATCGCTTTAATCGTCAGGGTGAATTGCAACCCTCGTGGGACGGCCAATGCACAACTTCAAAATAAACTGGCTGAATTTGATTCCGCTGAGCCTGGCGATGTTGCCACAGGCACGCGCCGCGGAGGCCGTGGCCCCGGAGCAGTGGCTGCTGGAGCAGGTGCGTATTGGCGAGGCCGGCAACAAGGACGATCTGGTGCGCCAGTCGCTGTACCGGCTCGAGCTGATGGATCCGAACAACCCGGACGTGATCGCCGCGCGCATGCGTTTGGCGCTGCGGCAGGGCAACATGGCGCTGGCGCAGCAGCAGTTGGACAAGCTGAAAACCCTCGCGCCGCAGTCCAGCGCCTATCGCCAGGCGCAAATGAACATGCTGCTGACGCAGCCGGAAACCCGGCAAAAGCTGCAGCAGGCCCGCCTGATGGCGACTGCCGGTCGGTTGCCGGAGGCCAAGGCGCAGTACGATGCGCTGTTCCACGGCGAGCCGCCGACGCTCGATCTGGCGGTGGAATATTGGCGACTGGTGGCGCGTTTGCCGGGGCAGGAGGCGAAGGCGTTGAAGCAGCTGCAGGCGCTGGATCAGCAATATTCCGGCAACGTGGCGCTGCGTATGTCGCTGGCGCGCATGCTGTTCAGTCAGAACCAGGACGCGCAGGCCTATGAGCTGCTGCAGAAGATCGCCGCCGATCCGGCCGGGCGCGGCGATGCCGCCGATCTGTGGCTGGACAAGGTCAAAGCGATGCCGGTCAGCGCGCAAAGCGTGGCGGCGCTCAACCGCTTCCTCGGCGTGTTCGACACCGGCGATCAGGCGACCAGCGCCCGCGAAGAGCTGGCCAGACAGCAGAAACTGTTGGCCGATCCGGCGTATCAGGCACGGGTACGCGGCCTGGCACAGGTGGATAAAGGCGGCAGCCGGGCGGCCATTCCGGAGTTGCAAAAGGCGTTGGCGGCGGCGCCGAACGACGCCGAGGTGCTGGGCGCGCTCGGCCAGGCCTATTCGCGCGCCGGCAACCGCCCGCAGGCGCTGAAACTGTTCCGCCAGGCGCTGGCCGCCGACAAGAACGGCTACGACAGCGGCAAGTGGCAAAGCCTGATCAAGAGCACCGGCTACTGGCTGGCGATCGACGAAGGCGACAAGGCGCTGAAGGCCGGCAATCTCGCGCTGGCCAGGCAGAAATACCAGCAGGCGCGCCAGCTCGACGACAGCGACGGCGATGCGTTTATCGGCCTGGGCGATGTGGCGGTGGCGAGCAAGGATGACGCCGCGGCGGAAGGATTTTATCAGCAGGCGCTGCGGCACGACCCCGGCAACGGCAGCGCGCTGCGCGGCCTGGTGAATCTCTATCAACGGCAGTCGCCGGAAAAAGCGCTGGCCTACCTCAACGGCCTGCCGCGCAGCCAACAGGCCAAGCTGCGTAGCACCCTCGACGGGCTGCGGCTCGATATGTTGAAACAGCAGGCGGAGGCGCTGGCGGCGCAGCAGCAGTGGCAGCAGGCGGCGGAAATCTATCGCCGCGCTCAGCCGATGGATCCCGACGATGTCTGGCTGACCTATCGCTACGCGCAGGCGCTGCGTCAGGCCGGGCAGCCGCAGCAGGCGGACGCTCTGTTCCGGCAGCTGGCGCAGCGTCAGCGCGTCAATCCGCAGTTGGCCTATGCCTATGCGCTCTACCTTTCCGGTAGCGATCGCGACGACCAGGCGCTGGCGCAGCTCAATACGCTGCCTGTGGCGCAGTGGAACGACAACATGCGCGAACTGGCGCAGCGGCTGAAAATGCAGGCGGTGATCGCGCAGGCCGAACGGCTGCGGGCGGCCGGCGACGAACCGGCGGCGGAAGCCTATCTGCGCCGGCAGCCGGCGGACACCCGCATCGATTTGCTGCTGGCCGACTGGGCGCTGGCGCGCGGGGAGTATGCGGCGGCGTTGGAGGATTATCAGCGGGTGAAACGGCGAGAACCGAACAACCCGGATGCGCAACTGGGCGAGATCGAAGCCTATGTCGCGCAAGGGGATTTGGACGCGGCGCGCCAGCGGCTGAAAACCGAACCGCAGCCGCAAGACGCTTCGCTCAATAGCCAACGGCGGGTGGCCAACGCCTGGAGTGCGGTCGGCGATCCGCAGCAGGCCGACGCGCTCTTCAACCGGCTGAAAACGGCGGCGGCCTCGGAGCCCGTGGGGCAGACCAAGGCGCTGATCTACCGCGACGCCGCCCGTCTGGAACGGGCGCAGCGGCAGCCGGAGCGGGCGCAGCAGGACTACCGCCAGGCGATGGTGGCCGGCGGCATCACGCCGACGCTGCCGCAGGACAATGACAGCTACACCTATTTGACGCGCAATAACCCGAGCGACGACTGGCTGAAACGCGGCATCCGTTCCGACGCCGCGGATCTGTATCGGCAGCAAGACGTGAACGTCACGCTCGATCACGATTACTGGCGCTCGAGCGGCACCGGCGGCATTTCCGACTTCAACGCGCACGACACCATGCTGCAGGTGGACATGCCGCTGTATGACGGGCGCGCCTTCTTGCGCACCGACACCGTGCAGCTGGACGCCGGCCGCTTCTCGACCGACGGCAGCGGCAAGTACTACGAGACCTTCGGCACCTGCAATACGCAAGGGTGCCGCGGCGATGAACACCAGAAAACCACCGGCACCAGCGTGGCGGCCGGCTGGAAAAACGACCGCTGGGCCGCCGACATCGGCACGACGCCGATGGGCTTTGAGGTGGTCGACTGGACCGGCGGCCTGGCCTACAGCGGCGACTGGAACCACATCGGTTGGACGCTGGCGGCCTCGCGGCGGCCGATCTCCAGCTCGCTGCTGGCGTTCGGCGGTGCCAAAGATCCGAACACCGGCACCACCTGGGGCGGCGTGCGCGCCACCGGCGTCAGCCTGAGCGCGAGCTACGATCGCGGCGAGGCGAACGGCGTGTGGGCCGATCTCAGCGCGCACCAGATTACCGGCAAGAACGTGGCGGACAACCAGCGGCAGCGGTTGATGGCCGGCTACTACTACAAGCTGATCAACGAAGACAATCGCCGTCTGAGCGTCGGGCTCAATACCATGCTGTGGCACTACCAGAAGGATTTGAGCGGCTACTCGCTGGGGCAGGGCGGCTATTACAGCCCGCAGCAATATCTGTCGCTGTCGCTGCCGGTCAACTATCGCCAGCGCACCGAGAACTGGTCGTGGGAGCTGGGCGGCTCGGTTTCGCTGTCCCATTCGAAAACCGACAGCCAGCGCCGCTATCCGCTGCAGGGGCTGATCCCGGATTCACTGCCCGATAAGTTCGCCGTCGAGGACGGCAGCGCCTCGAGCGGCGTCGGTTATACGCTGCGGGCGATCGTCGAACGCCGCCTCAGTTCGCACTGGACGCTCGGCGCCGGCATCGACATTCAGCAGGCGAAGGACTATACGCCGAGCCACGCGTTGATTTATCTGCGTTATTCCCTGGCCGGCTGGCAGGGAGATCTCGATTTGCCGCCGCAACCGCTGACGCCTTACGCCGACTTCAAGTAACCGGGAGGGGAAAGATTCGGAGTGTCGGACACCGGGGAGTTTTGTTACCCTGTGTCCGGGTCGCGTTTGTTCGCTTTAGGAAAAGACTGAAACCCGCGATTTTCTTGGCTTTGCCTGCGGCATAGCCAGATTAAAACAGCCGATGATCGAGTATACTCAGCCCGGTTCGAGGGGGCGGGTGAGAGTCAGCCCCCTTTTTGTTTCAGCCCGATTTCACGGAGAGCAGGTTTGCGGGTCAGGCGTTCGTTAACGATTAAGCAGATGGCGACGGTGTCCGGCGTGGCACTGGTCACGATCTGTATCTTTATCGTGATCCAGTTATTCCACTTTGTGCAGCAGCGCAGGGATGACTACGCCCAGCAACTGGAGAATATCGCTCATTCCGTGCGCCAGCCGTTGGCGGAAGCGGTGCTGCGCATGGACGTGCCGGAAGCCAAAAAGGTGCTGAATACGCTGCTGCCGGTCGGCATTTTGAGCCGGGCGGATATCGTCTTGCCGAACGAGTTTCAGGCGCTGCACGCCAATTTCCCGCCTGAGAGGCCGGTGCCGACGCTGATCGCCCGGCTGTTTGAACTGCCGATCCAAATTTCCGTACCGCTCTATTCGCTGGAGCGGGTGCCGGCTAACCAGCAGCCGCTGGCCTATCTGGTGCTGCAGGCCGACTCGTTCCGCATGTACCAGTTTATCCTCAGTATTTTGTCGACCATGTTGTCGACCTACCTGCTGCTGGCGCTTATCCTGTCGGTGGCCATCACCTGGTGCATGAACCGGCTGATGGTGCATCCGCTGCGCGCGATGGCCAAGGAGCTGGAAAACATCTCGCAGGACGAAGCGCCCTATCACCAGCTGATGCTGCCGGCGCTGCACCAGGACGACGAGCTCGGCCTGTTGGTGCGCAACTACAACCGCAATCAACAGACGCTGGCCAAGGCGCATGCCGACATGAGCCGCCTCAGCACCCGCCATCCGGTGACCGAACTGCCGAATCCGGCGTTGCTGAACGCGTTGCTGGAACAGCATATCGCTTCCAGCCTGCGCCCCGAGCGTTTTAACCTGCTGGTGATCGGCATCGAGACGCTGCATGAGGCCTCGGGCGTGATGAGCCCGGCGATGCGTGAAGCGTTGTTGTTGGCGCTGGCGAAGAAGCTGCGCGGCTGCATCGACGAAAACGGCGTGCTGGCGCAGCTGAGCAATACCGAATTCGCCATCCTGGCCAAGGGCACCGAGCGGCCGTTCCACGCCATGCAGCTGGCGCGGCGCATCATGGCGGAGATCAACGCGCCGTTGACGCTGGAGGGGCTGGCGCTGCGGCCCAACGCCAGCATCGGCATCGCGCACTACCTCAATCAGGGGGAAAGTGCGGAACAGCTGCTGCGCAGCGCCACCTCGGCGATGATGTCCGCGCACCGCGAAGGAAAAAATCAGATCCTGTTCTTCGAACCCAGCCTGACGGAACGCACGCAGAAGCGGTTGACGCAGGAGAGCGAGATCTTGCACGGCATCGAACAGCGGCATTTTACGCTGTTCCTGCAGCCGCAGATCGACATGCAGTCCAACGAGGTGATCGGCGCCGAAGCGCTGCTGCGTTGGCAGCAGTATGACGGCAGCTATACCCTGCCGGCCGACGTTATCCCGCTCGCGGAAGAGCTGGGCGTGATCGTGCCCCTCGGCAACTGGGTGCTGGAAGAGTCCTGCCGTATCCTGGCGGACTGGCAGCAACGCGGCATTGAGCTGCCGCTGGCGGTCAACGTTTCCGGTATTCAGATGCAGGATGAGGCGTTCGTTCCGCATCTGAAAAACCTGCTGGCGCAGTATCGGATCGATCCGCGCAAGCTGCTGCTGGAGATCACCGAGACGGTACGCATCGACGATCTCGACCGTGCGCTGGCGCTGCTGCGTGAACTGCACGACCTGGGATTGTCGATCGCGCTGGACGACTTCGGGATGGGCTACTCCAGCCTGGAGTACCTGAACCGCTTGAAATCCCTGCCGATTGACCTGATTAAAATCGACCGCAGTTTCATTCAGGGGCTGCCGGCCGACGATGCGATGGTGCGCATCGTCAGCTCGATCTCTGAAGTGCTGGCGTTGCCGGTGATGGCCGAAGGCGTGGAAAACGCCGAGCAGCGCGACTGGCTGCTGAAGCACGGCATTCGCAGCGGGCAAGGATTCCTGTTTGCCCGGCCGCTGCCGCGCGAAGCGTTCGAAGCCGAGTTTTGCCGCGCGGCGCCGTGAGCGTCGCGTTACCTTTCCGGTACTTTTCCCCGTCCGAAAATCGCCATTCTCTCCCTACCTCTTTTGCGTTAGTGCAAACAAAGGCTTACGCAATTTTCAGCTTTGCACCCAGACTGACGCGTTTCAGCTCTTAAATTCACATCAACCCCGTGGGGCGGGTGCAACAAATTATTTCCATGTTGTTAAGTGGGTGTTATTTTCCGCGCAAGCGATGAACAGGCTGGATGTTTAGACTGCTGCCTGGTGCGTGTCTTCCCCCCATAGGACGTTCATATGAAAACAACAATCTTTAAGAGCCTCTATTTTCAGGTGCTGACGGCGATCACGCTGGGTATCCTGCTTGGCCATTTCTACCCTGACCTCGGCGCCGAGATGAAACCTCTGGGCGATGGCTTCGTCAAACTGATCAAGATGATTATCGCCCCGGTGATCTTCTGCACCGTGGTGACCGGCATCGCCGGCATGGAAAGCATGAAGGCGGTGGGCCGCACCGGCGCCATCGCGCTGCTGTATTTTGAAATCGTCAGCACCATCGCGCTGATTATCGGCCTGGTGATCGTCAACCTGGTGCAACCGGGCGCTGGCATGAACGTCGATCCCGGCACGCTGGACGCCAAAGCGGTAGCGGTCTACGCCGAGCAGGCGCAGCAGCAGGGCATCATTCCGTTCCTGCTGGATATCATTCCCGGCAGCGTGATCGGCGCGTTCGCCAGCGGCAACATTCTGCAGGTGCTGCTGTTCGCGGTGCTGTTCGGCTTCGCCCTGCATCGTCTGGGTGAGAAAGGGCAGCTGATCTTCAACGTGATCGACAGCTTCTCGCGGGTGATTTTCGGCATCATCAACATGATCATGCGCCTGGCGCCGCTGGGGGCCTTCGGCGCCATGGCGTTTACCATCGGTAAATACGGCGTCGGCACCCTGGTGCAACTCGGCCAGCTGATCGTGTGCTTCTACATTACCTGTATCCTGTTCGTGGTGGTGGTGTTGGGCAGCATCGCCCGCGCCAACGGCTTCAGCATCTTCAAATTCGTCAACTACATCAAAGAAGAACTGTTGATCGTGCTGGGGACCTCGTCGTCCGAGTCCGCGTTGCCGCGCATGCTGGATAAAATGGAGAAGCTGGGCTGCAAGAAATCGGTGGTGGGCCTGGTGATCCCGACCGGGTACTCCTTTAACCTGGACGGCACGTCTATCTACCTGACCATGGCCGCGGTGTTTATCGCGCAGGCGACCAATACCCACATGGACATCATGCATCAGGTTACTCTGCTGGTGGTGCTGCTGCTTTCCTCCAAAGGGGCGGCGGGCGTGACCGGCAGCGGCTTTATCGTGCTGGCCGCCACCATCTCCGCCGTCGGCCATCTGCCGTTGGCCGGCCTGGCGCTGATCCTCGGCATCGATCGCTTCATGTCGGAAGCCCGCGCGCTGACCAACCTGGTGGGCAACGGGGTGGCGACCGTGGTGGTGGCGAAGTGGTGCGACCAACTGGATGAGAAACAGCTGAAAGACACGCTGAACAACAAAAACGCCGGCGCGGACAAAACGCAGCCTTCCGCCTGATATTGGCGGCGAATCACCGGCCGCAGCCGCGGCCGGTGAGGGAAAACCCCTGCCTCGTAACGATTTCTTGCATTAAAAACCCCGCTATCTATTATTTTTCACTCTAATGAGTGACATCCGCAAAGGCGCGCGGTCTAACACGATGGTACACTTTCTGCTTTCCGCCCCACTGTGAAACTCAGGGCGTATTTTTATGATTCCATTGAATGGAATACACGCATTTGCATAAGAAATTGGATAGTCATTAAGTAGGGGTTCACATGCAGGGCACCAGAATTCATCTTATAGTTGGTGGGCTGCTATTGGCTGCCGCCAGTAGCAGCGTGCAGGCTGAAGCACTACAACCCGATCCTGCCTGGCAGCAGGGGTCGTTGGCCAACGGGTTTTCATGGCAGATTCTCGATACGCCGCAGCGGCCAAGCGACCGCGTGGAACTGCGGCTGATCGTCAATACCGGCTCCCTGGTGGAGTCTTCGCAGCAGACCGGCTTCGCCCATCTGCTGCCGCGGCTGGCGTTGGCGCGCAGCGAAAGCTTTACCGCGCCGCAGCTGCGCGCCCTGTGGCAACAGAGTGTGGATAACGAGCGGCCGCTGCCGCCGGCGATCATCTCGTATGATTTCACCATGTATAACCTCAGCCTGCCGAACAACCGGCCCGACCTGCTGAAAGAAGCGCTGGCCTGGCTGGCGGACACCACCGGCAAACTGGCGATCGACGAGCATACGGTGCACGCGGTGATGAATTCCAGCATCAATCCGGTCGGCACTTTCCCGCCCAATACCAAAGACGCCTGGTGGCGTTACCGCCTGAAAGGCTCGACGCTGCTGGCGCACGATCCGGCGCAGCCGGCGAAACGGCCGGTCAATCTCGAGCAGCTGAAGAAATTCTATCAACAGTGGTATACCCCGGACGCCATGACGCTGTTCGTGGTCGGCAAGGTGGACAGCCGCAGCCTGGGCGAACAGATCAACAAGGCGTTCTCGCCGCTGCAGGGCAAACGTGAAACCCCGGCCCCGATGCCGACGCTGACGCCGCTGCCACAGCAGCCGGTAAGCCTGATCAGCGAGCAGGTGAAGCAGGATACGCTGTCTATCATGTGGGATTCGCCGTGGCATCCGATTCGCGATTCGCAGAGCCTGCTCCGCTACTGGCGTGGCGATCTTGCTCGCGAGGCGCTGTTCTGGCATCTCCAGCAGACGCTGGAAAAAAGCGACCAGAAGAACCTGCATCTGGGCTTTGACTGCCGCGTGCAGTACCAGCGCGGGCAGTGCGCCATCCATCTGGATACGCCGAACAACAATCTGAACGGCAGCTTGGGCTTTATCGCCCGCGAGCTGGCCAACGTGCGTGACAACGGCCTGTCCAAAGAGGAATTCGATGCGTTGCTGGCGCAGAAAAACGATCAGCTGAGCAAGCTGTTCGCGACCTACGCCCGTACCGATACCGACGTGCTGATGAGCCAGCGCCTGCGTTCGCAGCAGAGCGGGGTGGTGGATATCGCGCCGGAGCTGTATCAGAAGCTGCGTCAGGAGTTCCTGTCCAGCCTGACGCTGGAGACGCTGAATCAGGCGCTGAAGCTGCAGCTTTCTCAGGAGGCGACGCTGGTGCTGATGCAGCCGAAGGGCGAGCCGGAAATGAGCATGAAGCAGCTGCAGGAAACCTATAACGGCATCATGATGCCGGCGCCGGCGGTGGTGACGGAAGAAGCCAAACCGGCAGACACCGCGGTGGCTGCGCCAGCGACGGACGCCGGCGCGCAGTAATCGCAGCAGGGGGCTCAGGCCCCCTCAGTTGCGGTACAGCACCTTGATGATGTGGTAACCGAACTGGGTTTTGACCGGGCCGTAAGGTTTGAGCAGTGGGATGCTGAACACCGCTTTATCGAACGCCGGCACCATCGCGCCCTTGTTGAATTCGCCCAGCGAGCCGCCGCTGCGTTTTGACGGGCAGCTCGAGTATTTGCGCGCCAGCGTGTCGAAGCTGACGCCGCGCTTCAGCTTGGCCAGCAGCTCGTTGGCCAGCTTTTCATTGTCTACCAGAATGTGCAGGGCGCACGCCGTTTTTGCCATGGTAATGCCTTTGTCGATGCGAAAATTGCGCTGATTATACCCGCTAAATCTCATCGGCGCTTTCTGCTACAATTCCCTTCCACGTTTTACAGTCGAGCAAGCCAGCACCATGCGATTAAACCCCAGCCAACAACAAGCCGTCGAATTCGTTACCGGGCCCTGCCTGGTGTTGGCCGGCGCCGGTTCCGGCAAGACGCGCGTTATCACCAACAAGATAGCCCACCTGATCCACCACTGCGGCTATCAGGCGCGGCACATCGCCGCCGTGACCTTTACCAACAAGGCCGCACGCGAGATGAAAGAGCGCGTGTCGCAAACCCTGGGGCGTAAAGAGGCGCGCGGGCTGATGATTTCCACCTTCCATACCCTGGGGCTGGAGATCATCAAACGGGAATACGTGGCGTTGGGGATGAAGTCCAACTTCTCGCTGTTCGACGACCAGGATCAGCTGGCGCTGTTGAAAGAGCTGACCGAAAAGTGGCTGGAAAGCGATAAAACGCTGGTGGCGCAGCTGATCTCGACCATCTCCAACTGGAAAAACGACCTGATCGATCCCCAGCGGGCGGCGGAGCTGGCGCGCTCGGAGCGCGACAAGCTGTTCGCCCACTGCTACGGCCTGTACCACGCCCATATGCGGGCGTGCAACGTGCTGGACTTCGACGACCTGATCCTGTTGCCGACGCTGTTGTTGCAACGCAACGAAGAGGTGCGCGAACGCTGGCAGCAGCGTATTCGCTATCTGCTGGTGGATGAATACCAGGATACCAACACCAGCCAGTACGAGCTGGTTAAGCTGCTGGTGGGCAACCGCGCGCGCTTTACCGTGGTGGGTGACGACGACCAGTCGATCTACTCCTGGCGCGGCGCGCGGCCGCAGAACCTGGTGTTGTTGAAGGAAGATTTCCCGGCGCTGCAGGTGATCAAGCTGGAGCAAAACTACCGTTCCAGCGAGCGTATCCTGAAGGCGGCCAACATTCTGATCGCCAATAACCCACACGTGTTTGAAAAACGGCTGTTTTCCGAGCTGGGGTATGGCGAAGAGCTGAAAGTGGTGACCGCCAACAACGAGGATCACGAAGCCGAGCGGGTGGTGGGGGAACTGATCGCCCACCACTTCGTGAAAAAGACCAACTACGGCGACTATGCGATCCTGTACCGCGGTAACCACCAGTCGCGGGTGTTTGAAAAGATGCTGATGCAAAACCGCATCCCGTACAAGATTTCCGGCGGCACCTCGTTCTTCTCGCGCCCCGAGATCAAGGATCTGCTGGCCTACCTGCGCGTGCTGACCAACCCGGAGGACGACAGCGCCTTCCTGCGCATCGTCAATACCCCCAAGCGCGAGATCGGCCCGGCGACGCTGCAGAAGCTCGGCGAATGGGCCAACCAGCGCAACAAGAGTTTATTCCACGCCAGTTTCGATCTGGGGCTGAGCCAGCACTTGACCGGGCGCGGGCTGGAGTCATTGCAGCGCTTTACCCACTGGCTCGGCGGTATCGCCCAGCAGGCGGAACGTGAGCCGGTGGCGGCGGTGCGCGATCTGATCCGCGGCGTGGACTATGAGAGCTGGCTGTTTGAAACCTCGACCAGCCCGAAGGCCGCCGAAATGCGGATGAAGAACGTCAACACGCTGTTCGGCTGGATGACCGAGATGCTGGAAGGCAACGATCTGGACGAGCCGATGACGCTGACCCAGGTGGTGACGCGCTTCACCCTGCGCGACATGATGGAGCGCGGTGAAAGCGAAGAAGAGCTGGATCAGGTACAGCTGATGACGCTGCACGCTTCCAAAGGGCTGGAGTTCCCCTACGTATTCCTGGTGGGCATGGAAGAGGGCCTGCTGCCGCACCAGAGCAGCATCGATGAAGACAATGTCGATGAAGAGCGGCGTCTGGCCTATGTGGGGATCACCCGCGCGCAAAAAGAGCTGATCTTCACCCTGTGCCGCGAGCGCCGTCAGTACGGCGAACTGGTGCGGCCGGAGCCGAGCCGCTTCCTGCTGGAGCTGCCGCAGGACGATTTGGCGTGGGAAACCGAGCGCAAAGTAGTGAGCCCGCAGGAGCGGATGCAGAAGGGGCAGAGCCATCTGGCCAATATCCGCGCCCAGCTGGCCAAGGCCAAAGGTGGGAATTAAAAAGACAGGGCTAGATTACTGACAAAGGAGGAAAAAGCGTGGTTTTTCCTCCTTTGAGGTTATCAGCCGAAAATCAATGAATTGATTTTCCTTATTTTTTATATGCTGTCTTCTGTAAACCTGGCAATGTCATCAGGTTTGCCATTAACCTTCAGGCGCTCATCGCGCCCTGATCATTTCAACGCTGTTCTTCCAACCGCAGCGTCCAATGGACGTAGCTCTGCCAGTGGCTTTCCTGCTCCAGCGCCTCGGCGCGCAGCGGATGCTGTTCCAGCCAACCCGGCGGTAAGATCACCGTCAGTTCATCGTCCTGATTGGCGCGTAACCGCACTGCCGGCAGCGTGTCATCGCGGCGGCGGCTGGCGAAGATGATCGCCAGGCGCAAAATGCGGCACAGACGCTGCGCAGTGCGCGGCGGCAGGGCGTTTTGCTGGTTCAACAGCGACAGGTCGAGGGTGTTGCTCTGGTTTTGCAGCAGGGTGGCCAGCAGTTTTTTCTGCGCCGGGGTAAAGCCGGGTAAGTCCAGGTGGCGGATTAGATAAGCGGCGTGTTGCGGAGCCTGCTTGAAATCGACGCTGAGGCCGAGTTCGTGGATCAGACTGGCGCTGTGCAACAGCTCGCGACATCGCGCATCCAGCTGCCACTCGTTGGCGACCTGCTGCGAGAAATTGGCGGCGAGTTGGCTGACGCGTTCGGCCTGCTCGGTGTCGATCAGGTAGCGACGCTGCAGGTTGCGGATGGTGCGGATGCGAATATCCTGCTCCACCGGCAGATGCAGCATGCCGTAAACCAGGCCTTCACGCAGAGCCCCGCCGGCCAGCATCATGCTCTCGATGCCCAGCTCCTGGAAGATGGCCAACAGAATGGACAGGCCGCTCGGGAACACCAGCGCGCGCTCCAACGTCAACCCTTCGATCTCCAGCTCTTCCAGCTTGCCGCACTGAATGGCGCGCTGTTTCAGCTGGCGCAGCTTGGGCAGGGTGATGCGTTCATCCATGCCTTGCGCCACCATGATCTCCTGCAGCGCCTGCACGGTGCCGGAAGCGCCGACGCAGATCTGCCAACCTTGCTGGCGCAGCTGCGGTGCGATCGGCCGCACCATTTCGCGCGCGGCCTGTTCGGCGCGTTCGAAGTTTTCTTGCCCAAGGTTGCGATCGCTGAAATAGCGTTCCAGCCAGGTGACGCAACCCATCGACAGGCTATACAGCTGCGATGCCTGTGCGCCGGTGCCGGTGACCAGTTCGGTGCTGCCGCCGCCGATGTCGACGACCAGCCGCCGATCCGGCCCGCCGGTGGTGTGCGCAACGCCGTGATAAATCAGCCGCGCTTCTTCTTCGCCGCTGATCACCTGCACCGGGCAGCCGAGGATTTGCTCGGCGACCTGCAGAAACTCATCGGCGTTGGACGCCAGGCGCAGCGTGGCGGTGGCGACGACGCGGATTTGCTCGCGCGGAATGTCCTGCAGGCGTTCGGAGAACAGCCGCAGGCACTGCCAGCCGCGTTGCATGGCCTCATGCGACAGGTGATTGTTCTGATCCAGCCCGGCCGCCAGGCGCACCTTGCGCTTGATCCGCGCCAGAGTCTGAATGCTGCCGGCCACCTCGCGCACCACCAACATGTGGAAGCTGTTGGAGCCGAGATCGATGGCAGCATAAAGCGTGCTGGAACTGAGCATGGCGATCAGCTCGAACGTTTACGGTTGCTGCGGGGCGCACCGCCGCGACGAGGCGCGGAGTTGCGACGTGGGCCGTTGCCGCCGCGCGGACGCGACAGGCGCTTCGGCGCCGGCAAATCGGTCAGCAGCGCATCGCTGTTGTACTTGCTCACCGGAATGCTGTGGTCGATATAGGTCTCGATCGCCGGCAGGTTGAGCGCGTACTCTTCACACGCCAGGCTGATGGAGTGGCCGCTGGCGCCTGCGCGGCCGGTACGGCCGATGCGGTGCACGTAGTCTTCGCAGTCGTCAGGCAGATCGTAGTTGAAAACGTGCGTGACGGAAGGGATGTGCAGACCGCGCGCGGCGACGTCGGTGGCGACCAGGATATCGAGGTTGCCTTTGGTGAAGTCGTCGAGGATACGCAGGCGTTTTTTCTGCGCCACGTCACCGGTCAGCAGGCCGACGCGGTGACCGTCGGCGGCCAGATGGCCCCAGATGTCTTCGCAGCGGTGCTTGGTGTTGGCGAAGATGATGGCACGATCCGGCCACTCTTCTTCGATCAGCGTCTGCAGCAGGCGCATTTTTTCTTCGTTGGACGGGTAGAACAGCTCTTCTTTAATGCGGTGGCCGGTTTTCTGTTCCGGTTCCACTTCAACATATTCGGCGTTGTTCATCTGCTCGAAGGCCAGTTCGCGTACGCGATAGGACAGGGTGGCGGAGAACAGCATGTTCAGGCGTTGATCGGCCGTAGGCATACGGCGGAACAGCCAACGGATGTCTTTGATAAAACCGAGATCGTACATGCGATCGGCTTCATCCAGCACGACGACCTGCATCGCGCCGAGATCGACATAGTTCTGTTTGGTGTAATCGATTAAACGGCCGGTGGTGCCAATCAGAATGTCCACGCCGCTTTCCAGCACTTTCAGCTGTTTGTCGTAGCCGTCGCCGCCGTAGGCCAGGCCCAGTTTCAGGCCGGTGCTCTGGGAGAGCGCTTCTGCATCGGAGTGGATTTGCACCGCCAGTTCACGCGTAGGCGCCATGATCAAGGCGCGCGGCTGATTGGTCTGGCGATCCTGTTTCGCCGGGTGAGTCAGCAAATAGTGAAAAGTAGACGCCAAAAACGCCAGCGTCTTTCCGGTACCGGTTTGCGCCTGACCTGCAACGTCACGCCCGGAGAGCGTGAGCGGCAATGCTAACGCCTGGATGGGCGTGCAATTGTGAAACCCTTTTTTCTCAAGGGCTTCAAGGACTAACGGGTGCAGGGCGAAGTCGGAAAACTTCTGTTCGGTCAAGTGTGTTTTGCTCATAGTGTGGTAGAATATCAGCTAACTATTGCTTTACGAAAGCACATCCGTTGAAATAAACGCGGTGCAATAAAATCACCTTGAGTTGGTTAATGCTACACCAACAAGGTAGACATAATCCTGTGGAGTAGAACATGAGCGATAAAATTATTCACCTGACTGACAGCAGCTTCGAAGCCGATGTGCTGAAAGCGGAAGGGCCGATCCTGGTCGATTTCTGGGCTGAATGGTGTGGGCCGTGCAAGATGATTGCTCCGATTCTGGATGAGATTGCCGAAGAGTTCGAAGGCAAACTGACCATCACCAAGCTGAATATCGATCAGAACCCGGCGACCGCGCCTAAGTACGGTATCCGTGGTATCCCTACGCTGTTGCTGTTCAAGAACGGTGAAGTGGCCGCGACCAAGGTTGGCGCGTTGTCCAAAGGTCAGCTCAAAGATTTCCTGAACGCGAATCTGTAATCGGGCGGGAAGCCCAGTATCAGGCGCCTGGCGGTGATGTTCAATTCACCGCTAGACGCCTGCCAAGAAGCGTGTTAAGTTTAACCACACTGCATATAGAACTTGCCCGAAGTTTTAAATCTAAAGAGTTTGAATCTAAAGCTATACTCTGTGTCGAACCACTGGCGTTGAAAGTAAACTGAACTCAGCCCGTGTTTTGGCAATCAAACGGTTTTGCAAAAATCATTTTTAAGGTACCTTCGATCTTCAACCGTCAATGCGTGCGCCCGATGTAAGCCATTTCTTACCGCGACGGCTCTGCGCCCGGTGATCGAACGTCCAGTAAACAGGCACGCATCTCGCTGCCATACCATTCACGATACAAGTTCGAGACATACCCCGAGTTTAAGAACCCACCACTATGAATCTTACCGAATTAAAGAATACGCCGGTTTCTGAGCTGATTACTCTCGGCGAAAATATGGGGCTGGAAAACCTTGCCCGCATGCGCAAGCAGGACATTATCTTCTCCATTCTGAAGCAACATGCGAAAAGCGGAGAAGATATCTTCGGCGACGGCGTGCTCGAGATATTGCAGGATGGATTCGGTTTCCTCCGCTCTGGAGACAGTTCCTACCTCGCCGGTCCCGACGACATCTATGTATCCCCTAGCCAAATCCGCCGCTTCAACCTCCGCACAGGTGACACCATTTCCGGTAAGATTCGTCCGCCAAAAGAAGGCGAGCGCTATTTTGCCCTGTTGAAAGTCAACGAAGTCAACTACGACAAGCCGGAAAACGCCCGCAGCAAGATCCTGTTCGAGAACTTGACCCCGCTGCACGCCAATTCCCGTCTGCGGATGGAGCGCGGCAACGGTTCGACCGAAGACCTGACGGCGCGCGTACTGGATCTGGCGGCGCCGATTGGCCGCGGCCAGCGTGGCCTGATCGTGGCACCGCCGAAAGCCGGTAAAACCATGCTGCTGCAGAACATTGCGCAGAGCATCGCCTACAACCACCCTGACTGCGTGCTGATGGTGCTGCTGATCGACGAACGTCCGGAAGAAGTGACCGAGATGCAGCGTCTGGTGAAAGGCGAAGTGATCGCATCGACCTTCGACGAACCGGCTTCGCGTCACGTGCAAGTGGCCGAAATGGTGATCGAGAAGGCCAAGCGCCTGGTTGAACACAAAAAAGACGTGATCATTCTGCTCGACTCCATCACTCGTCTGGCGCGTGCCTACAACACCGTGGTACCGGCCTCAGGCAAGGTGCTGACCGGTGGTGTGGATGCCAACGCCCTGCATCGTCCGAAGCGCTTCTTCGGTGCGGCACGTAACGTGGAAGAGGGCGGCAGCCTGACCATCATCGCGACCGCGCTGGTTGATACCGGTTCGAAGATGGACGAAGTGATCTACGAAGAATTTAAAGGTACCGGCAACATGGAATTGCATCTGGCGCGTAAAATCGCCGAGAAACGCGTATTCCCTGCGATCGATTACAACCGCTCCGGTACCCGTAAAGAAGAGCTGCTCACCACCTCCGAAGAGCTGCAAAAAATGTGGATCCTGCGCAAAATCATCCATCCGATGGGTGAGATTGACGCGATGGAGTTTCTCATTAATAAGTTGGCGATGACTAAAACCAACGATGAATTCTTCGATATGATGAAACGCTCATAATTCGTTAAAAAATTCGCTGAACGCCACGCCTAGTCGTGGCGTTTTTCGCTTTTGGCGGATACGATAAGTAGCAGTAATGGAAAAGTAAGTTGTTTCCTCGACTTATTGAGAATTCATCTTGTTTGTCGGTCGGTTTCTCGCCGGTCGGCTTTGCTGCTGTCGTTTTGTCAGCCGAAGCGAAGAAAATAGGCATGAATCACCGTTGTCATAGGAAATGACCGAAAGGTGGCGGGGGCCGATGGCACAAGCTATTGCCCGTGGTAAGCTGCCTTATCTTCTACAGAGATCTGTTAACTGTGAACTTACTCACTATGAGTACTGAAATTCTATTTGTTTTCCTGTTTTCTTTGGCTTTTCTCTTTGTTGCCCGCAAGGCGGCAAAACGTATTGGTCTGGTAGATAAACCCAATTATCGCAAACGCCATCAGGGGCTGATTCCGCTGGTCGGCGGTATTTCCGTTTATGCCGGGCTGTGCTTCGCGTTTTGGATTTCTGAACAACCTATCGCGCACGCCAAGCTTTATCTTACCTGCGCCGGCATTCTGGTGTTTGTGGGCGCGCTCGACGATCGTTTCGACATCAGCGTTAAAATCCGCGCCCTGGTGCAGGCGTTGGTCGGCATCGCCATGATGGTGTTCGCGGGCCTCTATCTGCGCAGCTTCGGCCATGTGCTGGGCGACTGGGAGATGCTGCTGGGGCCGTTCGGCTATCTGGTGACGCTGTTCGCGGTATGGGCGGCGATCAACGCCTTCAACATGGTCGACGGCATCGATGGCCTGCTGGGGGGCTTGTCGTGCGTCTCCTTCGGCGCGCTGGGCCTGTTGCTGTACCTGAGCGGCCATCATGAGCTGGCGTTCTGGTGCTTTGCGATGATTGCCACCATCGTTCCCTATATTTTGCTCAACCTCGGCATCCTTGGCCGCCGTTATAAGGTGTTCATGGGGGACGCCGGTAGTACCCTGATCGGCTTTACCGCCATTTGGCTGCTGCTGCAAAGCTCGCAGGGAAAGGCACACTCGATTAACCCGGTGACCGCGCTGTGGATCATCGCTATTCCGCTGATGGACATGATAGCAATCATGTATCGTCGTTTACGCAAGGGGATGAGCCCCTTCTCCCCCGATCGTCAACATATTCACCACCTGATCATGCGCGCCGGCTTTACGCCGCGGCAGGCTTTCGTGTTGATCACCCTGGCGGCCGCATTGCTGGCGGCGGTTGGCGTGATCGGCGAACGCCTGACTTTTATCCCAGAGTGGGTTATGTTGGCATTATTCTTGCTTGCTTTCTTCCTGTACGGTTACTGCATCAAGCGCGCCTGGCGGGTTGCGCGGTACATTAAGCGTATCAAGCGTCGCCTGCGGCGTTCGAGCGATAACAAGCAAGTATCTTAACCAGAGGCTTTTTGGCTGTGATGAATCCAGAAACAACGTCTGACAAGCATACCCCGGCGGTGGATAACGAACTCGATATCCGCGGCCTGTGCTGCACCCTGTGGCGCGGCAAACCGTGGATTATCGGCATTGCGGTGCTGTTCGCGGCGGTCGCGCTGATCGTCTCTTATCTGGTTAAGCAAGAGTGGAGTGCGACCGCCATCACCGACAGACCGACGGTGAATGCGCTGGGCGGTTACTACTCGCAGCAGCAGTTCCTGCGTAATCTGGACGTGCGCACGCTGCCGGCGACGGCCGGCGATCAGCCGAGCATCGCGGATGAAGCGTACAATGAGTTCATCATGCAGCTGGCGGCTTACGATACGCGTCGCGATTTCTGGCTGCAGAGCGATTACTACAAGCAGCGTCAGGAAGGGGATGCCCGCGCCGATGCGGCGTTGCTCGACGAGCTGATCAACAACATCCTGTTCACGCCGCGCGACGACAAGAAAGTGCCGAACGACGGCGTGAAGCTGACGGCGGAAACCGCCGCCGACGCCAACCGCCTGCTGCGTCAATACGTGGCCTTCGCCAGCCACCGCGCAGCCCTGCACCTGAACGAAGAGATCCAGGGAGCGTGGGCCGCCCGCACCACCTCGATGAAGGCGCAGGTCAAGCGCCAGGAAGCGGTGGCGGAGTCGGTTTACAAGCGTGAGCTGAACACCACGCAGCAGGCGCTGAAAATCGCCGAGATCCAGGGGATAAGCCGCACGCAAACCGACACCCCGGCCGAGCAACTGCCGGATTCGGATCTGTTCCTGCTGGGCCGGCCAATGCTGCAGGCGCGTCTGGAAGGCCTGCAGGCTTCTGGCCCGACCTATGACCTGGATTACGATCAGAACCGCGCGATGCTGGCGACGCTGAACGTTGGCCCAACGTTGGATGAGAAGTTCCAGACCTATCGCTATTTGCGTACGCCGGAAGAGCCGGTAAAACGCGACAGCCCACGCCGGGTCTTCTGGCTGATTCTGTGGGGTGCGATGGGCGCTTTGGTTGGCGCGGGTGTTGCCTTGGCGCGTCGGCCGCGTAGTTAAAAATAATATAATAATCTGATGCAGGGCGCGTGAGCGCCCCATTCGCAGGCGGGGCCTGCGATTAACCGACCAAAAGAGATTCGCTGTGAAAGTGTTGACTGTTTTCGGCACCAGGCCGGAAGCCATTAAAATGGCGCCGCTGGTACATGCACTGGCCCAGGATGAGGCCTTTGACGCAAGAGTCTGCGTAACGGCACAGCATCGTGAGATGTTGGATCAGGTATTGCGGTTGTTTGAGATTACGCCGGATTACGACCTGAACATCATGAAACCCGGTCAGGGGCTGACGGAAATCACCTGCCGCATCCTGGAAGGGCTGAAAGGGGTGCTGGAAGACTTCAAACCGGACGTGGTGCTGGTGCATGGCGATACCACCACCACGCTGGCGACCAGTCTGGCGGCGTTCTATCAACGCATCCCCGTCGGGCATGTCGAAGCCGGGCTGCGCACCGGCAATCTGTATTCTCCCTGGCCGGAAGAGGCCAACCGCAAACTGACCGGCCATCTGGCGATGTACCATTTTGCGCCAACCGAAAACTCGCGCCAGAATCTGCTGCGCGAGCTGCTGCCGGACAACCGTATTTTCGTGACCGGCAATACGGTGATTGATGCGTTGTTCTGGGTGCGCGACCGCGTGATGAGCGATGCCGCGCTGCAGGCTGACCTGGCGCAGCGTTACCCGTTCCTCGACGCCGACAAGAAACTGATTCTGGTCACCGGCCATCGCCGCGAAAGTTTTGGCGGCGGCTTTGAGCGAATTTGCAGCGCGCTGGCGGAGATTGCCCGCAACCACCCGGAAGTGCAGGTAGTGTATCCGGTGCATCTCAATCCGAACGTCAGTGAACCGGTGAATCGCATCTTGAAAGGCATCGACAACGTCATGCTGATCGAGCCGCAGGATTATCTGCCGTTTGTCTATTTGATGACCCAGGCCTATATGATCCTGACCGATTCCGGCGGTATTCAGGAAGAGGCGCCATCGTTAGGCAAACCGGTGCTGGTGATGCGCGACACCACCGAACGCCCGGAAGCGATAGATGCGGGCACGGTACGCCTGGTCGGTACCGATGTAGCCAAAATTGTTGAAGCGGTGACCCGGCTGTTGACGGACGAAAGCGAATATCACGCGATGAGTCGGGCGCACAACCCATACGGTGACGGGCATGCCTGCCAGCGTATCCTCGAAGCTTTAAAGAATCATCAGGTGACACTATGAGTTTTGACACTATTTCGGTTATCGGCCTGGGTTATATCGGCTTGCCAACGGCGGCGGCGTTCGCTTCCCGCAAGAAAAAAGTGGTGGGTGTAGATGTTAACCAACATGCAGTAGATACCATTAACCGCGGTGCGATCCACATCGTCGAGCCGGATCTGGACAAAGTGGTCAAGGACGCCGTCGACGGTGGTTTCCTGCAGGCGGTGACCAAACCGCTGGCGGCCGATGCGTTCCTGATCGCGGTGCCTACGCCGTTCAAGGGCGATCACGAGCCGGATCTGGCCTATGTCGAAGCGGCGGCGAAATCGCTGGCGCCGGTGCTGAAAAAGGGCGATCTGGTGATCCTTGAGTCCACCTCGCCGGTGGGTGCCACCGAACAGATGGCGGAATGGCTGGCGCAGGCGCGCAGCGATCTCAGCTTCCCGCAACAAGCGGGCGAAGCGGCGGACGTGAATATCGCCTACTGCCCGGAGCGCGTGCTGCCGGGGCAGGTCATGGTGGAACTGATTCAAAACGACCGCGTGATCGGTGGCATGACGCCGAAGTGTTCGGAACGTGCCAGCGCGCTGTACAAGATTTTCCTCGAGGGCGAATGCGTGATCACCAACTCGCGCACTGCCGAGATGTGCAAGCTGACGGAAAACAGCTTCCGCGACGTGAATATCGCCTTTGCCAACGAATTGTCGTTGATCTGCGCCGAACAGGGGATCAACGTCTGGGAACTGATACGCCTGGCGAACCGCCATCCGCGGGTGAATATTCTGCAGCCGGGGCCGGGCGTCGGCGGTCACTGCATCGCCGTCGATCCGTGGTTTATCGTGGCGCAGAACCCGCAGCAGGCGCGCCTGATCCACACCGCTCGCCTGGTGAACGACGGTAAACCGCTGTGGGTGGTCGACCGGGTGAAAGCGGCGGTGGCCGATTGCCTGGCCGCCACCGACAAGCGCGCGTCCGAGGTCAAAATTGCCTGCTTCGGCCTGGCCTTCAAGCCGAATATCGACGATCTGCGTGAAAGCCCGGCGGTCGAGGTCGCACATCTGATTGCCGAATGGCACGTCGGCGAAACGCTGGCGGTGGAACCGAACGTCGAACAGCTGCCGAAGTCGCTGGCGGGCCATGTGACGTTGACGCCAATCGCTGAGGCGTTGCAGCAGGCCGATGTGATCGTGATGTTGGTCGATCACCAGCAGTTCAAGGCCATCCGGCCGGAAGATGTAAAACAAACATGGGTTGTTGATACCAAAGGAGTATGGCGTTGAAACGTATTTTAGTTACCGGTGGTGCCGGTTTCATTGGCTCCGCAGTCGTGCGGCACATCATTGAGGCCACCGGCGATAGCGTGGTGGTGGTGGATAAGCTGACCTATGCCGGTAACCTCGAGTCTTTGGCGGTGGTGGCTGATAGCGAGCGCTATGCTTTCGAGCAGGTCGACATCTGCGATCGCGCCGAGCTGGATCGGGTATTTGCCCAGTATCAGCCGGACGTGGTGATGCACCTGGCGGCGGAAAGCCACGTCGATCGCTCTATCGACGGCCCGGCGGCCTTTATCGAGACCAACGTGGTTGGCACTTACACTATGCTGGAAGCGGCGCGCCATTACTGGCAGCCGTTGGCGGCGGAGAAGAAGCAGTCTTTCCGTTTCCATCATATCTCCACCGATGAAGTGTACGGTGACTTGCACGGTACCGACGATCTGTTTACCGAAACCACGCCGTATGCGCCGAGCAGTCCGTATTCCGCCTCCAAGGCGTCGAGCGATCATCTGGTGCGTGCCTGGTTGCGCACCTACGGTTTGCCGACTCTCGTGACCAACTGTTCGAATAACTATGGCCCTTATCACTTCCCGGAGAAGCTGATCCCGCTGGTGATCCTGAATGCGGTGGCCGGCAAACCGCTGCCGGTTTACGGCAACGGCGCACAGGTGCGTGACTGGCTGTATGTCGAAGATCACGCGCGCGCGCTGTATCAGGTCGTGACCGAAGGTGTGGTGGGCGAAACTTACAATATCGGTGGCCATAACGAGCGCAAGAATATCGAAGTGGTGCAGACCATTTGCGATCTGCTGGAAGAACTGGCACCGAACAAGCCGCAGGGCGTGGCGAACTACCGCGATCTGATCACTTACGTGAAGGATCGCCCGGGCCACGATATGCGTTATGCCATCGACGCCGGCAAAATCGATCGTGAGTTGGGCTGGCGGCCGCAGGAAACCTTCGAAAGCGGCATTCGCAAGACGGTGGCCTGGTATCTGGCTAACGAAACCTGGTGGCGCCGGGTGCAAGACGGTTCTTATGCCGGTGAGCGTTTGGGGCTGTCAGATTAATTTAACGCCGCGCCGCTTTGCGCCGGCGCGGTGGGTTTTGGAGTAAGTATGAAAGGTATTATTCTGGCTGGCGGTTCCGGTACGCGTCTGCATCCGATTACTCGTGGCGTGTCCAAGCAACTGCTGCCGATTTATGACAAGCCGATGATCTATTACCCGATGTCGGTACTGATGTTGGCGGGGATCCGTGACATTTTGATCATCTCGACCCCGGAAGATCTGCCGTCCTTCGAGCGTTTGTTGGGTAACGGCGAACAGTTCGGCGTCAATCTCAGCTACGCTGCGCAGCCTAAGCCGGAAGGTTTGGCGCAGGCGTTTCTGATCGGCGAGGAGTTTATCAACGGCGATTCTTGCTGCCTGGTGTTGGGAGATAACATCTTCTTCGGCCAATCTTTCAGCCCGAAATTAAAAACCGTCGCGGCTCGCACCGAAGGTGCCACCGTGTTCGGTTATCAGGTGATGGATCCTGAACGCTTTGGCGTCGTGGAGTTTGACGAAAATTTCCGCGCGCTGTCGATCGAAGAAAAGCCGAAGAAACCGAAATCCGATTGGGCGGTGACCGGCCTGTACTTCTACGATAGCCAGGTGGTGGAGTTTGCCAAGCAGGTGAAGCCTTCCGAACGCGGCGAGCTGGAAATCACCAGCATCAACCAGATGTATCTGGAGCGCGGTGAACTGACCGTCGAGCTGTTGGGGCGTGGTTTCGCCTGGCTGGACACCGGGACTCACGACAGCCTGCTGGAAGCCAGCAGCTTCGTGCAGACGGTAGAAAAGCGCCAGGGCTTTAAAATCGCCTGTCTGGAAGAGATCGCCTGGCGTAACGGCTGGCTGGATGACAAGGGGCTGAAACGCGCCGCCACCTCATTGTCCAAAACGGGCTACGGCAAGTATTTGTTGGACCTGCTGCATGTGCGTCCACGCCACTATTGAGCCTTTGGCGTGGGAAAGCGAGTTTTTCGCGCTAGACAGCGCGAAACTCGGCTTCTCCTCCTCGGCCCCGGCGCTTGCCGAAGCCGACTTGGCGGCTTATGCCCTGGTGCAGGCAAAAATTCCCGCGCAGCAACTGGCATTGGCGGATAGTCTCGCCGGCTTGGGATTTCGTCTGGTTGAGGGTGAGGTCGATCTGGTCCTGGCTCTTGAGCGTGAACGAGCGGCGGAACCCGGCGACGGAGCCGAGACTTCCCGTCTGGCAACCGAGTCCGATATCCCGGCATTGCGTGCCGCGGCGGCTCAGGCGTTCACCGTCAGCCGCTTTCGCGCACCTTGGTATCAACCTGATGACAGCGGCCGGTTTTATGCTTTGTGGATTGAAAAGGCCGTTTTAGGCACGTTCGATCATCAGTGCCTGTTGGCTCTGGACAACCAGGGGCAACCCGAAGGCTTTGTCAGCCTGCGTGACATTGGCGGCCAGGAAATGCGTATCGGCCTGCTGGCGGCTTTCCCCGGCGTATCCGGCCGGGGCATTGGCACTCGGCTGATGACGGCGGCGATCGCCGAATGTCGACGTCAAGGTATGCAGCGCCTGCGGGTCGCGACCCAGATAAGCAATATCGCCGCATTACGACTCTATCAACGACAGGGTGCCGTGATTGAAAGCACCGCGTACTGGTTATACAGAGGTAGACATGATTCCATTTAACGCTCCACCGGTTGTTGGCACTGAACTGGAATATATGCAGGCTGCTATGGGCAGCGGCAAGCTATGCGGCGACGGCGGCTTTACCCGCCGCTGCCAGCAGTGGATGGAACAGCGTTTCGGCAGCGCGAAAGTGTTGCTGACGCCTTCCTGCACCGCGTCGTTGGAAATGGCCGCCATCCTGCTGGATATTCAGCCGGGTGACGAATTGATCATGCCGAGTTTTACCTTCGTTTCTACCGCCAATGCCTTTGTGTTGCGCGGGGCTAAAGTGGTGTTCGTCGACCTGCGTCCGGATACCATGAACATCGATGAAACCAAAATCGAAGCGGCGATCACCGATAAAACCCGCGCGATCGTGCCGGTGCACTACGCCGGCGTCGCCTGCGAGATGGATACCATCATGGCGCTGGCGAAGAAATATAACCTGTTCGTGGTGGAGGATGCCGCGCAGGGCGTGATGTCGACCTACAAAGGCAAGGCATTGGGCACCATCGGCCACATCGGCTGTTTCAGCTTCCATGAAACCAAAAACTATACCGCCGGCGGCGAAGGTGGTGCGACGCTGGTGAACGATCCGGCTCTGGTCGATCGGGCGGAAGTCATCCGCGAGAAAGGCACCAACCGCAGCCAGTTCTTCCGTGGTCAGGTCGACAAATATACCTGGCGCGACATCGGCTCCAGCTATCTGATGTCTGACCTGCAGGCCGCCTACCTGTGGGGCCAGCTGGAAGTGGCGGAACGCATCAACCAGCGCCGCCTGACGCTGTGGCAGAAGTACTACGACAGTTTCCTGCCGTTGGCGAAGGCCGGGCGCATCGAGCTGCCGAGCATACCGGCGGACTGCAAGCACAATGCGCACATGTTCTATATCAAGCTGCGGGATATCGACGATCGCACGGCCTTTATCGACTACCTGAAGGAAGCCGAGATCATGGCGGTGTTCCACTATATCCCGCTGCATGACTGCCCGGCCGGCGAACGTTTTGGTCGCTTTGCCGGCGAAGACCGTTATACCTCGCAGGAAAGCGCGCGCCTGGTGCGCTTGCCGCTGTTCTACAATATGTCCGATGTCAATCAGCGTACGGTAATCAATACCATCCTGAGCTTCTTTGCCTGATATGTCGCTGGCAAAAGCATCGATATGGACTGCCGGCTCCACGCTGATCAAAATCGGCGTGGGGTTGTTGGTGGTGAAGCTGCTGGCGGTGGCGTTTGGCCCCAGCGGGGTGGGGCAGGCGGGTAACTTCCGCCAGTTGATTACCGTGCTGGGCGTGCTGTCCGGCGCGGGTATTTTTAACGGCATCACCAAATACGTGGCGGAGTACCACCAGGATCCGCAGCGTCTGCGTCTGGCGGTAGGCACCGCGTCGAGCATCGTGCTGGGTTTTTCGACCTTGCTGGCGCTGGTGTTTCTGTTCGCCGCCGAACCGATCAGCATCGGGCTGTTCGGGCATGCCGATTACGTCGATGTGGTGCGTGCCGTCGCCTTCATTCAGATGGGCATCGCCTACGCCAACCTGTTCATGGCGGTGCTGAAAGGCTACCGCGACGCGATGGGCAATGCGCTGGCGGTGATCGGCGGCAGCCTGATTGGCGTGGTGGCTTATTACCTGTGCTTCACGCTGGGTGGCTATGAAGGCGCGTTGGCGGGGCTGGCGCTGGTGCCGGCGTTGGTGGTGTTGCCTGCCGGGCTGATGCTGTGGCGGCGCAAAACGCTGCCGCTGCGCTATCTGGCGCCGCGTTGGGACAAACTCGTGGCCGGCAATCTCGGCAAATTCACCCTCATGGCGTTGATCACGTCGGTGACGCTGCCGGTGGCCTACGTGATGATGCGTAACCTGTTGGCCGCCCATTACGGCTGGGATGAGGTGGGGATTTGGCAGGGCGTCAGCAGCATTTCCGATGCCTATCTGCAGTTTATCACCGCTTCGTTTACCGTCTATTTGCTGCCGACGCTGTCGCGGCTGACGGACAAGGGCGCCATCTCACGGGAGATCGTGCGTTCGCTGAAATTCGTGCTGCCGGCGGTAGCGGCGGCGAGCTTTACGGTTTGGGTGCTGCGCGATTTCGCTATTTGGCTGCTGTTCTCGGACAAGTTTGTCGCCATGCGCGATCTGTTTGCCTGGCAGCTGGTGGGCGACGTGCTGAAAGTCGGGGCCTATGTGTTCGGCTATCTGGTGATCGCCAAAGCGTCGCTGCGCTTCTATATCCTGACGGAAGTCAGCCAGTTTCTGCTGCTGACGCTGTTCTCGCACTGGCTGATCCCGCTGCACGGCGCGTTGGGGGCGGCTCAGGCCTATATGGCAACCTACATCGTGTATTTCGCGCTCTGTAGCTGCGTGTTCCTTATTTATCGTAGACGAGTATGACCATACTGATTCACGTTCTGGGATCCGATATCCCGCATCATAACCAGACGGTGCTGCGCTTCTTCAACGACGTGCTGGCGCCGCGTTTGCCGGCTGAGCAGACGCGGCATTTTATGGTGGCGGCCAAGGATGTGGCGGCACTGGGTGATTTCCCCGCCCTGAACATTGAGCCCTACGCAGACAAGAAAAGCCTGGCGGCGGCGGTCATCGCCCGTGCCCAGGCCGATCGCGATGCGCGCTTCTTCCTGCACGGCCAGTTCAATCCGGGGCTGTGGTTGGCGCTGCTGAGCGGCAAGATCAAGGCGCGTCAGGTCAGTTGGCATATTTGGGGCGCCGATCTGTATGAAGACGCCACCAGCTGGAAATTCCGGCTGTTCTATCTGCTGCGCCGCATTGCGCAGGGGCGAGTAGGGAACGTGTTTGCTACTCGCGGCGACGTGATTCACTACCAGCAGCGCCATGCGCGGGTGCCGGCCTCGCTGCTGTACTTCCCGACCCGCATGGATCCGGCGCTGACCGACGTTCACGTCGAGAAAAACCTGGCCGGGCCGATGACGATTCTGGTGGGCAACTCCGGCGATCGCAGCAATCGGCATATCGAAGCGCTGCAGGCGATTCATCAGCAGTTCGGCGCCGACGTGCGCGTGATCCTGCCGATGGGTTATCCGGCCAACAACGATGCCTACATCGAGCAGGTGCGCGCCGCCGGGTTGCCGCTGTTCGGCGAGAAAAACCTGCAGCTGCTCACGCAGCAGGTGGCGTTTGAGGACTACCTCAATATTTTACGCGCCTGCGATCTGGGCTATTTCATTTTCAATCGCCAGCAGGGGATTGGCACCCTGTGCCTGCTGATTCAGTTCGGCGTGCCTTTCGTGCTCAGCCGGCAAAACCCGTTCTGGCAGGATTTGGCGGAACAGCACCTGCCGGTGCTGTTCTACGGCGATTCGCTGGACGAGTCGGTGGTGCGCGAAGCGCAGCGTCAGCTGGCGGCGGTGGATAAACAGGCGATCGCCTTCTTCAATCCGAACTATGTCGACGGCTGGCAGCAAGCCCTGGCGTTGGCGGCGGGAGAGCACTCATGACGTTGGCGCAATTCGGCGGCCTGTTTGTCGTCTATCTGGTCAGCCTGACGTTTATTCTGACGCTGACCTACCAGGAGTTTCGGCGCGTGCGCTTTAACTTCAACGTCTTCTTCTCGCTGCTGTATTTACTGACGTTCTATTTCGGTTTTCCTTTGACCTGCCTGCTGGTGTTCCAGTTTGACGTCGAGGTGGTGCCGGTGGAGTTTCTGCTGTACGCCCTGCTGTCGGCGACGGCGTTTTACGCTATCTATTACGTCACCTACAAGACCCGGCTGCGCAAGCGCCGCACAGAGCCGCGTGCGGCGCTGTTTACCATGAACCGGGTAGAGACTCATATGACTTGGGTGCTGCTGGCATTGGTGGCGATCGGTACCGTTGGGATCTTCTTCATGCAGAACGGCTTCCTGCTGTTCAAGCTCAATTCCTACAGCCAGATTTTCTCCAGCGACGTGTCCGGCGTGGCGCTCAAGCGGTTCTTCTACTTCTTCATTCCGGCGATGCTGGTGGTCTATTTCCTGCGGCAAGATCTGCGCGCCTGGTTCTTGTTCCTGGTGGCGACGGTGGCGTTCGGTATTCTGACCTACGTGATCGTCGGCGGCACCCGCGCCAACATCATCATCGCCTTCGCGCTGTTCCTGTTTATCGGCATCGTGCGCGGCTGGATCACGCTGTGGATGCTGGCGGCGGCGGGCATATTCGGCGTGGTCGGCATGTTCTGGCTGGCGTTGAAGCGCTACAGCCTGGACGTCAGCGGCGCGGAAGCGTTCTATACCTTCCTCTACCTGACCCGCGATACCTTCTCGCCGTGGGAAAACCTGGCGCTGCTGCTGCAAAATTACGACAAGATCGATTTCCAGGGCCTGGCGCCGATCGTGCGTGATTTCTACGTCTTTATTCCAACCTGGCTATGGCCGGGCCGGCCGGACGTGGTGCTGAACTCGGCCAACTATTTCACCTGGGAAGTGCTGAACAATCACTCCGGGCTGGCGATTTCCCCGACGCTGATCGGTTCACTGGTGGTGATGGGCGGTGCGCTGTTTATTCCGCTCGGCGCGATTCTGGTGGGCATGATCATCAAGTGGTTCGACTGGCTGTATGAGTTGGGCAAAACCGAACCGAACCGCTATAAGGCGGCCATTCTGCAGGGGTTCTGCTTCGGTGCGGTGTTCAACATCATCGTGCTGGCGCGCGAAGGGGTGGACTCTTTCGTGTCGCGCGTGGTGTTTTTCTGCATTATTTTCGGCGCCTGTTTGGTGCTGGCGAAGTTGCTGTATTGGCTGTTCGATACCGCCGGGCTGATCAAGGCCAGAGTGACGCGCGCCCGCGCGCTGGCGTCTCCGCCCCGGGCGAGCGGTCTTTTGTAAGGGTAATGAGAACGATGGAAGCAAAGATTTCGGTGCCGCAGTATGAGCTGCGCGGTTTCAGCCTGTGGGGCTTTCGCGATATGGCGCACTGCATGGACTTTTTGTTCGACGGCGGCCGGGTAAAACAGGGCACGCTGGTAGCCATGAACGCGGAAAAGATCCTGAAGGCGGAAGAGGACCCGGCGCTGCATGCGTTGCTGGATGAGGCGGAGTACAAGTACGCCGACGGCATCAGCATGGTGCGTTCGATTCGCCGCAAATACCCGGCGGCGGACGTTTCGCGCGTGGCGGGTGCCGATCTGTGGGAAGCCTTGATGCAGCGCGCCGGCCGTGAAGGCACGCCAGTCTTCCTGGTCGGCGGCAAGCCCGAGGTCTTGGCGGAAACCGAGCAAAAGCTGCGCAGCCAGTGGAATGTCAACCTGGTGGGTAGCCAGGACGGCTATTTCAAACCGGATCAGCGAGAGGCGCTGTTCGAGCGTATTCGCGCCAGCGGCGCCGCTATCGTGACGGTGGCGATGGGATCGCCGAAGCAGGAGATTCTGATGCGCGATTGTCGCAAGGTGCATCCGCAGGCGCTGTACATGGGCGTGGGCGGCACCTACGACGTCTTTACCGGCCATGTGAAGCGTGCGCCCAAGGTGTGGCAGAACCTCGGTCTGGAATGGCTCTACCGCCTGCTCAGCCAGCCCAGCCGCATCGGCCGACAGTTGAAGCTGCTGAAGTTTGTCGGCTACTACTACAGCGGCAAGATGTAATCCCTCATCCGGGGCGGAAAGTGCTGTTCCGCTCCGGTCTGCTGTACCAATAATCTGCTTTTGCACGTTTCTCCCGCATATCTATAACCCCCGGCCCTAAACGTCGCTGCATTTATTCCATAAAGTTTTAAATTGCGGTTTGCTTATAGCGGCGAAATGCGAAACGATACCGCCCGGAAATTATCCCTGGCCGCTGAAGCCTGATGCGACAGCGCTGAACGATGTCCCTCTCACGGTAACTTCGCTCCGACTACCCGTTGATGCCAACCCGATCGGCAGGGGATGATTTATTCTTTTAATAATGACAATAACGACCGGCAGCGGCCGGCAGGCAAACACAACCCGAGAAAAATTATTGAGGATTTATGGCACACAAAGAGAAACCGCAAGGGCTACACCGGGGCCTTGAGGCCCGGCATATCGAGCTTATCGCTCTGGGGGGCACCATCGGTGTCGGCCTGTTTATGGGGTCGGCCAGTACGCTGAAGTGGGCGGGGCCGTCGGTGCTGCTGGCTTACATCATCGCCGGGCTGTTCGTGTTCTTCATTATGCGTTCGATGGGAGAAATGCTGTTCCTCGAGCCGGTCGCGGGCTCGTTTGCCGTTTACGCGCATAAGTACATGAATCCCTATTTTGGTTACCTGACCGCCTGGGGCTACTGGTTTATGTGGATTGCCGTCGGCATTTCCGAGATCACCGCCATCGGGGTGTATGTGCAGTTCTGGTTCCCGGAAATACCGCAGTGGGTGCCGGCGCTGATCGCCGTGGCGATGGTGGCGCTGGCCAACCTGGCGGCGGTGCGCCTGTATGGGGAGCTGGAGTTCTGGTTCGCCATGATCAAGGTCACCACCATCATCGTGATGATTCTGGTGGGGCTGGGGGTGATCTTCTTCGGCTTCGGCAACGGCGGTGAACCTATCGGTTTCGCCAATTTGACGGCGCACGGCGGTTTCTTTGCCGGCGGCTGGAAAGGCTTCCTGTTTGCGCTGTGCATCGTGGTGGCGTCCTATCAGGGGGTTGAGCTGGTGGGCATCACCGCCGGAGAAGCCAAGAACCCGCAGGTGACGCTGAAACGCGCGATCAACAATATCCTGTGGCGCATCCTGATCTTCTATGTCGGCGCAATCTTCGTCATCGTCACCATCTTCCCGTGGAACGGCATCGGCACCACCGGCAGCCCGTTCGTGCTGACCTTCGCCAAGATCGGCATCGTTGCCGCCGCGGGCATCATCAACTTCGTGGTGTTGACCGCCGCGCTCTCCGGCTGCAACAGCGGCATGTACAGCGGCGGCCGCATGCTGTACGCCCTGGCCAAGAACCGCCAGCTGCCGGCGGCGCTGACCAAGCTTTCCGCCAGCGGCGTGCCGGTGAACTGCATCGCCGTCACCATCGGCTGCCTGTTGGTGGGTTCCGCGCTGAACTACATCATCCCGAATCCGGAGCAGGTGTTCGTCTATGTCTATAGCGCGAGCGTGCTGCCGGGCATGGTGCCGTGGTTCGTGGTGCTGATAAGCCAGCTTTATTTCCGCCGCGCCCATAAGGAAGCGATCAAAAATCACAGCTTTAAGTCGATCATGTTCCCGTATGTGAACTATCTGACCATCGCTTTTCTGATTTGCGTGCTGGTCGGCATGGGAATCAACCCGGATACGCGGATTTCCCTACTGGTCGGGGCGATTTTCTTAGCCGGCGTCAGCCTATGCTACTTCGCTTTCGGCATGCACAAGAAACATCATCCGGCTGAAAATCGGGTAGAAACGCGCCAATAAACGGTGAAAAGGGGCTACGGAGTGCGCTTTTGTGCGCGGGAGTGAGCAAAGCGTAATCAAACGCAACATTTCTGCGAAAAAGCACTAGACAGAATTGGCGTAAATCCGTAGTATCCCCTCCCGCAACGGCGCTACGCGCCCGTAGCTCAGCTGGATAGAGCGCTGCCCTCCGGAGGCAGAGGTCTCAGGTTCGAATCCTGTCGGGCGCGCCATTAAGTTTGTGCGCAGGAGCTGCGGTGGTAATATTACCGCGTGAGTAAGAAGAAGTAGTAATGGTGGCTATAGCTCAGTTGGTAGAGCCCTGGATTGTGATTCCAGTTGTCGTGGGTTCGAGTCCCATTAGCCACCCCACTTCCTAACGAAGTGAAGATTTAGCAGTATTTTGTGACAGTGCGAAGGTGGCGGAATTGGTAGACGCGCTAGCTTCAGGTGTTAGTGTTCTTACGGACGTGAGGGTTCAAGTCCCTCTCTTCGCACCACGCAAAATATCTGATAAATATAAGATTTATATGGACAACGGTCTGATAAATCGGGTAGTATGAGCAACACAAATCGGCGAGTAGCGCAGCTTGGTAGCGCAACTGGTTTGGGACCAGTGGGTCGGAGGTTCGAATCCTCTCTCGCCGACCACATTCGAAAAACCTGCTTTTTAAAGCAGGTTTTTTTCGTCTGTCGTTTATGAGGATGAGCACCTCCGCAGGAGGTTCGAGCCTCGCGAAGCGAGACAACGTTGCTTCAGCAACGGCCCGCAGGGCGCACATCAAAGATGGGCGTAATCCTCTTTCGCCGACCACTCTCAAAGAAACCGACGCAAGTCGGTTTTTTTACGTCTGTCGTTTATGAAAGCAAGTTCTTCTCAGCATGACGAAGGGAACATCGACAAGCCCGTGCAGCACCGCACGGGCTTTTTGCCTTCCTGGGGGAGCATCTGGTGTCGGCCTGCAAACGTGTTGGTTTTCAGCGACAATACCATCCTGCGCTGTCGTCAGGTTGAGACAAATAATTCATTGATTTTAAAAGATAAAGCTAGCTTTGACTTAAGTCGTCGTTTCGAGGCGACAACCTGATAAAGGCCGCCGGCAAGGAACACCAGAGAGTGATTTGTGATGGGAAAGGAAGGGTTAAATAAAAAGCCAATAATTTCAATATATTGATATATATTTTTCTATTTGAGAGCCTAAATTTAAAAGTTGGCACGCCAAATGCTATATCTATTGCGTAGATGCTCATTCCACCTCTTATGTTCGCCTTAGGCCTCATAAACCCTGGGAATGACGCAGAGCCGATTTAGGGTGCCTATCGCCCACGAGAACGATGACTAACCCGTCATCACGCTCAGGGCAGAACGTTGAGTGAGGCACCGCCCCTGTTGTCCTAGACCTGATTGCTTCTTTATACACTTGCCCTGCGGCAAGTGTTTTTTTTGCGTTTCAGAAAGCCATTGGGCAAAAAAAAGCGCGGCATCGGGGCCGCGCTTTTCTCTCTCAGGCAGGGCGTTATTCGCCGCCGTTCTGTTTCAGCGTTAACATCAGTCCCTCACGCCGCATCTGCGCCGCTTCATCCGAACGATGCAGTTTCTCCAGCGTATCGGCCAACCAGGCGTAGTCGTAGGCATCCGGGCGCTGTTTCAGCGCTTCACGGAAGGCGTCGGCCGCTTGCTGCCACTCGCCGTGCTTCATCAACAGCTGCCCCAGCGTGCTGTTCAGCAGCGGCGTCGCGCCGTGTTGTTTCATCTGCTGACGCAGCGCTCTTTCCAACTGCTCGGGGTTGCCGGATTTCAGCCGCGGCAGCAACAGCACCAGGCGCTCGTCGTATTGGCGCTTCAGGCTGTCGAGCACAATCTCCTGCGCCAGTTCGTGGTCGTTGCATTCGATCAGGTGTTCCACCATCGCGATTTGCAGCGGCACTTCGTGACGCGTCTTGCGGCTCTGATCTTTCCACCAGCGCTTCAGGCCTTCGCTGCCTTCGTCCGCCATCGCCTGATTCATCAGCCCGATGTACGCCTGTTGCTGCAGTGCCTGCAGCTGCTCTTCGCTGTGGAGTTCGATTTTACGCATCGACGGCAGCACTTCCAGCAGCGACGCGTAGGCGCCAGTGCGCAGATAGGCTTGTTCCGCCAGACGCAGCACTTCCGGATGACGCGGTGCCTGGTTCAGCAGGCGATCGACGCCGTGGCGCGCGGCGTGGTTCTCGCCCTGCGCCAGCTGGATACGAACCCGGGTGATGTCCACCGGCAGCTGATCGGTGTCGGCCGCTTCGGCGGCGCGCTCCAGATACTGATTGGTACGGAAGTCGTCGCCGCGTTGCTGTGCGGCCTCGGCGGCCAGCAGGTAGTTCACGACCGGCTGTTCGGCGTGGTCGGCGTTGCGTGTCATCAGCTTCTCGACCTGCTTGTAGTCGCCTTCCGCCAGCTTGATCAGCGCGGCTTTGGTTTGCTGGCGCGCGCGGGTGCGCTTGCGGCCGATAAACCAACCGCGCGTGCGGGCGCCGGTACGGAAGATGCGGCGCAAGATCCACTCGATCGCCAGCAGCACCACGAACAGCAGCACCAGCATAATCACCAGGCCGGTGACGCTGGTTTCAATATTGTAATTGTCAGTCTGGATCAGCACATAGCCCTGATGCCCGGCCAGCATCGGCCCGAGCACCACGCTGGCGATCACCACCAGGAACAGAAATAGCACGCGTAACATGGCTTAACCCTCCTGGTGAGCGGCAGGGGACTGGGTCATCAGGTTGCGCACCCGGGTCTGCATCACTTTTTCCAGCAGCGGCTGGCTTTTCAGCTGATCCGGCACGTCCATCGAGATCGACTGTTGGCTCAGGCTGTCCAGCTCTTCCAGGAAGGCCTTGGTCGCCGGATCGGTGGTGTCGAAATAGGCGCGCACCCAGGTGGAGACGGTTTCCAGCGATTGCTTGTAGGTCTCGTTCTGGTGGCGCGGGATGGCCTGCGCGGCCACCAGCAGGCGCGAACGGATGTTTTCGCGCAGGTAGATGTCCTGGTTCGGTGCCAGCAGCGGCTCAGCGCTGGTGTCGCGGCGACGGATGGTGATGAAGTCGGCCATGAAATTGCGCCAGCTTTTGGCCAGGTTCTGCCGCCACTCGCCGATCGAGCTGGAGAGTTCGCTGCTGTTTTGATCCATCGGCGCTTCGTCGGTGTCGTTATCCGCCAGACGCAGGTTATCCACCTGATTGGACAGCTGATTGACCTTGAGGATGATGCCGTCGTAATCGACCTGGGTCAGCGTAGAAAGCGTGCTGATGTCTTCGGTAATGGCGCGGCGCACGTCGAGCAGGCTCGGATCGTTCATGTCCGCCAGGCTGGCGTCGGCGCTTTTCAGCAGCGCGGCGGCGCTGGTGACGTCCTGATCGCTCCACAGCTTGCGGCCGGCCATTTTCACCAGGAAATCAGCCTGCGCCAGCAGCCAGGTTTTGGCGTCGCTGCCGGAGATGGTCGCCACTTTTTCCTGCAGTTCGCTCAATTGGCGCGCAAGGTTCGCCTGCTCGCGATCGGCGGCGTCCAGGGTTTTGCCCTGCTGCTGCAACAGGCCCTCCAGCGCATTTCTTTCCTGCTGTTGGCTCTGCTTCACGCCTTCAAGCTGCTGCTGCAGCGCCTGATTGGCGGCGATCAGCTGTTGCGCCTGCTTGTGCGTGTGGTAATAGCCGCCCGCGCCGAGGGCGATGACCAGCACGATAGCGATCGCGCCGAGCACCGGGCCGGTGTTCTTTCCTTTGCGGCTGGCAGCGGCTGGCTGCTGGGAGCTCTCAACCGCGGTGGTTGGTTCTTCAACCGGGGCGGATGGGGTATTTTGTTCCGTCATAGTGGCACATCCCATAGTCAGATTATTGTAGCGCGCGGATCAGCGCGTCATTATCGGCGTTGTCAGCTACCCGAATCGTACGCCAGCCCAAGTCCCGGGCGAGGGTAGCCAGGCGTTCGCTCACTACTACCAGGCGGCAACGCAGCAGCCATGAAGAACGATAGTAATCAGGAACTAAAGTATAGAGCTGTTGTAACATTTCACCGCTGGTCACCACCAGCGTATCCACACCGGCACGCTGCCAGTGGGCGCTTTGCTCGCTGCCGTCGTAGTGCACCGGGCTGCGTTGATAGCATTCATAATAGCTGACGTCGGCGCCGCGCTCGCTCAGCGTCGTGCCCAGCAGCTCGCGGCCGCCGTTGCCGCGCAAAATCAGCGCGCGTTTGCCCGCCAGCTTTTGCAGCGCCGGCAGCAGCAGCAGCGTTTCGCTGATCTCGCGTTCACGCGGGTATTCCACCGGCAAACTGCTGATGCGGTGCAGCGCCAGCCCGGTGGTGCGGCCGATGGCGTAATAAGTCAGGTGCGCAGGCCAGCTCAGCCCGGCGCGGCCGATGACCGAATCGGCATAGTTCACCGAATGCTGCGACAGCACGAACACCAGATCGCCGGTGCCAAGCTGCTGCAACGCCTGCGGCAGCTGCGGCAGATCGCCGCCGGGGGCGAAGTCGATCAGCGGTGCATGATAGGCAACCCGGCCGAGTGCGCGCAGCCGGCTCACTAACTGCTCGCCCGAAGGCGATGGGCGGGTTACCAGGATCGTCATGCCGGCGGATTTCCCTGGTAAACTTCGCGCAGGATCTCGCGTGCGCCGCGCGCCAGCAGCTCTTCCGCCAGCTCAACGCCCATCCGTTCGGCCTCGGTGGCCGGGCCGCGGCGTTCGCCGCGCACCATCTGGCTGCCGTCCGGCGCACCGACCAGGGCACGCAGCCACAGGCTGTCGCCATCCAGTTCGGCATAGCTGCCGATCGGCACCTGGCAGCCGCCTTCCAGACGGGTGTTCATCGCCCGTTCGGCGCGTACGCGGGTTTCGGTGGCCGCATGGTTTAGCGGCACCAGCAGCGCACGGGTGACGCTGTCGTCGAGGCGGCATTCAATGCCGACCGCACCCTGGCCGACCGCCGGCAGGCACTCTTCGGCGCTCAGCGGGCTGCGGATGCGTTGCTCCAGCCCCAGGCGTTTCAGGCCGGCCACCGCCAGAATAATCGCGTCGTAGTCGCCGTTGTCCAGCTTGGCCAGGCGAGTGCCGACGTTGCCGCGCAGGTCGCGCACGATCAGATCCGGGCGACGTTCACGCAGTTGGCACTGGCGGCGCAGGCTGGAAGTGCCGACCACGCTGCCCTGCGGCAGCTGATCGAGCGAGGCGAAACGGTTGGAAACAAAAGCGTCGCGCGGATCTTCGCGTTCGCAAATGGTGGTCAAACCCAGGCCGGCAGGGAAATCGACCGGCACGTCTTTCATCGAGTGCACGGCGATGTCGGCGCGGCCTTCCAGCAGCGCCAGCTCGAGTTCTTTAACAAACAGGCCTTTACCGCCGACTTTCGCCAGCGGCGTATCCAGAATAACGTCGCCGCGCGTGACCATCGGCACCAACTCGACCTGCAGGCCGGGATGGCAGGCCATCAGACGTTGCTGCACATAATGTGCTTGCCAAAGTGCAAGCGGGCTTTGTCGGGTGGCAATTCGAATAATTTTGTCTAACATGCTTGTTACCGTTTTTATATTTCGCCATCCATCCTACCACTGAGAGCCAATACTGTCAGTGCAAGAAGCCGGAGGCGGAAAAAGGACAACGGAATCAAAGGGACGTGTGATGTGCTTTGGGGCAGTTAACACTGCGGGTAAATCGTTTAGGGAAGCGCTACAATAATTGTGAAGCGTTACCTCCTTTACGGTCAATCAGCAAGGTGTTAAATTGATCACGTTTCCAGCAATAAGTCGCCAAATATTCTTCTTACACTAACGGCGCTTATGGAATACGGGTTTTTTTCTAAACACCGGGATAATCAGGCGAGACGTCTTGTACCTCTACATCGAGACATTGAAGCAGAGACTGGATGCGATCAATCAGCTACGCGTCGATCGCGCCCTGGCGGCTATGAAGCCCGCGTTTCAACGGGTATACAGTCTGCTGCCCACCTTACTGCACCACCACCACCCGCTGATGCCGGGTTACCTGAACGGTAACGTTCCCCACGGCATTTGCCTCTACACGCCTGATGAAACTCAACAAGATTACCTGAACGATTTAGAAGACAAATGGGGCAGCCCGTTTGACAAACCGGCCAGCGGCGAGCTGCCGATCACCGGCGTCTACTCGATGGGCAGCACCTCGTCTATCGGCCAAAGCTGCAGCTCGGATCTCGACATCTGGGTCTGCCACCAGTCTTGGCTGGACAACGAAGAACGCACCCGCCTGCAGCAAAAATGCAGCCTGCTTGAGAAGTGGGCCGCCTCGATGGGGGTGGAAGTCAGCTTCTTCCTGATCGACGAAAACCGCTTCCGCCATAATGAAAGCGGCAGCCTGGGCGGCGAAGACTGCGGCTCGACGCAGCATATCCTGTTGCTCGACGAATTCTATCGCACCGCGGTGCGCCTGGCCGGCAAACGCATCCTGTGGAACATGGTGCCGGGCGAAGAAGAAGCGCACTACGATGAATACGTGCTGTCGCTGTACGCGCAGGGCGCGCTGACGCCGAACGAGTGGCTGGATCTCGGCGGCCTGAGTTCGCTGTCGGCGGAAGAGTATTTCGGCGCCAGCCTGTGGCAGCTGTACAAGAGCATCGATTCGCCTTACAAGGCGGTGCTGAAGACCCTGCTGCTGGAAGCCTATTCCTGGGAATATCCCAATACCCAGTTGCTGGCGACGGACATCAAACACCGCCTGCATCAGGGGGAGATCGTCAGCTTCGGGCTCGATGCCTATTGCATGATGCTCGAGCGCGTGACCCGCTACCTGACCGACATCAACGACACCACCCGCCTCGATCTGGCCCGCCGCTGTTTCTACCTGAAAGTGTGTGAAAAGCTGTCGCTGGCCAAGGCCTGCGTCGGCTGGCGGCGCGAGATCCTCAGCCAGCTGGTCAGCGAGTGGGGCTGGAGCGAAGAGCGTCTGGCGATGCTGGACAACCGCGCCAACTGGAAAATCGAACGGGTGCGTGAAGCGCATAACGAGTTGCTCGACGCGATGATGCAGAGCTACCGCAACCTGATCCGTTTCGCCCGTCGCAACAACCTCAGCGTCAGCGCCAGCCCGCAGGATATCGGCGTGCTGACCCGCAAACTGTACGCGGCGTTCGAGGCGCTGCCCGGCAAGGTGACGCTGGTGAACCCGCAGATCTCGCCGGACCTGTCGGAAAACGATTTAACCTTTATTCATGTGCCGGTTGGCCGCGCCAACCGCACCGGCTGGTACCTGTACAATCAGGCACCGGCCATGGATTCGATCGTCAGCCATCAGCCGCTGGAATATAACCGCTACTTGAACAAGCTGGTGGCCTGGGCCTATTTCAACGGCCTGCTGACGCCGCAGACCCGCCTGCACATCAAGAGCGGCAACCTGTGTGACACCGCCAAGCTGCAGGAACTGGTGGCCGACGTTTCCCATCACTTCCCGCTGCGCCTGCCGGCACCGACGCCGAAAGCGTTGTACAGCCCGTGCGAGATTCGCCATCTGGCGATCATCGTCAATCTGGAAAACGATCCGACCGCCGCCTTCCGCAATCAGGTGGTGCACTTCGATTTCCGCAAACTGGACGTGTTCAGCTTCGGCCAGCAGCAGCAGTGTTTGGTGGGCAGCATCGATCTGCTGTACCGCAACTCCTGGAACGAAGTGCGTACCCTGCATTTCAGCGGTGAGCAGTCGGTGCTGGAAGCGCTGAAAACCATTCTCGGCAAAATGCACCAGGACGCCGCGCCGCCGGAGTCGGTGGAAGTGTTCTGCTACAGCCAGCACCTGCGCGGCCTTATTCGTACCCGCATTCAGCAGCTGGTGTCGGAGTGCATCGAGCTGCGCCTGTCCAGCACCCGGCTGGAACCCGGCCGCTTCAAGGCGGTGCGCGTCGCCGGGCAAACCTGGGGGCTGTTCTTCGAGCGCCTGAGCGTGTCGGTGCAGAAGCTGGAGAACGCGGTGGAGTTTTACGGCGCCATCTCCAACAACAAGCTGCACGGCCTGTCTATCAAGGTGGAAACCGATCAGGTGCATCTGCCGCCGGTGGTGGATGGCTTCGCCAGCGAGGGGATCATCCAGTTCTTCTTCGAAGACACCTCGGACGACAAGGGCTTCAACATCTATATTCTGGACGAGTCGAATCGGGTGGAGGTGTATCACCACTGCGAGGGCAGTAAAGAGGAGCTGGTGCGCGACGTCAGCCGCTTCTACTCCTCATCGCACGATCGCTTTACCTACGGCTCCAGCTTCATCAACTTCAACCTGCCGCAGTTCTATCAGATCGTGCAGCTCGACGGGCGCACGCAGGTGATCCCGTTCCGCAGCAACGTGCTGTCCAGCCTGTGCGTGACGGTGGCCGATGGCGCCGCACAGCCGCTCAAACAGCAGTTCCAGCTGCATTGACGCCGCAAGGGCTCGGTTGCCGAGCCCTGCATCGCCTCAGGAAAACTGCAGTTCCTCACCGGCCTGTGCGCTGGCCGCTTCGCTGAGCAGCTGATAAAACGGCTGCCCGCTGCGATCGCATAGCCAGACGCCGTCGCGGTAGTTGAAGTGGTAACCGCCGGCCTTGGTGGCGAGCCACACCTGGTGCAGCGGCTCTTGGCGGTTGATGACGATTTTGGTGCCGTTTTCGAAGCTCAGCGTCATCACGCCGCCATTGGTTTCGTAATCGATGTCCGCATCGCCGTCAAAATCGTCCAGTGTCTCTTCAATATTCAGCATCAGCTGGTCGGCCAACTGATGAAACTCGCTGTCGTTCATATTCAATTCCTATTGCTTTTCATGATCCACCTGCGATTATAGAGACCTTGGACGCATGAATTACAGGCATTAATGCAAATGAAAAAACAACTACGCTATGCGCTGATGGCAGTTCTGCTTACCGGCCTCGCCGGCTGTGGTCTGAAGGGCCCGCTTTACTTCCCACCTGCCGATTCCGCCGGCCAAAAACCGGCCAAGCCGCCGGTGCAAACGGGCGATCAGGTGCAAAAGAACCAGCAGGAGCAGTCTGGCTCTCAGCAAAAACCGTCGATGGTCGACCAGTAACACCCTGTTTGCGGTGGCGAGCGCCGCCGCAAAATCAAGACGGATAGCGCGTCCAGATAGCGGAGTATGATATGCAGTTCTCCAAAATGCACGGTCTGGGCAACGACTTTATGGTGGTCGATGCCGTTACACAGAATGTCTATTTTTCACCTGAGCTGATCCGCCGGCTGGCCGATCGGCACCTGGGCGTCGGCTTTGACCAGATGCTGGTGGTAGAACCGCCTTACGATCCCGAGCTGGATTTTCACTACCGAATTTTCAACGCCGACGGCAGCGAAGTGGCGCAGTGCGGCAACGGCGCACGCTGCTTCGCGCGCTTTGTGCGGCTGAAAGGGCTGACCAACAAGCGCGATATCCGCGTCAGCACCCAAACCGGGCGCATGGTGCTCAGCGTCACCGACGACGAGCTGGTGTGCGTCAACATGGGCGAGCCGAACTTCGATCCGCAGGCGGTGCCGTTCCGCGCCGCCAAGGCCGAAAAGACCTACATCATGCGCGCGGCGGAACAGACCGTGCTGTGCGGCGTGGTGTCGATGGGCAACCCGCATTGTGTTTTGCAGGTGGATGATGTAAAAACCGCCAAGGTGGAGCTGCTCGGGCCGGTGCTGGAAGGGCATGAGCGCTTCCCGGAACGGGCCAACATCGGCTTTATGCAGGTGGTCAGCCGCGATCACATCAAGCTGCGCGTTTACGAGCGCGGCGCCGGCGAAACGCAGGCCTGCGGCAGCGGCGCCTGTGCGGCGGTAGCGGTGGGGATCCAACAGGAATTGCTGTCAGAAGAGGTGCATGTAGAACTGCCGGGCGGCAGCCTGCATATTCGCTGGAAAGGGCCGGGCAACCCGCTGTTTATGACCGGCCCGGCAACCCATGTCTATGACGGATTTATTCATCTATGAAGAGCGTAGAAGAACAGAGCGTCGCCGGCCTGGCGCTGGATGACGACACCGTAATGCAGTATCTGCTGCAGAACCCGGATTTCTTTATTCGCAACGCACGCCAGGTTGAGCAGATGCGCGTGCCGCACCCGGTGCGCGGCACCGTTTCGCTGGTGGAATGGCATCTGGCCCGCCAGCGCAATCACATCGAACGGCTGGAAGAAGAGATCACGCTGTTGATGGAACAGGCCAGCGCCAACGAAGGGCTGTTCGCCCGGTTGCTGCACCTGCAGGCCGATTTGGCCACCGCCGACAGCCTGCAGGACATGCTCAACCGGCTGCAGCGCTGGGCGCGCGGCTTCGGTTTGGCCGGTGCCACGGTGCGCCTGTTCGCCGAACGCTGGAAGATCGGCGCGCCTTCCGACTTTACCCACCTGGCGCTGACGCGTTCGGCGTTCGAGCCGTTCCGCATTCAGCGGCTGGGCAGCGAACAACACTACCTCGGCGGCCTGAACGGCCCCGAACTGCTGCTGCTGTTGCCGCAGGCCAAACAGATTGGCCAGATTGGCTCGGTGGCGCTGTCGATGTTGGGCGACGACGGCGAACTGGGCATGGTGATCTTCAGCAGCCGCGATACGCAACACTATCAGCAGGGCATGGGCACGGTGATGCTCAATCAACTGGCGCGCATGCTGCCGGAACTGCTGGAACGCTGGGTCGAACGCGCATGATGCCGATTGCGCCCAGCCTGCAGCAGCCGGTGGACGCTTTTCTGCGTTATCTCAAGGTAGAACGGCAACTCAGCCCGCTGACGCAGCTCAGCTATTCGCGCCAGCTGGCGGCGCTGATGCGCCTGGCGCAGGAGATTGGCGTCACCGACTGGACGGCGCTGGACGCCGCCCGGGTGCGCATGCTGGCGGCGCGCAGCAAACGCGCCGGCCTGCAGTCCGCCAGCCTGGCGCTACGGCTCTCTTCGTTGCGCAGTTTCCTCGACTGGCTGGTCAGCCAGGGCGTATTGCACGCCAACCCCGCCAAAGGCATCCGCACGCCGCGCAGCGGCCGCCATCTGCCGAAAAACATCGACGTCGATGAAATGAACCAGCTGCTGGAGATCGATCTCAACGATCCGCTAGCGGTGCGCGATCGCGCCATGCTGGAGGTGATGTACGGCGCCGGCCTGCGCCTCTCAGAGCTGGTGGGGCTGGATTGCCGCCATGTCGACATGGCCGCCGGCGAGGTGTGGGTGATGGGGAAAGGCAGCAAAGAGCGCAAATTGCCGATCGGGCGCACCGCCGTCACCTGGCTGGAACACTGGCTGGCGATGCGCGATCTGTTCGGGCCGGAAGATGACGCGATGTTCCTGTCCAATCAGGGGCGGCGCATTTCGACGCGCAACGTGCAAAAGCGCTTCGCCGAATGGGGCGTGAAACAGGGCGTCAACAGCCATATCCACCCGCACAAGCTGCGCCACTCCTTCGCTACCCACATGCTGGAGTCCAGCGGCGATCTGCGCGCGGTGCAGGAGCTGCTCGGCCACGCCAACCTGACCACCACGCAAATTTATACCCACCTCGACTTTCAACATCTGGCGAACGTGTACGATGCCGCGCATCCGCGCGCCAAACGGGGGAAATCCTGATGCATTTTTATCGCCCGCTGCGCCCGCTGGCGGCGCTGACTTTCGATCTGGACGACACGCTGTATGACAATCGCCCGGTGATTAGACAGACCGAACAACAGTCGGTGGCCTTCCTGCAGAGCTACCATCCCGGTCTGAACAGCTTCCAGTCGGCGGATTTCCACCGCCTGCGCCAGGAGCTGCGCGAGCAGGATCCGGAGATCTACCACGACGTCACCCAGTGGCGCTGGCGCGCCATTCATCTGGCGCTGAGCCGGCAGGGGCTGCGCGATGCCGACGCGGCGATCGGGGCCGATGCGGCGATGCAAAACTTCGCGCTGTGGCGCAGCCGCATCGAGGTACCGGAAGCGACCCACGCCACGCTGAAGGCGCTGGCCGCGCGCTATCCGCTGGTGGCGATCACCAACGGCAACGCCGATCCGGCACAGTGTGGCCTGGACGGCTACTTCCAGTTCGTGTTGCGCTCCGGGCCGGACGGCCGCGCCAAACCGTACCAGGACATGTACCACCTAGCCGTCGAGCGGCTGGGCGTGGCGCCCGAGCAGATCCTGCATGTGGGCGACGATCTGACTACCGACGTCGCCGGCGCGCTGCGCGCGGGGCTGCAGGCCTGTTGGATCAACGATCGGCAACGGGATCTGATGCGGGCCGCCGACAGCCGCCTGCTGCCGCATATTGAGATTTCGCAGTTGGCATCGCTGACAGCATTGTTATAATCCCTGCCAGAACTCTGTATAAATTTCCAGTGAAAAACCCGCCAGCGGCGGGTTTTCCCTTAACCATTAGTGGTGCCTATGGACGTCTCCGATCTGCTCGACAGCCTGAATGAAAAACAACGTGAAGCCGTGGCGGCGCCGCGCAGCAACCTGTTGGTTCTGGCCGGGGCGGGCAGCGGCAAGACCCGGGTGCTGGTGCATCGCATCGCCTGGCTGCTGTCGGTGGAGAACTGTTCGCCGTATTCGATCATGGCGGTGACCTTCACCAACAAGGCGGCGGCGGAAATGCGCCACCGTATCGAACATCTGATCGGCACCAGCCAGGGCGGCATGTGGATCGGCACCTTCCACGGCCTGGCGCATCGTCTGTTGCGCGCCCACCACCTGGAAGCCAACCTGCCGCAGGATTTCCAGATCCTCGACAGCGACGACCAGCTGCGGCTGCTCAAGCGCATCATCAAGGCGCTGAACGTCGACGAGAAGCAGTGGCCGCCGCGTCAGGCGATGTGGTACATCAACGGCAAGAAAGACGAGGGCCTGCGGCCACAGCACGTCGAGACCTACAACAACCCGGTAGAGGCCACCTGGCTGCGCATCTACCAGGCCTATCAGGAAGCCTGCGATCGCGCGGGGCTGGTGGATTTCGCCGAGCTGCTGCTGCGCGCGCACGAGCTGTGGCTGAACAAGCCGCATATCCTCAACCACTACCGCGAACGTTTCACCAACGTGCTGGTGGACGAATTCCAGGATACCAACAGCATCCAGTACGCCTGGATCCGTCTGCTGGCGGGCGGCAACAGCAACGTGATGATCGTCGGTGACGATGACCAGTCGATCTACGGCTGGCGCGGCGCGCAGGTGGAAAACATCCAGCGCTTCCTGAAAGATTTCCCCGGCGCGGAAACCATCCGCCTGGAACAGAACTACCGTTCCACCAGCAACATCCTGAAAGCGGCCAACACCCTGATCGCCAACAACGACGGGCGCATGGGCAAAAACCTGTGGACCGAAGGCGGCGAAGGCGAACCGATCTCCATCTACTGCGCCTTTAACGAACTCGACGAAGCGCGCTTCGTGGTCAACCGCATCAAGACCTGGCAGGACAACGGCGGGGCGCTGAACGACTGCGCCATCCTGTACCGCAGCAACGCCCAGTCGCGCGTGCTGGAAGAGGCGCTGCTGCAGACGGCGATGCCGTACCGCATCTACGGCGGCCAGCGCTTCTTCGAACGCCAGGAAATCAAGGATGCGCTGGCTTACCTGCGCCTCATTTCCAACCGCAACGACGATGCGGCCTTCGAGCGCGTGGTCAACACCCCGACGCGCGGCATCGGCGATCGTACCCTTGACGTGGTGCGCCAGGCGGCGCGCGATCGCCAGCTGACGCTGTGGCAGGCGACGCGCGAGCTGATGCAGGACAAAGTGTTGGCCGGCCGCGCCGCCTCGGCGCTGCAGCGCTTTATCGAACTGGTGGAGTCGCTGGCGCATGAAACCGCCGACATGCCGCTCCACGTGCAGACCGACCGGGTGATCCGCGATTCCGGGCTGTTCATCATGTATGAGCAGGAGAAAGGCGAAAAGGGGCAGGCGCGCATCGAAAACCTTGAGGAACTGGTGACGGCGACGCGCCAGTTCAGCTATCAGGAAGAAGATCAGGATCTGATGCCGCTGCAGGCGTTCCTGTCGCATGCGGCCCTGGAGGCGGGCGAAGGGCAGGCCGACGCCTACCAGGACGCGGTGCAGCTGATGACCCTGCACTCCGCCAAGGGCCTGGAGTTCCCGCTGGTGTTTATCGTCGGCATGGAAGAAGGCATGTTCCCGAGCCAGATGTCGCTGGATGAAGGCGGCCGTCTGGAAGAGGAGCGCCGCCTGGCCTATGTGGGCGTAACGCGCGCCATGCAGAAGCTGACGCTGACCTATGCCGAAACGCGCCGTCTGTACGGCAAAGAGGTTTACCACCGGCCGTCGCGCTTTATCGGTGAGCTGCCGGAAGAGTGCGTGGAAGAAGTGCGCCTGCGCGCCAGCGTATCGCGCCCGGTCAATCACCGCCGCATGGGCACACCGATCAGCGAAAACGATACCGGCTACAAGCTGGGCCAGCGCGTGCGCCATCCCAAGTTTGGCGAAGGCACCATCGTCAATCTGGAGGGCAGCGGCGAGCACAGCCGGCTGCAGATCGCTTTCCCGGGCGAGGGCATCAAGTGGCTGGTGGCGGCCTACGCTCGCCTGGAAACGGTATAAAGAGAGGGGAGAGTTGCAGGGGCACGCCCCTGCAATCGTTCATTATCAGTGAGGGTAGCGATCGCCGACCTGCGCGGTGGCATACCAGCGCATCACCGCTTCGGTGCCTTCGCCGCCTTCCTGCGGCGCCCATTGCATGCAGTCCTCTTCGGTCAGTGCCTGATACGGGCCCTGCTTCACTTCGAATACCACGCCGCCGGCATCGACCGACAGCACCGCATGCCAGGTAAATGCCGGCATCTCCAGCACTTTGGTTTCTTCGCCGAGCAGGGTGCGCTGCGTGACGACGCCGTCATCGTTGAACTGCAACACGACAAAACGGCCGCGCAGCGGCGTCAGCAATTCCCAGGTTTGCGGGTGACGGTGCGGGCGGATATAGGTGCCGGGTTCCATGGCGATCGCCAGGCGTTGCACCGGGTCGCTCAACTCTTCGTGTAAAGTGCGGTGCGCGCGCAGGCGGGCCACGCTGGCGGCCTGTTCGCTCATCGCGGTCAGTTCATGGGCGGTAATCTGTTTCATCATTTAAATCCGCATGCTTGTCGTACCATTAGGGTGATGTCATCTTAACAACATTCTTGGTGGCGGTAAGCGATCGCCGCGACTTTTTCAGCACGGTTTAAGCGCCATTTTTACCATTGATCATCGTGATGATTTGTTGCGCAATTATCCCGCCTAACGTGTTGACAGGCTTTTTCCTCTCGGCGTAACATGCGCGCACTATTATCATTGAGGACAGACGCCTTGGACACACCCAGTAGATACTGGCTCACTGACCTGCGCCGCAGGTATAACTTCTAAGGCTCTCCGTTTTTGCTGATAGCCTTCGTGGTTGTCGGCGACCCCGCAAAGCGTCGCTATGAGTCAGATCTCTTCATGGTCTGAAACAAATCGGTGATACGCATCCCCTCTGTTTCTGTGCTTCAACGCGTTGTCCGCACCCGTTACCTTCACGGAGTTTTGGCACATGCTGAGCGCTTTTAAATTAGATAACCGCCGCTTGTCCCGTCTGGAGCTGGACGACTCGGATGATCTCACGTCATCGCTGTGGGTTGACCTGGTCGAGCCGGAAGAGGGCGAGCGTGAGCGCGTGCAGAATGAGCTGGGACAAAGCCTGGCGACGCGTCCCGAGCTGGACGACATCGAAGCCTCCGCCCGTTTCTTCGAAGACGAAGACGGTCTGCATATCCACTCCTTCTTCTACTTTGAAGATGCGGAAGATCACGCCGGCAACTCCACGGTGGCGTTCACCATCCGCGACGGCCGCCTGTATACCCTGCGCGAGCGTGAACTGCCGGCGTTTCGCCTGTACCGCATGCGCGCCCGCAACCAGACCATGCTCGAAGGCAACGCCTACGAACTGCTGCTGGATCTGTTCGAAACCAAGATTGAGCAGTTGGCGGACGAGATAGAGAACATCTACAGCGATCTGGAACAGCTCAGCCGGGTGATCATGGAAGGGCATCAGGGCGACGAATACGACGCCGCGCTGTCGACGCTGGCGGAGCTGGAAGATATCGGCTGGAAGGTGCGTTTGTGTCTGATGGATACCCAGCGCGCGCTCAACTTCCTGGTGCGCAAGGCGCGTCTGCCGACCGGCCAACTGGAGCAGGCGCGTGAAGTGCTGCGCGACATCGAATCCCTGCTGCCGCACAACGAATCGCTGTTCCAGAAAGTGAACTTCCTGATGCAGGCGGCGATGGGCTTCATCAACATCGAGCAGAACCGCATCATCAAGATCTTCTCGGTGGTGTCGGTGGTGTTCCTGCCGCCAACGCTGGTGGCCTCCAGCTACGGCATGAACTTCGAATTCATGCCGGAGCTGAAATGGTCGTTCGGCTACCCGGGCGCCATCACCTTGATGATCCTGGCCGGCCTGGCCCCTTACCTGTACTTCAAGCGCAAGAACTGGCTGTAACCCGGCGGCGCCGGGCTCAGCGCAGCTTGCGCTGGGTATAGAGCGCGTCGAGGGTGAACAGGATCAGCGCCGCCCAGATAAAGCCGAAGGTCACCAGTTTGTCCTGGCCGACGGTTTCGCCGTAGAAGGTGACCGCCAGCAGGAACATCAGCGTCGGGCCGAGATACTGGAAGAAACCGAGCGTCGACAGGCGCAGCCGGGTGGCCGCCGCGGTGAAGCACAGCAGCGGCACGGTGGTGACGATGCCGGCGGCGACCAGCAGCAGGTTCAGCGACCACGGGTTGGCGCTCAGGTGGCTGGTGGGACTGTCGGCGAACAGGAACAGATAGGCCGCCGCCACCGGCAGCAGCCACAGCGTTTCGATCAGCATGCCGGTCTGGGCGTCGATGGCGATTTTCTTGCGCAGCAGGCCGTAGAAGGCGAAGCTGAACGCCAGCCCCAGACCGATGATCGGCAACGAGCCGAACTGCCAGAGCTGTACCAGCACCCCGGTGAACGCCAGCGCCACCGCCACCCACTGCATGCGGCGGAAGCGTTCGCCGAGAAACAGCATCCCCAACAGCACGTTAACCAGCGGGTTGATGAAGTAGCCCAGGCTGGCCTCGAGCATATGGTGGTTGTTCACCGCCCAGATGAACAGCAGCCAGTTGCCGCCGATCAACAGCGCGGTGACCGCCAGCAGCAGCAGCCGTTTGCGATTTTGACAGGCGGCCCGCACTTTCGGCCAGCTGCGGCCCAGCGAGATCAGCGCCAGCATGAAGAAAAACGACCAGATGATCCGGTGGGTGAGGATCTCATCGGCGGGCACTTGCTGAATCAGTTTGAAATAGGCCGGGGCGATGCCCCACATAAAATAGGCGGCCAGGGCGAAGAAAATGCCCTGACGCGTTTGCTTTGCGTCCATGACGTCACTCGGGTGGGGAACGTAAGATGCGGTGAGTGTACTGAAGACGCTCACCGCACACAATCATCAGCCGACCAGATAGGTGGCGGTGGCGCTCGCGATATGCAGGCCGTCGTGGTTATGCAGCTCTACGCGCGCGACGGCGACCTTGTTGCCGCTGCGCAGCACGCTGGCGGAGGCGACGAAGTGCTCGCCGCGGCCAGGGCGCAGGTAATCGACGCGCAGATCGATGGTCCCCATGCGCGACAGCTTGGCGGCGATCTCCTCTTCGATCAGCGGCTCCAGGCGCGTCAGCACGCCGCCGGCGCAGGCCAATCCGGCGGCGACGTCAAGCACCGCGGCGATCACGCCACCGTGCAGAATTTCCTGTGCCGCGTTGCCCACCAGCTTGCGTTGGTTGGTGAAGCTCAGCTCGACGTAATCATCGTCGAAGCGGCGTAGCTCCAGGCCAAGCTCGCGGTTGAATGGCATGTGGTAGACAAAGATTTCGCCGATCTTGCGGCGGGCGGCTTCCAGGGTCAGTGGTGTGGTCGACATAGCGGGTTTCCGTTTTTCTTTTGCGTTTTAAGGGAGCTAACTGGTCAGTCCAGGTTAATGGAATGTTGATTTTATGCTTAACCTTTGTTGCTTTCCAGACTATTCCAATAAAACCGACCTGCGCTGCGGTAAAGCCTCCTTTGTGTGTAAAATGGCCTGATTTTTTCTGGGCTTGCCCTTTTTCGTTGGAGTGAGGAGAGGTTATGCGCATTTTGTCAGGGATCGTTTCCGCCACGCTGCTGATGCCGGCGCTGGCATTGGCTGAGGAAGCCAAAGAGCAGCAGATTCACGATAAGCCGGCGGTGCGCGGCAGCATTATCGCCAACCTGCTGCAGGAGCACGATAATCCGTTCACGCTGTATCCTTACGATCCCAATTACCTGTTGTACACCGACACCAGCGATATCAACAAAGAGGCCATCAAGACGTACAACTGGGCCGACAAGGCGCGCAAGGACGAGGTGAAATACCAGCTTAGCCTGGCGTTTCCGCTGTGGCGGGGCATTGCCGGCGACAACTCGGTGCTCGGCGCGTCTTATACTCAGCGCTCCTGGTGGCAATTGTCCAACCGCGGCGAGTCTTCGCCGTTCCGCGAAACCAACTACGAGCCGCAGCTGTTCGTAGGGTGGGCGACCGATTACCGCTTTGCCGGTTGGACGCTGCGCGATGTTGAAATCGGCGTTAACCATCAGTCTAACGGCCGTTCGGATCCGACGTCGCGCAGCTGGAATCGCGGCTATGCGCGGCTGATGGCGCAAAACGGCAACTGGCAGGTGGATCTCAAGCCCTGGTTCCGCTTCTCGGAGAGCTCGAGCAACGACGACAACCCGGACATCACCAAATACATGGGATACTACCGGCTGAAGGTCGGTTACGCTTGGGGCGACAGCGTATTCAGCGTCGACAGCCACTATAACTGGAACAGCGGCTACGGCGGCGCGGAGCTGGGCTGGAGCTATCCGATCACCCGCAACGTGCGTTTCTATACCCAGGTGTTCAGCGGCTACGGCGAATCGCTGATCGACTATAACTTCCGGCAGACACGGGTGGGCGTTGGTGTCATGCTGAACGATATTATGTAATCATACCCGCTGGGTGTGTACCGATTAAAAAATGGGGAAGTGTGTGTCAACCGCAGCAGTGATTAACAGAGAATTGCTGGCCGAGCAGGTATTGCGCGATACCTTTGGCTACCAGCAATTCCGTCCGGGCCAACAAACGATTATCAACGCCGCGATCGGCGGGCAGGATTGCCTGGTGGTGATGCCGACCGGCGGCGGCAAGTCGTTGTGTTACCAAATCCCGGCGCTGGTGATGGACGGCCTGACCCTGGTGGTTTCCCCGCTGATCTCGCTGATGAAGGATCAGGTCGACCAACTGTTGGCCTACGGCGTTTCCGCCGCCTGCTATAACTCGACGCAAACTCGCGAGGAGCAGCTGGACGTTATGGCCGGCTGCCGCAACGGCACCATCAAGATGCTGTACATCGCGCCGGAACGGCTGATGATGGAAAGCTTCCTCAGCCTGCTCGATCACTGTCCGCCGGCGATGCTGGCGGTGGATGAGGCGCACTGTATTTCGCAGTGGGGCCATGACTTCCGGCCGGAATATCGCGCGCTGGGTCAGCTGAAACAGCGCTTCCCGTCGATGCCGGTGATCGCGCTGACCGCCACCGCCGACGAGTCCACCCGCGGCGATATCGTGCGCCTGCTGGCGCTGCAGGACCCGCTGGTGCAGGTCAGCAGCTTCGACCGGCCGAACATCCGCTACACGCTGGTGGAAAAATTCAAACCGCTCGATCAGCTGTGGCGCTTCGTGCAGGATCAGCGCGGCAAGAGCGGCATTATCTATTGCAACAGCCGCGCCAAGGTGGAAGACACCGCCGCGCGTCTGCAAAGCCGCGGGCTGAGCGTCGGCGCCTACCACGCCGGGCTGGACAACGATCGCCGCGCGCAGGTGCAGGAAGCGTTCCAGCGTGACGATTTGCAGGTGGTGGTGGCTACCGTCGCCTTCGGCATGGGCATCAATAAACCCAACGTGCGCTTCGTGGTGCATTTCGACATCCCGCGCAATATCGAATCCTATTATCAGGAGACCGGCCGCGCCGGGCGCGACGGCCTGCCGGCCGAAGCCATCCTGCTGTACGATCCGGCCGACATGGCCTGGCTGCGCCGCTGCCTGGAGGAAAAACCTGCCGGGCAGCAGTTGGACATCGAGCGCCACAAGCTGAACGCCATGGGCGCGTTCGCCGAGGCGCAAACCTGCCGCCGTCTGGTGCTGCTCAACTACTTCGGCGAAGGCAAGCACGAGAACTGCGGCAACTGCGACATCTGCCTCGATCCGCCCAAGCGCTACGACGGGCTGGAGGACGCGCGCAAGGCGCTGTCCTGCGTGTACCGCGTCGGCCAGCGCTTCGGCCTCGGGTACATCGTGGAAGTGCTGCGCGGCTCCAACAACCAACGCATTCGCGAATACGGCCACGATAAGCTGCCGGTGTACGGCATCGGCCGCGATCAAACCACTGAACACTGGACCAGCGTGCTGCGTCAGCTGATCCACCTGGGCTTTATCACCCAGAACATCGCCATGCACTCGGCGCTGCAATTGACCGAGGCGGCGCGTCCGGTGTTGCGCGGCGAGGTGGCGCTGCAGCTGGCGGTGCCGCGCATCCAGAGCCTGAAGTCGCGCAGCAGCGCCAACCAGAAATCCTACGGCGGCAATTACGATCGCAAGCTGTTCGCCAAGCTGCGCAAACTGCGCAAATCGATCGCCGACGAAGAAAACATTCCGCCTTACGTGGTGTTCAACGACGCCACGCTGCTGGAAATGGCCGAACAGATGCCGATCAAGGCCGGCGATCTGCTGAGCGTCAACGGCGTCGGCCAGCGCAAACTGGAGCGTTTCGGCGCGCCCTTTATGGCGATGATCCGCGACCATCTCGACAATGACGAAGACTAAGGGCGATAAATCATGCTGATGCTGTTTCTCACCGTGGCGCTGGTACATCTGATTGCGCTGATGAGCCCGGGGCCGGACTTCTTTTTCGTGTCGCAAACCGCCGCCAGCCGCTCGCGCCGCGAGGCGATGATGGGCGTGGTCGGCATTTCGCTCGGCATCGTGGTGTGGGCCGGCGTGGCCTTGATGGGGCTGCACCTGATCCTGCAGAAAATGGCCTGGCTGCATCAGATCATCATGGTCGGCGGCGGCATTTACCTGTGCTGGATGGGGTGGCAGCTGCTGCGTTCCGCGCGGGCGCAGCAAGCGCAGCCGGCGGCGGAGACTCAGGTGGCGTTGCCGAAGGCCGGGCGCAGCTTTATTCGCGGCTTCCTGACCAATCTGTCCAACCCGAAAGCGGTGATCTATTTCGGCAGCGTGTTCTCGCTGTTCGTCGGCGACAGCGTCGGCGCCGGGGCGCGCTGGGGACTGTTCCTGCTGATCGTCGCCGAGACCTTCGTCTGGTTCAGCCTGGTGGCGGTGGTGTTCGCGCTGCCGGCGATGCGCCGCGGCTACCAGCGGTTGGCCAAGTGGATCGACGGGGTGGCGGGCGTGCTGTTCACCGGCTTCGGGTTACACCTGATCTTTACCCGCTGATCGGCAGTGACATGCCCAAGGCCGAGCAGCGATGCCCGGCCTTTTTTGTCAGGCTTTGCGGGCGGTCGCCAGCAGCCCCGCCACCAAAATGAACAGCGAACCGAATACCCGGTTGAGCAGCTGCATCTGGCGCGGCGTTCTCAGCCAGCCGGCGATGCGCGTCGCCAGGGTGGCGTAACCGATCATCACCAGAATATCCACCACCACGGTAGTGACGCCGAGCACCAGATACTGCTCGGCCTGCGGCTGATTGGGCAAGATAAACTGCGGGAACAGCGCGGCGAGGAACACGATGCTTTTCGGGTTGGTCAGGTTGACCAGCACCGCGCGGCGGAACAGACGGCGGCGCGGCATGCTGCCCGCCAGCGCATGCAGATCCAGCGCCCCGGCGGCGCGCCATTGCTGGATGCCGAGCCACACCAGGTAGGCGGCGCCCAGCCATTTCAGCAGCTCGAACGCCAGCAGCGATTGAGAAATCAGCGCGCCGAGGCCGATGCCCACCAGTACGATGTGCGCGCTCAGCCCGACCTGCAGCCCGGCGATCGACGCGGCGGCGCCGCGATAGCCGTGGCTGATGCCGGTGCTCATGGTGTTGATGGCGCCTGAGCCGGGGGACAGGCTGAGGATAAGCGTGGTCAGCAGGTAGGTTAACCACCAGTCCAAGGTCATGGTTCTCGGCTCCCTGAAAGTGTCGTTTTGTGCCACAATGCGCCGAGGCGGCGCCGTTTTTTGTAAGAATTGAATCACAATACGCTAGTATGATTTCTTGTGCCAGCGGTCACATTTTCCGCCGGCCCCACAGGGAAAACGCTCTCGATGACCTCGTTCACTCTCAGCTCCGATGACTGGTTAACGCGTGAAACGCAGTTCGCTGCCTTCGCCACCGGGCCGCTGCTGGACTTCTGGCGGCTACGGGAAGAGGGCGAGTTCAGCGGCGTGGGCGGCGTGCCGATCCGCTTTGTGCGTTTTCGCTCCGCACGACATCAGCGGGTGGTGGTGGTCAGCCCCGGCCGCATCGAAAGCTACGTGAAATACCCCGAGGTGGCCTACGATCTGTTCCACTGCGGTTACGATGTGGTGATCGTCGATCATCGCGGGCAGGGGCGCTCCGGCCGTTTACTGGCGGATACGCACCGCGGTCATGTGGTAAACTTCGCCGACTACGTGGACGATTTCGAGCAGCTTTGGCAGCGCGAGGTCGAATCGTGCGGTTATCGGCAGCGCGTAGCGCTGGCGCATTCGATGGGCGGCGCGATCCTGGCGCAGTTCCTGCAGCGCCGGCCGCAGGCATTCGACGCGGCGGCGTTTTGCGCGCCGATGTTCGGCATCCAGTTGCCGATGCCGGGCTGGCTGGCCGACCGCATCCTCGACTGGGTGGAGACGCGCCCGGCGATCCGCGACTACTACGCGGTGGGCACCGGCCAGTGGCGTCCGTTGCCCTATGTGGTCAACGTGTTGACCCATAGCCGCGAGCGCTATCGGCGCAGCCTGCGCTATTACGCCGATTACCCCGAGCTGCAGGTGGGCGGGCCGACCTACCATTGGGTGCGGGAGAGCATCCGCGCCGGCCGGCAGATTATTGCTCAGGCCGGGGAGATAACAACGCCGCTGTTGCTTTTGCAGGCCGGTGAGGAACGGGTGGTCGACAACCGTTCGCATCAGGCTTTTTGTCAGGCTCTGTCAGACGCGGGGCGCCCTTGCGAAGGGGGGCTCCCGTGGGTTATCAACGGCGCACGCCACGAGATCCTGTTCGAGCGGGACGCGATGCGCGCCGAAGCACTGAACGCAATCCTGCGCTTCTTTGCTCAACACTTAGGCGGCGCGCTGCCGCCGACAACTCCATCAGAGGTTAGAACATAACGCTATGTATCACGTCGTCGCTTCCGATTTAGATGGCACGCTGCTGTCTCCCGACCATACCCTGTCGCCGTACGCCAAAGAAACGCTGAAGTTGCTGACCCAGCGCGGCGTACATTTCGTGTTCGCCACCGGCCGTCACCATATCGACGTGGCGCAGATCCGCGACAGCCTGGAGATCAGCGCCTTTATGATCACCTCCAACGGCGCGCGGGTGCACAACACCGCCGGCGAGTTGATCTTCAGCCATAACCTGGACGGGGATATCGCCCGCGATCTGTACGGCATGCTGCACGACGATCCGGAGATCACCACCAACGTCTACCGCAACGATGACTGGTTCATCAACCGCGAAAGCCCTGAGCAGGAAGAGTTCTTCCAGGAGTCGGTGTTCAAATATCAGCTGTTCGAGCCGGGCCTACTGGAAACCGACGGCGTCTGTAAGGTCTACTTCACCTGCGAAAATCACGAGCGGCTGCTGCAGGTGGAAGACGCCATCAACGCGCGCTGGGGCGATCGGGTCAACGTCAGCTTCTCGTTCCCGACCTGCCTGGAAGTGATGGCGGGCGGCGTGTCGAAAGGGCATGCGCTGGAAGAAGTGGCCAAGATCATCGGCTATACGCTGCAAGAGTGCATCGCCTTCGGCGACGGCATGAACGATCTGGAGATGCTGTCGATGGCCGGTAAGGGCTGCATCATGCGCGACGCGCATCAGCGCCTGAAGGATATGCTGCCGGAGCTGGAAGTGATCGGCTCCAACGTCGATAACGCGGTGCCGCACTACCTGCGCAAGATGTTCCTCTGAAATCACCCGGCCGTTTCTCTGAAATAACAAGGGCGCCTTGCGGCGCCCTTAAAGTCAATGATAAACCGGATGACGTTGCCGAGCTGACAGAGGGCAATATCTAAAAAACAAGGAAAATCAATTTATTGATTTTCGACTGATATCCACAAAGGAGGAAAAACCACGTTTTTTCCTCCTTTGTCAGCAATTCAAGGGCGCCTTGCGGCGCCCTTGGCATTACTTGTGCTGGCCCTGCTTCTGCAGGAACTGCACGCCCTTGTCCGGGAAGTCGGTGAACACGCCGTCGACGCCGGCCTGGTTGTAAATCACGTCATACAGCTGGTTCACGTCGGTCACGTACTTCGGCAGCGCATCGGCGCGGATGGTGAACGGGTGCACCGCCAGCTTGCTGGCATGCGCTTCTTTCACCATGTCGGTCAGCACGATGTGGCCCGGCTTGGATTGATCCGCGACCACCAGCATGTGGTAGTCCGGCCCGATGCCGTCGGCATACTGAGCGATTTTCTTCATCGCGCCCGGCTTGAACATCCAGTCGTAGTCGTATTCTACCCACTTGCCGTCGGCTTTCTGCTCGTAGGTTTCCTGCCAGTCGTTATAGGCGATCAGCTGCACCAGCTTCAGATCCATGCCCAGCTTCGGCTCCAGCTCGTTCTTGATGCGTTTGAGCTCGTTGGCGTCGAAGCACTGCAGGTAGACGTTATCGTTCTTGCCGGTGTAACCGTACTGCTTGAGCACCGCCAGCACTTTGCTGGAGATGTCTTTGCCTTCCTGTTTGTGGAACCACGGCGCCTTGATTTCAGGGTAGATGCCGATGTTTTTGCCGGTCGAATGGTTCAGACCCTGCACGAACTCGATCTCTTCCTGGAAGGTGTGTACGCGGAAGTCGGATTTGCCCATCGGGAAGCGGCCAGGATAACCCTGTACCTTCTTGCCGTTTTCGATTTCAAAGCCTTCGGTGAACTTCAGCGATTTGATCTCCGCCAGCGTAAAGTCGATGGCGTAGTAGCGGCCGTCTTTGCGCGCGCGGTCCGGGAAGCGTTCGGCGACGTCGGTGACGCGATCGAGATAATGGTCGTGCAGCACCACCAGCTCGTTGTCCTTGGTCATCACCAGATCTTGTTCGAGGTAATCGGCGCCCTGGGCGTAGGCCATCGCTTTCGCCGGCAGGGTGTGTTCCGGCAGGTAGCCGCTGGCGCCACGGTGGGCGATCACCACTTTGTCCGCCGCCTGTGCGGCGCTGACCATCGAGGTGGCGAGAATGATCCCTGTCAGCAGGGCTTTGACTTGAGTCCGCATTCCGTTTTTCTCCGTGTTGTTGGGGGCAGGGTAGTAAAAAGGCCGCAGGGCGGCCTTTAAATCATGCAAAAGTCGTGTGACGCTTAACCGCGCTTGGCGGCGATTTCCGCGTGGTGTTTCTTTTCGTTCAGCATGGTCAGCAGCAGCAGGATAACCGCCAGCACGCCGCCGCCGATCATCACCATGAAGCCGCCGTCCCAACCGAAGAAGTCCACGGTGTAACCGACGATGGCGCTGGCTGCAACCGAGCCGCCCAGGTAACCGAACAGGCCGGTGAAGCCCGCGGCGGTGCCGGCGGCTTTCTTCGGCGCCAGCTCCAGCGCGTGCAGGCCGATCAGCATCACCGGGCCGTAGATCAGGAAGCCGATGACCAGCATACAGATCATGTCCACGGTCGGGTTACCGGCCGGGTTCATCCAGAACACCACGGTGGCGATGGTCACCAGCGTCATGAAGAACACACCGGTGGCGCCGCGGTTGCCTTTGAACACTTTGTCCGACATCCAGCCGCACAGCAGGGTGCCCGGGATACCGGCGTATTCATACAGGAAGTAGGCCCAGGACGACTTGTCCAGCGCGAAGTGTTTCACTTCTTTCAGGTAGGTCGGCGACCAGTCCAGAATGCCGTAACGCAGCAGATAGACGAATACGTTGGCGACCGCGATGTACCACAGCAGCTTGTTCGGCAGAATGTACTGCATGAAGATCTGCTTGGCGGTCAGCTCTTCTTCGTCTTTTTCGCTGTAGTCGTCCGGATAGTCGTTTTTGTACTCTTCAATCGGCGGCAGGCCGCAGGATTGCGGGGTGTCGCGCATCAGGGCGAAGGCGATCAGGGCCACCAGGATGGCGCCGAAGGCCGGCATGTACAGCGCCGCGTGCCAGTCGTTGAACCAGGCCATACCCAGCAGGAACAGCAGCGGCGGCAGGCCGCCACCCACGTTGTGGGCGCAGTTCCAGATGGAAACGATGCCGCCGCGTTCTTTCTGCGACCACCAGTGCACCATGGTGCGGCCGCACGGCGGCCAACCCATGCCCTGGAACCAGCCGCACAGGAACAGCAGGACGAACATGATGGCGATGCTGGAGGTGGCCCACGGCACGAAGCCCATGAACAACATCACCGCCGCCGCCAGGATCAGGCCGGCAGGCAGGAACACCCGCGGGTTGGAACGGTCGGAGACCGAACCCATGATGAATTTGGAGAAGCCGTAGGCAATGGAGATGCCCGACAGCGCGAAGCCGAGGTCACCGCGGCTGAAGCCTTGTTCGATCAGGTAAGGCATGGCCAGGGTGAAGTTCTTACGCACCAGATAGTAAGCGGCGTAACCGAAGAAGATCCCCAGGAAAATTTGCCAGCGCAGCTTACGGTAGAGCGGGTCTACCTTATCGCTCGGCACACGGGCGGTGTGTGCGGCCGGCTTAAAAATACTCAACATGAGCGCCTCCGATGGCTTTATCTGTTATCACATCAATATGACCTTTTACGTTCATTTGATGATTGAGCGGATATCGAATGTGGTGTTTTTGTGTTCCATAACGAGCGCCATTGTCATCAAATACGCCTGGTGTCGCTGTGACGAATGGCGCAATTGTTACACTTTCATGAAACCACGGCGGATTTTGAGCGATTCGTTAACGTTATGAAATAGAAAAACGTCCAAAAATCGTGATTATGATCACATTGATGGTTTTTTGTGGACATTTTTATTTCGTTTCATGTTCGTTATTGTTCCTTATCAAACAAAGACCCTAATAACCGTGGCTCAATAGGCTCATAACTACCGATCCTGAGGGAGCGACATGAGCAGCTATTTTGACGGCGGCGAAACGGATGTGATCATCATCGGCGGCGGCGCCACCGGTGCAGGCATCGCCCGCGACTGTGCGCGGCGCGGCTTGCGCTGCATCTTGCTGGAGCGCCACGACATCGCCACCGGCGCCACCGGCCGCAACCACGGTTTACTGCACAGCGGCGCGCGCTATGCGGTGACCGACGGCGAGTCGGCGCGCGAGTGCATCGAAGAGAACCGCATCCTGAAACGCATTGCCCACCACTGCATCGAGCGCACCGATGGGCTGTTCATCACCTTGCCGCAGGACTCGCTGGACTATCAGCAACAGTTTATCGACGCCTGTCGCCAGGCCGACATCGACGCTGAAGCTATCGACCCGCAGCTGGCGCTGCGCCTGGAGCCGGCGGCCAACCCGACGCTGATCGGCGCGGTGCGGGTGCCGGACGGCACCGTCGATCCCTTCCGGTTGACCGCCGCCAACATGCTGGACGCGCGTGAACACGGCGCGCAGATCCTGACCTACCACCAGGTGGTGGGGCTGCTGCGCAGCGGCGACCGGGTGACGGGCGTGCGCGTTTACGACCATCAGAATCAGCGGCGTTATGAGCTGCATGCGCCGGTGGTGGTCAACGCCGCCGGCATCTGGGGCCAGCAGATCGCCGAATACGCCGACTTGCGCATCCGCATGTTCCCGGCCAAAGGGGCGCTGCTGATCCTCGGCCACCGCATCAACAACATGGTGATCAACCGCTGTCGCAAACCGGCGGATGCCGACATCCTGGTGCCGGGCGACACCATCTCGCTGATCGGCACCACCTCGACCCATATCGATTACGACCAAATTGACAACATGCTGGTGACCCCGCAGGAGGTGGACATTCTGATCCGCGAGGGAGCGCTGCTGGCGCCCACCCTGGCGCAGACCCGCATTCTGCGCGCCTATGCCGGGGTGCGGCCGCTGGTGGCCAGCGACGACGATCCCAGCGGGCGCAACGTCAGCCGCGGCATCGTGCTGCTCGATCACGCCGCTCGCGACGGGCTGGAAGGGTTTATCACCATCACCGGCGGCAAGCTGATGACCTACCGCCTGATGGCGGAGTGGGCCACTGACAAGGTGTGCGAAAAGCTTGGCGTAAACCGCCCGTGCACCACCGCGCAGGACGCGTTGCCCGGCTCCCGCCAGTCGGCGGAGGAAACGGTGCGCAGCGTGGTTTCTCTGCCCGCCAGCATTCGCGGCTCGGCAATTTACCGCCACGGCGATCGCGCCAGCCAGGTGCCGGCGGCCGATCGGCTCGACACCAGCCTGGTGTGCGAATGCGAGGCGGTGACCGCCGGGGAAGTGCGCTATGCGGTCAACTCGCTGACCGTCAATAACCTGGTGGATCTGCGCCGCCGCACCCGCGTCGGCATGGGCACCTGCCAGGGGGAACTCTGCGCCTGCCGCGCCGCCGGGCTGCTGACGCGCTTCAAGGTCAGCACGCCGCAGCAGTCCATCGCGCAGCTGTCGCAGTTCCTCAACGAACGGTGGAAAGGCGTACGGCCGATCGCCTGGGGCGATGCGCTGCGTGAGAGTGAATTTACCAGCTGGGTTTACCAGGGGTTATGCGGGCTTGAGGCCCAGGCCGACAAGGAGCAGGAGGCGGATGATGCGATTTGACGTAGTGGTGATTGGCGGCGGCCTGGCCGGCCTGAGCTGCGCCATTGCCGTAGCCGAACAGGGCAAGCGCTGCGCGGTGGTCAGTTCCGGCCAGAGCGCGCTCTACTTCTCCTCCGGCTCGCTCGATCTGCTGGCGAGATTGCCGGACGGCACGCCGGTCGAGATGCCGCTGGCGGCGTTACCCCAGTTGGCGCAGCAGGCGCCGCAGCATCCGTATGCCCTGATCGGGCCCGGCCGGGTGGCGGCGCTGTCCGCCGCCGCGCAGCGGCTGCTGGAGCGCTGCGGGCTGAACCTGCAGGGCGAGGGCGCCAATAACCATCTGCGTATTACGCCGCTAGGCACGCGCCGCGCCACCTGGCTCAGCCCGCAGGCGATCCCGACGCTGCCGCTGACCGGCCAACTGCCGTGGCGGCGTATTGCAGTGATCGGCATCGAGGGGTTCCTCGACTTCCAGCCGCAGATGGCCGCTGACTCTCTGAGCCGGGAGCTCGGCGTAGAGACGGAGGTAGCCTATCTGCACATGCCGGCGCTGGACAGATTGCGCAATAACCCCAGCGAGTTCCGCGCGGTGAACATCGCCCGGGTGCTGGATTTGATGGAAAGCCTGCCGCCGATGGCCGAGGAGCTGCGGCGGTTGGCGGGCGAGGCCGACGCGCTCTTCCTGCCGGCCTGTTTGGGCATGGAGGACGACGCGTCGCTGGCGGTGCTGCAGGATGCGGTCGGCAAACCGATCCGGCTGCTGCCGACGCTGCCGCCTTCGGTGCCCGGCATGCGCTTGCATCAGGCACTGCGGCGGCGTTTCCAACAGCTGGGCGGCGTTTTCATGCCTGGCGACAGCGTGCTACGCGCCGAGTGTGAAGCCGGCCGCGTCACCGGCCTGTATACCCGTAACCACGGCGATATTCCGCTGCGGGCACAGCAGGTGGTGCTGGCCAGCGGCAGCTTCTTCAGCAATGGGCTGGTGGCGGATTTCGACGGGGTGCGCGAACCGATCTTCGGACTGGACGTGCACAGCCGCGCCGATCGCGCCGACTGGAGCCGGCGCGAGCTGTTTGCACCGCAGCCTTATCTGCAGTTTGGCGTGCGCACCGACGGCAGGCTGCGGGCGATGAAGCAGGGAATGCCGTTCGACAATCTGTATGCCATCGGCGCGGTCGCCGGCGGCTACGATCCGCTGCAGCAGGGCTGCGGCGCCGGCGTGTCATTGATCGGTGCGCTGCACGTCGCGCAGCAGATTGCCGCGGAGGAAAACGCATGAGCCTGCATCAGGACCACAGCTTTGAAAGCTGCATCAAATGCACCGTCTGCACCACCTACTGTCCGGTCGCCAAAGTGAACCCGCTCTATCCGGGGCCAAAACAGGCGGGGCCGGACGGCGAGCGGCTGCGGCTGAAAGATCCGGCGCTGTACGACGAAGCGCTGAAATACTGCACCAACTGCAAGCGCTGTGAAGTGGCCTGCCCGTCCGACGTCAAAATCGGCGACATCATTCAGCGCGCCCGCGCCGACTTCGCCCAGAGCAAGCCGACGCTGCGCGACACCATCCTCAGCCACACCGACATCATGGGCTCGCTGTCGACGCCGTTCGCGCCGATCGTCAACGCCGCTACCGGGCTGAAACCGGTGCGCAAGCTGTTGGACAAGGCGCTGAAGATCGATCACCGTCGCGAACTGCCGAAATACTCGTTCGGCACTTTCCGCCGCTGGTACCGGCAACAGGCGCAGGCTCAGCAGCGTTATGCCGAGCAGGTGGCGTTTTTCCACGGCTGCTTCGTCAACTATAACCATCCGCAGCTGGGCAAGGATTTGATCCGGGTGTTCAACGCGCTGGATATCGGCGTGCAGCTGCTGAAACGCGAGAAATGCTGCGGCGTGCCGCTGATCGCCAACGGGTTTATCGAGCAGGCCAAAAAGCAGGCCAGGGTCAACGCCGAGTCGCTGCATGAAACGGTGCTGGAGCGCGGCATTCCGGTGGTCGCGACCTCATCGAGCTGCACCTTCACCCTGCGCGACGAATACCCTCATCTGCTGGACGTGGACACCACCCCGGTGCGCGATCGGGTGGAGCTGGCGACGCGCTATCTCTACCGCCTGATCAATCAGGGGCGTAGCCTGCCGCTGAAGCACACGCCGCTGCGGGTGGCTTATCACACGCCTTGCCATATGGAGAAGATGGGCTGGACCGCCTACACGCTGGAGCTGCTGCGGCAGATACCGGGGCTGGAGCTGGTGGTGCTGGATTCCCAGTGCTGCGGCATCGCCGGCACCTACGGGTTCAAATCGGAGAACTACGCCACTTCGCAAGGCATCGGCGCACCGCTGTTCCGGCAGATCGAAGAGAGCGGGGTGGATCTGGTGGTGACCGACTGCGAGACCTGCAAATGGCAGATAGAAATGTCCACCAGCAAGCGCTGTGAACATCCGATCACCCTGCTGGCGCAGGCGCTGGCGTAAAAACGAAAGGGCCGGCAAGCCGGCCCCTGTGGGATTACTGCTTCAGCTTCAGGGTGGAGATGATGCCTTCGGCTTCGGTCTGCGCCTGCTGCTGATTGTCCGCCGGCAGCGTCACCTGAATGGTCAGCATGTTGTTGTTCAGCGAGCCGATCAGGACGGAGGAATAGGCTTTTTCGCCGCTGCTGGTGATGATGCTGTCCAGCTGACGCAGCGGCACGCCGTTGACGTCGAGCGCCTTGTTGGTGATCACCTGCAGGTTGGCGTCACGCGCGCGCTGGGTATTCTCCAGGCGCTTGGCCAGAGTCTCCAGGCTGTCGGCGGTCTTGTCGCCCAGGATCACGATCACCGCGCGCTGACCAGTGCTGTCTGCGTAAACATGCATGTTGTTGGCCTGGTTACCCAGCTTGCCGCTCTGATCCGCCATGCCGACCGGCAGCGTGAACGCCAGTTTACCGTCCAGCAGGCTCACCTGCTGCCCGGCCGGTGCGCTGGCCGCCGCGCCGTCTGGCGCTGCCTTGGTGTCTTTGGTGTTGCCGTCGCAGGCCGCGAGGCCAAGCGCCAGCAGGCTGATACCCATCAATTTCGCTACTTTACGCATCGGGCTTCCTTATTCCTTTCCGGTAGGGATTCACTGTCGTATCGCAACCTATTCCAGGTTGAAATGCAAGGCAGATGTTGTCACAAGTTTTTTTCCAGTAATAGCCGATAATCAGCCACTTCGCCTTTCTTTTCCAGCTGAACAATCTGATAGTGATGGGAGAGCAGCATCGTCAGCATGGCGCGGAACCGGTTACGGGTTTTGACCGTCAGCTGGTGATAGCCCTGCGCCTGCGCCCAGCGTTCCTGTTCGGCCAACAAGGCCTGCGCCACGCCGTGGCGACGAAACGCCGGCAGCACCCCGCCCAGCCAGCTGTAAAACACCGTTTCCCGCTGTTGATAACCGAGCTTGAAACCGGCCGGCTGACCGTCGATTTCGGCGATCAACAGGCTGGCGGGGGCGATGCCGATGCGCCGCTGCAGATCGGCCAGGCTATGCAGGTTGCCGAATTCGGGGATGCGTTGATAAAGACGGTGGATTTCTTCGAGCGTGGCGTTGCGAACGATTGGGGTCATGGGCGGCCTCCAAAGGATAGGGCCGCCCAGAATAGCACGGCTCAGCTCGGCTGCAGGCTGCCGCTGCGCGCCGCGATGCGTTTGAGCAGCATGTTCAGCAACACGCCGTACATCGGCAGGAAGAACAGCAGGCAGATCATCACCTTGAAGCTGTAATCCACCAGCGCGATCTCCACCCAGTTGTTGGCCATGAAGGGATCGCTGCTCTTGTAGAAGGCGATGAAGAAGAACGCCAGCGTATCGCTGATGTTGCCGAAGAACATCGCCGCTGCCGGTGCCACCCACCAGGCGCTGCGCTGGCGCAGGCGGTTGAACACATGTACGTCGAGGATCTGGCCGAGCACGTAGGCCATGAAGCTGGCCACGGCGATGCGCGCCACGAACAGGTTAAAACTGCCCAGCGCCGCGAATCCCTGCCACTCTCCCTGATAGGTGACGGTGGAGATCACGTAAGAGATGAACAGCGCCGGCACCATCACCGCCAGGATAATCCGCCGCGCCAGCGGCGCGCCAAAAATGCGCACGGTCAGATCGGTCGCCAGGAAGATAAACGGGAAGGTAAAGGCGCCCCAGGTGGTATGGAAGCCGAAAACGGTGATCGGCAGCTGCACCAGGTAGTTGCTGGAGGTAATGATGGCGATATGAAACAGCGAAAGCCAGACCAACGCCGTGAAGCGCTGCTGTGCGGTAAACGAATACATATTGTAGCCTTTTTAGCAGTGGGGTGAGGGAACCCAGTGTGTCTTGTTAAAACAGCAAAAAACGCTGCGCGGCAGCATGATACGCGTTTGCGCAACCAATGCAATGGTTAAATTTAACGCAAACGTTAACGCATCTTGCGCAGAAAAACTACCGGCGTAAACTAGGCGCTAATGAGATGCGGCGAGCGTTCGCCGATCGTTTTTGAACGAGAAAAATTGCATGACTGACTTATTTGCCCAGGCAGACCAGACGCTCGACGCGCTGGGCCTGCGTTGCCCGGAACCGGTGATGATGGTGCGTAAAACCGTGCGCCATATGGACAACGGCGAAACGCTGCTGATTATCGCCGACGATCCGGCTACCACCCGCGATATTCCGGGGTTCTGCCGCTTTATGGAACACACGCTGGTGGCGCAGGAGACCGAGCAGGCGCCATACCGTTATTTGCTGCGTAAAGGCGTATAGCGGCGACAAGGTCGTGTTGATGAAGGAAAAGTCTCTTTCCCCGAAATGACAACGGGCGCGGTATGCCGCGCCCGTATTGGTTTCCGAACTTAGCTGCGCTTTTTCAACAGCCGCAGCGCGTTGGCGGTGACCAGCGCGGTGGCGCCGGAGTCAGCCAGCACCGCCAGCCACAAACCGGTCAGCCCCAGCAGGCTGGTGATCAGGAAGACCCCCTTCAGCCCCAATGCGATGGTGATGTTTTGCCGGATATTGGCGTGGGTGGCGCGCGAGATGCGGATCATCTCCGCGACGCCCACCAGCCGGTTGTGGGTCAGGGCGGCGTCGGCGGTTTCCAATGCCACGTCGGTGCCGCTGCCCATGGCGATGCCGATGCTGGAGGCCTTCATCGCCGGGGCGTCGTTGATCCCGTCGCCGATCATCGCCGTCGGGCGCAGTTCGCTCAGTTCGGTAACCGCGCTGACCTTATCTTCCGGCAGCAGACCGGCACGATAGTCGAGGCCCAGCTCGCCGGCGATCGCCGCGGCGGCGCGCGGGTTGTCGCCGGTCAGCATCACGCCGCGAATACCCAGCGCGTTCAGTTCGGCTATGGCCTGTTTGGCGTCGCCGCGCAGCGTATCGCGCAGCGCCAGCAAGCCGATGGGCGCGCCGTCTTCCAGCACCACTACCGCCGTTTTGCCGGCGTTTTCCAGCTTGTCTACCTGGCTCTGCCATTGGGCGTCGAGCAGGCCCAGTGCCAGCTTGCCCGGCGCGCTGATCAGCACGGTCTTGCCGTCCACGATCCCTTCCACGCCGACGCCGGCCAGCGCGCGGCGCGCCTGCGCCAGCGGCAGCTCCGTCCCGCTTTCGGCGGCGCGGTTGATGATCGCCTGCGCCAGCGGGTGATGTGAACCGGCTTCCACCGCGGCGGCAAGCTGCAGCAGCCGCTGTTCGGTGAGCGCGCCGATCGGCAGCACGTCGGTCACCGTCGGCTTGCCTTCGGTCAGGGTGCCGGTTTTATCGAAGGCGATAGTTTGGATCTGGCCCAGTTGCTCCAGCGCCGCACCGCCTTTAATCAGCGCGCCACGCCGCGTGGCGGCTGCCAGCCCGGATGTGATCGCCGCCGGGGTCGAGATCACCAATGCGCATGGGCAGCCGATCAGCAGCAGCGTCAGGCCGCGATAGATCCAGGTATCCCACGGCTGCGAGAACAGCAGCGGCGGCACCAGGATCACCGCGACGGCCAGCAGCATAATGGCCGGGGTGTAATAACGGCTGAACCGATCGAGGAAGCGTTCTATCGGCGCGCGGCGCTCTTCGGCCTCCTCAATCAGCTGCAAAATGCGGTCGATGGCGTTTTTGCCGGGCTCGGAGATCACCTTCATCTGCGCCGCCTGATCGACGGACAGGCTGCCGGCGGCCACTTTCTCACCCTGTTGGCGCTCGACCGGTACCGATTCGCCGGTCAGGGCGCTTTCGTCGAAGCTGGCGAACGGATTGAGCAGCTCGGCGTCGGCCGGCAGGCGCCCGCCGGGTGCGATTTCAATCACGTCGCCCGGACGCAGGCTGGCGACCGGCACGCGTTTGCGCTCCGCACCTTGCAGCAGCAGCGCATCTTCCGGCACCAGCTCCATCAGCGCCGTCACGCCGCGCCGCGCGCGGTTGGCGGCGTAGGATTCCAGCAGTTCACCGACCATAAACAGCAGCAGTACCATCGCCGCCTCGGCAGTGGCGCCGATGAACAGCGCGCCGATGGCCGCCACGCTCATCAGCGTTTCGATGGCGAACGGCGTGCCGGAACGAATCAGACGCAGCGCCTTGGCGGCGACCGGTGCCAATCCGACCAGCGTGGTGGCGATAAAGGCGATGCGGCCCAGCTCCGGGTTAACCCGATCCAGCACCCAGCTGACGACCATCAGGGTGGTCAACAGCAGCAGCGGTGCGAATTCGCCGAAGCGTGAAGTTTTCGGCGCGGCGGCTTTGGCGATCTGAGTGCCGAGCAGGGTAAAGCCGGCCTGGGCGACCGCGTCCTGGATCCGCAGGCTGATATCGGACTGCGCATCGACCACCAGTTTCTCGGTGGCGAACAACACGCGCGCGCTGTCGACGCCGGGGAGTGCGGTGACGGCATTTTCGATTTTCTTGGCGCAGCTGGGGCAGTCCATGCCGGTGACTTTCCAGCTGAAACGTTGGCTACCGGAAGGGGGAGCGGCGGCCAGCCTGTCGCTTTCCTCGTCCGGATCGTCGGGTGCGGCGGTGCAGCAGCTGCTATCGCCATGATCGTGATGGTGGTGGGTGTGTTCGGCCTGTGCGGCGGCGTTTTTCGGCTCGCTGCTGCAGCCATGCTGGGTTTTGCTGTGGCTGTGGTTGCAGCCGCATCCGCCTTCGGTGTGGTGATGTTCCTGATGATTATGGTTTTGCTGATTGTGCATAACGTCCCCCCTTCGGGCTGTTAAACGGGTTTGCTCAGCTGACTCTACACCCTGGAGTCAACTCCAGAGTCAAGCGCCGGATGAGAATTATTGCTAACGGCGTTCGAGTGTATAAAGGGGTATTCATTCAATAATGAATAATGCGAATTTAAATCTATAGGCTTTTCTTATCCCCTATTTGGGTGAAAAGCCTCACTGCCGTTAGTTTAAATAAGAAAATAATATTCCTATAGAAACTAAAAAGTCGCCTGACCTAATAATAAAGAGTTATTAACCTATAACGCTTTAGCAAAATTTACCTTTTTACTCGTACCAAGCCAGCATGATTCGCTTGTGCCTGCAGGCCGCATTGTTATTGAAGTTTGGTGCCAACTTATCCTCGTTAAGTTTCATTTGTTTTGTAAAGAAGCCTAAAAAGCAGCATAACAAACTTTCGTTGAGACAATAAAAGGTTGATTATTTTATGTTCAGTTTCGCGACCCTGCCTATAATTGGAATCGATTACCATTTTTAATGGCAATCTTATTTGCTGATATATATGCATTAATTCTACCTAACACACTGCCGGCAACGGCGCATAAGCCCCTTCCAGCAAGCTTAAGGTTCATTAACCGTAGCTTACGGGGAGGTTATGTCTATCTGTCTGATTGATAACGATCAGATAATGAGTGGAATCGAACCAATGCAATCTACTAAAAAGGCAATTGAAATTACTGAATCCAACTTCGCAGCCGCCAAAACCGGCTACGATGCTGTAGCCGACCTGCTGCATTATCATGAGCGTGGCAACGGGATTCAGATTAATGGCAAGGATTCATTTTCTAACGAGCAAGCTGGGCTGTTTATTACCCGTGAGAACCAAACCTGGAACGGTTACAAGGTATTTGGCCAGCCGGTTAAATTAACCTTCTCCTTCCCGGACTATAAGTTCTCTGCCACCAACGTCGCCGGCGACACCGGGCTGAGCAAGTTCAGCGCGGAACAGCAGCAGCAGGCTAAGCTGTCGCTGCAGTCCTGGGCTGACGTCGCCAATATCACCTTCACCGAAGTGGCGGCCGGCCAAAAAGCCAACATCACCTTCGGCAACTACAGCCAGGATCGCCCCGGCCACTATGATTACGGCACTCAGGCCTATGCCTTCCTGCCGAACACCATTTGGCAGGGCCAGGATCTGGGCGGCCAGACCTGGTACAACGTCAACCAATCCAACGTGAAACATCCGGCGACCGAAGACTACGGTCGCCAGACGTTCACCCATGAGATTGGCCATGCGCTGGGCCTGAGCCACCCGGGCGATTACAACGCCGGTCAAGGCAACCCAACCTACCGCGACGCGAGCTATGCGGAAGACACCCGCCAGTTCAGCCTGATGAGCTACTGGAGTGAAACCAACACCGGTGGCGACAACGGCGGTCACTACGCCGCCGCTCCGCTGCTGGACGACATTGCCGCCATTCAACACCTGTATGGCGCTAACTTGTCGACCCGCACCGGCGACACCGTGTACGGCTTTAACTCCAATACCGGCCGCGATTACTACAGCACCACCAGCAACTCGCAAAAACTGATCTTTGCGGTCTGGGATGCGGGCGGCAACGATACCTTCGACTTCTCCGGTTACACTGCGAACCAGCGCATCAACCTGAATGAGAAATCGTTCTCCGACGTGGGTGGTTTGAAGGGCAACGTCTCGATCGCCGCCGGGGTGACCATCGAGAACGCCATTGGCGGTTCCGGCAATGACGTGATCGTCGGCAACGCGGCCAACAACGTGCTGAAAGGCGGCGCGGGCAATGACGTGCTGTTCGGCGGCGGTGGGGCGGATGAGTTGTGGGGCGGTTCCGGCCAGGATACCTTCGTGTTCACCGCTGCCAGCGATTCTGCACCGGGTGCTTCGGACTGGATCCGCGACTTCCAGAAAGGGATCGACAAAATTGACCTGTCGTTCTTCAACAAAGAGGCGCAGAGCAGTGATTTCATCCACTTCGTCGATCACTTCAGCGGCGCGGCCGGTGAAGCGCTGCTCAGCTACAACGCTTCCAACAACGTGACCGATTTGTCGGTGAACATCGGGGGTCATCAGGCGCCGGACTTCCTGGTGAAAATCGTCGGTCAGGTAGACGTCGCCACCGACTTTATCGTGTAACACAGCAACGACACGCCCGGCGCAGTCTCGGCCGGGCGTGATGCGGGAGCCCGGTATGAAAGGTACTTTAACGCGCACCGCTCTGGCGGCGGGCGGCATGATGGTGACGAGTGCGGTCATGGCCGGCAGCCTGGCGCTGCCGACCGCGCAGTCGCTGGCGGGGCAATGGCAGGTGGCCGACAGCGAACGGCAATGCCAAATCGAGTTTTTGGCGAATGAGCAAAGTGAAACCAACGGCTATCAGCTGGTGGATCGGCAACGTTGTCTGCAAAGCGTGTTTGCGGCCGAGGTGGTGGGCTGGCGCCCGGCGCCGGACGGCATCGCCCTGCTGCGGGCGGATGGCAGCACGCTGGCGTTCTTCTCGCGCGACGGCGATCTGTATCGCAACCAGCTGGGTGCCGATGATGCCTTAACGTTGAAAGCGTTGGCTTGATGTGGGAACGGGTTCGGCGTGCCGAACCCGCGGCAGGTCGTTACAGGTAGAGTGAGCGCACGATCAGGAAGTGGCCGGAGAAGTAACAGAAAGCGACGATGGCGTCCGCTGCGCGGAAGGTGAAACGGTAGCGGTTGATCAGCCAAACCACGTTGGCCAGCAGCAATAGCGAGGTACCGGTCAGCAGCGAGAAGCCGAAATCGGTGCTGCGCAGGAAATATTGTTCGCCCGCCAACCAGACCATCAGCAGCGTCATCGCCACGTAGGTGACGATCGGCCAGCGCATCTCTTCCAGCCGGGTCCAAAGGGTGGCCAGCAGCAACGCGCCTATCGCCAGCAGCGCCAGCGGCAGCGGCCAGAACAGACTGAACGTCATCTGGCTGGCGAAGCTCAGGGTATACAGCAGGTGGGAGAGGAAAAAGGCGCCGATGGCGTACAGCACCCGCTCGCGCGGCAACAGGAGCAGCGCGTCGCCGATCAGCGTCGCCAGCAGGCCGAGTACGATCAGATAACCTGCCGCGCTGAGCACCGGCGCCTGCCAGGCCAACAGCAACAGCAGCAGCAGCGTGACGGGTTTGAACACCCAGCGTTGCCAGCGCGGCCCACGGTATGAGGCGTCGACGAACAGCCAACCGGAAAAGAATACGGCAAGGAACGGCCAACTCATTATGTCTTCCTTATGTATGAGGGAGCCGCAACAACCGGCTCCAAACTGTCACCCATGTCACTTCTTATTTCAGTGTAGGTAGCCTGCCGACGATCGACAATGCTTTCTTGAGAATGCTATGTTTACGCCGATTTGGCCGCGAAGGAAATGGGAAACCGATGAGTAAGCCACCGTTGTTTTTTGTCGCCGTGATTGCGCTGATCGCCGTGCTGGCCACGCAACGCTATTTCAAACAGCGCCAGCAGGAGGCGGAAAACGACCGCGCACCGATGCGCAGTCTGCAGGTGACGGTGAGCGACAAGCGAAGCTTCCCGGTCGCCAAGACCCGTGCGCCGCAGCGCGAACCGCTGGTCAATGAGCCGATGTATTACGAGGTGGTGTTCCGCCCGGTACAGGGCGGTGAAGACATCCAGCTTCGGCTGAAACAGTGGCAATACAACCCGATAGAACAAGGCGCGCAGGGCACGTTGAACATGCAGGGCACGCGCTTCGTCTCTTTCACCGTTCAGCCGTAGCGGTCACTTTTTCTTGATGGGCGGCTGTTTCTTCTGCCAGGCCAACAGCTCGAACACGCCAAAGATAAAGATCTTGGCTTCTTGCCAGTAGCTGATCGGCTGATCCTTCGGCTGGGTGGATTTCAGCAGCACCAGCTGCAGGCCGTGCATCACCACCATAAAGAACAGCGCCACGTCGATGAAATACTTTAGCGGCTTGGGAAACGGATGGAACAGGTTAGAGAGCAGGAAGCCCCACACGCACAGCATCAGCAGGCGGCCCAGATTAATCAGCATGGTCGGTTTTCTCTTGCGAACGAATATAAAGGCGATAGGCCACCTGGCCGGCGACTTTCTCCCGGTGCAGCTGCCAGCTGGCAGGCACGTCCGCCGCGGCGCTTTCCGCCTCGGCTTCTACATAGATCCAGGCCTCGTCGGCCAGCCAGCCTCGCTGCTCCAGCAACAAGGCGGTCTCCGCCAGCAGGCCTTTGCGAAACGGCGGATCGAGAAACACCACGTCAAACGGTTGGCCCTCGCCCGCCAGCCAGCTCAGCGCGTTGGTGTTGATAACCACCCCTTTGCCCTGCAGCAGCGCCAGATTTTTTTCCAGCTGCTGCGCCACCGGCCGTTCGAATTCCAGCAGCGTGGCGCTGCCGGCGTAGCGCGACAGCGCTTCCAGCCCTAATGCGCCGCTGCCGGCGAAACAGTCCAGACAGCGCGCGCCCTGAATCACCGGCGCCAGCCAGTTGAACAGGGTTTCGCGCACCCGATCGGTGGTGGGGCGCAGCCCCGGGCTGTTCGGCACCGGAAGCTTGCGACCGCGCCATTGGCCGCCGATGATGCGGATCTGTCCGGCTGCGGCCTGGGGCGGTTTTTTGGCCGTCGCCCGTGGCGAGAGTCTTGTCATAAGCGTTGTTTGATTTCTTTTGCGGCGCGGGGCCGCAGAGGTTAACGAAAAGTTGCCCCTATTCTACCGGTGACGGGCGTCGGGGGGAACGGTAAAACTTTGTTGTCTGATTTCACACCGGAAAGCATGCCGGATGCGTGTTGCTGCGCGAGGGAAAGTGATAGACTCGGCGGATTATTGTCAGCATATATCCTTCAGGTATGTAGGGTAAGCGAGCCTTCGGTACGGAGTAGAGTCATAACATGGCAAAAGATAAGAAACGTGGGTTTTTCTCCTGGCTGGGCTTTGGCCAGAAGGAAAAGGAAGAAGAGCAACAGCAACCTGAGCAGCCGGTAGAGCAGGCGGAGCCTCAGGCCGCGGAGACGCCGGCTGAACCGGCTGCCGCCAAGCTGGATGACAAGCTCCCCGCCCAGGAATCTGAACCTGCCGCCTCCGTCGACACCCCGGGAGAGTGGGATAACGGTCAGGCCGGCGAACAAATCGCGGAGAACCTGCCGGCGGCGGCCGAACACCCAACGGCGCAAGCGTTGGCCGAAGAGATTGTCAGCGTGACCGAGCAGGTGGTGGCGCAGCAGCAGCCGATCGTCGAGTCAGAGCCGGTCGTCGAACCTGAGCCGGTCGTCGAGCCAGAGCCAGTTGTTGAACCTGAGCCGGTCGTTGAGCCAGAGCCAGTTGTTGAACCTGAGCCGGTCGTTGAGCCAGAGCCAGTTGTTGAACCTGAGCCGGTCGTCGAGCCCGAGCCGGTTGTTGAGCCTGAGCCGGTCGTCGAACCTGAGCCGGTCGTTGAGCCCGAGCCGGTTGTTGAACCTGAGCCGATTGTTGAGCCCGAGCCGGTCGCCGAACCTGAACCGGAGCCGGAAGAAGAAGAGCTGCTTGAACCTGTAGCGCCGGCCGCTGCGCAAGAGCAGGAGCGCCCGACCAAAGAAGGCTTCTTCGCTCGCCTGAAGCGCAGCCTGCTGAAGACCAAGCAAAACCTTGGCTCCGGCTTTATGGGGCTGTTCCGCGGTAAAAAGATCGACGACGACCTGTTCGACGAGTTGGAAGAACAGCTGCTGATCGCCGATGTCGGCGTGGATACCACGCGCAAGATCATCACTTCCCTGACCCAGCACGCCAGCCGCAAGCAGCTGAAAGACGCCGAAGCGCTGTACGGCAAGCTGAAGGAGGAAATGTCCGGAATTCTGGCCAAGGTCGATCAGCCGCTGGATGTCAGCGGGAAAACCCCGTATGTCATCCTGATGGTCGGCGTGAACGGCGTGGGTAAAACCACCACCATCGGTAAGCTGGCGCGCCAGTTCCAGGCGGAAGGCAAGTCGGTAATGCTGGCGGCGGGGGATACTTTCCGCGCCGCGGCGGTAGAGCAGCTGCAGGTGTGGGGCGAACGCAACCGCATCCCGGTGGTGGCGCAGCATACCGGCGCGGATTCCGCTTCGGTGATCTTCGATGCGGTGCAGGCTGCCAAGGCGCGCGGCATCGATGTCTTGATCGCCGATACCGCCGGCCGTCTGCAGAACAAATCGCACCTGATGGAAGAGCTGAAGAAGATCGTCCGCGTCATGAAAAAACTGGACGACCAGGCCCCCCATGAGGTTATGCTGACGCTCGATGCCAGCACCGGCCAGAATGCGGTCAGTCAGGCGAAATTATTTAATGAGGCCGTGGGCTTAACCGGCATCACGCTGACTAAACTGGACGGTACCGCCAAGGGCGGGGTGATCTTCGCCATCGCCGATCAGTTCGGTATCCCGATTCGCTATATCGGCGTCGGGGAAGGCATCGAAGATTTGCGGCCGTTTAAGGCTGACGATTTTATTGAGGCACTTTTTGCCCGAGAGGATTAATACGGATGATTCGCTTTGAACAGGTCAGTAAAGCTTATCTGGGCGGACGGCAAGCGCTGCAGGGGGTCGATTTCCATCTGCGCCCGGCGGAAATGGCGTTTCTGACCGGCCATTCCGGCGCGGGGAAAAGTACCCTGCTGAAACTGATTTGCGGTATCGAACGGCCCAGCGCCGGCCACATCTGGTTTGGCGGCCACGACATCAGCCGTTTGAAAAACCGCGAGGTGCCGTTTCTGCGTCGGCAGATCGGCATGATCTTCCAGGATCACCATCTGCTGCTGGATCGCACGGTGTATGACAACGTGGCGATGCCGCTGATCATCGCCGGCGCCAGCACCGAAGACATCCGTCGCCGCGTCTCCGCCGCGCTGGACAAGGTCGGTTTGCTGGATAAAGCGAAAAACTTCCCGATTCAGCTGTCCGGCGGTGAGCAGCAGCGCGTGGGCATCGCCCGTGCGGTGGTGAACAAGCCGGCGGTGCTGCTGGCGGATGAGCCGACCGGCAACCTGGACGACGCGCTGTCGGAAGGCATTCTGCGCCTGTTTGAAGAATTCAACCGCGTCGGCGTCACCGTATTAATGGCGACGCACGACACCGGGCTTATCGCCCGCCGTAATTACCGCATCCTGACGCTGAGCCAGGGCCGCATGCAAGGGGGCGCTCACCATGGCCAATAACGCAAAAACCGCCAAGAGCAAGGCGCTGCGCGGCGGCTGGCGCGAACAGTGGCGTTACGCCTGGATGAACGCCATCAAAGACATGCTGCGTCAGCCGTTGGCGACGCTGCTGACGGTGATGGTGATCGCCATCTCCCTGACGCTGCCGAGCGTGTGCTACATCGTGTGGAAAAACGTCAGCACCGCGGCCAGCCAGTGGTACCCGACGCCGCAGCTGACGGTCTACCTGGATAAGTCGCTCGATGACGACGCGGCGCTGAAAGTGCTCGATGCCATCAAGGCGGAAGCCGGCGTGGAGAAGGTGAACTACCTGTCGCGTGAAGAAGCGCGCGGCGAGTTCCGCAACTGGTCGGGCTTTGGCGGCGCGCTGGACATGCTGGAAGAGAACCCGCTGCCGGCGGTGGCGATCGTCACGCCGAAGATGAGCTTCCAGAGTTCGGACACCCTCAACACCCTGCGCGATCGCGTAGCGGCGGTGCAGGGCGTGGAAGAAGTGCGTATGGATGACAGCTGGTTTGCCCGCCTGGCGGCGCTCACCGGGCTGGCGGGCCAGATCGCGGCGATCATCGGCGTGCTGATGATCGTGGCGGTGTTCCTGGTTATCGGCAACAGCGTGCGTCTGAGCATCTTCAGCCGTCGCGACACCATCAATGTGATGAAGCTGATCGGCGCCACCGACGGCTTTATCCTGCGGCCGTTCCTCAACGGCGGGGCGATGCTGGGCTTTGCCGGCGCGCTGCTGTCGCTGGTGCTCTCAGGCGCGCTGGTGTGGCAGCTGGAGTCGGTCGTCGCCGGGGTAGCCAAGGTATTCGGCACCACCTTCACCCTGCACGGGCTGGGCTGGGACGAGGCGCTGCTGCTGCTGATCATCTCCGCGATGATCGGCTGGATCGCCGCCTGGCTGGCGACAGTGCAACATTTACGCCGATTTACACCACAGTAAGATTTTTTTGGTATACTCTTCTCCTGCTGCTTTTGATCGCGTTGCGGGAGAAGAGTGACCTCAAGCGAAGTCAGCACCACACCTCTCTTCTTAGCGCACAAATTCCCTATCGGCCTGCACCCTCGTCACGTATTGTCAGCAACAATGCTTGCAAAAAAGGGTGAACTTATAGGGCGGAGTACGGTCAAAAATTGCAGCAAATGTTAAGGTGCCCGGCGTGTGGAACCGCTTTTGCTTCAGCAACTGCCGTAGAATCAATCATTTCCCCGCTGTAATAATCACCTGCATGATTTTGTATTCTCATAGAGAGGGTTTGAATGACCAAAGAAATGCAAACTTTAGCCTTAGTACCCCAAGGTAGCTTGGAAGCCTATATCCGGGCAGCCAACGCCTATCCGATGCTGACGGCAGAGGAAGAGCGGGAGCTGGCTGAACGGCTGCATTATCAGGGCGATCTGGATGCCGCTAAGCAGCTCATCCTGTCTCACCTGCGCTTTGTCGCTCATATTGCCCGCAACTATTCAGGCTACGGTCTGCCGCAGGCGGATCTGATTCAGGAAGGTAATATCGGCCTGATGAAAGCCGTTCGCCGCTTCAACCCTGAAGTCGGCGTGCGTCTGGTTTCCTTTGCGGTGCATTGGATTAAGGCGGAAATCCACGAGTACGTATTGCGCAACTGGCGCATCGTGAAAGTGGCGACCACCAAAGCGCAGCGCAAGCTGTTCTTTAACCTGCGCAAAACCAAACAGCGTTTAGGCTGGTTCAACCAGGACGAAGTGGAGCTGGTGGCCCGCGAGCTGGGCGTCACCAGCAAAGACGTGCGCGAGATGGAATCTCGCATGGCGGCGCAGGACATGACCTTCGATCCGACTCCGGACGACGAGGCCCGCGATGGCCAGGCGATGGCGCCGGTGCTGTACCTGCAGGACAAGAGCTCGGACTTCGCCGAAGGCATCGAGGAAGATAACTGGGAAAGCAACGCCGCAGACAAACTGGCCTATGCGCTGGAAGGTCTGGACGAGCGCAGCCAGCATATCATCCGCGCCCGTTGGCTGGACGACGACAACAAGTCGACGCTGCAGGAGCTGGCCGATCAGTACGGCGTTTCCGCCGAGCGTGTGCGCCAGTTGGAAAAGAACGCCATGAAGAAATTGAAAATGGCGATTGAAGCCTGAGTCGATGCGATATTCGAAAAAAAAGCCCGGCAAGCCGGGCTTTTTCATGCCTGAAATTCGGCGTTATGGCGCAACAGTGGCGAAGTCCGGCGCCGGGCAGTCGTAGCCGAATTTTGCCGCCCACGGGTAGCGGGTGCCGGTGTTGATGTAGCGCTGATAAAGCGCCCGACCGGTCTTGGCGTCGCGCTTGATAACCCAACTGGCGGCGTTACACAGCACGGCGGCGTAGGCCTGGCTTTTCGGCGGCAGCAGATCGGCCGCCTGCTGCGCCAACCCCACGGCCTGCCAGCGATAGTGCAGGAAACGGTTGTCCTGCGCCGGCAGCGCCGCCTTGGCGCGCGCCGCTTCTGCGCTGTCTATCCAGCTTTTGTGCTTCAGCTCGCGAGTATCGAACGCATCCCCCAGATAGGAATAGCCGGCGCCATAGATGGCGTAGTCCGGCGTCATCTCATAGCCGGTAAACTCCAGCCCCTGGGCGCGTAGCAGGTTGGCGGCGCGATAGTAAGCCTGTGCGCGCGTCAGCGGCGCGGCGGACTTGTCCTTGGCGGCCTTCAGCTCGTCGGCATACTGCTGCGCCGCCTGGCGGTAGTTGGGGATATCGAAGTAGGCCTGCGCCTCTGCGGCCCGCCCGGCGCGCATCAAGCGCCGCGCCAACAGTTCGCGCAGCTGCACTTCCGGCGTGATCTGCTGGCCGCCGTAGTCGTCCGGGTTAACCGGCTTGAGCGGCGTCGTCGGCGCCGGGGCGTGCTTATCGACAAAGCCTTTCAACTCATCGACGGTCAGCACCCGCTCCGCCACATCGGCCACGTCGGCCCAGTAGATCGCCTTGCCGCGATACAGCAGGTCCATCGCCTGCAGATAGTCGCCGCGGTTCAGCGCCAGGATAGCCTGTTCGCCGGCCACCCGGCACTCGGGCACGATGGTTTCCGCGACGAAGTCGGCGTTGCGCTGTTCGCCCCAGCTTTCGTCGGCGGGGAATGCGCTTGCCGCCTTGGCATAGGCGGCGGTGGCAGCTTTCACGTCACCGTCACGCAGCGCCATTTTGGCGCGCAGCCACCACGCCAGGCCGCTGTCGCCGGCGTTTTTCAGCAGGCTGGCCGCCATCGGGTACTGCCCGGAACGGTAGGCCAATGCCGCCAGCCGATCGCTGCCGGCGAAGCCGCTTTTCACCGTGCCGTCCAGCAGCGTCAGGATCTGGCTGATGATCTGTGCGGAGCGGCCGTTGCCGTCGGTATCCGCCATCTGCAGGTTGCCGCTGCGGGCGAACAGTTCAATGGTCACCAGCTGTTGGATTAAGGGATCGCCGATAACCTGTTTCAGCGTTTCCAGATGGTCGGGATTGACCAGGAAACTGGAGACGTACTGCAGCGACTGCCCGCCGCTCGGATCGCCCTGCGCCGCCTGCTGTGCGTACAGGTGGGCGGCGGGAGCGACGTCACCCAGCCACAGGTGGATGCGCGCCTGCTGCCCGAGGCTGCTCAGCGCCAGCTGATCGGGGTCGGCGGCGCCGCTTTTCACCCGATCGATCACTTGCTGGAACGCCGCCAACGCCTGTTCAAGTTCGGCTTTAGGCGGATGCTCGGCGGCGGGCGCCGCTTCACCCGATTCATTCATCGGCGTGCCGTGGTCATTCATCAACACCCGCCCAAGCGAATACTGCGCCCGCAGTCCCCAGTCGCCCTGTTCGGCGGCCGGCAGCTTCAGCACCTGCTGGAAATACTCTGCGGCGCGCGGATCGTGGTTGGCGAAAGCGACGGCGCCCAGTTGATAAAGGCGCGCGGCGTTGGACAACCCCTGAGTATTGACGGCGTCAGCCTCTTCCACCGTTTTGGCGGCGCGCATTTTGCCGATTGCCACCGTTTCCGGCGACTGCGGCATCGGTTTCGGCGGCATCGGCGGCGGGGGGGCTTGCCAGTGCGGCAGCTGCTTATCCGCCGGCACCAGTCGGCCGGCTTCGAAGGCGAAATTGCCCTCCGGCATATACAGCAGGGTGCCGTTGCGGTCGATCAGCAGCCGGTTAGGAAAATCCGGACCGCAGGCATAGCCGTTCAGCGGCAGCGCCAGCGCGGCGCCGATCAGCATGGCCAGCGGAAGAAGGCGGCGGGTGTTCCGTGCCGCGCGCGAATCAAGGTGTGACAAGGGTGCCTCCTGGCGTCAGTTGTTGGCAGCGCAGCCAGCCCAGCGGCCGGGATTGCCCGGCGCGCAGCTGGTCGCCGCTGATGCGGATAAAGCGTTGCCGTTGCGGTGCGGATTCCAGCCGGTAGTTGCCGACCGCGTCCGCTGCCAGGCAGTCGTCGGCGCGGATGACCACCTCTTGCGGCAGCGGGGCGTCCACCGGCCCGTTGTTATGAATTATCAGATCATACAGCCCGTTTTGCTGTGGCTGAGGCCTAAATTTTACCTGCCAGTCGACGTTCAGCGGCCGCCGTTCGATCACCGCTCGCAGCGTGGCGAGCGACCAGGCGCGCCGATCGTCCACCAGCGGCAAGCGAAACCAGATAATGCCGCGCAGCCGGGGCGGCGTTTGCTGCGCCAGCGTCTGCAGAAAATCGGCGATCTGCTGCGGCGCTACCGTCAGCTCGCGGCCGTTGCCCGCCACGCGCAGCGAGGATTCGCTCTCCACCTGCGCGCCCTGCGCATCAAACCCCAGCAGCGCCATGCCGTAGGCCGGCAGCGCGACGCGAAACGGCTTCGGTGTGACGGCGGCGTACTGCCGCACCCAGCGCAGCGCCAAGGGGCCGTCAAACAGCCCCTGCTGCGGCGAGAGCACCGCATGCACCTGCAGGACGGAGCTGTCGGCCTGCTGCAGTACGCCGGGCAGAGCGGGTGAGCCGATCCAGGCCGGCAGGGCGGTGATGCCGAGTTGCAAAGCGGTGGGCAGCCGTTGGCGCAGCCGCTGTAGAAAGCGTTGGTAGTCCGGCAGGTGGGCGGTGGCGGCGTCATGATCGATCTCGACGCCGGTGACGGGCAGCCCGGCCGCCTGCCAGCGTTGGGTGAGCGCCAGCAGACGCTGGATAATGGCTTCTTGGTCCAGCTGCGGCAGCTGGCCGTCGAGGCGTGCTACCAGCCAGAGCGGGCGGCCGTCCTGCTTCAGCAGGCTGAGATCGGCTGGGATCTCCCGCCAGCCCTCGCGCGGATGTACCTGTAGCGCCAGCACCCGCAGCCCACCGAACAGATCGCGGCTGTGCGCCAGCGCATCGGCGTGCTGCGGCGTCCAGACCCGCTGCCAGACATAAACCTGCTGATCCCAGTCTGAGGCCAGGCGCAGCGCCTGCTGGCGCCCGAGGAGCGCGGCCGCCAGCCCCAGCGCAATCAAGACCAGCGCCGCCAGCCGGCGTTTCATTTTTGCCAGAGATCGCCCTGCGGTGCGAAGCCGCAGGCGCGCATGAAGTTATCGACTTCCCCGCGTTCGCGCGGCGCCAGGCCGGCGGTCGACAGCTGCCAGTGGGCGGCCTGCGGCAGCTGACGCTGCGCATCCTGCACCAGGTAAAGACCGACGCCACGGCGGCGCGTCACTTCGCGCACCAGCAGGTCCTGCAGTTCGGCGCGGTCGTCCTGCAGCGCGATTTTCACCGCCCCCAGCAGCCGCTCGTTGAAGCGGGCGGCGAATAGCGCCTTGCCGTCGCTCAGCCAGCTCTGCCACTGTTCCGGCTGCTGGTGCGGCCAAATTTTACCGAGGTCGATAAGGTCTTGCGGGGACAGCGCGGTCAGGCGCTCGATGGTCAGTTTCATGCAGAATTTCCGCGCAGCTAAATGATGCCGACAGTGTAATAGATCTTGTGCAGAGCGTTGTGTAAGTTTTTCTGTACGATTACTGTGCAATATGTTTTTTGCACGGGGCATTTTCCGAGTAAATAGTTAGTAAACGGATTGTTAACCAGCACAACGCACTACGCCTCAAGGTAAAGAGCGCAGATTTAATTCGAATTTTATCCTGTTTACACCGCTTGTTTCTGCCGGATGAAGTTGATTTGCAGAAGAAAATTCCTGTTTAATGGTATGAAAAATAAAGTCTTATTAGAAAATAATGCCGATAAAACGCCTAAATCATTATTACTTATAACAAAAGCGGTCAATAACGATCGGGCGCAGGCAAACACAACAGGTACGTTCACAACGACAGATGGGGATTTGCGGATGAAATTAACAACAGGTAAGGCACTGCTGGCGGGTTGTATTGCGATGGCCATGAGCCAGGCGGCCATGGCGAAAGACATCAAGGTGGCGATCGTCGGGGCGATGTCCGGCCCGGTCGCGCAGTATGGCGACATGGAGTTTACCGGCGCGCGCCAGGCGATTGCCGACATCAACGCCAAGGGCGGCATCAAGGGCGACAAGCTGGTCGGCGTGGAATACGACGACGCCTGCGACCCGAAACAGGCGGTTGCGGTCGCCAATAAGGTGATCAACGACGGCATTCGCTACGTGATCGGCCACCTGTGCTCCTCGTCCACCCAGCCGGCGTCCGATATCTATGAAGACGAAGGCGTGATCATGATTACCCCGGCGGCCACCAACGCCGATCTGACCACCCGCGGCTACAAGATGATCCTGCGCACCACCGGCCTGGACTCGGATCAGGGCCCGACCGCCGCCAAATACATCCTCAGCGACATCAAGCCGAAGCGCATCGCCGTGGTGCACGACAAGCAGCAATACGGTGAAGGCCTGGCCCGCTCGGTGCGCGACAGCCTGAAAAAACAGGGCACCGAAGTGGCGATGTTCGAAGGCATCACCGCCGGCGACAAAGACTTCTCCACCCTGGTGGCGCGCCTGAAGAAAGAAAATATCGACTTCGTGTACTTCGGCGGTTACTACCCGGAAATGGGCCAGATCCTGCGTCAGGCCAAGCAGGCCGGGTTGACCACCCGCTTCATGGGGCCGGAGGGCGTGGGCAACTCCTCGCTGTCCAACATCGCCGGGGCCGCTTCGGAAGGCATGCTGGTGACGCTGCCGAAACGCTACGACCAGGTGCCTGCCAACCAGCCGATCGTCGATGCATTGAAAGCCAAGAAGCTGGATCCGACCGGCCCGTTCGTCTGGACCACCTATGCCGCACTGCAGTCGCTGACCACCGGCATGGAGCGCAGCGGCAGCCAGGAGCCGGCGGATATCGTCAAGGATCTGAAAACCGGCAAGCCGGTGGAGACCGTGATGGGGCCGCTGACCTGGGATGACAAGGGCGATCTGAAAGGCTTCGAGTTCGGCGTGTTCGAATGGCATGCCAACGGCACGTCCACACCGATCAAATAAGCCATAATGATTAGGGTGGGGCGCAGCCCGCTGCGCCCGGCGGGTCGGCTTGCCGGCCCCGTCTCCCTTTACCCGCCGGTTCTCCGCCGGCGGGTTTCGCAGCCAAGGGTTCAGAGTATGTCAGAGCAGCTCCTCTATTTTCTGCAGCAGATGTTCAACGGCTTAACGTTGGGCAGCACCTATGCATTGATCGCCATCGGTTACACCATGGTTTACGGCATCATCGGCATGATCAACTTCGCCCACGGCGAGGTGTACATGATCGGTAGCTATGTCTCCTTTATCGTCATCGCCGCCCTGATGATGCTCGGTATCGACGTCGGCTGGTTGCTGATCGGCGCCGCGTTCCTGGTCTCGATCGTCATCGCCAGCGCCTACGGCTGGAGCATCGAGCGGGTGGCCTACAAGCCGGTGCGCAACTCCAAGCGCCTGATTGCGCTGATCTCGGCCATCGGCATGTCGATATTCCTGCAAAACTACGTCAGCCTGACGCAGGGCTCACGCGATCTGGCGCTGCCCAGCCTGGTGACCGGCCAGTGGGTGCTGGGGGAAAGCAACGGCTTCGCCGCCACCATCAGCACCATGCAGCTGATCATCTGGCTCGTGACCTTCCTGGCGATGCTGGCGCTGACGCTGTTTATCCGTTATTCGCGCATGGGCCGCGCCTGCCGCGCCTGTGCGGAAGACCTGAAGATGGCCAGCCTGCTGGGCATCAACACCGACCGGGTGATCTCGCTGACCTTCGTCATCGGGGCGGTGATGGCGGCGGTGGCCGGGGTATTGCTCGGCCAGTTCTACGGCGTCATCAACCCTTACATCGGCTTTATGGCCGGTATGAAAGCCTTCACCGCCGCGGTTCTGGGCGGTATCGGCAGCATTCCCGGCGCGATGATCGGCGGCCTGGTGCTGGGCGTGGCGGAAGCGCTGACCTCCGCCTACCTCAGCACTGAATATAAAGACGTGGTGTCGTTCGCGTTGCTGATCGTGGTGCTGCTGATCATGCCGACCGGCATCCTCGGGCGTCCGGAGGTTGAGAAAGTATGAAACTCAATCTGCTCAATGCGCTGATCGCCACGGCGGTGCTGTTCGTGATGGCGTCATTCCTGATGGGCATGCAGCTTAGCCTGGACGGCACCAAGTTGGTGGTGCACGGCGCGGCGGAAGTGCGCTGGATGTGGATCGGCATCGGCTGCGTCATCGTCTTTTTCTTCCAGCTGTTGCGCCCGCTGCTGCAGCAAGGATTGAAAAAAGTCTCCGGCCCGGCGTTCGTGCTGCCGAGCTTCGACGGCACCACGCCGCGGCAAAAGCTGCTGGCGGCTCTGCTCATCGTCGCGGCGGTCGCCTGGCCGTTCCTGGTCTCGCGCGGCACGGTGGATATCGCCACCCTGACGCTGATCTACGTGATGCTGGGCCTCGGCCTCAACGTGGTGGTGGGCTTGTCCGGTCTGCTGGTGCTCGGCTACGGCGGTTTCTACGCCATCGGCGCTTACACCTACGCGCTGCTGAATCACTATTACGGCCTCGGCTTCTGGGAGAGCCTGCCGCTGGCGGGCATCGTCACCGCCGCCTTCGGCTTCCTGCTCGGTTTCCCGGTGCTGCGGCTGCGCGGCGACTATCTGGCAATCGTGACGCTCGGCTTCGGTGAGATCGTGCGCATCCTGCTGCTGAACAATACCGAGATCACCGGCGGACCGAACGGCATCAGCCAGATCCCGAAACCGACCTTCTTCGGCCTGGAGTTCAACCGCAGCGTGCGCGACGGCGGCTGGGATACCTTCCATAACTTCTTCGGCCTGAAATACGATCCGAGCGATCGCATCGTGTTCCTGTACCTGGTGGCGCTGCTGCTGGTGGTGCTGACGCTGTTCGTCATCAACCGCCTGCTGCGTATGCCGCTGGGGCGCGCCTGGGAAGCGCTGCGCGAAGACGAGATCGCCTGCCGCTCGCTGGGTCTCAGCCCGACGCGCATCAAGCTGACCGCTTTTACCATCAGCGCCGCTTTCGCCGGGTTTGCCGGCACGCTGTTCGCCGCGCGCCAGGGGTTCGTCAGCCCGGAATCCTTCACCTTCGTCGAATCGGCCTTCGTACTGGCGATCGTCGTGCTGGGGGGCATGGGCTCGCAGTTCGCGGTCATTCTGGCGGCGATCCTGCTGGTGGTGTCGCGCGAGCTGATGCGCGATCTGAATGAATACAGCATGTTGCTGCTGGGTGCGCTGATGGTGCTGATGATGATTTGGCGGCCGCAGGGGCTGTTGCCGATGAAACGGCCGCAGCTGAAGCTGCAGGCGGCGGACATTCACGCGGGCAAGGGGGAGCAGGCATGAGCGTTCAACCTTTGCTGCAGGTGGAGGGCCTGTCGATGCGTTTCGGCGGGCTGCTGGCGGTCAACAACGTGGCGTTGACGCTGAACGAAGGTGAAATCGTGTCGCTGATCGGCCCCAACGGCGCCGGTAAGACCACGGTGTTCAACTGCCTGACCGGTTTTTACCGCCCGACCGGCGGCACCATCAAATTGCGCGATCGCCACCTGGAAGGGTTAGCGGGGCAGGCCATCGCCCGCATGGGGGTGGTGCGCACTTTCCAGCACGTGCGGCTGTTCCGTGAAATGACGGTGATCGAAAACCTGCTGGTGGCGCAGCATCAGCACCTGAAAAGCGGCGTGTTTGCCGGGTTGCTGAAAACCCCGGCCTTCCGCCGCGCCGAAGCCGAAGCACTGGCGCGCGCGGCGGAGTGGCTGGAGCGCGTCGGCCTGCTGGAAATGGCCAACCGCTCGGCGGGCAACCTGGCCTATGGGCAGCAGCGGCGGCTGGAGATCGCCCGCTGCATGGTGACCCGGCCGGAGCTGCTGATGCTGGATGAACCGGCCGCCGGCCTCAACCCGAAAGAGACCGACGAGCTGGATCACCTGATCGTCGAGCTGCGCGATCGGCATAAGGTATCGGTGCTGCTGATCGAGCACGACATGAAGCTGGTGATGGGCATTTCCGACCGCATTTACGTGGTGAATCAGGGCACGCCGCTGGCGCAGGGCACACCGGCGGAGATCCGCAACAACCCGGACGTGATCCGGGCTTATTTGGGCGAAGAATAATATGTTGTCATTCAATCAGGTATCCGCCCATTACGGCAAAATTCAGGCGCTGCATCAGGTTAGTCTCACGATAAGCCAGGGGGAAATCGTGACGTTAATCGGCGCCAACGGCGCCGGTAAAACCACGCTGCTCGGCACCCTGTGCGGCGAGCCGCGCGCCAGCGAAGGCAGCATCGTCTTTCAGAACCAGGACATCACCCAGTGGCAAACCTCGCACATCATGCGCGAAGCGGTGGCGATCGTGCCGGAAGGGCGGCGCGTCTTCTCGCGCATGACGGTGGAAGAAAACCTGGCGATGGGCGGCTTCTTCGCCGATCGCCGGCAGTATCAACAGCGCATCGAACGGGTGTTCACTCTGTTCCCGCGCCTGCTGGAACGCCGAAGCCAGCGTGCCGGCACCATGTCCGGCGGCGAGCAGCAGATGTTGGCCATCGGCCGCGCGCTGATGAGCCAGCCGAAGCTGCTGCTGCTCGACGAGCCCTCGCTCGGGCTGGCGCCGATCATCATCCAGCAGATTTTCGACATCATTCAGCAGCTGCGGGAAGAGGGCATGACCATCTTCCTGGTGGAACAAAACGCCAATCAGGCGCTGAAATTGGCGGACCGCGGTTATGTGCTGGAAAACGGCCGCGTGGTGTTGGAAGATACGGGGGCTGCATTGTTAGCCAACGAAGCAGTGAGGTCGGCGTATCTGGGCGGTTAATCCGCCCCCCTACGAATTAAAATAATCAGGTACGAGAAGAAGAAATGAAGACAGAAGGGTTACTCGCGCAGCGCATCGTTAACGTAAAAAGTTCGGCCATCCGTGAATTGCTTAAACACAGCAAGATGGAACACGTCATTTCGCTGGCGGGCGGCATCCCCTCTGATGCGCTGTTCGATTTCGAAGGATTGAGCATCGCCACCCAGCAGGCGATCACCGAACAGCCGAAAAGCGCGTTCCAGTATGGCCTGACCGAGGGCAGCCCGCTGCTGCGTGAGCGCATTTGCGCGCTGTGCGCCGAGCGCGGCGTCACCGCTGGCGCGGAAGAGGTGATGGTCACCGCCGGCTCGCAGCAGGCATTGGATTTGGTGATGCGCGCCATCGTCAACCCCGGCGACGTGTTCGTGGTGGAGCGCCCGACCTACCTGGCGGCGCTGCAAACGTTGGAGCTGGCGGAAGCCAACATCATGTCGGTCTCGTCCGACAGCGACGGCATGGTGGTGGAAGAGCTGGCCGAGCTGCTGAAAACCCAGCGCATCAAGGGCGTGTACGTGGTGCCGAACTTCGGCAACCCCAGCGGCATCACTCTGAGCGCCGAGCGCCGCGAACTGCTGGTGAAGCTGGCCGCCGAACATAACTTCCTGATCATCGAAGACGATCCGTACGGCGAGCTGCGTTTTACCGAAGAGCGCCACCCGACGCTGCATCAGGTGTCGCAGCGGGTGCTGGGCAACACCGACCACATCATCTATACCTCGACCTTCTCCAAGATCCTGGCGCCGGGCCTGCGGTTGGGCTGGGCGATCCTGCCGCCGTTCCTGCTGCATAAAGTGGCGATCATCAAGCAGGCGGCGGATCTGCACGCCAGCGCGCTGTCGCAGAGCATCGTCGAATGCTACCTCGGCCTGGGCCGCCTGCCGGCGCAGATCGACAAGATCCGCGCCGCCTACAAACAGAAGGGCGAGATCCTGGCCGGTTTGGTGGAGCAGGAGCTGGGCGACTACATCACCTTCGATAAGCCGAAGGGCGGCATGTTCCTGTGGGCACGTTTCCGCCAGCCGTTCAACGCCACCGAATGGCTGAACGCTACCCTGCAGCAGGGCGTGGTGTTCGTGCCGGGGGAATACTTCTTCTCCGACAACCCGGATCGTTCGACCTTCCGCCTGTCGTTCGCCACCGCCACCGAACAGCAGATGCAGGAAGCGGTGGCGCGTCTGCGCCGTTCGCTGTAATCCTCGCGGCGGCGGAGCCCATGCCCGCCGCCGACATCAAACCGCCATCTTCACTTCACCTTGCCGTCATGTGGCTGTCATATAACGGTTATTTTTCTGTCATCCGCGCATGGCATGTTATCCCCCGTCATCTTTCGAGCCGCAGCGTTGTTGGCTGCCCGACTGCCCCCCTGTCACTTAGTTAGCTAAGCTCCAGGGTGCCAGCAGGTTGCCGCCTAGCTGCAACTCGAAAGCTATAGGGGGCACTCCCTCATCAAGAATTGATTCTTTTCGCTCACGCGCTTTTACACCAGCTTTTTTCAGGAGTTAGGCATGCTCACCTACGCTATTCGCAAAACCACGCTGTGCGTCGCGTTGACCCTGGCGGTCAGCACTCAGGCGCTGGCGGCGACCGAGATCCCGTTCTGGCATTCGATGGAAGGCGAACTGGGTAAGGAAGTGGATTCCCTGGCGGAGCGCTTCAACCAGTCGCACAGCGACGTCAAGATTGTGCCGGTTTATAAAGGCAACTACGAACAGAGCCTGGCGGCGGGTATCGCCGCTTACCGCTCCGGCAAGGCGCCGGCGATCCTGCAGGTTTACGAGGTGGGTACCGCCACCATGATGGCCAGTAAGGCCATCAAACCGGTCTACGAGGTGTTTAAAGAGGCCGGCATCAACTTCGACGAGTCGGTGTTCGTGCCGACGGTAGCCGGCTATTACACCGACAACAAGAGCGGCCATCTGCTGTCTCAGCCGTTCAACAGCTCCACGCCGGTGCTGTACTACAACAAAGACGCCTTCAAGAAGGCCGGCCTGAACCCGGACCAGCCGCCGAAAACCTGGCAGGAGCTGGCGGCGGATACCGCCAAGCTGCGTGAGGCCGGCATGAAGTGCGGCTACGCCAGCGGCTGGCAGGGCTGGATCCAGCTGGAGAACTTCAGCGCCTGGCACGGCGTGCCGTTCGCCAGCGAAAACAACGGGTTCGGCGGCACCAACGCCAAGCTGGAGTTCAACAAGCCGCTGCAGGTCAAGCACATCGAGCTGCTGGAGGCGATGAACAAGAAGGGCGATTTCACCTACTTCGGCCGCAAAGACGAATCCACCGAGAAGTTTTATAACGGCGACTGCGCCATCACCACCGCTTCTTCCGGTTCGCTGGCGGACATCAAGCACTACGCCAAATTCAACTACGGCGTCGGCATGATGCCGTACGACGCTGACGCGAAAAACGCGCCGCAGAACGCCATCATCGGCGGGGCCAGCCTGTGGGTGATGAACGGCAAAGACGCCGCCACCTACAAGGGCGTGGCCGAGTTCCTGCAGTACCTGGCGCAGCCGGAAATCGCCGCCGAATGGCACCAGAAGACCGGCTATCTGCCGATCACCACCGCGGCTTACGATCTGACCAAGCAGCAGGGCTTCTACGACAAGAACCCGGGTGCCGACGTCGCCACTCGCCAGATGCTGAACAAGCCGCCGTTGCCGTTCACCAAGGGCCTGCGCCTGGGCAACATGCCGCAGATCCGCAGCGTGGTGGATGAGGAACTGGAAGGCGTGTGGACCGGTAAGAAAACGCCTCAGCAGGCGTTGGACGCCGCCGTGCAGCGCGGTGACGTGCTGCTGCGCCGTTTCGAAGCATCAACCAAGTAACCCTGCGTCGCGGGCCCGTCCGATCGGGCTCGCGTCTTCACGCCAATCCTTCCGTACCCGATTAATGGTTTAACTGCTATGTCATCTTCCCGTCCCGGTTTCGGCTGCAGCTGGTTGCCCTATGCGTTGGTGCTGCCGCAGCTGCTGATTACCGCCGTCTTCTTTTTATGGCCCGCCGGCGAGGCGCTGTGGTATTCGGTGCAGAGCCTCGATCCGTTCGGCCTGTCCAGCCAGTTTGTTGGGCTGGATAACTTTAAGCAGCTGTTTCAGGATCCTTACTATCTCGACTCGTTCTACACCACGCTGATCTTCAGCTTCCTGGTGGCGGGCATCGGGCTGGCGGTGTCGCTGTTCTTCGCCGCGCTGGTGGACTACGTGCTGCGCGGCAGCCGCCTCTATCGCACGCTGATGATCCTGCCCTATGCGGTGGCACCGGCGGTGGCGGCGGTGCTGTGGATCTTTCTGTTCAACCCCGGCCTGGGGTTGATCACCCATTTCCTCAACGGGCTGGGCTATAACTGGAACCATGCGCAAAACAGCGGCCAGGCGATGTTCCTGGTGGTGCTGGCCTCGGTATGGCAGCAGATAAGCTATAACTTCCTGTTTTTCCTCGCGGCGCTGCAGTCGATCCCGCGCTCGCTGGTGGAGGCGGCGGCCATCGACGGCGCCGGCCCGGTGCGGCGTTTCTTCCATCTGGTGCTGCCGCTGATCGCGCCGGTGAGCTTCTTCCTGCTGGTGGTCAATCTGGTGTACGCCTTCTTCGATACCTTCCCGGTGATCGACGCCGCCACCGGCGGCGGGCCGGTGCAGTCCACCACCACGTTGATCTACAAGATCTACCGCGAAGGCTTCGCCGGATTGGATCTCTCCAGCTCTGCCGCGCAGTCGGTGATCCTGATGCTGCTGGTGATCGGCCTGACGGTGATCCAGTTCCGCTTTGTTGAACGTAAGGTGCGCTATCAATGATTGAGAATCGACGCGGGCTGGATATCTTCAGCCATGTGATGCTGATTATCGGCGTGCTGGTGGTGCTGTTCCCGCTGTACGTGGCCTTTGTCGCCGCCACGCTGGACGACAAGCAGGTGTTTCAGGTACCGATGACGCTGGTGCCCGGCGGCCACCTGTGGGAGAACATCCGCAATATCTGGCAGGGCGGCGTGGGCAACCTCAAGGTGCCGTTCTCGCTGCTGCTGCTGAACAGCGTGATCATGGCGCTGGCGATCACCTTCGGCAAAATTGCGGTGTCGGTGCTGTCGGCTTACGCCATCGTGTACTTCCGCTTTCCGCTGCGCAGCCTGTTCTTCTGGCTGATTTTCCTCACCCTGATGCTGCCGGTGGAGGTGCGTATTTTCCCGACGGTGGAGGTGATCTCCAACCTCAACCTGCTGGACAGCTACACCGGCCTGACGCTGCCGTTGATGGCCTCGGCCACCGCGACCTTCCTGCTGCGTCAGTTCTTCATGACGCTGCCGGATGAGCTGCTGGAGGCGGCGCGCATCGACGGCGCCGGGCCGATGCGTTTCTTCTGGGACATCGTGCTGCCGCTGTCGAAAACCAATCTGGCGGCGCTGTTCGTCATCACCTTTATCTACGGCTGGAACCAATACCTGTGGCCGATCCTGATCACCAGCGACGCCTCGATGGGCACCGCGGTGGCGGGCATCAAGAGCATGATCTCCACTTCCGGCGCGCCGACCCAGTGGAACCAGGTGATGGCGGCGATGATTCTGACTTTATTGCCACCGCTGGCGGTGGTGCTTCTGATGCAGCGCTGGTTTGTGCGCGGCCTGGTTGATAGCGAGAAATAACGACGATGGCAGGATTAAAACTACAGGCGGTCACCAAGTCTTACGACGGTAAAACGCCGGTGATCAAACAGATCGACCTCGATGTGGCGGACGGCGAATTCATCGTGATGGTCGGCCCGTCCGGCTGCGGCAAATCCACGCTGCTGCGGATGGTGGCCGGGCTGGAACGTACCACCAGCGGCGATATCTATATCGATACCCGGCGCGTGACCGATCTGGAGCCCAAGGATCGCGGCATCGCGATGGTGTTCCAGAACTACGCGCTCTATCCGCACATGAGCGTGTACGACAACATGGCCTACGGCCTCAAGATCCGCGGATTCGGCAAGGATCATATCCGCCAGCGGGTGGAGGAGGCGGCGCGCATCCTGGAGCTGGAGCCGTTGCTTAAACGCAAACCGCGCGAGCTTTCCGGCGGCCAGCGCCAGCGCGTGGCGATGGGGCGCGCCATCGTGCGCGAACCGGCGGTATTCCTGTTCGATGAGCCGCTGTCCAACCTGGACGCCAAGCTGCGGGTGCAGATGCGCCTGGAGCTGCAACAGCTGCATCGTCGTCTGAAAACCACCAGCCTGTACGTGACGCACGATCAGGTGGAAGCGATGACGCTGGCGCAGCGGGTCATCGTAATGAACAAGGGCGTGGCGGAACAGATCGGCACCCCGAGCGAAGTGTACCAACGGCCGGCTTCGCTGTTTGTCGCGGGCTTTATCGGATCGCCGGCGATGAACCTCTTGCCCGGCATCCTCAGCGCCGACGGCGGCCAGCTGCTGCTGGCGGACGGCATGGCGCTGCCGTTGCCGGCGGCCAAACCGCAGTGGGCGGGGCGGCAGTTGACGTTGGGCATTCGGCCGGAGCATATTCAACGGGTGGCGCAAGGCCAGGGCGTGCCGCTGCAGCTGCAGACGCTGGAACTGCTGGGGGCCGACAATCTGGCGCACGGCCAGTGGGGCGGCCACGGGGTGATCGCGCGGCTGTCGCACGAAACCTTGCCGGCGGCGGGCAGTACGCTATATTTGCAGCTGCCTGCTCAGGCGCTGCACTTCTTTGACACCCATAGCGGATTACGGATGGATTGATGACTAGACCCTGGCCTTACCCTCATATCGTCGCCCACCGCGGCGGCGGTTCTCTGGCGCCGGAAAACACCCTGGCGGCGATCGACGTCGGCGCGCGCCACGGCCACAAGATGATCGAGTTCGATGCCAAGCTGGCGCAGGACGGGCAAATTTTCCTGCTGCACGACGACACGCTGGATCGCACCAGCAACGGTTGGGGCGTGGCGGGCGAGCTGCCGTGGGACAAACTGGTGCAGCTGGACGCCGGCAACTGGTACAGCTCGGCCTTCAAGGGCGAGCGGTTGCCGCTGTTGTCGGAGGTGGCGGAACGCTGCCAGGAACACGGCCTGATGGCCAATATCGAGATCAAGCCGACCACCGGCAGCGACGATGAAAGCGGCCGGGTGGTGGCGCTGGCGGCGCGGCTGCTGTGGCAAGGGCAGACCGATCCGCTGCTTTCCTCCTTCTCGGTAGAAGCGTTGGCGGCGGCGCAGCGCACCGTGCCGGATTTGCCGCGCGGCCTGCTGCTCGAGGCCTGGGACGACAACTGGCGCGAGCTGACCGGACGCCTGGACTGCGTCTCGCTGCATATCGATCACAAAGCGCTGACCGCCGAGCGGGTAAAAGCGTTGAAAGACGCCGGGCTGCGCATTCTGGTGTACACCGTCAACCAACCGGATCGCGCGCGCCTGCTGCTCGACTGGGGCGTTGACTGCATTTGCACCGACCGGATAGATTTGATCGGCCCGGATTTTTAATCCGGCACCGATGAATCCCGCGACGACAAGCCTTGCCGCCGCACCACCGGAAGGAATGCGATGCCTGGCTTTATCCTGTCACTGTGGCACCAGATCGTGCTGTCTTTACCGCTGTTCGTCCTGATTGCGTTGGGTTATGGGCTGATTCGCTGGGGGAAATGGCCTGCCAGCATCACCGATGGCCTGACGCGCTTCGTGTTTTCCCTCGCCTTGCCCGCCATGCTGTTTCGCATGATGTGCGACTTCTCGCAGCGCCCGGCGGTCGACGCCCGGCTGCTGATCGCGTTCTTCGGCAGTTGCCTGATCGTGTTCGTGCTTGGCCGCCTCGTCGCCCGGCATCTCTTCCGGCTGGATGGCGTCGCCGGATCGGTGTTTGCGCTGGGCGGTATTTTCTCCAATAACGTGATGCTCGGCTTGCCGATCGCCGGCGTGATGCTGGGGGAGGCGGCGATCCCGTCGGTGGCGCTGGTGCTGGTGTTCAACGGCCTGATCCTGTGGACGCTGGTGACGGTGTCGATCGAATGGGCGCGCAATGGTTCGCCGACGCTGAGCGGTTTCGTTAAAACCGCGCGTAGCGTGCTGACCAATCCGCTGATCGTCGGCATCTTGTCCGGCACCCTGTTCAGCCTGACCGGCCTGCCGCTGCCGGCCTTCGTCGATCGGCCGGTCAGCATGCTCGGCCAGGTGGCGGCGCCGCTGTCGCTGGTGGTGCTGGGCATGGGGCTTGCCGAGTACCGCATCAGCGAAGGCTGGCAGCTGAGCAGCGCCATCTGCGTGCTGAAGTTGCTGGTGCAGCCGCTAGTGATTTGGCTGCTGGCCTGGATGATGGATCTGCCGCCGATGGAAACCCGCGTTGTGGTGCTGCTGGGGTCGATGGCGGTGGGGGTGAACGTCTACCTGATGTCGCGCCAGTTCAATACGCTCACCGGCCCGGCCGCCACCAGCCTGGTGATGTCCACCGTGCTGGCGGCGATCACCACGCCGCTGATCCTCACCGTTATGGGCGTGCGGGCGTAGCCGGCATCGGTGCCTGCGGCACCGCCGGCGCGGTGCGATTGAACGGATCGCGCGGCTGATTGCCATTAGGCAGCAGTTGCCCGCCGTTCGGCGTGGTTTGCATCAGCTGTTGCCGCTGATTGTCGAACTGCCGCTGTTGCTGCAGGCGGCGTTGGTCCATTTGCCGATTGTTCAACAGGCGCTGTTGCTGGGCCTGCTGGCTGCTTTGGTTGAGAAACTGCTGCTGTGAACGCAGATCGGTTACGCCGTTGGCCGCCGCAGCCAGGCCGGGCAGCCACAGCAGGGCGAACAGGATGTGAGAAGTTTTCATGATGGTTACCTCGCCTTTTTATTAAGCCTAACCCAGCGGTGAAATTTTGCCGGTAGTTTATCTTTTGTTCGGATGTAAACCGCCTTTTCACCAACGCGGTGCGCATCTTCCGTTACAATCGCCCTTTCGGTCTTTTTAGGGTGAACCCATCGTGCTGCTTTTGGTTATAACCACCATTCTGTGGGCATTTTCTTTCAGCCTGATTGGCGAGTACCTGGCGGGCCACGTCGACAGCGGATTCTCGGCGCTGGTGCGCATCGGGCTGGCGGCGCTGGTGTTTCTGCCGTTTCTGCGTTGGCGCAACATCAAACTCAAGGTGATCCTGCTGTATATGCTGGTGGGCGCCTTCCAGTTGGGCATCATGTACCTGTTCAGCTTCCGCGCCTATCTGTACCTGACGGTGCCGGAATTCCTGCTGTTCACCGTGCTGACGCCGCTGTACATCACGCTGATCTACGACTTGCTGAGCGGCCGACGCCTGCGTTGGGGCTATGTCTTCAGCGCGTTGCTGGCGGTGCTGGGCGCGGCGATTATCCGTTATCACCAGCTGAGTGAGCATTTCTGGTGGGGGCTGCTGTTGGTGCAGGTGGCGAATATCAGCTTCGCCATCGGCATGGTCGGCTATAAGCGCCTGATGGAAGTGCACCCCTTGCCGCAGCACACCGCATTTTCCTGGTTCTACCTGGGGGCGGCGGCGGTGGCGGTGGTGGCCTGGTTCCTGTGGGGCAATCCGCAGCAGCTGCCGACCACCAATCTGCAGTGGGGCGTGCTGATCTGGCTGGGCGTGGTGGCGTCGGGGCTGGGCTACTTCATGTGGAACTACGGCGCGACGCAGGTGGATGCCGGCACGCTCGGCATCATGAACAATATGCATGTGCCGGCCGGTTTGTTGGTCAACCTGGCCATCTGGCAACAGCAGCCGCACTGGCCGAGCTTTATCATCGGCGGGGCGGTGATCGTCGCTTCGCTGTGGGTGCATCGCCGCTGGGTGGCGCCGAAACAGCTCGGCTAAGCGGGCGGGCCACCCCGGCCGGGGGGCCCGAAAGTTTATACGCCGGCCGCCAACGCTTTGGCGCCGGTCGCGCCGGGACGTGCGGCGTCGCGCACAAACGGCAGATGATCGCAGGCGTGCTGGCGGGCCGAGCGGATAAAGGCTTCGGTCACTGCCTGGCGCTGTTCACCGTCGCGCACGGCGGCATACAGGCGGCTCCACAGGCCGTCACCCAGGGTTTTGGTCACCACCAGACCCTGCTGTTCGAAACTCTCCACCACCCAGTGCGGCAGCGCCGCAATCCCCATTCGCGCCGATACCATCTGGATCAGCAGCAGCGTGTTATCGACGTTCTTCAACGCCGGGCTGACGCCCGCCGGCTGCAGAAAATGCCGCCAGATATCCAGCCGTTGGCGCTGCACCGGGTAAATCAACAGCGTTTCGTCACTCAAGTCTTCCGGTTCGATGTGCGGTCTGCCGGCCAGCGGATGATCCGGCGCCAGCACCAGGCGCACCTCGAAATCGAACATCGGCGAATAGTGCAGGCCGCTGCGCGGCAGAATATCCGACGTCATCACCAGATCCAGTTCGCCCTGTTGCAAGGCCGGTTGCGGATCGAAAGTCACGCCGGAAGTGAAGTCCATTACCACCTGCGGGAAACGCCGGCGGAAGTTGTCCAGCGCCGGCGTCAGCCACTGAATGCAGCTGTGGCATTCGATGGCGATGCGCAGCGTGGTCTGATGCGGCTCGTGGCAGGCCTGCAGCGCCTGCTGGATCTGCGGCAGCACCTGCTCCGCCAGCTGCAGCAGGATCTCGCCCTGGGCGGTGAAGCGCAGGGGCTGGCTCTTGCGCACGAACAGCTTGAAGCCCAGACGTTGTTCAAGATCGCTGAACTGGTGCGACAGGGCAGACTGCGTCTGATGAAGTTGGGCCGCCGCCCCCGCCAGCGAACCGCTGTTGCGCAGGGCCTGCAGCGTCCGTAAATGTTTCAGTTCGATCATGAGAGTCCTTCACATTGACAGTGAATAAATTGCGCTTGTGGTTAATACAGTACCTGCTGATTATGGATGTGTAAACATCTGGATGGCTAAATGGGGAATATGACGATGGCAATTTTGAATCACACACTGGGTTTTCCTCGCGTTGGGCTACGACGTGAGCTGAAAAAAGCTCAGGAAAGCTACTGGGCCGGCAACTCAACGCAGGAAGAGCTGTTGGCGGTTGGCCGCGAGCTGCGCGCTCGTCATTGGCAGCAGCAACAGCAGGCCGGGGTGGATTTGGTGCCGGTCGGCGATTTCGCCTGGTACGATCAAGTGTTGACCACCAGCCTGCTGCTGGGCAACGTGCCGGCGCGCCATCAGAATGCGGATGGTTCGATCGATCTGGACACGCTGTTTCGCATCGGCCGTGGCCGCGCACCGACCGGCGAGCCGGCGGCCGCGGCGGAAATGACCAAATGGTTCAACACCAACTATCACTACATGGTGCCCGAATTCCAGCAAGGCCAGCAGTTCAAGCTGGGCTGGACTCAGCTACTGGACGAAGTGGACGAAGCGCTGGCGCTCGGCCATCGCATCAAGCCGGTGCTGTTGGGCCCGGTGACCTATCTGTGGCTGGGTAAGGTGAAGGGCGAGCCGTTCGACCGCCTGTCGCTGCTGAAAGACATCCTGCCGGTTTACCAACAGGTGCTGGCCGAGCTGGCGAAACGCGGCGTCGAGTGGGTGCAAATTGACGAGCCTGCGCTGGTGCTGGAGCTGCCGCAAGCCTGGCTGGATGCGTTCAAACCGGCTTACGACGCGCTGCAGGGGCAGGTGAAGCTGCTGCTGACCACGTATTTCGACAGCGTCGGCCACAACCTCGATACCGTCCGCACGCTGCCGGTGCAGGGGCTGCACGTCGATCTGGTCGCCGGCCATGACGATATTGCCGCGCTGAGCGCCGCACTGCCGAACGACTGGCTGCTGTCGCTGGGGGTCATCAACGGCCGCAACGTCTGGCGCGCCGATCTGAGCCGCTGGTTCGAACGTCTTCAGCCGCTGGTGAGCACCCGCCCACTGTGGATCGGCAGCTCCTGTTCACTGCTGCACAGCCCGATCGACCTGAGCGTGGAAAGCCGTCTGGACGAAGAAGTGAAAAGCTGGTTCGCCTTCGCGCTGCAAAAATGCGCCGAGCTGGCGCTGTTGAGCTCGGCGCTGAACGCGCCTGACGCGGCCAAGCAGGCTGAACTGGATGCCTACAGCGCACCGATCCGCGCCCGCCGTCAGTCGAGCCGTGTGCACAACCCACAGGTTGAGCGTCGCCTGGCCGCGATCACCGCGCAGGACAGCGAACGCCACAGCGCTTACGCCGAGCGCGCCAGGGCGCAGCGCGAGCGTTTCAACCTGCCGGCCTGGCCGACCACCACCATCGGTTCGTTCCCGCAGACCACCGAGATCCGCGGCCTGCGTCTGGACTTCAAACAGGGCCGTTTGGACGGCAACAACTACCGCACCAGCATCGGTGAGCACATCAAACAGGCGATCGTCGAGCAGGAGCGCCTCGGGCTGGACGTGCTGGTGCACGGTGAAGCCGAGCGTAACGACATGGTGGAGTATTTCGGCGAGAACCTGGACGGCTTCGTGTTTACCCAAAACGGCTGGGTGCAGAGCTACGGCTCCCGCTGCGTGAAGCCACCGGTCATCATCGGCGACGTCAGCCGCCCGGAAGCCATCACCGTCGAATGGGCCAAATTCGCCCAGTCGCTGACCGACAAGCCGGTGAAAGGCATGCTGACCGGGCCGGTGACCATCCTGTGCTGGTCGTTCCCGCGTGAAGACGTGACCCGCGAAGTGATTGCCAAGCAGATTGCGCTGGCGCTGCGCGACGAGGTGGAAGATCTGGAAAAAGCCGGTATCGGCATCATCCAGATCGACGAACCCGCCCTGCGCGAAGGGCTGCCGCTGCGCCAATCCGACTGGGCCGCTTACCTGAACTGGGCGGTGGACGCCTTCAAACTGAACGCCGCCGTGGCGCGGGACGACACCCAGATCCACACCCACATGTGTTATTGCGAATTCAACGACATCATGGACTCCATCGCCGCGCTGGACGCCGACGTGATCACCATCGAGACCTCGCGTTCCGATATGGATCTGCTGGAAGCCTTCAAAGAGTTCGAATACCCGAACGAAATCGGGCCGGGCGTCTACGATATCCACTCGCCGAACGTGCCGAGCGTGGAATGGATTGAAGCGCTGCTGCGTAAAGCGGCGCAGAACATCCCGGCGGAACGCCTGTGGGTTAACCCGGATTGCGGCCTGAAAACCCGCGGCTGGCCGGAAACCCGGCAGTCGCTGGCCAACATGGTATTGGCGGCACAGCGCCTGCGCGAGCACGCGTGATGCCGTGCGGCGGATAAACCGCCGCTTATAGATTTACTGGTGTGATGATTGGGCGCTTCGGCGCCCTTTTTTATGCGCGGGAAATTATTTGACGCCGTGCTGGGCGAACCATGCCAGCATGCGCTGCCAGCCGTCTTGCGCCGCTTCGGCGTTGTAGCTGGGACGATAATCGGCGTTGAACGCATGCCCGACTTCGGGATACACCACGATTTCGGCCTCGGCGTTGGCGGCGCGGATCGCCTGACGCATGGTTTCCACCGTCTCCAGCGGGATGCCGCTGTCCTGCCCGCCATACAGCCCCAGCACCGGCGCCGACAGGTGGGTGGCGACGTCGACCGGCTGCTTCGGTGAATTCAGCGTTTTCTCACCGACCAGTTTGCCGTACCAGGCGACCGCCGCCTTCAACTGCGGGTTATGCGCCGCGTACAGCCAGGTGATGCGGCCACCCCAGCAAAAACCGGTGATCGCCAGCTTGCCGGCGTCGCCGCCGTGGCGGATAGCCCAGTGTGCGGCGTGATCCAGATCCGACAGCACCTGACGATCCGGCACCTTGGTGACCAACTGCTGGAACAGCTCGCCGATATCGGTGTAGTCGTTGGCGTCGCCCTGGCGGAAATAGAGCTCGGGCGCGATCGCCAGATAGCCCTGCTTGGCCAGGCGGCGGCACAGATCCTGAATATGTTCATGGACGCCGAAGATTTCCTGCACCACCAGCACGATGGGGAAAGGGCCGCTCTGGTCGGCGGGTTTGGCGACGTAGGCCGGCAGCGCGTCGCCCTGAGAAGGAATGGTCGTTTGCCCGGCGTGAATGCCCTGTTCGTCGGTGATAATCGCGGAGGCGGCCAACGGCGCGGCGGCCGGGGCGAATCCCCCCTGAGCCTGTTCTAATGTCATCACATGTTCGGTTTTCATTGCGGTCTCCGTGCAATAGAAAAAAGCGCTGAGATTAACTATAGGAAAGATTATCCATTATTGGCGCTGCGTGGCGCACTTTCGGACAAGTTGATAAAAAACGGCTAATTATCTGGCTTTGCGGCATTTTTAAGCGCTTTTTATCATGTTATTACGCGTTTTGGCCCGCGTAAGTGCCATAAGGTGCGTTAGAGGGCTTTTTTGTCCCTAAGCAGCCGATAAGATGAGGGTATTTCGAATTGATCAGCTAAATAGTTTCAGCCGGCAACCAACGGGCAGAGGGCGGCAAGATTTGTCGGCTAGACTGAGGTATAGCGGTGCGCTCTAGGGGCGTTACAGTGCTTTTTTGTGATAAAAATCACAAAAAATATGTAGCATGTAATTTGTTTCTCTTTTCATAGTGACTATCGTCACGAAATTAAGCGGCGATTTTCAGTAGAGTGCTTTTTTGTTCCTCCCAATAAACATGATCCATGAGGAGTCTCGTATGTCTCAGTCTGACGTTTTTCATCTCGGCCTCACCAAGAACGATTTACAAGGGGCCCAGCTTGCCATCGTGCCGGGCGATCCGCAGCGCGTAGAGAAGATTGCCAAGCTGATGGAAAATCCGGTGCATCTGGCCTCCCATCGTGAATTCACTACCTGGCGCGCGGAGCTGGACGGCAAGGCGGTGATCGTCTGCTCTACCGGTATCGGTGGCCCGTCTACCTCTATCGCGGTGGAAGAGCTGGCGCAGCTGGGCATTCGCACTTTCCTGCGCATCGGCACCACCGGCGCCATTCAGGCGAACATCAACGTCGGTGACGTGCTGGTCACCACGGCGGCGGTACGCCTCGACGGCGCCAGCCTGCACTTTGCGCCGATGGAGTTCCCGGCAGTCGCTGACTTCGCCTGCACCACCGCGCTGGTGGAAGCGGCCAAGGCCAGCGGCGCTACCACGCACATTGGCGTGACCGCCTCCTCCGATACCTTCTATCCGGGCCAGGAGCGTTACGACACTTACTCCGGCCGCGTGGTCAGCCGCTTCAAAGGCTCGATGGAAGAGTGGCAGGCGATGGGCGTGATGAACTATGAAATGGAATCCGCCACGCTGTTGACCATGTGCGCCAGCCAGGGCCTGCGTGCCGGCATGGTGGCTGGGGTGATCGTCAACCGCACCCAGCAAGAGATCCCGAACGCCGAGACCATGAAAAACACCGAAAGCAAAGCGGTGCAGATCGTGGTGGACGCCGCCCGCCGCCTGCTGTAATCGCCTTTCCCCCAACGGGCCGCCGACGCGGCCCGTTTTTCCATTCGCGGCGAATCTGTTACGGTGATACTCCTCAGCGCTGCACCGATGGCTGCCGCGCGTTGTCATAACAAAAACAACGAGGACGTTTATGACCGCCCAGATCCTGCTTCATCCTTCGCTCGCGCCGCTCGACGGCGGCATCAATTTCCGCGACTTCGGCGGCAACGGCGTGGCCGACGGGCGCCGCATCAAGCGCGGCCTGCTGTTCCGCTCCGGTTCCCTCGAGCGGCTGACGGAAAACGACTGCACCTTTCTCGCCGGCGTGCCGGTGCGCTCGGTGCTGGACTACCGCGATGCCGACGAGGTGCAGGCCAAGCCGGATATTCTGTGGAATGGCGCCGATTATCACCACGTGCCGGCCAACCCGCTGAGCAGCGAAGTCAACGCCAACCTGGAGAAGCTCACCAACGAGACGCTGGCCGCCTTCGATGCCCGCGCGTTCATGCTGGAGCTGTATCGCCGCCTGCCGTTCGGCAATGCGGCCTATCAGCGGCTGGCGCAGCTGTTGAGCAATCCTGGCGGCGGCGCCATCGTACAGCACTGCGCGGTCGGCAAGGATCGCACCGGGGTCGGTTCGGCACTGGTGCTGTTCGCGCTGGGGGCCGACGAAGCGACGGTGCTGGAAGACTATCTGCTGACCGAAACCACGCTGGCCACTTTCCGCGAGCAGATGCTGGATCAGCTGTCTATCAAGCTGAATGCGGCGGCGCTGGAGCAATTCGCCTACGTGCTCAGCGCGCGCGAGGAGTTCCTGATGACGGCGTTGGGCTGCATCCGTCAGCAATACGGTTCCACCGACCGCTGGCTGGAAGCGGAATACGGCCTGGGCGCAGCCCAGCGCGAAGCGCTGCAGGCGTTCTACCTCGAGTAAATCGCCGCGCGTTTAGCCGGGGTTTAACTCGCCCCGGCCTATCCTAGGCGGCGAATTATCGCGTATCAGGAGCCCCGCATTGAGCCTCAATGACGTTATCAACTGGGTCAGCGACGTCGTGCGTCAGCACGAAGGCTGGGCCATTCCCATCATCTTTTTCCTGGCGTTCGGCGAGTCGCTGGCGTTTTTGTCGCTGCTGCTGCCGGCCACGGTGATCCTGCTGGCGCTGGGCGCGCTGATCGGCGAAAGCGGCATCGCCTTTTGGCCGATTTGGGCCGCTGCCGCCGTCGGGGCGTTTTTCGGCGACTGGCTCTCTTACTGGATCGGCTATCACTATCAGGACCGGGTGGCGCATATGTGGCCGCTGTCGCGCAATCCGCAGCTGCTGGCGCGCGGCCACGCGTTCTTTGAACGCTGGGGCGTGCTGGGCATCTTCATCGGCCGCTTTTTCGGCCCGCTGCGCGCCGTGGTGCCGCTGGTGGGCGGCATTTGCGGCATGCCGCAGCGTTATTTCCAGTTAGCCAACGTCACGTCGGCGATGATCTGGGCGTTCGGCATTCTGGCGCCGGGGGCATTCGGCATCAAGTGGCTCAGCCAGTGGCTGGGCTGATTTCTCGCTAAATTGCGCAGCGCCGCGCAATATTGTGCGCGGCGGGCAAAATCAGGCTGGACATCCATACAGGCTCCCCTTAACGTGACGGGCAATGGGCGTGCGAAACGCCGGAACGGCAAGGTGCAACAGGAGGCAGGGTGGATACCAGTCTGATTTATGGGATTGGCGGCGTAACGATCGGCATGCTGTTGGGGTGGTTGATCGCCAGTCTGCGGGTGCAACAGACGAATGCGCAGCATGAAACCGAGCTGCGGTTGCTGGAGCAAGCGTTGCAGCAGGCGCAGCAGGAAACGGCGGCGCGGCAGGAGGCTCTGCAGCGCCACGAGCAGCAGCTGCGGCAGAGCGAGCTGGAGCTGCGTAACCTGCACAGCCAGCTGGCGGCCGGGCATGAAAAGCTTCAACAGCTCAACCATTGGCACAACGAATGCGAATTGCTCAATCAGGAGCTGCGCGCCCAGCGCGAGGTTAACAGCGCGCAGGAGGCCGAGCTGCGCGAAGTCACCATCCGTCTGGAAGAGACGCGCATGGCGGCGGAGGAGAAGCAGCGCCTGCTTATCAACAGCGAACAACGCCTCACCACCCAGTTTGAAAACCTCGCCAACCGCATTTTTGAACACAGCGGCCGCAAGGTGGACGAGCAAAATAAGCAAAGCTTGGATCGGTTGCTGCTGCCGCTGCGTGAACAGCTGGACGGTTTCCGCCGTCAGGTGCAGGACAGCTTTGGTCAGGAGGCGCGGGAACGTCACACGCTGACGCACGAAATACGTAATCTGCAGCAGTTGAACGCACAGATGGCGCGCGAGGCCATTAACCTCACCAAGGCGCTTAAAGGCGACAACAAAACGCAGGGCAACTGGGGCGAAGTGGTGCTGAGCCGGGTGCTGGAGGCCTCCGGCCTGCGCGAAGGGCACGAGTATGAAACGCAGGTCAACGTGCGGGTGGATCACCAGAGCCGCATGCAGCCCGATGTGATCGTGCGCCTGCCGCAGGGCAAGGACGTGGTGATCGACGCCAAGATGTCGCTGATCGCCTACGAGCGCTATTTCAACGGTGAAGACGAGGTGGAGCGCGAAGCGGCGCTGAGCGAACATATCGCCTCGCTGCGCGGCCACATTCGCATGCTGGGCCGCAAGGATTATCAGCAGCTGCCGGGACTGCGCTCGCTGGATTATGTGCTGATGTTCATTCCGGTGGAGCCCGCCTTCCTGCTGGCTATCGATCGCGAACCGGAGCTGATCAGCGAAGCGCTCAAGCACAACATCATGCTGGTCAGCCCGACCACGTTGCTGGTGGCGCTGCGCACTATCACCAACCTGTGGCGCTATGAGCATCAAAGTCAGAACGCCCAGCGCATCGCCGATCGCGCGGCGAAACTGTATGACAAGATGCGGCTGTTCGTGGACGATATGTCCGCGCTGGGGCAGAGCCTGGACAAAGCGCAGGGCAGTTATCGTCAGGCGATGAACAAACTGAGCGAAGGCCGTGGTAACCTTATCGGCCAAATTGAAGGTTTCCGCGCGTTGGGGGTTGAGGTCAAACGGCCGATCAACCCGCTGCTGACGCAGCAAGCCGGCGCGCAACACGATGAAGCGGAAGAGGCGAACGACGATGATGTCGCCGCGCTGCCGCAGACGAAAGACGATGACGATACCGCCGGGGAACCGGGCTTCGTTTCGCACGGCTGAGGCCGTGGCGAGGTGGGGTATTCCCCAGGCTTCTGGTACACTCATCCACACAAAATTGACTGAATAGCAGGCAGGACAATGGCAGATCAACCGCAGGAAACCACCGATTTCGGTTTTCGCACCGTCGCTAGAGACGAAAAACAGGCCATGGTGGCGGACGTTTTTCATTCGGTAGCGGCAAAGTATGACGTGATGAACGACCTGATGTCGTTCGGCATCCACCGTATCTGGAAGCGTTTCACCATTGACTGCAGCGGCGTGCGCCGTGGGCAGCGCGTGCTGGATCTGGCCGGCGGTACCGGCGATCTGGCGGCCAAGTTCTCCCGCATGGTCGGCGAGCAGGGGCAGGTGGTGCTGGCGGACATCAACGATTCGATGCTGAAGATGGGACGCGAGAAGCTGCGCGATCGCGGCATCGTCGGCAACATCAATTACGTGCAGGCCAACGCCGAAGCGCTGCCGTTCCCGGACAATTACTTCGATTGCATCACCATCTCCTTTGGCCTGCGCAACGTCACCGACAAAGACAAAGCGCTGCGCTCGATGTTCCGCGTACTGAAGCCGGGCGGCCGCCTGCTGGTGCTGGAATTCTCCAAGCCGCTGCTGGCGCCGCTGAGCAAAGCTTACGATGCCTACTCGTTCCACGTATTGCCGAAGATCGGCGAGCTGGTGGTGAAGGATCCGGACAGCTACCGCTACCTGGCGGAATCGATCCGCATGCACCCCGATCAGGAAACTCTGAAGGGCATGATGGGCAACGCCGGTTTTGAAAACGTCACCTATTTCAACCTGACCGGTGGGATTGTCGCCCTGCATCGCGGCTTCAAGTTCTGATAGGGAGATGCCGATGCTGTTTACCCCTCTGCTGACCGGTGCGCTGGAAACCTCGCTGAATAATCTGCTGTTTCGCGATCGCAGCATGAAAGCCGCTCGCCAACGCCTGGCGGGCAAGGTGCTGCGTATCGAACTGGAAGAGCTGGCTTCACCGCTGGTGCTGGTGTTCAGCGAACTGCGCGTGGACGTGCTGGGCCAGTCTGAGGACAGCGCCGATTGCACCGTGCGCAGCCGCATTCCCGCCTTACTGAAGCTGCGCGATCGCCAGCAGTTGCCGGTGCTGATGCGCAGCGGCGAATTGACGGTGGAAGGCGATATTCAGGTGGTGCAACAGCTGGTTGGCCTGCTCGATCTGGCGGAGTGGGATCCGGCGGAGTGGCTGGCGCCCTATATCGGCGATATCGCCGCCCAGGGCATTACGCAGGCGCTGGGAAAAGGCGCCTCGCTGCTGAAAACCGGCTTTATGCGCCGGCAGCAGGACATGGCGGAGGCGTTGACGGAAGAGTGGCGTCTGGCACCGGGGCCGCTGGAAGTGGTGTGGTTCAACGAGGAAGTTGATGCACTCGCCCGCAGCGCGGAAGCGCTGTCTGCCCGCATGGACAAGTTGGAGGGCAAGCGATGACCCCAGGCGAACTGCGCCGTTTGTATTTTATCGTCCGCGTTTTTCTCAGCTATGGGCTGGACGAACTGATCCCTAAAATGCGTTTGACGCTGCCGCTGCGCTTCGGCCGCCGGTTGCTGTTCTGGATGCCGAATCGGCACAAGGACAAGCCGCTGGGTGAACGCCTGCGGCTGGCGCTGCAGGAGCTGGGGCCGGTCTGGATCAAGTTCGGCCAGATGATGTCGACCCGCCGCGATCTGTTTCCGCCGCAGATTGCCGATCAGCTGACTTTGTTGCAGGACCGGGTCGCGCCTTTCGACGGCGCGCTGGCGCGTAAACATATCGAACTGGCGATGGGCGGCCCGCTGGAAACCTGGTTCGACGATTTCGATCAGCAGCCGTTGGCCTCTGCTTCGATCGCGCAGGTGCATACCGCGCGGCTCAAAACCACCGGCCAGGAAGTAGTGCTGAAGGTGATCCGGCCGGATATCGGGCCGATCATCAAGGCCGACGTGCGCCTGATGTACCGTTTGGCCGGCTGGGTGCCGAAGCTGTTGCCGGACGGCCGCCGTCTGCGCCCGCGCGAAGTGGTGCGCGAGTACGAGAAAACCCTGCTGGACGAATTGAACCTGCTGCGAGAAGCGGCCAACGCCATTCAGCTGCGCCGCAATTTCGACGGCAGCCCGATGCTGTACGTACCGGAAGTTTATTCCGACTACTGCCGTGAAAGCGTATTGGTGATGGAGCGCATCTACGGCATTCCAGTCTCGGATATCGCCACGCTGGAGCAGCAGGGCACCAACATGAAACTGTTGGCGGAACGCGGCGTTCAGGTGTTCTTTACCCAGGTATTCCGCGACAGCTTCTTCCATGCGGACATGCATCCCGGTAATATTTTCGTCAGCTACGAACATCCGGAAGATCCTTGCTATATCGGCATCGACTGCGGCATCGTCGGCTCGCTGAACAAGGATGATAAACGCTACCTGGCGGAAAATTTCATCGCCTTCTTCAACCGCGATTACCGCAAGGTGGCGGAACTGCACGTCGACTCCGGTTGGGTGCCGCGCGACACCAATGTGGAAGACTTTGAATTCGCCATCCGCACCGTGTGCGAGCCGATTTTCGAGAAACCGCTGGCGGAGATTTCCTTCGGCAACGTGCTGCTGAACCTGTTCAACACCGCACGCCGCTTCAATATGGAAGTGCAGCCGCAGCTGGTGTTATTGCAGAAGACCTTGCTGTATGTTGAAGGACTGGGGCGCCAGCTCTACCCGCAGCTGGATTTGTGGACCACGGCCAAGCCGTTCCTTGAGAGCTGGCTGCGCGATCAGGTCGGCATCCCTGCCGTGGTGCGCGCGCTGAAAGAAAAAGCACCGTTCTGGGCGGAGAAGCTGCCGGAACTGCCCGAGCTGTTTTACGACAGCCTGCAGCAGCATAAACTGTTGCAACAAAGCGTTGATAAGCTGACCAACCAAATGCAGGCTCAGCGGGTTCGTCAGGGGCAGTCACGTTATTTGTTCGGCGTTGGCGCTACACTCTTGGTAAGCGGCACGCTGTTGCTGCTGGGGCAAATCGAGGTGTTTCCTGCCTGGATGATGGCCGCCGGCATCGTATGCTGGGTGATTGGCTGGAAGCGAACCACCTGATTTAATTCGTCACTCTGGTAAAGTCGGCCCTATAATGCGGGCTGGCTTTGAAAGACCCTTTAAAATTAGAGGTAATTAAAATGGGCGGTATTAGTATTACGCAATTGTTGATCATCGCAGTGATCGTGGTGCTGCTGTTCGGTACCAAAAAACTGCGCACGCTGGGCTCCGATCTCGGCGCCTCGATCAAGGGCTTCAAGAAGGCGATCGGCGACGACACGCCGTCGACCCCCAACACGGCTGAGAAAAGCAGCCTGGATGACGCTGACTTCTCGGCCAAGCCTATTACCGATAAGCAGCCGGAAGTGAAACCGGAAGAGTCGAAGAACAAAGAGCAGGTATAAACCGTGTTTGACATTGGGTTTAGTGAGCTGCTGCTGGTGCTGGTGATCGGCCTGGTTGTTCTGGGGCCGGAACGGTTGCCGGTCGCGGTCAGAACGGTGTCGGGCTGGATCCGCGCGCTGCGCTCGCTGGCGGCCTCGGTGCAGCACGAACTGTCTCAGGAACTGAAGCTGCAGGAGCTGCAGGACAGCCTGAAAAAAGCGGAACAGGCCGGTTTGCAGAACCTGACGCCGGAGCTGAAGGCGTCAATGGATGAGCTGAAAGACGCGGCGGAATCATTGAAACGCACCTACCGGGGCGAGAAAGAAGAGCTGGCGAACACCATTCATAACCCGCAGGTCACCGATCCGGAAGCCTTGCACGACGGCGTGACGCCGGCGGAAGCGGCAACCAGCGCCAGCGCGCCCGCCGCCGTGCCAAAACCGGCAGCGGAGCCTGAGGCCGTCGCGCCTGTGTCACCGGCCGCGCCAGTGCCAGCGCAGCAGGCTAAAGCGCCGGTGGAAACCGCGCCGGCACCTGTCGAACCTGTTGCGGATAAAACCCCAGCGTCTCACCAACCTAGTGGCGATCGTTAATACATGGCTGTTGAAGATACCCAACCCCTTATCAGTCATCTGATAGAGCTGCGCAAGCGGCTATTGAACTCGATTATTTGCGTGCTGGCGGTGTTCGTGGTGCTGGTGTTTTTCGCCAACGACATCTACCAGCTGGTCTCTGCGCCGCTGCTCAAGCAGCTGCCGGCCGGGGCGAGCATGATCGCTACCGACGTGGCGTCACCGTTCTTTACGCCGATCAAGCTGACCATGATCGTCTCGGTGTTCGTCTCAGCGCCGATGATTCTGTATCAGGTGTGGGCATTCATCGCACCGGCGCTGTACAAGCATGAACGCCGCCTGATGATGCCGCTGCTGGTGTCCAGCAGCCTGCTGTTCTACCTCGGCATGGCTTTCGCCTACTTCATCGTGTTCCCGCTGGCCTTCGGCTTCTTTGCCAAGACCGCGCCGATGGGGGTGACCATTGCGACCGACATTAAAAACTACCTCGATTTCGTCATGGCGCTGTTTATGGCGTTTGGCGTCGCCTTCGAAGTGCCGGTCGCCATCATTCTGCTGTGCTGGAGCGGCGTCACCTCGCCGGAAGATCTGAAGAAGAAACGGCCGTATGTGTTGGTCGGCGCGTTTGTGGTCGGCATGCTGTTGACGCCGCCGGACGTGTTCTCGCAAACCCTGTTGGCAATACCGATGTATCTGCTGTTTGAAGTGGGGGTGTTCTTCGCTCGCTTCTATACCGGTAAACGTCGCCCGCAGGCGGAAGAAGAAGACGAGGGTGACGAACCCCCAGCACCCTGATCCACATTGATTGCGAAGCCGCCCATTGGGCGGCTTTTGCTTTGGAAAAAACCATGTTTGATATCGGCGTTAATCTCACTAGCAGCCAATTCGCCAAAGACCGCCAGGCGGTGGTGGAACGCGCCCGCGTTGCGGGCGTGACGGGGATGTTGATTACCGGCACCGATCTGGCGGAGAGCCGCGAGGCCGCCGAACTGGCGCAGCAACATGCGGGCTACGGTTGGTCTACCGCCGGCGTGCATCCGCACTACGCCAGCGGTTGGGATGAACACACCGCCGAGCAGATTTATGCGTTGGCCGCGCGCCCTGAAGTGGCGGCGATCGGCGAATGCGGCCTGGATTTCAATCGCAACTTCTCGACGCCCGCGCAGCAGGAAGCGGCGTTCACCGCGCAGCTGGCGCTGGCGGCGGAGTTGGCGCTGCCGGTGTTTCTCCACTGCCGCGACGCACACGCACGTTTTGCCGAGCTACTGACGCCGTGGTTGGATAAACTGCCCGCGGCCGTGGTGCACTGCTTCACCGGCACCGCCGAAGAATTAACAAGCTGCCTGTCGCTGGGCCTGTCGATCGGGATTACCGGTTGGGTCTGCGACGAGCGGCGCGGCCTGGAATTGCGCGCCCTGTTGCCGCAGATCCCGGCCGAGCGTCTGCTGCTGGAAACGGACGCCCCTTATTTGTTGCCCCGGGATTTACAACCTAAACCCGCATCTCGCCGCAACGAACCCTGTTTCCTGCCCCATATCGTGCATCAGGTCGCCGTCTGGCGACAGGAAGAGCCGCAATGGCTGGGGCAAAAAACCGATGAGAACGCCCGCCGGCTATTCCGGCTGGTTTGAGCTAGGAGAAAACTATGAGCTATGCATTTCCGGGTACCTTCCCTGGTCGCCGTATGCGCCGCGTGCGCCGTCATGACTTCAGCCGCCGCCTGGTCGCCGAAAACCAACTGACGGTCAACGACCTGATTTATCCGGTGTTTGTCATGGAAGGCAGCAACCGTCAGGAAGAAGTGGCCTCGATGCCGGGCGTATCGCGCATGACGATCGATCTGCTGGTCAAAGAAGCGGAAACCATTGCCAAACTCGGCGTGCCGGTGATCTCCCTGTTCCCGGTGATCGAGCCGGGCCTGAAATCGCTGCATGCGGAAGAAGCCTATAACCCGGAAGGGTTGGTGCAGCGCACGGTGCGCACGCTGAAAGACGCGGTGCCTGAGCTGGGCATTCTGACCGACGTAGCGCTCGATCCCTACACCACGCATGGGCAGGACGGGGTCATCGATGAGCAGGGCTATGTGATTAACGACGTGACCAAAGACATCCTGGTGCGTCAGGCGCTGTCCCATGCCGAAGCGGGTGCGGAAATCGTGGCGCCGAGTGACATGATGGACGGCCGCATCGGGGCGATCCGCGATCGTCTGGAATTGCAGGGCCTGGTGAATACCCAGATTATGGCCTATTCCGCCAAGTATGCTTCCTGTTACTACGGCCCGTTCCGCGATGCGCTGGGCTCCAGCGGCAACCTGAAGGGCGGCAACAAGAAGACCTATCAGATGGATCCGGCCAACAGCGACGAAGCGCTGCAGGAGATTGCACAGGATCTGCAGGAAGGCGCGGACATGGTGATGGTGAAACCGGGCATGCCGTACCTCGACGTCGTACGCCGCGTGAAGGATACCTTCGGCGTGCCAACCTTCGCTTATCAGGTGTCCGGCGAGTACGCGATGCATATGGCGGCGATTCAGAACGGCTGGCTGCAAGAACAACCTGCGGTGATGGAGTCGTTGATGTGTTTCAAACGCGCCGGCGCCGACGGTGTGTTGACCTACTTCGCCAAGCGTGTCGCCCAGTGGCTGCACGACGACGCGATGCGTCGTTAAGCGCCAACTGAGCCAACAAAAAGGCGCCTGAGGGCGCCTTTTGCATTACATCTTCTGGAACTGTCGGTTGTCGATGCTTTGACTGACCTGTTTGTTGATCAGGTTCAGCAACAACATGGAACGCGCCTCGCCGTCCGGCTCGGTGTAGATCGCCTGCAGCCCTTCGAATACGCCGTCGACGATCAGAACGGTATCCCCCGGCTGCGGGGTTTCCGGATCGACATAGGTTTCGCTGGCGTGCGTGCGCAGCTCATCGATCACCTTGCTCGGGATCACGCTCGGCAACGCGCCGAAACGCACGAAGTGGCTGACGCCGCGGGTGGCGCTGATGGTGGTGGTGTGAATGCGCTCCGGGTCGAACTCCACAAACAGATAGTTGGGAAACAGGGGTTCGCTGACCGCGATGCGCTTGCCGCGCACGATCTTTTCCAGCGTGATGATCGGGCTGAGGCAGTTTACCTGCTGCCGTTCCAGATGTTCCTGCGCTCGCAACAGCTGACCGCGTTTGCAATAAAGTAGATACCAGGATTCCATAATTTCACATGCCTTTCTGCCAGCCGGTAAGCATATCAAAAGCTATTCCGGATACATAGTGATGCAAGTTTCAGCGTGTAACATCACCTATCTCTATGAATATGCGGCTATTAGCGAGGGGTCACACACTTATCGATACGGCGCTGGTATAACAGAGGGCTGAAAATTTGTTACCGTCACAGTATGGCAAGGCGTTGCGCTACCGGCTGTGACGCTATTCATCGTTTTTGACCGAGGGGGAAAGAAATGGAGCTGTTTCTGTTGAGCAACGGCAAGCTGTCTGGCGAAGCCGAGCTGCTGGGGTACGCCAAAAGCCAACTGCTGGCGATGATTGCGCGTCGCGGCATCAAATCCGCCGTCTTTATCCCTTACGCCCTGATCCGTTATGACTACGACCAGCGTGCGCAGGAGCTGGCGCAAACGCTGGGCATCGAAGTCACCAGTATCCACCACGCCGCTTCGCCGGCGGCGGCGATCGCGCAGGCGGAGTGTATTTTGGTCAGCGGCGGCAATACCTGGTTGCTGAACCAAATGCTGCACGAACAAGGCCTGATCGTGCCTATCCAGCGCGCGGTGCGCGAGCGTGAGGTGCCTTACGTCGGCTGGAGCGCCGGTTGCAACGTGGCTACGCCGAGCATTCGTACCACCAATGATATGCCGGTGCGCTGCAGCGTGGTGCTGCCGGCGCTGGGGCTGTTCCCGGTGCAGATCAACCCGCATTACATCGACGCGCATATCAGCGGCCACATGGGCGAAACCCGTGACGAGCGCCTGGCGGAGTTCTGCGCGGTCAACCCGAGTGAATCGGTGGTGGCGCTGCGTGAAGGCAGCCTGCTGCACGTTGAAGGCGATGCGCTGCGTTACTTCAGCGCTAACGGGCAGGGCTTCAAGGTGTTCCGCCACGGCGAGGAGACGCGCGAATATCAGGATACGCGTGCGCTGGCCACGCTAGTGCCGTTCAACTGCGGCTGAGGGCCACCCCGCAGCGGGCGGCGTTAACAAAATTGCAGCAACAACCGTGAAGAGGGCTTATAATGCCCTCCCCACTGGCCGTTATAATGATCAGCATGAAATACCGTGACTTACGCGATTTCCTCTCGTTGCTGGAGAAGAGAGGGGAACTAAAACGCATCAGCCAGCCGATCGATCCTTACCTGGAAATGACGGAGATTGCCGATCGCACCCTGCGGGCGGGCGGCCCGGCATTGCTGTTTGAAAACCCGAAAGGCTACGACATGCCGGTGCTGTGCAACCTGTTCGGCACCGCCAATCGCGTGGCGATGGGCATGGGGCAGGAAGACATCAGCGCGCTGCGCGAAGTCGGCAAACTGCTGGCGTTCCTCAAAGAGCCTGAGCCGCCGAAAGGCTTCCGCGATCTGTTCGACAAAATGCCGAAGTTCAAGCAGGTGCTGAACATGCCGACCAAGGTGCTGGGATCCGCGCCTTGTCAGGAGCAGGTATGGCAGGGTGAGGATGTCGATCTGGGCCGTATTCCGGTGATGCACTGCTGGCCGGAAGACGCCGCGCCGCTGATCACCTGGGGGCTGACGGTGACCCGTGGCCCGCATAAGGAACGGCAAAATCTCGGCATCTATCGCCAGCAGGTGCTGGGCAAGAACAAAGTGATTATGCGCTGGCTGTCGCATCGCGGCGGCGCGCTGGATTATCAGGAGTGGTGCCAGGCGCACCCCGGCGAGCGTTTCCCGGTCGCGGTAGCGCTGGGCGCCGATCCCGCCACCATCCTCGGTGCGGTCACGCCGGTGCCGGATACCCTGTCTGAATACGCCTTTGCCGGGCTGCTGCGCGGCAATAAAACCGAAGTGGTCAAGTGCCTTTCCAACGATCTGGAAGTGCCAGCCAGCGCCGAAATCGTGCTGGAAGGCTATATCGAGCCGGGTGAAATGGCGCCGGAAGGCCCCTACGGCGACCACACCGGTTACTACAATGAAATCGACCAGTTCCCGGTGTTCACCGTCACCCACATCACCCAGCGCCGCAACGCGATCTACCACTCGACCTACACCGGCCGCCCGCCGGATGAGCCGGCGATCCTGGGCGTGGCGCTGAATGAAGTGTTCGTGCCGATCCTGCAAAAACAATTCCCGGAAATCGTCGATTTCTATCTGCCGCCGGAAGGGTGCTCGTACCGCCTGGCGGTAGTGACCATGAAAAAACAGTACGCCGGCCACGCTAAACGCGTGATGATGGGCGTCTGGTCGTTCCTGCGGCAGTTTATGTACACCAAATTTGTTATCGTCTGCGATGACGACGTCAATGCGCGCGACTGGAACGACGTGATTTGGGCGATCACCACACGAATGGATCCGGCAAGGGATACCGTTCTGGTGGAGAATACGCCGATCGACTATCTGGACTTCGCCTCGCCGGTTTCCGGCCTGGGTTCGAAGATGGGGCTGGACGCCACCAATAAATGGCCGGGTGAAACCGATCGCGAATGGGGCCGTCCGATTCAGATGGATGAAAAGGTACGTGCGCGCGTCGACGAAATCTGGGATGAGCTCGCAATCTTCAGTGACAGGGAACCGACGCTGTAGCGTCAGGCTCTGTTCTCAGCTTTGCATTGATGACCCGACAGAGGGAACGCATGACAATATTGAGCTGTAAAGTGACCTCGGTAGAGGCCATTACCGATACGGTTTATCGGGTACGTCTGGTGCCCGAGCAGCCGTTTTCTTTCAAGGCAGGGCAATATCTGATGGTGGTGATGGACGAGCGCGACAAGCGTCCGTTCTCGCTGGCATCTACCCCGACGCAGCAAGATTATATCGAGCTGCACATCGGCGCTTCGGAGCTGAATCTGTATGCCATGGCGGTGATGGATCGCATCCTGAAAGAGCAGGCGATCACCGTCGACGTGCCGCACGGCGACGCCTGGCTGCGGGAAGAGGGCAGCCGTCCGCTGGTGCTGATCGCCGGCGGTACCGGCTTCTCTTACGCGCGTTCAATCTTGTTGACCGCGTTGGAGCAGCAGCCCGATCGCGATATTTCGATCTACTGGGGCGGGCGTGAGCTGAAGCACCTGTACGATTTGAGCGAGCTGGAAGCGCTGTCGTTGCAGCATCCGAATCTGAAGGTGATCCCGGTGGTCGAGCAGCCGGAAGCCGAATGGCGCGGCCGCAGCGGCACCGTGCTCAGCGCGGTGCTGCAGGATTTCGGCACGCTGGCGGAGCACGATATCTATATCGCCGGGCGTTTCGAGATGGCGAAAATCGCCCGTGAGCGTTTCTGCGCCGAGCGCGGCGCGCTGGAAGCGCATATGTTCGGCGATGCGTTTTCGTTTATCTGACAGAGGCGATGCGCAGTGAACGGGGTGGCCGAGGGTCGCCCCGTTTTTATTTGGGCGCCGGCAAACTTCAGGCATAAAAAACCCGCCCCTGACAGGCGGGAAGAACGGCAACTAAACTTGGCGGGATGCCGCGATTTGAAGTGGTGACGCGGTCATCCCAAGATAGACACAGCTAAACGCGTTCGAAGACGGTGGCGATGCCCTGGCCCAGGCCGATGCACATGGTCGCCAGGCCGAACTGCGCGTCGCGACGTTCCATGTTGTTCAACAGGGTGGTCGAGATGCGGGAGCCTGAACACCCCAGCGGGTGGCCGAGCGCGATGGCGCCGCCGTTCAGGTTGATCTTGTCGTCGATGCTGTCCATCAGGCCCAGATCCTTGATGCACGGCAGCGACTGGGCGGCGAACGCCTCGTTCAACTCGAACAGATCGATGTCCTGCACGCTCAGACCGGCGCGTTTCAGCGCCAGCTTGCTGGCCGGCACCGGGCCGTAACCCATGATGGAAGGATCGCAGCCGACGACCGCCATCGAGCGGATGCGGGCGCGGGCCTTCAAACCGAGCGCTTTGGCGCGCGATTCGCTCATCAGCAGCATGGCGGAAGCGCCGTCCGACAGGGCGGAAGAACTGCCGGCGGTGACGGTGCCGTTGACCGGATCGAACGCCGGACGCAGGGCCGACAGGCTTTCGACGGTGGTTTCCGGGCGAATGACTTCATCGAAATCGTAACGGGTCAGCACGCCATCGGCGTCGTGGCCGTTGGTCGGTATGATCTCGTTTTTGAAGTAACCTGCCAGCGTCGCCGCATGCGCGCGCTGGTGGGAGCGGGCGGCAAACTCATCCTGCATCTGGCGGCTGATGTTGTGCATCTTGGCCAGCATTTCGGCGGTCAGCCCCATCATCCCGGCGGCTTTGGCCACGCTGCGGCTCAGCCCCGGATGGAAATCCACGCCGTGGTTCATCGGCACATGACCCATGTGTTCCACGCCGCCGATCAGGCTGACGTGCGCGTCGCCGACCATGATGGCGCGCGCCGCGTCGTGCAGCGCCTGCATCGAAGAGCCGCACAGGCGGTTGACGGTCACCGCCGGCACGCGGTGCGGGATCTCGGCCAGCAGCGCGGCGTTGCGGGCGATGTTGAAGCCTTGCTCCAGCGTCTGCTGCACGCAGCCCCAGTAAATGTCATCGATCTCGGCGGCATCCAGCGCCGGGTTGCGGCTCAGCACTTCACGCATCAGGTGAGCGGAGAGATCTTCGGCGCGCACCTGGCGGAAGGCGCCGCCCTTGGAGCGGCCCATCGGCGTGCGTACGGCATCAACAATAACTACGTTTTCCATCTTTATGACCTCATGCCGGTTGGCGGGTAGCGACGTCGGACAGCGGTGTCGCCACCGGGTAGTAGCTTTCATTGCGTTCGGCCTTGGCGCGCAGACCGGCCGGCACCTGATACAGGGCGCCGAGGTGTGCGTAGCGCTGGGCCAGCTCAACGTAGTTGGCGGTGCCGAGCGTATCCAGGTAGCGGAACGCGCCGCCGTGGAACGGAGGGAAGCCAATGCCGTAGACCAGCGCCATATCGGCTTCCGCCGGGCTGGCGACGATCTTCTCTTCCAGGCAGCGAACCACTTCGTTGATCATCGGGATCATCATGCGCGCGATGATTTCTTCGTCGCTGATGGTCTGGCGCGGTTGGCTCACTTCGGCCAGCAGCGCGTCGGTCTGCTCGTCGTTGTCCTTGCGCGGTTTGCCTTTGCTGTCCTGGCTGTAGCGGTAGAAGCCCAATTGATTTTTCTGACCGAAGCGCTGGTTGTCGAACATCACGTCAATGGCGTCGCGATAGTCTTTGCTCATGCGATCCGGGAAGCCGGCGGCCATTACCGCCTGCGCGTGGTGCGCGGTGTCGATGCCCACGACGTCGAGCAGGTAGGCCGGGCCCATCGGCCAGCCGAACTGTTTTTCCATCACTTTATCAATCTGACGGAAGTCGGCGCCGTCGCGCAGCAGCAGGCTGAAGCCGGCGAAATACGGGAACAGCACGCGGTTGACGAAGAAGCCCGGGCAGTCGTTCACCACGATTGGCGTTTTGCCCATGCGGCTGGCGTAGGCCACCACTTTGGCGATGGTGTCATCGCTGGTCTGTTCGCCGCGGATGATTTCAACCAGCGGCATGCGGTGTACCGGGTTAAAGAAGTGCATGCCGCAGAAGTTTTGCGGGCGCTTCAGCGATTTTGCCAGGTGATTAATCGGAATGGTCGAGGTGTTCGACGCCAGAACGGTGTCCTCATCGATCAGGTTTTCCACTTCCGACAGCACGGCGGCTTTGACCTTCGGATTCTCGACGACCGCCTCAACGATCACCTGTGCGCGCTCGATGCCGGCGTAGTCCAGCGTCGGCTGAATGGTCGACAGCACCTGCGCCATTTTCAGGCCATCCAGCTTGCCGCGCTCCAGCTGCTTATTGAGCAGCTTGGCCGCTTCGCTCATGCCCAGCGTCAGCGACTTGTCGCTGATGTCTTTCATGATCACCGGCACGCCTTTCAGCGCCGATTGGTAGGCGATGCCGCCGCCCATGATGCCGGCGCCCAGCACCGCCGCCTGTTTCGGCGCATCCACATTCTTGGCCAGCTTTTTCGCCTGGCCCTTCACGAACTGATCGTTAAGGAAGATGCCGACCAGCGCGCGCGCTTCGTTAGAACGCGCCAACGGCACGAAGCTGGCGGTTTCCAGTTTCAGCGCTTCATCGCGGCCCAGCTTGGCGGCGGCTTCAATGGTTTTCACCGCGGTCATCGGCGCCGGGTAATGTTTCCCGGCGGTCTGCAGCACCATGCCTTTGGCGGTGGTGAAGCTCATCGCGGCTTCAATCGGGCTGAGCTTCAGCGGCTCCAGCTTAGGTTGACGCGCGGCGCGCCAGTCCAGCTTGCCGTCGATCGCCTGTTGCAGCATTTTCAGCGCCGCTTCGGCCAGTTTCTCCGGTGCCACTACCGCATCCACCAGACCGACTTTCAACGCGTCTTTGGCGCTGACGTCTTTGCCGGCGGCGATGATTTCCAGCGCGCTGTCGTTACCCAGCAGGCGCGGCAGGCGGACGGAACCGCCGAAGCCCGGCATGATGCCCAATTTGGTTTCCGGCAGGCCGATGCGCGCGTCCGGTGAGGCGGCGCGGAAATCGGTCGCCAGAATGCATTCGCAACCGCCGCCGAGCGCATAGCCGTTAATGGCCGAAATGGTCGGCACCGGCAAATCTTCCAGCCGGTTAAAGACGTTGTTGGCGAACACCAGCCACTCTTGCAGCTTTTCAGCCGGTGCGGCGAACAGAGAAAGGAATTCGGTGATATCGGCGCCGACGATAAACGCGGCTTTGGAGGAGCGCAGCAGCAGCCCCTTCAGCTCAGGCTGGTTTTCCAGCACGGTGAGCGCTTCGCCCAGGCTGGCGACGGTGCGGGTGTCCAGCTTGTTGACCGAGCCCGGTGCGTTGAACACCAGCTCGGCGATGCCGTTATCGAGCCAGTGCAGTTGTAATGTTTCGCCTTGGTAGAGCATGTCTATCTCCTGAATCAGCGTATGATCTGGTATGACCAGATGATGAGGAGTGTGGTTTTTATGTTAAAAATATGCAAATGAGAGATTGCATATTTGCTGGTCGGATCACATCTCGCCAAGTTAGTTTTTTGATTTAAAACGAAGTTATATTTTATGTGCTATCGGCATTTGCTGGAGTCTGTCGGCCCTCATACACTTGCCTGCAGCGATTTAGCATTCAGACGAGGTAAGGCATGACTAAGGCGGCTTGTGTCAAACGCAGCGGCTTATGGAGTATTCCCGCCAGAACCATGACGCTGGCGTGTCTGTTGGTATTTATGGCGCAGATGGCGACGACCGTGTACCTGCCTTCGCTGCCGACGGTGATGCGCGAGTTGGCAATGAGCCGGCGCGCCACCGAGCTGTCCATTTCGATCTTCGTCATCGGCGCTGCCTTGCCGGTGCTGTTCTGGGGCGCGGCTGCCGATCGCTTTGGCCGCCGAGCGCCGCTGACGCTTTCCCTGCTGCTTTTCATTGGCTGCAGCGGGCTGTTGGCGCTGTGCAGCAACGGCGCCCAGCTGCTGGCGCTGCGCGCGCTGCAGGGTGTGGGTGCCGGTGGCGCGGCGATCATTGCACGCATCATCGTGCGGGATAACTGGAGCGGTGACGAGCTGGCGCGGCGGCTGTCGGTGCTCTCTATCGCTTTTATCACCGCGCTGGGCGGCGGTCAGTTCGTCGGCGGCCTGCTCAGCCAATATTCGCACTGGCAGATGGGCTTCGTCTTGATGGGGGCCACCGGTTTGGCCATTCTGGCGCTGATGGCGACGCTGCCGCTGGAGGCGGGGCGCGATCGCGGGCCTCGCCCGGCGCTGACGGCTACCTACTTCGCCATCCTGCGGCGGCCGGGATTTTTTTGGCCGGCCTGCGTCGGCGGGCTGGGTTTCGCCACCACGGTGACGTTGCAGGAGGTGAGCCCGTTCGTCATGCAACAGGGTTTTGGTCTCAACGTCACGGCGTTCGGCGCGCTGGGCTTGGTGATCGGCATCGCCTACTTTAGCGGCGCGTTGACGGTGAACCGTACGGTGGCGCGCGTCGGCGGGAAAAAACTGATGCAAACCGGCAGCGGCATCGTGGCCCTGGCGACGGTGGCGATCCTGATATTGTGGTGGAGCGGCATTCTGGCCGGCCTTTCCGGTATGGCGCTGTTCATCGCGCTGTATTGCCTGACTATTTTTGGCCAGGCGGTGTTGTTTCCCAACAGCATGGCGATGGCGGTCAGCGACGCCAAAGAGTACGGTGCCTATGCGATGGCGCTGTGCGGCTTTCTGCAGCAGTGTCTGGCGGGCGTCGCCGCGGCCGGCGCGGTGTTGTTGGAGCACCATGGCCTGTGGGCGCTGGCGATAGCGGTGCTCGGCCTGGCCGGTTGGCTAATGGTTAAACTGCGGATGTAACGGCATTTGCAGGGAATTGCGAGCTGCTCCGCATGCCCAACGCGATGAGGTTGGTGCGTCGGAGCGCTGTGTTAAGATGGCTTCTTTCGTGCTAAGGCATAAGGGTACTGTGATGGAAACGCTGGCTTCTTTGTATAACGACCACCTGGCAGAGCTGCAAAAACGCGCGCGCGAAGTGCTGGAGCGCAACAAGTTGGATGCGCTGCTGATTCACTCCGGAGAACTGCAAAAGGTATTTTTGGACGACCATAGCTATCCGTTCAAAGTGAACGCGCATTTCAAAGCCTGGGTGCCGGTGACGTCGGTGCCGAACTGCTGGTTGTGGATCGACGGTGTTAACAAGCCGAAGCTGTGGTTCTACTCCCCGGTTGACTACTGGCACAGCGTAGAGCCGCTGCCGGAGAGTTTCTGGACCAAATCCCTTGAATTGATGCCGCTGGCCAACGCCGACGCCATCGCCCAGCAGCTTCCGCCGCAGCGCGAGCGCGTGGGCTATATCGGTTATGCGCAACAGCGCGCCCGCGATCTCGGCATCCCTTCTGAGAACATCAATCCGAAAGCGGTGTTGAACTACCTGGATTTCCACCGTTCGATCAAAACCGGCTATGAGCTGGCCTGCATGCGCGAAGCGCAGAAGACGGCGGTAACCGGCCATCGTGCGGCGCATGAGGCCTTCCTCTCCGGCATGAGCGAGTTCGACATCAACCTGGCCTACCTGACGGCGACCGGCCACCGCGATACCGATGTGCCTTACGACAACATCGTGGCGCTGAACGAACACGCTTCGGTACTGCACTACACCAAGCTGGATCATCAGCCGCCGGCCGAATCCCTGAGTTTTCTGATCGACGCCGGCGCGGAATATAACGGCTACGCCGCCGATCTGACCCGCACCTACGCGGCGCAAAGCGGCAGCGAGTTCGCCCACCTGGTGAAAGATCTCAACGGTGAGCAGCTGGCGTTGATCGACACCATCAAAACCGGCGTGCGTTATACCGACTACCATGTGCAGATGCACCAGCGCATCGCCAAGCTGCTCAAGAATCACAAGTTGGTGAACGGCCTCAGCGAAGAGGCGATGGTTGAAACGGGTATCACCACGCCGTTCCTGCCGCACGGGCTGGGCCACCCGCTGGGCCTGCAGGTGCACGACGCCGCCGGTTTTATGCAGGACGAGCAAGGCACCCACCTGGCGGCGCCGTCCAAGTATCCGTTCCTGCGTTGCACCCGCGTGTTGCAGCCGGGCATGGTGTTGACCATCGAGCCGGGTCTGTACTTCATCGACTCTCTGTTGGCGCCGTGGCGCAGCGGTGAGTTCAAGCAGCACTTCGCCTGGGATCGCATCGATGCGCTGAAGCCATACGGCGGCATCCGCATCGAAGACAACATCGTGATCCACGAAAAGCGCATCGAGAACATGACGCGCGATCTGAACCTGGCCTGATGCGGCCGTACCCGATACCGGCTGAAGCAACCTGCTTTACCGAAGAAATAAAGAAGAGCCGTTTTATCACCCTGCTGGCGCCGACCAGCGGGGTAGAAGCGGCAAAGGCGTTTATTCAGCAGGTGCGGGATGAGCACCCAACGGCGCGGCACCATTGTTGGGCATTCGTCGCCGGCAGCCCCGATGACTCGCAGCAGCTGGGGTTCTCCGACGACGGAGAACCGTCGGGCACCGCCGGCAAACCGATCCTCGCGCAGCTGATGGGCAGCGGTATCGGCGAAGTGACCGCCGTGGTCGTTCGTTACTATGGCGGCGTCAAGCTGGGCACCGGCGGGCTGGTGAAAGCCTATGGCAACGGTGTTCAACAGGCGTTGAAGCAGTTGGCGTTGGCACAAAAGGTGCCGGAAGCAGAATATATCTTGCAGTGCGACTATGCGCAGTTGGCGCTGGTGGAGAACTTGCTGCAGCAAACCGCAGGTCGGATCCTGCAGGGCGAATACGGCGCCGCCGTCGTGCTGCATCTGGCCTTGCCGGCCACCGAGGTCGAGCTGTTTGGAAATAAATTGCGTGATCTCAGTCGCGGTAATTTGCAATTAACCCCCATTTCGCAATAATTCCTCCCAATTGAATTGCTAAGGATCGTGCTGAAATGCATTTTCGCGCCATAACCCGTATCGTTGGTCTGCTGGTCATCCTGTTCTCCGGGACGATGTTTATTCCCGGCCTGGTGGCATTGATTTACCGCGATGGGGCGGGGCGTGCATTCAGCCAAACCTTCTTCGTGGCGCTGACCATCGGTCTGATGCTGTGGTGGCCGAACCGCAAACAGAAACACGAGCTGAAGCCCCGGGAAGGCTTCCTGATCGTCGTGCTGTTCTGGACCGTGCTGGGCAGCGTGGGGGCATTGCCGTTCCTGTTTTCGGAACGGCCCAACCTGTCGCTGACCGACGCCTTCTTTGAATCCTTCTCGGGATTGACGACCACCGGTGCGACGACGCTGGTGGGATTGGACTCGCTGCCGAAGGCCATTCTGTTCTATCGCCAGATGCTGCAATGGATGGGCGGCATGGGGATCATCGTGTTGGCGGTGGCGATACTGCCGATACTCGGCGTCGGCGGCATGCAGCTGTATCGGGCGGAAATGCCCGGGCCGCTGAAAGACAACAAGATGCGTCCACGCATCGCCGAAACCGCCAAAACCCTGTGGCTAATCTATGTGTTGCTGACCGTCGCCTGTGCGCTGGCGCTCTGGGGGGCTGGGATGTCGGTGTTCGACGCCATCGGCCACAGTTTCTCGACCATCGCCATCGGCGGTTTTTCTACCCACGACGCCAGTATCGGTTATTACGCCAGTCCGACCATCAACACCATCATCGCCGTGTTCCTGCTGATTTCCGGCTGTAACTACGGCTTGCACTTCGCTTTGCTAAGCGGTCGCAGTCTGAAGGTGTATGGGCGCGATCCTGAATTCCGCATGTTCATCTTCGTCCAGTTGACGCTGGTGGTGGTATGCACGTTGGTGCTCTGGGGGCATGGCGTCTATAAGAGCGGTATGGAAACGCTCAATCAGGCGTTCTTCCAGGTGGTATCGATGGCGACCACGGCCGGTTTTACGACCGACAGCATCGCCAAGTGGCCGCTGTTTCTGCCTATGTTGTTGCTGTGCTCGGCGTTCATCGGCGGTTGCGCCGGCTCGACCGGCGGTGGCCTGAAGGTGATCCGTATCCTGCTTCTGTACCTGCAGGGATCGCGCGAGTTGAAAAGGTTGGTGCACCCCAACGCGGTCTATACCATCAAATTGGGCAACCGCGCGCTGCCGGAACGCATCCTGGAGGCGGTATGGGGATTCTTCTCTGCCTATGCGCTGGTGTTTATCGTCAGCATGCTGGCGATCATTGCCACCGGCGTTGACGACTTTTCCGCGTTCGCCGCAGTGACGGCAACGCTCAATAACCTCGGCCCCGGCCTGGGCGTAGTGGCGGATAACTTCACCACGATGCCGGCGGCGGCCAAGTGGATCCTGGTGGTGACGATGCTGTTCGGGCGCCTGGAAGTGTTCACATTGCTGGTGCTGTTCACGCCAACCTTCTGGCGTGAGTGAGCCTGATATAAGGAGTACGCCATGAAGGCATTGATACTTTATTCGAGCCGTGACGGGCAAACACGCGCTATCGCTTCTTATATAGCAAGCAAGCTGCAGGACACGCTGCGTTGTGAGGTGATCGATCTGCTGCAGGCGGAACAGGTCGATCTTAGCCAGTATCAGCAGGTGATGATCGGCGCTTCTATCCGTTACGGGCACTTTAACCCGGCGCTGGATAAATTCGTCAAGCGTTATGCCGAGCAACTGAATCGAATGCCGAGCGCGTTCTTTGCCGTGAACCTGACCGCGCGTAAACCGGAAAAGCGCTCGCCGCAAACCAACGCTTATACTCGCAAGTTCCTGCTGGCCTCGCCGTGGCAGCCAAAACAGTGCGCGGTGTTTGCCGGCGCATTGCGTTATCCGCGCTATCGCTGGTTCGACCGCATCATGATTCAATTTATTATGCGTATGACGGGCGGTGAAACGGATACCAGTAAGGAAGTGGAGTACACCGATTGGCAGCAGGTCGACCGTTTCGCCCAGGAATTTAGCCAGATCCAGTACGAAAAGTGACAAAAATGCGGGTTTGGCCAGCGTTTTGCCGAAAAAACCCGCGCTTGAAAAGTTTTTTGCATTTAGGGGTTGCGGCCCGCCGAGAACTCCCTATAATGCGCCTCCACTGACCGGGAACAACGACTGACAAGCCGCC
>NZ_JBSEYF010000007.1:0-246197 GCF_053627655.1 Serratia sp. 121840015-1
GCAGTGAGTTAGGCGCTTTCGCTTGCTAACTCGAGGTGGCGTATATTACGCTTTCCTCTTTCAGAGTCAACCCTAATTTTCAGGATTTTTTCTCTTTCTTCCCGGCCGCTGTGTGAAGTGAATCACTTGCGCCGTGTCGATGGAGGCGCATTATAGGGATCCGAGTTTTTTGCACAACCCCTTTTTTGATCTTTTCTTTCTGTTTGCACACTTTTCAGCCCTTCCGGGTGGATCTTGTGCGATCAGGGCCATTTTCCGCAGGATCCGGCGCTGCTGTTGGTTGTAATTCCATCGCCAGAGTCTAGTATTGCCGGTAAATATGATCCCGACGTGAGGCAGCATTATGTCCGATGCAGTACGTTCTTATCTTCAATACACCCCCAAGCTCGGTCAGCGCGTCTTGATCGATCCTTCCAGCGTCGTGATCGGCGACGTCGATCTGGCGGATGACGTCAGCATCTGGCCGCTGGTCGCTATCCGCGGCGACGTCAATGCGGTAAAGATCGGCGCGCGCAGCAATATTCAGGACGGCAGCGTACTGCATGTGACTCACCGTTCCGAACACAACCCAGACGGTTATCCCCTGCTGATTGGGGAAGACGTGACCGTGGGCCATAAAGCGATGCTGCACGGCTGCGCCATCGGCAACCGGGTGCTGGTCGGTATGGGATCGATCCTGTTGGACGGTGTAGTAGTAGAAGACGACGTAATGATTGGTGCCGGCAGTTTGGTGGCGCCGGGCAAGCGCCTGGCGAGCGGCTATCTTTATATGGGCAGCCCGGCACGCCAGGTTCGGCCGTTGACCGCCGCCGAGTTGGAGGGATTGCTTTACTCTTCTAACAACTATGTACGCTGGAAAGACGAATACCTGTCGGAAGATATCTGATGGGCGCCCCGTTCCCTATAAAGAGAACGGGGTAGGATTTATGCCGCCAGCTCGCTGCGCAGCTGGCGCAATACCGGCTCGATCTCTGGCATCACTCCGTGCCAAAGCAGGAAAGCATGCGCCGCCTGCCCCACCAGCATACCCAGCCCATCGGCATATTCCGTTGCCCCCCGCTGCTGCGCCCAGGCCAGGAATGGCGTGACGCCCTGCTGATAGAACATGTCATAACAACGGGTTTTCGCGTTGACTACGCCCGCGGGCAAGGCCGGGATCTCCCCGCTGATGCCGGACGCCGTCGCATTGATCACCAGATCGAACGCTTGCTGATCCAGTTGATCCATCGGCGCCGCCGAGATTTCCCCCAAATGCCGGAAAGCGTGTGCCAACTCTTGAGCCCGGCTGAAGGTGCGGTTGGTGATCGTGAGCCGGCAGCCGAAAGACAGCAGCGGTAGGATCACACCGCGCGCTGCGCCGCCGGCGCCCACCAGCAGAATGCGATCCTGCGGCCGGATCAATTGTTGACGCTGCAGATCGGTCAGCAAACCGACGCCGTCGGTGTTATCCCCCAATAGACCGCCATTCGGCAATACCTTCAGGGTATTGACCGCCCCGGCCATCGCTGCACGCTCGCTCAGCTCGGAGGCGAGCTCATAAGCACGCTCTTTGAAAGGCACCGTGACGTTCGCCCCCAGCCCTCCGGCGTGGATAAACGCCTGCAGGCTGGTTTCAAAACCGTCCAACGGCGCCAACACCGCTCCATAAGGATGCTCAATGCCAGTCTGGGCAGCGAACAGCGCATGAATTCGCGGCGACTTGCTGTGACCAATAGGGTTGCCAAATACCGCAAACTTCTCCATGCCCATTACCTCTAGCCCTGACGGATCTGTTCGCCGGTCAGAGCATCTCTGATTTCGGAAGGATTAAGACGGCCACCCACCTCGCCGGCCAATACCGGGAAAGCAGTGCCGAATTGTCGTGTGACTTCATCCGCACTGCGGCACGGCTCCAACCCACTGAGATTGGCACTGGTCGATACCAGTGGCTTACCGTACTGCCGACACAGCCGCTGCACCAACGGGTGATCGCTAACGCGCACCGCCAGCGAGCTGAAACGCCCGGTCAGTAAACGTGGCGTCTCCGGGCGAGCAGGCAATACCCAGGTTACCGGCCCAGGCCAGCTGGCGAACATCGTCGCGCGCTGCTGTTCGCTGAGCGCACTGTCGTCGATATAAGGCTTAAGCTGCGCATAGTCGGCGGCGATCAGAATCAGCCCCTTTTCCCACGGCCGCTGTTTCAACGCCAGCAGCGCATTGACCGCCTGTTCGCTGTCGGGATCGCACCCCAGGCCGAATACCGCTTCGGTAGGATAGGCAATCACCTGCTGTTGATGCAAAGCATCGATGATAGATACAAGGTTCGGGCTTAATTCTGAGTTCATGATGTGATTATTCTGTAGTCGCGACGGGTTTTCCGCACAGCTTGCTGGCACAGCACAGGACGGGGCCTTTTGCCGTGCGCTTTTCCATCAGCAGCGGATAATGGCAATAGGCACATTCACCGGCGACGGGTTTAACATTGAGGGCAAATTGGCATTCCGGGTAACGATCGCAGGAGTGAAAAACCTTGCCATAGCGCGATTTACGCTGCAGCAGTTTGCCCTGACCGCACTGCGGACAGGTAATGGCGGTTTCGTCAGGCTTATCGATCACTTCAGTGTGATCGCACTGCGGATAATCGCTGCAACCGATAAACATGCCATAGCGCCCCTGGCGCAGCACCAACGTCGCCTGGCACTTCGGGCACTGTTGCCCATCCAGCACCTTGACGATATGCCCGTCGGCCTGCGCTTTCAGCGGGCGAATATATTGGCATTCAGGGTACTGGGAACAGCCGAGGAAGGGGCCATGGCGACCGCTACGGATCACCAACTCGGCCCCGCATTCCGGACAGGGTTCATTTTGCCTGGCGGCAAAAATCGCGTTTTTTGTCATAACGTCTTCTATGCGCGTTATCGGCTCAATGCAGATAACCTTCGTTCACTTCAAACAACAGTTCTTCCATTTGCTGATAGGCGCTTTCATATCCGGGGATATTAAACAGCACCATCAACACGACCCATTTCAGATCTTCGAGATCGAATTCCGCATTATCCAAGGCCATAACGCGGTCGATAACCATTTCACGGGTTTCGAGGTTCAATACCTGAATCTGTTCCAGGAACAGGAGAAAACCACGGCAGCCGGCGTCCAAACGCGCGCTTTCCTCTTCGGTGTAGATCCGCATCGCCAGCGGATCGGCATCCATAAAGTAAGGCGCATTTTGACCTTCTTGCAGGTCAGCCAACTTCTCAAGCCAATTCAACGCGTTGTAGATATCATCCCGATGAAACCCCGCCTGAGCGAGATCATCAGTCAGTTGATCCTGATCGACGCGCATCTCTGGTTCATTGTGGATATAAGTTTCAAACAAGTACATGAGTACGTCGAACATGGCTTGCCCTCCTTATTCGGACATAGCCGCCGGGTACAGCTGCGATCCAACCTGCTAACTCCAGTTCGAGTAACTTGATTACCACCACTGGCACAGGTTGGCCGGCACGTTCAGCGACGACGTCAACAGGTGTCACCTCATCTCCTACGTTAGCCAACACATCGGCAAATGGCAATTCAACTTCAGCCTGCGACGCACAAATAGTTGTATTTTCGTTCAGTGGCAGCCAGTGAAGGCCGCTTCCCAGCAATTCTGCGATATCTTTAGGCCCGGTGACCAGGTGCGCGCCCTGTTGGATCAGCCAATGTGTCCCCTCGCTCATCGGGTTCCCTAACGGCCCCGGCAAGGCGAACACTTCACGCCCCTGCTCCAGCGCATAGCGAGCCGTCACCAGAGTACCGCTGCGCAACGAGGCTTCTATGACCAGAACGCCCTGGCTCAGCCCGCTGATAATACGGTTACGGCGCGGAAAATGGTCGGCCAGAGGTAAATCAGTGACCAAATGATCTGAAATCACCGCGCCGCCCTGCTCGACAATATGCTCCGCGAGCCTGCGGTGCCGGCGTGGATAAACATTGGCCAGTCCGCTGCCCAGCACCGCTACCGTGCAACCCCCGACCGCCAGCGCTGCGCGATGGCAAATGCCGTCGATGCCGATCGCCAAACCGCTGGTGATGGTGAAACCGCAACGCGCCAATTCCTCGGCGAAATAATTGGCCCAACGCTCACCGTAGTGGCTGAACTGCCGGCTGCCAACCATGGCGAGCTGCGGGCGCAGCAACGCCTGAGGATCGCCCTCGATCAGCAGAAACAGCGGCGCATCGTCGATCTGGGCCAGGCGTTCCGGATAACCGGCCGCTCCGTAGTTCAGCATACGGTGCGCCGGCTCCTCCAGCCAACGCAGGGTCGCGGCCAGATAACCGGGATCCACCTGGTTGAACTGCGTCTGCTGCCGTTCGTCCAACCCTAGCTCATGCAGCACGCGGCGAGGCTCGCACCCCATTTGCGATAGCTGCCGCACGAGCCGGCTGGCCACAACGGTCTGCAGCCCCGTTACCCCTCGCATCCGTAAAGCGATCTCTTCCGGCCGCATCGTCTGTTCCCTCAGCAAAAACGGTGGTATTACCAATCTGAGCAATTGGTGCGCAATGCTGTCAATCAGGCCGGGAAATGTCTAGAATAGAGGTTAAACCTCGTTCATTACTCGGATACAGATCTAAAGATATATGTCAGTCTTGCAGGTATTACATTTCCCAGACGAGCGTCTGCGCAAAGTCGCAGCGCCGGTAAAAGAAGTCAATGCAGATATCCAGCGCATCGTGGATGATATGTTTGAAACCATGTACGCAGAGGAAGGCATTGGCCTGGCTGCGACTCAGGTGGATATCCATCAGCGCATTATCGTGATCGACGTCTCCGAGAATCGCGATCAGCGCCTGGTGCTGATCAACCCGGAACTGCTGGAAAAAAGCGGCGAAACCGGCATCGAGGAAGGCTGTCTTTCCATTCCCGAACAGCGTGCGTTGGTACCCCGTGCCGCGCAGGTGAAGATCCGCGCACTGGATCGCGAAGGCAAACCTTTCGAGCTGGAAGCGGACGATCTGTTGGCGATCTGCATCCAGCACGAGATGGATCACCTGATGGGTAAACTGTTCGTCGATTACCTGTCGCCGCTCAAGCGTCAGCGCATTCGTCAGAAACTGGAAAAAATGGCCAAGCTTCAAGCCCGCGCCTAACCGATCAGGAAATCAACGTGTCTGACTCTTTACGGATTATTTTCGCCGGAACACCAGACTTCGCAGCGCGTCATCTTGACGCGCTGTTGTCATCTGAGCACCAGATTGTCGGCGTTTTTACCCAGCCCGACCGCCCGGCGGGCCGCGGCAACAAGCTGACGCCAAGCCCGGTCAAAGTGCTGGCTGAACAACACCAACTGCCGGTCTTCCAGCCCAAATCGCTGCGCCCCGAAGAAAATCAACGCCTGGTGGCCGATCTCCACGCCGACGTGATGGTGGTGGTTGCCTATGGGCTGATCCTGCCGCAGGCGGTGCTGGATATGCCGCGTCTCGGTTGCATCAACGTACATGGCTCGCTGCTGCCTCGCTGGCGCGGCGCGGCACCAATCCAGCGTTCGCTCTGGGCCGGCGACAGCGAAACCGGCGTGACCATCATGCAGATGGACGTAGGTCTCGATACTGGCGACATGATGCACAAGATTGCCTGCCCGATTGAGAGCAGCGATACCAGCGCCAGTCTCTACGACAAGCTGGCACAGCTCGGCCCGCAGGGCATGCTGACTACGCTGCGCCAAATGGCAGACGGCAGCGCCACCCGCGAAGTGCAGGACGAAGCGCTGGTCACCTACGCAGAGAAGCTGAGCAAAGAAGAAGCCCGCCTGGACTGGAATCTGTCCGCCGCTCAGTTGGAGCGTTGTATCCGCGCCTTCAACCCTTGGCCGGTCAGCTACTTCACCATCGACGATCAACCGGTGAAAGTGTGGCAAGCCAGCGTACTGGCGCAAAGCGCCAACGTGGAGCCAGGCACCGTTGTCCATGCCGACAAGCACGGCATTCAGGTGGCGACCGCCGACGGCATCCTCAATCTGATCCAACTGCAGCCCGCCGGCAAGAAACCGATGTCGGCGCAAGACCTTTTAAATTCACGTCGTGAATGGTTTACCCCGGGTAACCGGCTGTAAGTCACCCCACTGCCCGGCCGTTCATCGCCGGGCCGTTATTTTCTTAATGCCGATCGTTATCAGCTTCAGCCTATGAAAAATAATTACAATCTCCGCAGCATCGCTGCCAAAGCCATCGGCCAGGTGCTGGATCAAGGGCAGTCGCTCAGCACCGTCCTGCCGGCGCTCCAAACCACCATCAGCGATAAAGATCGCGGGTTGCTGCAGGAACTGTGTTTCGGCACGCTGCGCGTGCTGCCGCAGCTCGAATGGTGCATTCAGCAATTGATGGCCAAGCCGCTGACCGGCAAGCAGCGTACGCTGCACTATTTGCTGATGGTCGGCCTGTATCAGCTGCTGTATACCCGTATCCCGGCGCACGCCGTATTGGCGGAAACCGTGGAGGGCGCGGTAGCGCTGAAACGCCCGCAGTTGAAAGGCCTGATTAACGGCGTCTTGCGGCAATTCCAGCGCCAGCAGGAAGAGCTGCTGCAGCGCGCCGCCAACAATGACAGCCGCTATCTGCACCCAAGCTGGTTGCTGAAACGCCTTCACCAAGCCTATCCCGCCAACTGGGAACAGATCGTCGACGCCAATAACCAGAAGCCACCGATGTGGCTGCGCGTCAACCGCCTGCATCACACTCGGAAAGCTTATCTGCAGTTGTTGACCGACGCCGGCATCGCCGCAGAACCTCACGCAGACTATGCCGATGCAGTGCGTTTGCTGGCGCCTTGCGCCGTGACCGATCTGCCTGGGTTCGCCGACGGCTGGGTCACCGTGCAAGATGCCTCAGCCCAGGGCTGTGTCGATCTATTGGATCCGCAAGACGGTGAACAGATCCTCGATTTGTGCGCCGCGCCTGGCGGCAAAACCACGCATATTCTGGAAGCGGCACCGAAAGCGCACGTCATGGCGGTCGATATCGACGAACAGCGCCTGGCGCGGGTGAAAGAAAACCTGCAGCGCCTGCGTTTGCATGCCGAAGTTAAGCTGGGTGATGGCCGCACCCCGCAGCAATGGTGCGGTGACAAGCAGTTCGACCGGATCCTGCTGGACGCGCCTTGTTCCGCCACCGGCGTGATCCGCCGTCACCCCGACATCAAATGGCTGCGCCGCGATCGCGACATCGCCGAACTCGCCGCGCTGCAGGCCGACATCCTGGAAGCCGTCTGGCCCCATCTGAAATCGGGCGGCGTGATGGTTTACGCGACCTGCTCTATCCTGCCGGATGAAAACAGCAGCCAGATCGCCGCGTTCTTGCAGCGCCACGCCAATGCCAAACTGGTTGAAACCGGTGATGCGCAGCGGCCAGGGCGGCAGAATATCCCGCATCCCGAGGACGGCGATGGCTTCTTTTACGCTAAGCTGATTAAAATGTAATGCTTCGGGGCGTGCACGCGCGCCCTAAGTCTTTCAGTGTGAAGCAGAGAACACGATGAAAATAATTATTCTTGGTGCCGGTCAGGTTGGCGGGACGCTGGCGGAAAACCTGGTGGGTGAAAACAACGATATCACCGTCGTCGATACCGATTCCGGTCGTCTGCGTCAGCTGCAGGATAAATTCGATCTGCGCGTGGTTCAGGGGCACGGCTCTCACCCTCGAGTGCTGCGCGAAGCCGGCGCGGAAGACGCCGACATGCTGGTCGCCGTCACCAACTCCGACGAAACCAACATGATCGCCTGCCAGATCGCCTATTCTCTGTTTAATACCCCCAACCGTATCGCCCGTATCCGCGCGCCGGAATATATCCGCGAGTCGGAGAAACTGTTCCTGCCGGAAGCGGTGCCGATCGACCATCTGATTTCACCGGAACAGTTGGTCATAGACTATATCTACAAGCTGATTGAGTACCCCGGCGCGTTGCAGGTGGTCAATTTCGCCGAAGGCAAGGTCAGCATCGCCGCGGTTAAAGCCTATTACGGTGGCCCGCTGGTCGGCAATGCGCTCTCTTCGATGCGCGAACACATGCCACATATCGACACCCGCGTCGCCGCAATTTTCCGCCAGGACAGACCGATCAGGCCGCAAGGCTCGACCATTATCGAAGCCGGTGATGAAGTCTTCTTCGTCGCCGCATCACAACACATCCGCGCGGTGATGAGCGAACTGCAGCGGCTGGAAAAACCGTATAAGCGCATCATGATCGTCGGTGGCGGCAACGTCGGCGCCGGCCTGGCCGCCAAGCTGGAAAAAGACTACAACGTCAAACTTATCGAGCGAAACCAGCAACGCGCCGCCGAACTGGCCGAGCAGCTGCACGATACCATCGTGTTCTACGGCGATGCCTCCGACCAGGAGCTGCTGGCCGAAGAGCACGTCGAGCAAGTGGATGTCTTCATCGCTATCACCAACGACGATGAGGCCAACATCATGTCCGCCATGCTGGCCAAGCGCATGGGCGCCAAGAAGGTAATGGTATTGATCCAGCGCCGCGCCTATGTCGATCTGGTGCAAGGCAGCGTGATCGATATTGCCATTTCCCCCCAACAGGCGACCATCTCCGCCCTGTTGGGGCACGTGCGCAAAGCGGATATCGTCAGCGTTTCGTCACTGCGCCGCGGCGTGGCGGAAGCGATCGAAGCGATTGCCCACGGCGATGAAAGCACGTCCAAAGTAGTCGGCCGCATCGTCGAAGACATCAAGCTGCCACCAGGTACCACCATCGGTGCGATCGTGCGTGGCGACGACGTTATCATCGCCAATGGCAACAGCAAAATCGAACAGGGCGATCACGTCATCATGTTTATTACCGACAAGAAATTCGTGCCGGACGTTGAACGCTTGTTCCAACCGAGCCCGTTCTTCTTGTAGAACGAATTTATTAGGCGATGGTCTATAATCGCGTAGTTGTTCTCTGCCTTGGGGAGATAAAACTTCTCTCCTTTTGTGGCAAAGGGAAATTGCTTTGTTAAACTTGAGTTATTAATTCTGCAAGGGGTGCGTTCTATGAGTATGTTGAAAGAGTTTCGCGAATTTGCCATGCGTGGCAACGTGGTCGATTTGGCCGTCGGTGTGATTATCGGTGCTGCATTCGGCAAGATTGTTTCGTCCTTCGTGGCCGATATCATCATGCCACCTCTGGGCTTACTGATCGGCGGCGTCGACTTTAAACAGTTTCATCTGGTATTACGTGAAGCTCAGGGCGCCGTTCCGGCGGTGGTAATGAACTACGGTTCATTCATTCAAACCGTATTCGACTTCGTGATTGTCGCCTTCGCCATCTTCCTGGCGATTAAATTGATGAACAAAATGCGCCGCAAGCAGGAAGAAGCCCCGGCAGCGCCGCCAGCACCTACCGCAGAAGAGAAACTGCTGACGGAAATCCGTGACCTGCTGAGCCAGCAACAGCAGCCAAAACTGTAAAACAGCGTTGGTTACGCCAATAAAAAGCCACCTGACGAAGGTGGCTTTTTTAATGCTTAAAACCAGAAGGCCAGTGGTAACTTATCGTTTGATAGTTTACCACTGGCCTCCCAGTTACCGCCTTTGTTGTGTTTTTCTTTACGCCGATAGCTGCCTTTGCCTTTCACATTCTTTTCTACTCGTTGACGGAATAGCGGATCATGCAGCAGCGCCTCAATGGCGTTATCTTGAATCTGACCTTTAGTGTGACGATATTTCGTCATGATAATGCTCCTGTAAAAGGTGGGGTAATAAAACGGGGCGATAATACTGCCGGCGGTATAAAAATTAAAGTACCGTCAGCAACCTTTTTTGCCTTTTTCATCGCTTGCGCCCTGTTCCAAGGCTTCCAGAATAGAGCAATAATTGCTGGTATGGGCAGTGCCGCAGCAGGCATCACTCAGCCGCTTCAGCGATTCGCGCATACGCGTCAGCTCCGCCAACTTGCTTTCCACTTCGCTCAGGCGCGCATCGACGATCGACTTCGACTCTTGGCAGGTATGATGTTCAGGATCGACACGGATCGACAGCAGCTCGGCGATCGTTTCCAGAGTAAACCCCAGCTGCTTGGCATAGCGAATGAAGCGCAGCCGCTGCAGATCCTGCTCGGTGTAGAGCCGATAACCGCCCTCGGTGCGGACATTGTGATCCATCATGCCCTGCTTTTCATAGTAACGCACGGTATCCGGCGTCACTTCAGCAAGCTTGGCCAACTGACCTATCTTGAACATTACTTCTCCTCTCGGGTGAATTTGCCGTCCAATGCACGCTGATATTCGCCATGCAAGAAATCCGTACTCATCCCAGCCTGACGCAATCGATGCTCCAGCAGCGCCATGCGTTTACTGAGTTCGACATAGTCCGGATGCTCACAGCTAATCCCTTGCAGCAAGCGAGCAACGGTCAACGCCTCTTTGCGATCTTCCAGCTCCGGTGGCAGGTAACCGGCATTTTTCAGCAGACGGTAACCGGCGCGTAGCTCAGCCGGCACCGCGCTGTCATCTTCCAACGTCAACGGTTGGCCCTGGCCGGGCAGATTGTCGAACTCGCCTTTATCCTGGGCATCAAGGATATGACGTTCCGCCCATTGATCGAGCAACCCCATAACAAACAGCCTCGGTAAGCCTAATGATGAAGCCTTAGCATAGCGGATAGGGGCGGGGATCTTAAGCGCAGCGGGAGAATTACGCACATTTGGCTGGGTTTGGACGTAAAAAAACCGGGCAAGCCCGGTTTTTTTACGCGTCTACAGATTACTCTGCAGTTGCTACTTCTGCTTGAGACTCAGCACGATCAACCAGCTCGATGTATGCCATCGGCGCGTTGTCGCCTGCGCGGAAGCCACACTTCAGAATGCGAGTGTAACCACCGGCACGGCTCGCGAAACGCGGGCCCAGCTCGTTAAACAGTTTTGCCACGATCTCGTTATCACGAGTACGGGCGAATGCCAGACGACGATTAGCTACGCTGTCGGTCTTGGCAAGAGTAATCAGCGGCTCAACAACGCGACGCAGCTCTTTTGCTTTTGGCAGGGTCGTCTTGATGATCTCATGACGAACCAAAGAGCCGGCCATGTTACGGAACATAGCCTGGCGATGGCTGCTGTTACGGTTCAGTTGACGACCACTCTTACGATGGCGCATGACCTTATCCTTCTCAGTAAAACCTTAACCTGTGATCCGGTTACTCGTCAGCAATGCTTGCCGGTGGCCAGTTTTCCAGGCGCATGCCCAGAGACAGACCACGTGAGGCCAGCACGTCTTTAATCTCGGTAAGAGATTTTTTACCCAGGTTTGGCGTTTTCAGCAACTCAACCTCGGTACGCTGTACCAGATCACCGATGTAGTGGATAGCTTCTGCCTTGAGGCAGTTAGCAGAGCGGACAGTCAATTCCAGATCGTCAACAGGGCGCAGCAAGATCGGATCGAACTCTGGTTTCTCTTCTTTAACTTCCGGCTGACGTACATCACGCAGGTCAACGAAAGCTTCAAGTTGTTCAGCCAGAATGGTGGCCGCACGGCGGATCGCCTCTTCAGGATCGATCGTGCCATTGGTCTCCATCTCGATGACCAGCTTATCCAAGTCAGTACGCTGTTCTACACGCGCAGCTTCAACATTGTAGGCGATACGCTCTACAGGGCTGTAGCAGGCGTCAACCAACAGACGACCGATTGGGCGCTCATCTTCTTCCGAATGAATTCGGGCAGAAGCCGGCACATAACCGCGACCGCGCTGAACTTTGATACGCATGCTGATAGCCGCGTTCTCATCAGTCAGGTGGCAAATCACGTGCTGAGGCTTGACGATTTCGACATCACCATCATGGGTGATGTCGGCAGCGGTCACAGGGCCAATGCCAGATTTATTCAGGGTAAGAATAACTTCGTCTTTGCCTTGAACTCTCACCGCCAGCCCTTTCAGGTTGAGCAGGATCTCCAGGATATCTTCCTGTACGCCTTCTTTGGTGCTGTACTCATGCAGTACACCATCAATCTCAACCTCGGTCACCGCGCAACCCGGCATAGATGAAAGCAGAATACGGCGCAGTGCGTTGCCAAGAGTATGGCCAAAGCCACGCTCTAAAGGCTCAAGGGTCACCTTGGCGTGCGTCGAACTGACTTGCTCGATATCTACCAGGCGCGGTTTTAGAAACTCTGTCACAGAACCCTGCATTGTGTCCTCTCTTTGGTACTAAGCTTTACTTGGAGTAAAGCTCGACGATCAGGTGTTCGTTAATGTCCGCAGACAGATCGGTACGTTCAGGCATACGCTTGAACACGCCTTCCATCTTAGCAGCATCAACTTCCAGCCAAGTCGGCTTTTCACGCTGCTCAGCCAGCTCCAGAGAAGCTTTAACACGAGACTGCTTTTTAGCTTTCTCGCGGATGCTGACTACGTCATTCGGAGATACCTGATAAGAAGCGATGTTAACAACGTGACCGTTTACCATAACTGCTTTGTGGCTAACCAGCTGACGTGACTCTGCACGAGTAGCGCCGAAGCCCATACGGTAAACAACGTTGTCCAGACGACCTTCCAGCAGCTGCAACAGGTTTTCACCGGTGTTGCCCTTCAGGCGGGTTGCTTCTTTGTAATAGTTACGGAATTGACGCTCCAGAATGCCGTACATACGGCGAACTTTCTGCTTCTCACGCAACTGAACACCGTAATCAGACAGACGCGGTTTACGCGCACCGTGCTGACCAGGTGCTTGTTCAATTTTACACTTGGAATCGATCGCGCGAACGCCAGACTTAAGGAACAGGTCTGTGCCCTCACGACGGCTCAGCTTGAGCTTAGGACCCAAATATCTTGCCATTTTCTTTCTCCAACAATCCTAAAAGCTGCGTTACACGCGGCGCTTTTTCGGCGGACGACAACCGTTATGAGGGATCGGAGTCACATCAGTAATATTAGTGATGCGGAAACCAGCCGCGTTCAGAGCGCGGATAGTAGACTCACGACCAGGACCAGGTCCTTTAACCATAACTTCCAGGTTCTTGATACCGTATTCTTTTACTGCGTCAGCACAACGTTCTGCTGCAACCTGTGCTGCGAACGGAGTGGACTTACGAGAACCACGGAAACCGGAACCACCGGCTGTTGCCCAACCCAAAGCATTACCCTGACGATCAGTGATGGTAACGATGGTGTTGTTGAAAGAAGCATGGATATGAGCCACGCCGTCAGAGACTTGCTTTCTTACACGCTTACGTGTACGAACAGGTGCCTTTGCCATTATTCAATAACCCCGATTATTTCTTGATCGGCTTGCGCGGACCCTTACGGGTACGAGCGTTGGTCTTGGTGCGCTGACCGCGTACCGGCAGACCACGACGATGACGCAAACCACGATAGCAACCAAGGTCCATAAGACGCTTGATGCTCAGGGTAATTTCACGACGCAAATCACCCTCAACGGTGTATTTGGCAACTGCATCACGAAGCTTTTCGATTTGCTCTTCAGACAGCTCACTGATCTTAACATTTTCAGCAATACCCGTGGATGCACAGATAGCCTGTGAACGGGTTTTACCGATACCGAAGATCGACGTTAAGGCGATAACGGTATGTTTATGATCAGGAATGTTAATGCCTGCTATACGGGCCACTATGCACTCCTACTATTTTATACAGCAACACCATTCTGAAAAGCCCGTTTTCAGGATACTCAAATAGTGTTGCAGTGCGACATACAAAAGATTGGCTGGCTAATCTAGCCAGCTCAACCCAACTTTGCAAGAAAAATATGCGAGATAATCAGCCTTGACGCTGTTTATGCTTCGGCTCGGCGCTGCAAATCACACGAACGACACCGTTACGCTTAACGATTTTGCAGTTACGACATAATTTCTTGACGGAAGCACGAACTTTCATTTTTACTCTCCGTAACTTCTCAAACGAATCTGACTAGCGGTTATAGCCTTTCAGATTTGCTTTCTTCAATGCAGACTCGTACTGACTTGACATCATCAGAGTTTGCACTTGAGCCATAAAGTCCATGATGACGACAACCACGATCAGTAGCGAGGTACCACCAAAGTAGAATGGTACTTTCATTGCATCACGCATGAACTCCGGGATCAGGCAGATGAAAGTAATGTACATCGCGCCCACCAGGGTTAAACGCGTCATTACTTTATCGATATACTTCGCCGTTTGCTCTCCCGGACGAATTCCTGGTACGAAGGCACCGGACTTCTTCAGGTTATCTGCTGTCTCACGCGGGTTGAAGACCAACGCCGTGTAGAAGAAACAGAAGAAGATGATTGCAGACGCATAGAGTAACACATAAAGCGGTTGCCCTGGCTGCAAATACAGCGAAATCGTAGTCAGCCAGTTCCAACCGGTACCGCCCCCAAACCATGATGCAATCGTGGCCGGGAACAGAATAATGCTGGAAGCGAAAATCGCCGGGATAACACCCGCCATGTTCACTTTCAACGGTAAGTGTGTACTCTGTGCTGCATAAACACGACGACCTTGTTGACGCTTCGCATAGTTAACGACGATACGACGTTGACCACGCTCGATGAAAACAACGAAGAAGGTTACTGCAAACACCAATACTGCAACCAACAGCAGCAGGAGGAAGTGCAGGTCGCCTTGCCGCGCTTGCTCGATAGTATGGGCCACTGCCGGCGGGAGCCCCGCTACAATACCCGCGAAGATAATGATCGAGATACCGTTGCCGATACCGCGCTCAGTAATCTGCTCACCCAGCCACATCAGGAACATTGTCCCGGTCACCAGGCTCACAACCGCAGTAAAGTAGAATGCAAAGCCTGGGTTTAACACCAGGCCCTGCATACCAGGCATATTCGGCAGACCGGTAGCAATACCGATCGACTGGAATATGGCCAATACCAGCGTACCGTAACGGGTGTACTGGCTAATCTTGCGACGGCCAGCCTCCCCTTCTTTCTTGATTTCGGCCAACGCTGGATGAACCACCGTCAGCAGCTGGATAATGATCGACGCCGAGATATACGGCATGATCCCCAGAGCAAAGATAGAAGCACGGCTGAGGGCACCACCAGAGAACATGTTAAACATTTCAATGATAGTGCCTCTCTGCTGCTCAAGCAATTTGGCAAGCACAGTGGCATCGATACCAGGAATCGGAATGAAAGAGCCGATACGGAAGACAATCAGCGCGCCGATTACAAACAAAAGTCTGCGCTTCAGCTCGCCGAGCCCGCCTTTAGCACTTTGAAAATCTAATCCTGGTTGCTTAGCCATCTGCTACTTATTCCTCAATTTTACCGCCAGCAGCCTCGATAGCAGCACGAGCGCCTTTGGTGACACGCAGACCACGCAGGGTTACCGGACGAGCGACTTCGCCAGAAAGTACAACTTTCGCGAATTCGATCTGGACACCAACTACGTTAGCGGCTTTCAGCGCGTTCAGGTCGATAACATCGCCTTCAACCAGAGCCAGTTCAGACAGACGAACTTCTGCCGTGATCATCGCTTTGCGTGAAGTGAAGCCGAATTTCGGCAGACGACGGTACAGAGGCATCTGACCACCTTCGAAACCACGACGTACGCCACCGCCAGAACGAGACTTCTGACCTTTGTGACCACGGCCGCCGGTTTTACCCAGGCCAGAACCAATACCACGACCTACACGCTTAGGCGCATGCTTGGCACCTTCAGCCGGAGACAGAGTATTTAAACGCATCTGTTACTCCTCAACTTTAACCATGTAGGAAACCAGGTTGACCATACCGCGAACAGCAGGAGTATCCTCGCGCTCTACGGTGTGACCAATACGACGCAGACCCAGACCGAGCAGAGTAGCTTTATGCTTCGGCAGACGGCCAATTGAGCTGCGAGTTTGTGTAACTTTAATAGTCTTAGCCATGGTCAATTACCCCAGAATGTCGGCAACGGATTTACCACGCTTAGCAGCGACCATTTCAGGAGACTTCATATTCGCCAGAGCGTCGATAGTTGCACGAACCACGTTGATCGGGTTAGTGGAACCATAAGCTTTAGCCAATACGTTGTGCACCCCAGCAACTTCGAGAACGGCGCGCATTGCACCACCCGCGATGATACCGGTACCTTCATGAGCAGGCTGCATGAACACGCGAGAACCCGTGTGAGCGCCCTTAACAGGGTGCTGCAGGGTGCCGCTGTTCAGCGCGACGTTCATCATGTTGCGACGGGCTTTTTCCATCGCTTTCTGGATCGCTGCTGGAACTTCGCGTGCTTTGCCGTAGCCAAAACCAACGCGACCGTTACCATCACCAACTACAGTCAGTGCGGTAAAGCTGAAAATACGGCCACCTTTTACGGTTTTAGATACGCGGTTTACCGCGATCAGCTTTTCCTGCAGTTCGCCAGCTTGTTTTTCGATGTGAGCCATCTTAAACCTCTTCCTTAGAACTGAAGGCCAGCTTCACGGGCAGCATCTGCCAGTGCCTGGACTCGACCATGATATTGGAAACCGGAACGGTCAAAGGATACTTTCGCAATCCCTTTTTCCAACGCGCGCTCAGCCAGAGCTTTACCTACGGCTGCTGCTGCGTCTTTGTTACCGGAATACTTCAGTTGCTCCGCGATAGCTTTTTCTAAAGTAGAAGCGGCTACCAGTACTTCAGAACCGTTTGGAGCAATCACCTGTGCGTAAATGTGACGCGGGGTACGATGTACCACCAGGCGGGTTGCACCCAGCTCTTGGAGCTTGCGGCGTGCGCGGGTCGCACGACGGATACGAGCAGATTTCTTATCCATAGTGTTACCTTACTTCTTCTTAGCCTCTTTGGTACGCACGACTTCGTCGGCGTAACGAACACCTTTACCTTTGTAAGGCTCAGGACGACGGTAAGCGCGCAGATCTGCTGCTACCTGGCCAATAACCTGCTTATCAGCGCCTTTCAGCACGATTTCAGTTTGGCTTGGGCATTCAGCAGTGATACCTGCCGGCAGCTGGTGATCGATAGGGTGAGAGAAGCCCAGGGCCAAATTCACCACGTTGCCTTTAACGGCAGCACGATAACCAACACCTACCAGTTGAAGCTTTTTGGTGAAGCCTTCGGTAACACCAACAACCATTGCGTTCAGCAGAGCGCGCGTGGTACCCGCTTGAGCCCATGCGTTAGCAAAACCTTCGCGCGGAGCGAAAGTCAGTGCGTTAGCTTCTTGCTTCACTTCAACGGCGTCGTGGATAGTACGAGTCAACTCGCCGTTTTTACCCTTAATCGAAATAACCTGACCGTTGAGTTTTACCTCTACGCCGGCAGGAATGACGACGGGTGCTTTTGCAACACGAGACATTCTTTCCTCCCGAATTAAGCTACGTAGCAGATAATCTCGCCACCCAGACCAGCCTGGCGAGCTGCACGATCGGTCATAACACCTTTAGAGGTAGAAACAACAGCGATACCCAAACCGGCCATAACTTTTGGCAGCTCATCTTTTTTCTTGTAGATGCGCAGACCTGGACGGCTGATACGTTGAATGCTTTCTACCACAGCTTTGCCCTGGAAGTACTTCAGTACCAGTTCCAGAACAGGCTTGGCGTCGCCTTCGATTTTGAAATCTTCAATAAAACCTTCTTCCTTCAGCACGTTGGCAATTGCCACTTTCAGCTTGGAGGAAGGCATGGTGACCGCAACTTTGTTCGCGGCTTGACCGTTACGGATACGGGTCAGCATATCCGCGATCGGATCTTGCATGCTCATCTGTCTTTACTCCCGTGATTCAATTGGTAATTACCAGCTAGCCTTTTTCAAGCCTGGTACTTCACCGCGCATAGCGGCTTCACGAAGCTTAATACGGCTCAACCCGAATTTGCCCACATAACCATGTGGACGGCCAGTTTGGCGGCAGCGTTTACGCTGACGAGACGGGCTGGAATCACGCGGCAGAGTTTGCAGCTTGAGAACGGCATCCCAACGATCTTCATCGGACGCGTTCACATCAGAGATAATAGCTTTCAGTTCAACGCGTTTTGCAAAGAACTTGTCAGCTAATTTCACGCGCTTGACTTCGCGTGCTTTCATTGATTGCTTAGCCATCAGTAACCCTGCCTTACTTGCGGAACGGGAAGTTAAAAGCAGCCAGCAGCGCGCGGCCTTCATCATCAGATTTCGCAGTAGTGGTAATGGTAATATCCAAACCACGAACGCGATCGACTTTGTCGTAGTCGATTTCTGGGAAGATGATTTGCTCACGCACGCCCATGCTGTAGTTGCCACGGCCATCGAATGACTTGGCGGACAGGCCACGGAAGTCACGGATACGTGGAACAGCAATGGAGATCAGACGCTCAAAGAACTCCCACATGCGTTCGCCACGCAGAGTTACTTTACAGCCGATCGGATAGCCCTGACGGATTTTGAAGCCTGCAACAGATTTGCGGGCTTTGGTGATCAACGGTTTTTGACCGGAGATGGCTGCCAGGTCCGCTGCGGCGTTATCCAGCAGTTTCTTGTCAGCAATCGCTTCACCAACACCCATGTTCAGGGTGATCTTCTCGACCCGAGGGACTTGCATGACAGAGTTGTAATCAAACTGAGACATCAGTTGTTTGACTACCTCGTCTTTGTAGTAATCATGCAGTTTCGCCATCGTATTACTCCAAATTACTTGATAGTTTCGCTGTTAGACTTGAAGAAACGGACTTTTTTGCCCTCTTCGAATCTAAAGCCTACACGGTCAGCCTTGCCGGTAGCCGCGTTGAAGATAGCAATGTTAGAAACCTGAATTGCAGCTTCTTTTTCAACAATGCCGCCTGGTTGGTTCAGAGCCGGAACCGGCTTCTGGTGTTTCTTAACCAGGTTGATGCCTTCAACAATGACCTTGCCAGCAGACAGGACATTTTTTACTTTACCGCGCTTACCTTTGTCTTTCCCGGTAATCACGATAACTTCGTCATCACGACGGATCTTCGCTGCCATGTTCGCTCCTTAGAGTACTTCTGGTGCCAGAGAGATAATTTTCATGAACTTCTCATTACGCAGTTCACGAGTTACCGGCCCAAAAATACGCGTACCGATTGGCTGCTCGCTGTTATTGTTCAAAATAACGCATGCATTGCCATCGAAGCGAATGACAGAACCGTCCGGGCGACGTACACCCTTCTTGGTGCGCACCACTACCGCCTTCAGAACATCGCCTTTCTTCACCTTACCGCGAGGAATTGCTTCCTTGATGGTAATTTTGATGATGTCGCCGACGCCTGCGTAGCGACGGTGCGAGCCACCTAGAACCTTGATACACATTACGCGACGTGCACCGGAGTTGTCGGCGACGTTCAGCATAGTCTGTTCTTGGATCATTTTAGTGCTCCGCTAATGTCAACTACTACTTTAAAGACCCAAGTAAAAATTAGGCCGTTGAAAAGCCCCATAACCGAGGGCGCAGCATTATAACACCGCTTACTTGGTATGGGTAGAAAAAATAAACGGCTCATTTTCTGAGCCGTTTATTAAGTGAGAGCCAGCTACTCTATTACAGAATCGCTTTCTCTACAACGCGAACCAACGTCCAGGACTTAGTCTTGGACAGTGGGCGGCATTCGCGGATTTCCACCACGTCGCCGGTACCACATTCGTTGTTCTCGTCATGTACGTGCAGCTTGGTCGTACGTTTGATGAATTTCCCGTAGATCGGGTGCTTCACAGTACGCTCGATAGCAACAACGATGGATTTCTCCATTTTATCGCTAACAACACGACCCTGCAGGGTACGGATAACTTCAGTCATTTACACACCCGCCTTTTGAGTCAGTAAAGTCTTAACGCGTGCGACGTCACGACGCACTTGTTTCAACAGGTGAGTTTGTTGCAGCTGGCCACTGGCCGCCTGCATGCGCAAGTTGAATTGCTCACGCAGCAGGTTGAGCAGCTCGGCATTCAGCTCTTCAACGCTTTTTTCACGCAGCTCTTGTGCTTTCATTACATCACCGTCTTAGTTACAAAGGTGGTTTTGATCGGCAGTTTCGCTGCTGCCAGTTTGAATGCCTCGCGGGCAACCTCTTCTGGCACGCCGTCCATTTCGTACAGGACCTTACCAGGCTGGATCAGGGCAACCCAATACTCCACGTTACCCTTACCTTTACCCATACGCACTTCCAGCGGCTTCTCGGTGATCGGTTTGTCCGGGAATACACGGATCCAGATCTTGCCTTGACGCTTAACTGCACGAGTCATTGCACGACGAGCTGCTTCGATTTGACGAGCAGTCAGACGGCCACGGCCAACAGCTTTCAGACCGAAAGTGCCGAAGCTAACATCCGTACCTTGCGCCAGACCACGGTTGCGGCCCTTGTGCACCTTACGGAATTTTGTACGCTTTGGTTGTAACATCAGCGACTCTCCTTACTTGCGGCCTTTACGCTGCTGCTTTTTAGGTTGAGCAGCCGGTTCCGGTTGTTCAACTGCAGCCATACCACCCAGGATCTCACCTTTGAAGATCCATACCTTAACGCCGATTACACCATAAGTGGTGTGCGCTTCAGATGTGTTGTAGTCGATGTCCGCACGCAGAGTGTGCAATGGAACACGACCTTCGCGGTACCATTCGGTACGTGCGATTTCAGCGCCGCCAAGACGGCCGCTTACTTCAACTTTGATACCTTTAGCGCCAAGACGCATTGCGTTCTGTACTGCACGCTTCATAGCACGACGGAACATAACGCGACGTTCCAGCTGAGAAGTGATGCTGTCAGCAACCAATTTAGCGTCGAGTTCCGGTTTACGGACTTCGGCGATGTTGATCTGTGCAGGAACGCCAGCGATGTCCGCTACGACCTTGCGCAGTTTTTCGACGTCTTCACCTTTCTTGCCGATAACGATGCCTGGACGAGCAGTGTGAATGGTCACACGGATGCTCTTCGCAGGACGCTCGATAACGATGCGAGAAACGGAAGCTTTCGACAGTTCCTTAGTCAGGAATTGACGAACTTTAAAGTCGCTGTCCAGGTTGTCAGCGAATTCTTTGGTATTCGCATACCAAGTAGAGTTCCAAGGTTTGACAATACCCAGGCGAATACCATTAGGATGTACTTTCTGACCCATTGCTAGTCTCCAGAGTCTCAGCGATCGGACACAACCACAGTAATGTGGCTGGTGCGCTTCAGGATGCGATCTGCACGACCTTTTGCACGCGGCATAATGCGCTTCATGCTTGGGCCTTCGTCTACGAAGATTTTCGTAACTTTCAGATCATCGATGTCAGCGCCATCGTTGTGTTCTGCGTTAGCAATGGCAGACTCCAGCACTTTCTTAACCAGACCAGCAGCTTTCTTGTTGGTGTAGGTCAGAGTTTCCAGAGCTTGCGACACTTTCTTACCGCGAATCAGGTCAGCAACAAGGCGAACCTTCTGAGCAGAAGAACGAGCGTGGCGATGTTTAGCGATAGTTTCCATCTCTTCCTCCTACCTTAGCGCTTTTTAGCTTTTTTATCAGCCGCATGGCCGCGATAAGTACGAGTCGGCGCGAATTCACCCAGTTTGTGACCGACCATTTCATCGGAAACGAACACTGGTACGTGCTGACGACCATTATGGACAGCGATGGTCAAACCGATCATGTTAGGAAAGATCGTTGAACGACGGGACCAAGTGCGCAAAGGCTTCTTGTCACCGCTTTCCACCGCTTTCTCTACCTTCTTCAGCAAGTGCAGGTCAATAAAAGGACCTTTCTTGAGAGAACGTGGCATGGCTTATCCTCTAATTATTTTTTGCTACGGCGACGTACGATGAACTTATCAGTACGCTTGTTGCTACGGGTCTTCTTACCTTTGGTCTGAACGCCCCACGGAGTTACCGGGTGCTTACCAAAGTTACGACCTTCACCACCACCGTGCGGGTGATCTACCGGGTTCATCGCCGTACCGCGAACGGTAGGACGAACACCACGCCAACGTGCAGCACCTGCTTTACCCAGAACGCGAAGCATGTGTTCAGCGTTACCGACTTCACCCAGGGTGGCGCGGCAATCAGCTGGAACTTTACGCATTTCGCCGGAGCGCAGACGCAGAGTTACGTAGGAACCATCACGAGCAACGATCTGAACGTAGGCGCCAGCGGAGCGAGCCATCTGGCCGCCTTTACCTGGTTTCATTTCTACGTTGTGAACCGTTGAACCAACTGGAATGTTGCGCATCGGCAGGGTGTTACCCGCTTTGATTGCAGCATCAACGCCAGATTGAATCTGGTCACCAGCTTTCAGGCCTTTCGGCGCCAGGATGTAACGGCGTTCGCCGTCTTTGTACAGAACCAGCGCGATGTTCGCGGAACGGTTCGGATCGTACTCCAGACGCTCAACCACAGCAGGGATACCGTCTTTGTTGCGCTTGAAGTCAACCAGACGATAATGTTGCTTGTGGCCACCACCGATATGACGGGTGGTGATACGGCCATTGTTGTTACGACCACCGCTTTTGCTCAGTTTTTCCAGCAGCGGGGCATAAGGTTTACCCTTGTGCAGCTCAGGGTTAACCACTTTAACAACGTGGCGACGACCCGGAGATGTAGGTTTACATTTAACAATTGCCATTGTTCTTACTCCTCCGACTTACTCTGCGCCGCCGATGAAGTCCAGATTCTGGCCTTCTTTCAGGGTGACGTAAGCTTTTTTCCAGTCGCTACGACGACCAACACGCTGACCGTGACGCTTCACTTTCCCTTTAACTACCAGGGTGTTCACGTCTTTGACTTCGACTTCAAACAGTTTCTGCACTGCAGCTTTGATTTCTGCTTTGGTCGCGTCTTTGGCAACTTTGAGAACGATGGTGTTGCTTTTTTCCATCGCAGCGGATGCTTTTTCAGATACGTGCGGTGCACGCAGCACTTTCAGCAAACGTTCTTCACGGATCATGCCAGCATCTCCTCAACTTGCTTCACAGCATCAGCAGTCATAACCACTTTGTCGAAGGCGATCAGGCTAACCGGATCGATACCTGCTACATCGCGCACGTCAACCTTGTACAGGTTGCGAGCTGCCAGGAACAGATTCTCATCCAGTTCACCGGTCACGATCAGCACGTCTTCCAGAGCCATATCTTTCAGTTTCTGTGCCAGCAGCTTAGTTTTAGGCGCTTCTACAGAGAACTTCTCGACAACGATCAGACGATCTTGACGTACCAGTTCGGACAGGATGCTTTTCAGCGCGCCGCGGTACATCTTTTTGTTTACTTTCTGACTGTGGTCCTGTGGCTTAGCAGCAAAGGTCACGCCGCCTGAACGCCAGATCGGGCTCTTTACAGAACCTGAACGCGCACGGCCGGTGCCTTTCTGACGCCATGGCTTTTTGCCGGAACCAGTTACTTCAGCACGGGTCTTCTGAGCACGAGTACCTTGACGGGCACCTGCTGCATAAGCAACAACAACCTGGTGTACCAGCGCTTCGTTGAAATCACGACCGAAGGTAGTTTCGGAAACAGTCAGCGCGCTTTGCGCGTCTTTCAATACTAATTCCATTGCTATCCCCTTACGCCTTCACAGCTGGTTTAACGATCAGGTTGCCACCGGTTGCGCCCGGTACAGCACCCTTAACCAGCAGCAGGTTGCGCTCAGCGTCAACACGTACTACGTCCAGGCTTTGAACGGTTACGCGCTCATCACCCAGGTGGCCAGCCATTTTCTTGCCTTTGAACACTTTGCCCGGAGTCTGGTTCTGACCGATAGAACCCGGAACGCGGTGAGACAAGGAGTTACCGTGGGTAGCGTCTTGGGTACGGAAGTTCCAGCGCTTAACAGTGCCAGCAAAACCTTTACCTTTAGAAGTACCGGTAACATCGACTTTTTTAACGTCAGCGAAGATTTCTACGCTAATTTCCTGACCTGCAGCGAACTCTTGACCTTCTTCAAGGCGGAATTCCCACAGACCACGGCCAGCTTCAACGCCAGCTTTAGCGAAATGGCCCGCTTCCGGCTTGGTTACACGGTTAGCTTTTTTGCTACCAGTGGTAACCTGAACGGCACGGTAACCGTCGGTGTCCAGGCTTTTAACCTGAGTCACGCGGTTCGCTTCAATTTCAATTACGGTTACTGGGATAGAAACGCCATCTTCAGTGAAGATACGGGTCATACCCACTTTTTTACCGACTAAACCAATCATTGTTTCAACCTCTCAATCGCTCAATGACCTGATTAACCCAGGCTGATCTGCACGTCTACACCGGCAGCCAGATCCAGACGCATCAGAGCATCAACGGTTTTCTCGGTTGGCTCAACGATGTCAACCAGACGCTTGTGAGTGCGAATCTCGTACTGATCGCGCGCGTCTTTGTTGACGTGCGGAGAGATCAGAACGGTAAAGCGCTCTTTGCGAGTTGGCAGCGGGATCGGACCACGGACTTGCGCACCAGTGCGCTTTGCAGTCTCGACGATTTCCGCGGTTGATTGATCGATCAGACGATGATCAAACGCTTTCAGGCGGATACGGATTCTTTGGTTCTGCATGAGACCAGAGCTCCAATTATTTATAAACGTAAATAATTACTCCTCACACCCATTTCGATTGATGGGGGAGTGTAATCGTCAACATATAACCCCCATATCGGGAGTATTGTTCGAAAGGCAAAAAAGGCCTGCCAATCGACTGATTCGCTAAAATCAGGCTTACCAAGATTAGGTAAGCCCGCGCATTATACGCAAAATGGCCCAGGAAGCAAGCCGCAGTTGGAAATATGCTCAGGAAATCGTCATTTTTGCGCGTTCAGCGGCAGTCGCGAGATGAGGACGGCTAACAGGGTATGAATTATGCTTGGCGGGGAAGCTCCCCTGCCCCACCGTAAAAACGGTCGCCGGCAGGAGAGACGATGACGAACGGAAGACAGGCTTACTCTTTGCGCTCTAGAACCTGGGCCTGGGCATAGTTTTGAATACCGAGGCGAGCGATCAGATCCAGCTCGGTTTCCAGCCAGTCGATATGCTCTTCTTCATCAGCCAGGATATCGATCATCAAATCGCGGCTGACGTAATCATGAATCGAGTCGGCATAGGCGATACCTTCACGCAGGTTTTTAGCGCCTGCCAGCTCCAGCGCCAGATCGGAACGCAGCATCTCTTCAATGTCTTCGCCGATGTTCAGCTTGCCGAGATCCTGCAGGTTAGGGAGCCCTTCCAGGAACAGGATACGCTCGATGTAGCGATCGGCATGCTTCATTTCGTCGATCGACTCGTGGTATTCCTTGTCGTTGAGGCGCATTAAGCCCCAATTCTTGAACATGCGGGCGTGCAGGAAATATTGATTGATGGCAACCAGCTCGTTGCCGAGCAGCTTGTTGAGGTGAGCAATGATCTTTTTATCGCCTTTCATAGGTAACTCCTCCTGGCCAGTTCTAAAAGTGTAGAACCTGTAAGCCAAGAGTCAAAAATAACCTTACCCTTTGTTAGGCAACTTCATGCATTGGGATGATAGTTCCGCGTTCCTCCACCATAATCTGTCTTGCCTGACGAATGCACTTTCCACAATCGGTACCAATCGGCACAAGTTCACGCAGCTGCTTCATGGTATGGGGATTGTGCTGACGCACCGCATTACGGATCGCTTTGTCAGTCACCGCATTACACAGACATACATACATAGAGAGACTCACTTCTTAACCAATGCATTGAGTCTAAATAGGAATGGTTTTTATTTCAATTAAGATTTGAACAAATTGCATAAAAAAAGGGCACCGAAGTGCCCTTTTTGTGTCGAAAAATTATTCGCGATTAAGCGATAACTTTAGCAACAACACCAGCGCCTACAGTACGGCCGCCTTCACGGATTGCGAAACGCAGACCGTCGTCCATCGCGATTGGGTGAATCAGGGTTACAACCATGTTCACGTTGTCGCCTGGCATTACCATCTCTACGCCTTCTGGCAGTTCGATGGTACCGGTCACGTCAGTAGTACGGAAGTAGAACTGTGGACGGTAGCCTTTGAAGAATGGCGTGTGACGACCACCTTCATCTTTGCTCAGGATGTACACTTCAGATTCGAACTGGGTGTGCGGCTTGATGGAGCCTGGCTTAGCCAGTACCTGACCACGTTCGATTTCTTCACGTTTGATACCACGCAGCAGAACACCTACGTTCTCACCAGCACGGCCTTCGTCCAGCAGTTTGCGGAACATTTCAACGCCAGTACAGGTAGACTTAACGGTGTCTTTGATACCAACGATTTCAACTTCTTCGCCAACTTTGATGATACCGCGCTCAACACGACCGGTAACAACGGTACCACGACCGGAGATGGAGAATACGTCTTCGATTGGCAGCAGGAACGGCTTGTCGATAGCACGCTCTGGCTCTGGGATGTAGCTGTCCAGGGCTTCGGCCAGTTCGATGATTTTCGCTTCCCACTCAGCTTCGCCTTCCAGCGCTTTCAGCGCGGAACCGCGGATTACCGGCAGGTCGTCGCCTGGGAAGTCGTAAGCGGACAGCAGTTCGCGAACTTCCATTTCTACCAGTTCCAGCAGCTCTTCATCATCTACCATGTCGCATTTGTTCATGAATACGATGATGAAAGGAACGCCAACCTGACGACCCAGCAGGATGTGCTCACGAGTCTGAGGCATTGGGCCGTCAGTCGCAGCTACTACCAGGATCGCGCCGTCCATCTGAGCAGCACCGGTGATCATGTTTTTCACGTAGTCGGCGTGCCCTGGGCAGTCAACGTGCGCGTAGTGACGAGTCGGGGTGTCATATTCAACGTGAGAGGTGTTGATGGTGATACCACGAGCTTTTTCTTCTGGCGCGTTATCGATCTGGTCGAAAGCACGTGCAGAACCGCCGTAGGTTTTAGCCAGTACGGTGGTGATCGCTGCAGTCAGGGTAGTTTTACCGTGGTCAACGTGGCCGATAGTACCAACGTTAACGTGCGGTTTTGTACGTTCAAATTTTTCTTTAGACACGGCTATATTCCTTACTATAGCGCTCTCCCCTTCTGGAGAGAGCACGGGACTTTGGTTTTAACCCTGCGGCTTATTTGCCACGGGCTTCGATTACGGCCTGAGCGACGTTGTTCGGTGCATCATCATACTTCAGGAATTCCATGGTGTATGATGCGCGACCTTTAGTCAGAGAACGCAGCTGAGTTGCGTAGCCGAACATTTCGGACAACGGTACTTCAGCGTGGATCTTAACGCCAGTCACTTCAGATTCCTGACCGCGCAGCATGCCGCGACGACGGCTCAAGTCACCGATAACGTCACCGGTGTTCTCTTCTGGAGTCTCAACTTCAACCTTCATGATAGGCTCAAGCAGAACTGGTTTCGCTTTCTTAAAGCCTTCTTTAAAGGCGATAGACGCGGCCAGTTTAAACGCCAGTTCAGAGGAGTCAACGTCGTGGTAAGAACCGAAGTGCAGACGAATACCCATGTCTACTACCGGGTAACCAGCCAACGGACCAGACTTCAGCTGCTCCTGGATGCCTTTATCAACGGCAGGGATGTATTCGCCAGGAATTACACCACCTTTGATGTCGTTGATGAACTCGTAACCTTTCGGGTTAGAGCCCGGCTCCAGTGGGTACATGTCGATCACAACGTGACCGTACTGACCGCGACCACCAGACTGCTTGGCGTGCTTACCTTCAACGTCGGTAATCTTCGCGCGAATCGCTTCGCGGTAAGCTACCTGAGGTTTGCCCACGTTAGCTTCAACGTTGAATTCACGCTTCATGCGGTCAACGATGATGTCGAGGTGCAGTTCACCCATACCGGCGATGATGGTCTGGTTAGACTCTTCGTCAGTCCATACGCGGAATGACGGGTCTTCTTTAGCCAGACGGCCCAGAGCCAGACCCATTTTTTCCTGGTCAGCTTTGGTTTTCGGTTCAACGGCGATAGAGATTACCGGCTCAGGGAATTCCATACGCTCCAGGATGATTGGAGAGTCTGGGTCACACAGGGTGTCCCCGGTGGTCACGTCTTTCAGACCGATCGCAGCGGCGATGTCGCCTGCGCGAACTTCTTTGATCTCTTCACGCTTGTTAGCGTGCATCTGAACGATACGGCCGAAACGCTCGCGCGCAGACTTAACGGAGTTCAGCACGGTGTCGCCGGAGTTAACAACGCCGGAGTACACGCGGAAGAAGGTCAAGTTACCTACGAACGGGTCGGTAGCGATTTTGAACGCCAGCGCAGAGAACGGCTCGTCATCACTTGCGTGACGCTCAGCCGGAGTGTCTTTACCGTCGTCCAGGATACCGTTGATCGCAGGAACGTCAGTTGGTGCCGGCAGGTATTCGATTACCGCATCCAGCATCGCCTGCACGCCCTTGTTCTTGAACGCAGAACCACAGGTAACCAGGATGATTTCGTTGTTCAGTACGCGCTGACGCAGAGCGGATTTGATTTCTTCCTCGGTCAGCTCTTCGCCGCCCAGGTATTTTTCCATCAGCTCTTCGGAAGCTTCCGCAGCGGACTCGATCAGGTTCTGGCGCCATTCTTCAGCCAGATCCATCATGTCAGCCGGCACGTCTTCGTATTCGAAGGTTACGCCTGCGTCTTCTTCGTTCCAGTTGATCGCCTTCATCTTCACCAGGTCGATAACGCCGGTGAATTTGTCTTCTGCGCCGATAGCCAGCTGCAGAGGAACAGGGTTAGCGCCCAGACGAGATTTGATCTGGCCAACAACTTTCAGGAAGTTAGCACCCATACGGTCCATTTTGTTAACGAACGCGATACGTGGCACTTTGTATTTGTTAGCCTGACGCCATACGGTTTCAGACTGTGGCTGAACACCACCAACAGCACAGTAAACCATTACCGCGCCATCCAGCACACGCATGGAACGTTCTACTTCGATGGTGAAGTCAACGTGCCCTGGGGTGTCGATGATGTTTACGCGATGCGGTTCGAACTGCTTGGCCATACCAGACCAGAAAGCAGTAGTCGCTGCAGAAGTGATGGTAATACCACGCTCCTGCTCCTGTTCCATCCAGTCCATGGTGGCAGCGCCGTCATGAACTTCACCGATTTTGTGGTTTACACCGGTGTAGAACAGAATACGTTCGGTAGTGGTGGTTTTACCGGCGTCGATGTGAGCACTGATACCGATGTTGCGGTAGCGTGCAATGGGTGTTGTACGAGCCATTTGATTCCTCTATTCCTAGGGCGTTCAAGTTCAGTTAACCCAAGCGGGCCGATTTGACGCGCCCGCTTGGTTAGCATGACTACAGCCGGGTGATTACCAGCGGTAGTGGGCGAACGCCTTGTTGGCTTCGGCCATACGGTGAACGTCTTCACGCTTCTTAACAGCAGAACCTTTGTTCTCTGCTGCGTCAGACAGCTCGTTCGCCAGGCGCAGAGCCATGGATTTATCACCGCGTTTACGTGCAGCATCAACGATCCAACGCATTGCCAGAGCATTACGACGAACCGGGCGGACTTCAACTGGTACCTGATAAGTAGAACCGCCAACGCGACGCGACTTAACTTCTACAGTCGGGCGAACGTTGTCGAGAGCGACTTCGAAAGCTTCCAGGTGATCTTTACCAGAACGCTGAGCCAGGGTCTCCAGCGCGGTATAGACGATTGCTTCTGCAGTAGATTTTTTACCGTCTACCATCAGGATATTTACAAATTTGGCCAGCAGCTCAGATCCGAACTTAGGATCTGGCAGGATTTTACGTTGGCCGATTACGCGACGACGTGGCATGGAAATACTCCGTTGTTAATTCAGGATTGTCCAAAACTCTACGAGTTTATTTTGACATTAAAGTTAAAACGTTTGGCCTTACTTAACGGAGAACCATTAAGCCTTTGGCTTCTTCACGCCGTACTTGGAACGAGCTTGCTTACGGTCTTTAACACCGGAGCAGTCAAGTGCACCACGGACGGTGTGGTAACGCACACCTGGCAGGTCTTTTACACGACCGCCACGGATCAGGATTACGGAGTGTTCCTGCAGGTTGTGGCCTTCGCCACCGATGTAGGAAGTTACTTCGAAACCGTTGGTCAAACGCACACGGCAAACTTTACGCAGTGCGGAGTTTGGTTTTTTCGGGGTAGTGGTGTATACGCGGGTGCATACGCCACGTTTCTGCGGGCAGGCTTCCAGCGCTGGAACGTTGCTTTTAGCAGCCTTCACAGAGCGTGGTTTGCGAACCAGCTGGTTAATTGTTGCCATTAAAAAAGCTCCTGGTTTTTGCTTCGTACTAGCTTCGTAAACATGTGATAAATCCCCTCGTATGCACTATTGGCAAAGTACGAGGACGCAGAATTTTAGGGCTGACCAGTATGGGTGTCAAGAAATATACAACATCACTCTCATCACCAGGCCATTTGGCTGCGGTGTTGTTCGGTTAATTCAACGAAGTGATTATAGCCGACGACAGTGATTTTGTGCGAGAAATGACCAACCAATCCCCGGGCTTCCAGGTCGTCCTGCAGCGCGTAAAGGGATATGGGGGCGGCGAGCAGCAATTCAAGATGGGCGCTGCCGGCAAGGCCGGCAAGCACGCCGTCCTGCAGCAGCAGCAGCGCGTCGCCCTCTGCCGTCAGGCGCAGCAGCGCAGGTAAGTCACATTGGTTTGGCGAATGGCTCAGGGTATACAGCATCAAAGGATCCTAAAACGTCATCACGGCGTCGTAGCCGGCCAGTTCGCGGCGCAGTTCGTCCGGCGCCAACACCTCGGCGTCCAGCACCCAATCGGTCACCTGGCTCAGCCCACGCTCCTGCAGCGAAGCCTGGCACAGATAGCAGCGCTCCACGTCATACAGCGGCAGCACGCCGAAGGTGGCAATGTAATTGCGCGCCAAAATCTTTTCCGGTTGCTGGCCCGGCAACAGCTGCAATACGCCATCGCCGACAAAAAACACCCCCAAGTCTTCGCTGAGCGCCGACGTGGCGAGCAGCGCATCCAGCCCTTCCCTGCCGCCGGCGCCGCCGTGCGGCCCGTGGGTGAAAACAAAAGCGACTCGTTTCATCATATCCTCAGAACTGCACCAGACGGTCGCAACTCAGCGACGCTTCGGCCAGGGAACCCAGCCCGCTCAGGGTAAAACCGGGCTGCAGGTTGGCGCTTGCCAGCCCCTGCTGCGCCGCCTCCTGCTCGTCGGTGACGCCACGGCGCAGCGCAGCAGCAACGCAGACGTTGAGCGCCACGCCGTGTTGCTGCGCCAGCTGCGCCCAGCCGCGCACCAGGTCGAACTCGTCGCTGGCCGGCGCGGTCAGCTGGTTGGCGTTCAACACCCCTTCACGGTAGAAAAAAACGCTGGAAAGCCGGTGCCCTTTCGCCAGCAAAGCCTGAGCGAACTGATAGGCGCTGCTGGCCTGCTGCGTGCCGTAAGCCGGGCCGGTGACCAACAGGCAATAATCGAGCATCAACGGTCGCTTCCCAACAGATCGCCGCTCTTGAACTGGCGGATGTACAGATACACGGTGTGTTTGGAGATATTCAGGCGATCCGCCACCTGGTTGATCGCATCCTTGATGTCGAAGATGCCTTTTTCATAGAGATTGAGCACCACCTGACGATTCTTGGCGTTATTGGACACCGAGCGGTCGGCGTTCACCTCTTCGATGGTGAACTCCAGCGTCTGCGCCACCAGATCGTCGACGGAAGAAGCGAAATTCACCGACGACGGCACGTCCTGCGTGGCTGGCGGCATAAAGGTCTGCATGATCTGCGAGAACGGCACGTCGAGGTTCATGTTGATGCACAGCAAGCCGATCACCCGCTGCTCGCGATTGCGAATGGCGATGGTCACCGACTTCATCAACACGCCGCTCTTGGCGCGGGTAAAGTAGGCTTTCGACACGCTGCTGTCGTCGCCGGCCATGTCGTGCAGCATGCGCAGCGCCAGATCGGTGATCGGCGAGCCGATTTTACGCCCGGTATGTTCACCGTTGGCGATGCGTACCGCAGAGCTGTTCAGGTCTTCCAGCGCGTGCAGTACGATCTCGCAGTGGCCGCCGATCAACATCGCCAACCCGTCGACCACCGCTTCATAGGATTTCAGGATTTCATGATCCGTTTGAGTAAACGGACGTTCATTCAGCAAATCAAGTTCGCTGGCTTCGCTGGATAAAAGCGAATTCGACATCGAAGATACCACCCTCATAGATCGCCTGTGCCAGGGGGCGCAGCTAAAACCGCTCGGACCGGATCGCTGCCGTCGTCGGCACGCCGCATCGCGGCCGGCTGAGAGCGGCATCAAACGGCACGATGACATCCGCGGGCGAGGCGGCCGGGAACAATTTTAGGTACACGCCCTAAGGGGCAGACGCATGACTGATAAATCAGAATTATTAGTCTAGCAAAGCGGCCGGAGCAAAGTCCTTGCGTTTGCGCGTGGTATTGACGTTAAGCCCGATGCCCGGCAGGCGTCAAGCGTTCAATGGAGAGAGAGGCGGCGGCTGCCGAAATGAAAACCGCCGCGGAGGGCATCCGCGGCGGTGGCAAACAGAGCGACGATGTTATTTCGCTTTGGTAGCGGCTTTCGCGTCAGCCGGTTTTTCAGCTTTAGCGTCGGCTTTCGGCGCCGCTTTCACGTCCAGCAGCTCAACGTCGAAGACCAGCGTGGAGTTAGCCGGGATGCCCGGAACGCCGGTTTTACCGTAGGCCAGCGCCGGTGGGATCACCAGCTTGATTTTGCCGCCTTTCTTGATGTGCTTCAGGCCTTCGGTCCAGCCTGGGATCACGCCGTCCAGACGGAACGACAGCGGCTCGCCGCGGGTGTAGGAGTTATCGAACTCGGTACCGTCGGTCAGGGTGCCTTTGTAGTTCACTACCACGGTGTCGCTGTCTTTCGGTGCTTCACCCGCGCCCGGTTTCTCTACCTGGTACAGCAGGCCGGATTCGGTTTTCTTCACGCCTTTTTCTTTAGCGAAGCTGTCGCGGTACTTGGCGCCTTTGGTTTCGTTGTCCTTGGCGTCCTGTTCCATCTTCGCCTGAGCGGAAGCCTTCACGCGCGCTTCGAAGCCCTGCAGGGTCTTCTCGATGTCGGCATCGTTCAGCTTGCTCTTGTTGGCGAATGCGTCCTGAACGCCGGCGATCAGCTGATCTTTGTCCAGCTTGATGCCCAGCTTCTCTTGCTCTTTCAGAGAGTTGTCCATGTAACGACCGAGAGAGGCGCCCAGTGCGTAAGCCGCTTGCTCGTCGTCGTTTTTGAACTTGCCGGTGCTCGGTGCTGCTGCCGCGTCCGCTGGTTTAGCGGCTTCTGCCGGTTTGGCGGCATCGGCTGCCATGACCTGGGTCGCATTCAGAGCAAAAGCCATGGTGGTTGCCAGAAGCGTGACTTTAAACAAAGATTTCATCCATTTCTCCAGTGTCTGAAGCAATGCCCCAAACAATCATTAGGTAAGATAACCGGGCTACTATAGCTGCCTGAAACAAAACAAAACAGTCGCACAGGTAACCAATCGAGTCAAAGTGTGACTCCCGCTTTGCCAAGAAGTTTCCCACCGCGTGCTACTCGCATGATAAATCAGATTTTTCTTGCAGAATATTCGGCGAGGTTAGCAAAAAACGGCGTATCAGGCGCGCAACTTTTCAGCACTTTACACTGCCGATCGCAACGTTGCGCGCCGTCTGGAGAAATAGCGCGAGCAAACCCGGCGCCAGCTGTTACCATAGCGCCGAATCAGGATTTTATCGCGTCAGAGGTAGCCTCATGCACAACGCCGACACTCAACGCCTGCTACAGCGGCTTGAAGAACTGGAGAGCCGTCAGGCCTTCCAAGAGCTCACCATCGAAGAGCTCAACCAGACCGTCATCCAGCATCAAATGGAAATGCTGAAGATGCGCGAACATCTGCGCATGTTGACCGACAAGCTGCGCTCGCCCCAAACCTCAATGATCGCCTCGCAATCGGAAGAAACGCCTCCGCCGCACTATTGAGGGCCCGCCATGCGGTTATTTCAGGCGTGCCAGCCCTGCGACGGCACGCTCGAGATACCGGCGCGGGCATCCCAGGTTGATACGGATAAAACCGCTCCCCTGCGGGCCGAAACCGCTGCCCATCGACGGCGCCAGCTTCGCCACCGCCACCAGCGCCTGCTGCAAGTCAGCATCGTTCAAACCCAGCGAGCGGCAATCCAGCCAGGCGAGATAGGTCCCTTCAGCCTGGGTCATCGTGCACCAGGGCGCGGCGTCCGCCAGCGCCTGCTTAAACCAACGCCGGTTCTCCGCCAGGTAGTCGAGCAGCTCATCAAGCCAGGCCGCGCCCCGTTGATAGGCCGCGGTCGCCGCCGTCATCGACAACGCGTTGAACACATCCAGCCCGTGGGCGTTCAGCCGATCGACAAACGCCTGCCGAAGCCAGGCATTGGGGATCAGGAAATTCGAAATGCGCAGCGAGGAAAGGCCGAACGTTTTGCTGGCGGACGTCGCCGCAATGACCCGCTCGCGATATTCCTCGCCCAGATGCAACACCGACGTAAACGTCTCGCCGGGCAGCAGCAGATCGGCCCAAATTTCATCGGAGATCACCGTGACGTCGTGGGCGTGGCAGAGCGCCATGAGCCGCTCCAGTTCATCACGGCGCCAGCAACGGCCAGTCGGGTTGTGCGGATTGCACAGCAACAACAGCGGCGGTTTACGCTGCGCCAGACAGGCGGCCAGCTGGTCGAAATCGATCCGGTATCCCTGCGGGGTTTCCAGCAGCGGGTTTTCAATCACCTCTCTGCCGTTCATGGTGACTATCTTGGCGAACGAGCCATAATACGGCCCCTGCACCACCACGCCATCCCCCGGCTTGCTGAGCAGTTGGATCAGCATCGCCAACCCCGGCACTACCCCTTCAATCGACGTGAACCATTCGCGCCGCAGCGGCAAGCCGTGCCGCTTGGCAAACCAGTCGATCGCCGCCTCATAGTAAGCGTCGTCGCGTTCGCTGTAGCCAAAGACGCCGTGGTCCACCCGCTGATGCAGCGCCTGCTGCACCTCCGGCGGGCACGGAAAGTCGAAATCGGACACCCACATCGGCAACAGTTCACTGCCGTCCAGTTGCAGATAGCGGTCGATGAAGTCCCACTTCACGGAGCCGGTGTTGTGGCGATCGATGATGGCGTTGAAATGACTCGTCATGTCAGGCTTCCTTACGCTGCAAGTCGTTCTGAGGTTGGAGTTTGGCGATACCGAAGCCGGTGAACCCATAAATCAGGGCGAACACCACCGCGGCATAACATTGGATCGCCCACGGCAGCAGATCGAGGGTGCTGACCCCCAGCGTGGTGGCCATGTAAATGCCGGCGGCCGTCCACGGGATCAGCGGTTCAATGACGGTGCCCGCATCTTCGACGGTGCGCGACAGATTTTTGTTGTCCAGCCCCATGCGTCGATAGGCCCCTTTGAACAGTTCCGCCGGGATCAGCAGCGCCAGCTTGCCGTCGCTGGTCGCGCCGGTCACCAGGATAGTGGTGGCAACGGTGGCGGCGATCAGCTGGCCGGTGGTGTGCACCACTTTCAGCAGCCGGCTGATGATCACCGTCAGCGCGCCGGTCAGCGTCAGGGCGCCGGCGAAGGAAAAGGCGCAGAACACCAGCAGGATCGTACTCATCATCGAGAACATGCCGCCGCGGTTCAGCAGGCGCGGCACATCGGCGACGATCCCTTCGACGTTATGGCCCTGAGTGGCGAACATCGACAGATTGAAGCCGTCCATCAACGCATTCAGCCCCTGCTGCAGGCTAAAGCCCTGCAGCGCGACGCCGATGGCGATCGCCAGCGCGCAGGCGGCCAGCATGACGGGGATCACCGGCCGTTTGGTCACCGCGCCCCACAGCACCAGCACCGGCGGCAGGATCAGCAGCAGATTGAAGTGGTACAGCCCCTCGAGCGCACCGACAATTTCGGTCACTTTCTCGGGCGTTGCCACACTGCCCACCGCACCGGTGTGGCCGGCGATCAGGTACACCACGGCGGCCAGGATAAAACTCGGCAGCGTCGTGTACATCAGATGCTGGATATGGCTGTAGAGATCGGTATCCGCAACGATAGCCGCGAAGTTCGTCGAATCGGACAACGGCGAAATTTTGTCGCCGAAGTAAGCGCCGGACACCACCGCCCCGGCCGCGGCGGCCAGCGGCACGTCCAGACCGGCGGCCACGCCCATCAGCGCCACGCCCACGGTGCCGGCCGCCCCCCACGAGGTGCCGGTGCACACCGAGATCACGCTGGTGATGAAGAACGCGGCGATCAGAATGTATTGCGGGCTGATCAGCTTCAGCCCCCAATACACCATGTAAGGGATGGTGCCGCTGATCATCCAGGTGCCGATCAGGCCGCCCACGCAGATCAGGATCATGATCACCGGCATCGCCTTCGCCAGCTTGGCCACGATGGCCTCGATGATGTCGTCCCAGCGGTAGCCTTGCCACCAGGCTAACGCCGCGGCGATGGCGGCGGAAACCAGCAGCAGCGGTTCAATGCGCAGGCCAAACTGGCCATAGCCGATGATGAGCAGCAACAGCATGGCCACAATCGGCAGCGTCGCCAGCCCAAGGTTGAGCGTTTTCTTATTATCCATATACGGCTCCTGTTGAAGATGGGGTACTGCAACAGCGTAATGGCTTCGGTAATTGGAGGATGTGAGCGCAGGCAAGCGGCCATGTAATCGGTTTCATGAGATGGCGTTGTGTGAGCCGTCTCTCATTCGCCGAGCTTGCTTTGCTCATGCGGTTCGCCGTCGGCTACGGAGTCTCGCAGGATAAGTTCGGCCGAAAAGCGGTTGTTCCGTGGCGCGATGTCGCTGCCGCTGTGGATCTGTAGCGCCAGGCGCGCGGCACGCCGAGCCATTTTCTCGATGGGATAATGCACGGTGGTCAACGCAGGGTGGAGATACTTCGCCAGGGCAATGTCGTCAAAACCGACGATCGACAGCGCCTCAGGCAGCTGAATGTGCCGTTGGTGGCAGGTGCGCATCATGCCGGCGGCCATTACGTCGTTGAAGGTCACTGCGGCGGTGAAGCATGGGTCGCTGGCCAGCACGCGCTCGGCCGCCAGTTCGCCCCCTCGCTCGTTGAAGGGCACGCTGATGATCCAGCTGCCGGGTGCCTCAATGCCGGCGGCGGCCATGGCCTTGCGGTAACCCGCTAACCGCTGCGCGCGGTCGTCGATCGGCAGATCCGCCGTCACGCAGGCAATTCTCCGATGCCCCTGGCGTATGAGCAACTCGGTCGCCGTCTGCGCCGCATTGGCGTTGTCGAGCCAGATGCAACGGTTGGCGATGGCGGGCAGATAACGATTGATCAGCACCAGCGCAGGCGTGTGGGCGGCGTAGCGCAGCAGCTCCTCCTCCCCCATGCGCGTGACGTGCGCCACGATGGCTTCGCATCCCTGGTTGATGAGAAAATCGAGGCCGCTTTTTTCCAGCTCGGCCTGATGCCCGCCGCTGCACAACATCAACCGCACGCCGGCCTGCCGCGTGATGTCTTCCACGCCCCGCGCCAGGCGTGAAAAAAACGGATCGTCGAGGTTGCCGGTCAGCAATCCCAGCATATTGCCGCTTCTTTTCGCCAGCGCCAGCGCGGCGGCGTTGCGATGGTAGTTAAACTCGCGCATCGCTTTCTCGACGCGTTCGCGGGTCACCGGTTCAACGTAGGCGGTATTATTGATCACCCGGCTGACGGTGGCCGTGGAAACGCCGGCGCGGCGCGCAACGTCTTTCATGGTGGCCATGGCATGTCCTGTTGTGCCGTTCGGCGCCCGGTGCGCCGCGCATAAAAAAGGGCAGCCGATGGCCGCCCTCTTGTCTCGTCACTGCGCTCTGCTTAGTGGCAGCCGCAGCCGCCGTTACCGCAACCACCTTTACCATGGTCGTGACCATGGTCGTGATCGTGGCTGTGGCCGTGACCGCCGCAGCAGCCTTCACCGTGCTCGTGGTGATGGTCGTGCTCGCCGTGTACGTGGCCGTGCGCCAGTTCTTCTTCGGTCGCTTCGCGGATCGCGACAACTTCCACGTTGAAGTTCAGGTTTTGGCCGGCCAGCATGTGGTTGCCGTCAACCACCACGTGGTCGCCGTCAACTTCGGTGATTTCAACCGGTACCGGGCCCTGATCGGTGTCAGCCAGGAAACGCATGCCAACCTGCAGTTCGTCAACGCCCATGAAGACGTCTTTCGGTACGCGCTGCACCAGGTTTTCGTCGTAGTTGCCGTACGCGTCGTTCGCGCCGACGTGAACGTCAAAACGATCGCCAACGTCGTGGCCTTCGAGTGCTTTTTCCAGACCTGCGATCAGAGAACCATGCCCGTGCAGATAGTCCAGCGGTGCGCTCACCGGAGACTCATCAACCAAAACACCGTCTTCTGTACGTACTTGGTAAGCCAGGCTGACCACCAAGTCTTTTGCTACTTTCATGATATCTCCTACCGTTGGCTACTAGGACGCGCACCGTTATCGGGATGCGCGCCTTTTCCGGACAGATTGTAACGGAAATCTGCCTCGCTGTACCCTCCGGGATAAAAAAACGCTACTTCGGCTGGAAAATGCCGATCACCTGCTCTTGCGGGCGAACGTGTTTTTCCACCTGTTGTTCGGTCTGGCGCTGATGGTGGCCGCACTTGACACACTCCACCACCTCCACCTGATCCTCCCGCCATACCGCCAACGTATCCATGGCGCTACAGCTCGGGCACACCGCCCCGGCGATAAATCTCTTACGTGTTGCAGACATCGTTATGCTCCCGCTTATTCGTATTCGTCCCAGCCGTCGAACTGGCGGCTTTCTTTTTGCATTTCGCGATGGAACAGCTCTTCCAGCTCGCGCCGCGCCTCTTTCACACGGGAAATTTGCGCCACGTCGCCCTGATGCGGCGGCATCAGTTCACGCAGCATGCGCATATCCAGGCGGCGGAAATGCTGCTGGGCGCGGAAGGCCTGATGCGGGTGCATCCCCAACTCCATCAGCGCCTTGCGCCCCAGTTCCAGCGCGCTGGAGAAGGTTTCGCGGCTGAACTGTTTCACCCCCGCCTGCAGCAACTCATGCGCCTCCACGCGGCCGCGCGCCCGCGCCAGAATGCTCAGGTTCGGGAAGTGTTGCTGGCACAGCCGCACGATCTCCATGGTGTCTTCCGGCTCGTTGCAGGTGATCACGATCGACTTGGCCTTCTCGGCGCCCGCCGCGCGCAGCAGCTCCAGCTCGGTGGCATCGCCGTAATAAACCTTGTAGCCGTAGCGCCGCAGTACGCCAACGGCGCTGACGTCGCGCTCCAGAACGGTAATGCGCATTTTGTTGGCCATCAACAGGCGGCCGATCACCTGGCCGAAACGCCCGAAGCCGACGATGATCACCTGCGGATCGTCATCTTCCACGTACGGCGTCTCCTCGTCTTCGTCTTTGGCGTTATAGCGGCGCGCCAAAATGCGGTCAATGGCCTGCATCAGCAGCGGCGTGGTCATCATCGACAGCGTCACCACCACCAGCAGCAAAGAGAGTTGATCCGGCTGCAGCACCTTTTGGGCGCCCGCCGCCGAAAACAGCACGAAGGCGAACTCACCGCCCTGGCTGAGCACCCCGGCGAACTGCAGGCGCACCGAACTGCGCAGGCCGAACAGGCGCGACACGCCGTAGAGCACGCCGGATTTGACCGTCACCAGCACCAGCACGCCGATCAACACCTCGGCCAGATGGGTGTAGAGCACGCCGATATTCAACACCATGCCCACCGAAATAAAGAACAGCCCCAGCAGCAGCCCTTTAAACGGCTCGATGGAAATTTCCAGTTCGTGGCGGTATTCGCTCTCCGCCAGCAGCACCCCGGCAATGAAGGTGCCGAGCGCCATCGACAGGCCGAGCGCTTCCATAAACAGCGCCGAGCCGAGCACCAGCAACAGCGCCGCGGCGGTGAAGATCTCGCGCACGCCGGAAGCGGCGATATAGCGGAACAGCGGCCGCAGCAGGAAACGGCCGCCGATCAGCATGCCGCCGAACGCCGCCACCTTGAGCGCGATCTTCGCCCAGTCGTCGCTGGTGCCGCCGGCGCCGGCCAGAATCGGGATCAGCGCCAGCGCCGGGATCACCGCCATATCCTGGAACAGCAGCACCGAGAAGCCGAGTTGCCCCCCTTCGTTGCGGTTCATGCCCTTCTCGCGCATCAGCTGCAGCGCCATGGCGGTGGAAGACATCGCCAGGCCGACGCCGCCGATCACCGCCGCCTGCCAGGCGAAGTGCGTCAGGTACAGCAACGCACCCAGCACCGCCGCGGTGATCAACACCTGGCCGGCGCCGGCACCGAAGATCGAACGCCGCAGCTCCCACAGCTTGCTGGGGTTCAGCTCCAGACCGATGATGAACATCAGGAACACCACGCCCAGCTCGGAGAAGTGCAGGATCTCGTCGACGTCGCGAATGAAGCCCAATCCCCAAGGGCCGATGGCGATGCCGGCGATCAGATAGCCCAGCACCGCGCCGATCCCCAGGCGACGGGCGATCGGCACCGTCACCACCGCGGCGAACAGGAACAGTAAAATGGCGGTCAGTAAGGTCGATCCTTCCATGCTCACCGTCCTCCGCGCGGCAGCGGGTGGCTCAGCCACTCGCCGTAGGCATCCGCATGGCTACGCAGCACCTCCGGCTTTTGCCGCCGCGCCCAATACACCACGAACGGTGTCAGCCAATGCATATGGCACATCCCGGCGGTCAGCTCGAACGGCCGCAGAATATCTTCCATCGGGTAGTGGTTATAACCGCCGGTGCGGTAGGCGCCTTCCGGTTCGCCGGTGGTGATCACCGAACGCCAGTATTTGCCCGCCAGCGCATTGCCGCCCACGCCGCTGGCAAAGCCGCGCGACAGCACGCGATCCAGCCACTCCTTCAGCAGCGCCGGGCAGCTGTAGGTGTACAGGGGATGCTGAAACACGATGACCTGATGCTCACGCAGCAGCTGTTGTTCGTGATGGATATCGATAAAAAAATCAGGGTAGTGCGCGTAGAGATCGTGCACGGTGACATGTTCCAACTGCTGCGCCGGTCGAAGCAAAACCCGGTTCGCCACCGAGTCATGGGATTCCGGATGGGCATACAGCAGCAAGACCTTGGGCGGCTGCGACATCATTCCCCTCCAAAGCGTCGTCAGGGTAGCGGTTTTCCGTTACCATGCATCGCAAAGACAAAAACAGCGCGCGGTGCGCGTTCTGTTACCTTAATGATAATTTAACATACTCTGAACATACGGCGCTTTATGATTGTATTCTCCTCGCTACAAATCCGACGCGGCATCCGCGTCCTGCTGGACAACGCCACGGCGACGGTTAATCCAGGTCAGAAGGTCGGCCTGGTGGGCAAAAACGGCTGCGGCAAATCCACGCTGCTGTCGCTGCTGAAGGGCGAGATCGCGGCGGACGGCGGCAGCTTCACCTTCCCCGGCAACTGGGCGCTGGCCTGGGTCAACCAGGAGACGCCGGCGCTGGACGTGCCGGCAATCGAGTATGTTATCGACGGCGACCGCGAGTTTCGCCAACTCGAAGCCGAATTGCAGGCGGCCAACGATCGCAACGACGGCCACGCCATCGCCACCCTGCACGGCAAGCTGGACGCTATCGACGCCTGGACCATCCGCTCCCGCGCCGCCAGCCTGCTGCACGGCCTCGGCTTCTCCAACGAACAGCTGCAAAGCCCGGTGCGCGACTTCTCCGGCGGCTGGCGCATGCGCCTCAACCTGGCGCAGGCGCTGGTGTGCCGTTCCGACCTGCTGCTGCTCGACGAACCGACCAACCACCTGGATCTCGACGCGGTGATCTGGCTGGAGCGCTGGCTGAAAAGCTATCCCGGCACGCTGGTGCTGATCTCGCACGACCGCGACTTCCTCGATCCGATCGTCGACAAGATCCTGCATATCGAACAGCAGACGATGAATGAATACACCGGCAACTATTCGTCGTTCGAACGCCAGCGCGCCACCAAACTGGCGCAGCAGCAGTCGCTGTATCAGCACCAGCAAGAAAAAGTGGCGCACCTGCAAAGCTATATCGACCGTTTCCGCGCGCAGGCCACCAAGGCCAAGCAGGCGCAGAGCCGCATCAAGATGCTGGAGCGCATGGAGCTGATCGCCCCGGCGCACGTCGACAACCCGTTCACCTTCAGCTTCCGTCCGCCGGAAAGCCTGCCGAATCCGCTGCTGCGCATGGACAAAGTCAGCGCCGGGTATGGCGACAAAGTGATCCTGAAGTCAATCAAGCTGAACCTGGTGCCCGGCTCGCGCATTGGCCTGCTCGGCCGCAACGGCGCCGGTAAATCGACGCTGATCAAACTGCTGGCCGGCACTCTGGAACCGCTGAGCGGCGAGATCGGCCTGGCGAAAGGCATCAAGCTGGGTTACTTCGCCCAGCACCAGCTGGAATTCTTGCGCGCCGACGAATCGCCGCTGCAGCACCTGAGCCGCATCGCGCCACGGGTGCTGGAGCAGCAGCTGCGCGACTATCTGGGCGGTTTCGGTTTCCAGGGCGACAAGGTCAGCGAAGTGACCGAACGTTTCTCCGGCGGCGAGAAGGCGCGGCTGGTGCTGGCGCTGATCGTCTGGCAGCGCCCTAACCTGCTGCTGCTCGATGAACCGACCAACCACCTGGATCTCGACATGCGTCAGGCGCTGACCGAAGCGCTGATCGATTTCGAAGGCGCGTTGGTGGTGGTCTCGCACGACCGTCACCTGCTGCGTTCCACCACCGACGATCTGTACCTGGTGCACGACGGCCAGGTCGAGCCTTTCGAGGGCGATCTCGACGACTACCAGCAGTGGCTTGTCGACCTGCAGCGCCAGGAAAGCCAGCAGGACGCACCGGAAAAAGAGAGCGGCGGCAACAGCGCGCAGGCGCGCAAGGATCAAAAACGCCGCGAGGCGGAGTTCCGTACGCAGACCCAGCCGCTGCGCAAGCAGATCGCCAAGCTGGAACAGCAAATGGAAAAACTGGGCGCCGAACTGGCGGCGGTGGAGGAACAGCTGGCGGATTCCGCACTGTACGACATCAGCCGCAAGGCCGAGTTGACCGACTGCCTGCAAAAGCAAAGCCAGGCCAAATCCGCGCTGGAAGAGACGGAAATGACCTGGCTGGATGCACAGGAACAGCTGGAACAGTTAACGCAGGCGTTCGAAGCCTAAGCCTCAGGCCTTGTAAAAAGGCCTATCCCCCAGAATGGTCGCGCGGTGCATGATGCGCCGCTGCGGCAGATAATCCGCGTTGGCGTAGTGTTGCGTCACGCGGTTATCCCAGATCGCCACGTCATTTTCCTGCCAGCGCCAGCGCACCTGAAACTCCGGTTTGGTGATGTGAGCAAACAGGAAGTTCAACAAAGCGTCGCTCTCTTTCGGCGCCAGATCGACGATCCGCGTGGTAAATCCTTCATTGACGAACAGCGCCTGCCGGCCGCTGACCGGGTGGGTGCGTACCACCGGATGCAGCAGCGGCGGGTTTTTCTGCACCGCCAGCTGCCAGCGCTGATGCTCCTCTTCACTGCCGCGATGTTTATGTTCCGGGAACGACTTGGTGAAGTCATGCTCCGCACGCAGCCCTGCGAGCAGCGTTCTGAACGGCGCCGACAACGCCTCGTAGGCCGCGATGCCGCTGGCCCACAGCGTATCGCCGCCGGTGGAAGGCAAGGTCTTGGCCGCCAGGATCGCCCCCAGCGGCGGGTTCTCGATAAAGGTCACGTCGGTGTGCCAGTTATCGTTGTCCGGCGGGTTGTCGTCGTGGGTATCGAGCACGATGATCTCTTCCACGTCGGTGGCGTGCGGATAGACCGGATGGATATGCAGATCGCCGAAGCGGCCGGCCAGATCGCGCTGCTGCAGCGGCGTGATCGGCTGATTGCGGAAGAACAGCACCTGATGCTTCAGCAAGGCATGATAAAGCTGTTCAAACTGGCCGTCGCCCAGCGGCCGGGCCAACTCGACGTTTTCCACCAGCGCCCCGATGTAAGGCCCCAGCGGGGTGATATTCAGACGTTCGTTCATTGCTGTACTCCATGCCACGGGGTCAATCGGCGCTGCAGGGCACGCAGCCCCAGCTCCAGCCCAAATGCAATCACCGCAATCACGCCGATGCCGGCCAACACCACGTCGGTCGCCAGAAACTCACCGGCGGATTGCACCATAAATCCCAGGCCGCGCGTGGCGGCGATCAGTTCGGCAGCCACCAGCGTCGACCAGCCGACGCCCAGCCCGATGCGAATGCCGGTCAGGATCTCCGGCAGCGCGCTCGGCAGCACCACGAAACGCAGCACCTGCCAACGCGTGGCGCCCAACGCGCGGGCGGCACGCACCCTCACCTGCGCCACGCTGCGCACGCCGGCCACGGCAGACAGCGTCACCGGCGCGAAGATCGCCAGATAAATCAGCAAGATCTTTGAGGTTTCGCCGATGCCGAACCAAATCACCATCAGCGGCAGATAGGCCAGCGGCGGCACCGGGCGATAGATTTCAATCAGCGGATCGAGGATGCCGCGTACCGTGTCGTTCAGCCCCATGGCAATGCCCACCGGAATGCCGACGATCACCGCCGCCAACAGCGCTACCAGAATGCGCCCCAGGCTGGCCGCCAGATGTTGCCACAGCGTGGCGTCCATAAAGCCTTGCGGGCTGGCGATGGTGATCAACTGGTGCAGCACCTGCTGCGGCGCCGGCAAAAACAGCGGGCTGATCAGCTGCAGCGCCGTTACGCCCCACCAGACGATCAACACCGTCAACAGCGTGGCGCCGCTCAGCCAAACGTTGCGCGGCACGCTGAAACGGCGTGCCGCTTTGCCCTGCGGCTGCGCCGCGGCCTTCAGAGTGGAATGCAGGCTCATAGCAAGGCCTCGCGCTGTTGGAAAACTTTGCCCAGCACGTATTCGCGCTGCGCGATAAATTCAGGATCTGACTTGATGGCGCGGCAGGCTTCGCCGTCGGCATAGCGTTGGCCGAAGTTCAGCGACAGCCGCTCCACCACCTGCCCTGGCCCCGGCGACAGCAGCAGCAGTTCGCTGGCGAGGAACACCGCCTCTTCGATATCGTGGGTGATCAGCAGCACCTGCTTGCCGGTATCACGCCAAATGGTCAGCAACAGCTCCTGCATCTGCTCGCGGGTGAACGCGTCCAGGGCGCCGAACGGCTCGTCCAACAACAACAGCCGCGGATCGGCGGCCAGAGCGCGGGCGATGCCGACGCGTTGGCGCATGCCGCCGGAAAGCTGCCAGATGAAGTGCTGTTCATAGCCCGCCAGCCCCACGCGCTGCAGCATCTGCTCCGCCACCTGGCGGCGCTGCGCCTTGCCGACGCCGGCCAGTTGCAGGCCGAACTCGACGTTGTCCACCACGTTGCGCCACGGCAGTAAGCCCTCATGCTGGAACACCACGCCCCGTTCGGCGCTCGGGCCGTGAACGGGCGTTCCATCCAGCGTGATGCTGCCAGCTGAAGGCTCGATAAACCCGGCGATCAAATTCAGCAGCGTGGTCTTGCCGCAGCCCGACGGGCCGAGCACCACCACCAGTTGCCCGGCGGCGATCTGGAACGACACGTCACGCAGCGCGGGCCGCCCCTGATACTCTGCTGAAAGATGATTGACGTTTAGCATCCTGCTTCCTTACGACTGCGGCGCAGCCTGCACCTGTTTCACAAAGCGGTCGGTCACGTAAGCGCTGTAGTCGCTGTCGACCTGCGGGATCTTGCCCTGCTGCTTGAGGAATTCGGCGGTATCGCGGATCGCCTTGTCCACCGGCTGGCCGAGCTGGGCAACCTGATCCGCCACCGGCAGATAACGGTTTCCCTTCACCAGCTCCGGCACCTGCGCTTCCGGCACGCCGCTCAGGCGTGCCAGCGTGCTGAGGTGGTTCGGATCTTTCAGCCACTGTTCCGGCGCCGCCAGGTAGGCTTTTTGCGCCTGCAGGGCGCTGGCGGCAAAGGCGGTCACCACGTCGGGATGTTTCTCGGCAAAATCTTTGCGCACCACCCACACGTCCAGCGTCGGCGAGCCCCATTCGCCCACCTGCGCGGAGTCGGTCAACACCTTGCCCTGTTTGGCCAGTTCGTTGACCACCGGCGCCCAGACGTAGGCGCCGTCGATGTCGCCGCGCTGCCAGGCGGCGGCGATGGCCGGCGGCTGCAGATTGAGGATCTTCACCTGCTCAGGCTTGATGCCCCAATGCTTGAGCGAGGCCAGCAGGCTGTAATGGGTGGTGGAGATAAACGGCACCGCAATGCGCTTGCCGATCAGATCCTGCGGGCTTTTGATGTCATTTTTCACCACCAGCGCTTCGGAACTGCCGAGCTGCGAGGCGATGAGGAACACTTCGATGGGGAGTTTCTGGCTGGCGGCCACCGCCAGCGGGCTGGAGCCGATATTGCCGATCTGCACGTCGCCGGAGGCCAACGCACGCAGCACGCTGGAGCCGCTGTCGAACTTACGCCAGTCGACGGTCGCGCCGGACCGTTTGGCGAAGCTGTTTTCCGCCTGCGCCACCTTGGCCGGTTCCGCCGACGTCTGGTACGCCACGGTCACATCCACCGCGTAGGCGCTGGTTGCGCTGAGCGACAGCGCCAACAGCGCCGCGTTGCGTAAGGAAAAGAGTTTGCCCGCCATGTTCCGCTCCGTTGATAAAAATCTGTTCAGTTGCTGACAGTTTTATCTGAGCGATGACGGGCTATAAAAGAATAAAAAAGTCTTCTTTATTACCGTGAGTAATATAAACACGGGTTACAGCGCGATACTTCCGTGCAGGAACACATGAGCATAGCCGCCGAGCAGCGTGCGATCCCCGTGCAGTTCGCAGAACAGTTCGCCGCCGCGTGCCGAGATCTGCTGCGCATGCAGCCGATGGCGGCCGAGACGCGCCGTCCAGTAAGGCATCAGCGTGCAGTGCGCGGAGCCGGTAACCGGATCTTCACCGCCGTCGAGCGTGAAATAGCGCGACACGAAGTCCACGGTGTCACCCGGCGCGGTAACGATTACCGCACGCCCGGCCAGCGCGATCAGCGCCGGGATGTCCGGCCGCAGCGCGCGTACCTGCGTCTCATTTTCCAGCACCACCATCAGCGCTTTCGCCTGCCACACCTCCAGCGGCTGCTCGCCCAGCAGCGCCGCGAGGCCCGCCGGTTCAGCCACCTTCTGCGGCGGCCGTGCGGGGAAGTCGAGCACCAGCCGTTCCCCGTCCTGCGCATCGCGCTTGACGAACAGCTCGCCGCCGGCCGAACGGAAGCGGATATCCTGCAGCGCCGGATTGATCGCGCTGAACATCACATGCGCCGCCGCCAGGGTGCCGTGGCCGCAAAGGTCGACCTCGCGTTCCGGGGTAAACCAGCGGATAGCGGTCATGTCGCCGTCATCCCAGACAAAGCTGGTTTCCGGCAGGCCGATCTCGTTGGCGATCGCCTGCAGCCGCGCCGCCGGCAGCGGCTGCGTCAGCAGGCAAACCCCGGCCGGGTTGCCGCGCAGCCCTTTGCCGGTAAAGGCAACCACGTGATAATAATTTTCCGCCATCGTTCGCTCCTTAATGCCAGATCAGTAACACACAGGCTGCGGTCAACAACCCCATGGAAACGTTGAAGATAACCCAGGCCTTTTTGCTGCGCAGCAGGCGGCCGATCACGGTGCCGAACGCCAGCCAGATAATGCCGGCGACAATGTTGACCACCAAAATGCCCAGCGCGATCGCCGCAATGGATCCGTTGTACTTATCGCCCGCCAGGCTGAAGCTGGCCACCGCCCCCAGCGCCATCAGCCAGGCTTTCGGGTTGAGGAACTGCAGCAGCCAGCCCTGATACAGCCGCACCGGCTGCGGCGGCGCCACGTCGGTTTCCAGTTTTTCATAGGCGGCGGTGGCGACTTTCCACGCCAGCCACAGCAGGTACAGACTGCCGAGGATTTTCAGGATCAGGTGCAGCGACGGGTAGACCAGGATCAGGCTGCCGACGCCGAAAGCCACCAGCAGCAAAATGCTTTGCATGCCGAGCATGATACCGACCATCAGCCACAGCGATCGCATAAAGCCGAAGTTAGCGCCGGAGGTAGTCAACAGCAGGTTATTGGGGCCAGGCGTGATGGCGGCGACCCACAGGAAGCCCAGCATCGAAAGGAATAAACTCGGTTCCATGGCACGGGTGCTCCTCACCCAAGGCGCTTTTTTGCAGTATCATTGTTAGTTCTTGGTATTGAAGCTAACAGTGCGCTAGGGATCTCACAATAGCCGCCCACAACATTTTTACTCAGCCTATGCCTAACACCTTTCGCCCTCTGACCGGGGCCAGTAACCCGCACCTGCAAACGCTGTTGCCGCGGTTGGTGCGCCGCCGCGTGTTATTGAAACCGCATTGGCAACGGCTGGAATTGCCCGACGGCGATTTCGTCGATCTCGCCTGGAGCGAAGATCCGGCGCAGGCGCGCGACAAACCGCGCGCGGTGCTGTTCCACGGCCTGGAAGGCAGCTTCTACAGCCCCTACGCACATGGCCTGCTCAACGCCTGGCGTGAGCGTGGCTGGCTCGGCGTGGTGATGCACTTTCGCGGCTGCAGCGGCGTGCCCAACCGCAAGCAGCGCATCTACCACTCCGGTGAAACCGAAGATGCACGCTTCTTCCTGCGCTGGCTGCGCGACCGCTACGGCGAGGTGCCGACCGCGGCGGTAGGCGTTTCGCTCGGCGGCAACATGCTGGCCTGCTATCTGGCGCAGCAAGGCGCCGACAGCCTGCTGCAGGCGGCGGTGGTGGTCTCGGCGCCGCTGATGCTGGAGCCCTGCGCCTACCGCATGGAGCAAGGTTTCTCCCGCGTTTATCAGCGCTACCTGCTGGGGCAGCTGAAACAAAACGCCACCCGCAAGCTGTTGCACTACCCGGACACTCTGCCGCTCAAGCTGTCACAGCTGAACGGGTTGCGGCGCATCCGCGAATTCGACGACGCCATTACCTCGCGCATTCACGGCTTTAGCGACGCTATCGACTACTATCGCCGCTGCAGCGCCCTGCCGCTGTTGCCGGCTATTCAGACGCCGCTGCTGATCATCCATGCGAAGGACGATCCCTTCATGACCCATGAGGTGATCCCCGACGTCGCCGGCCTGCCGCGCAATATCGAATATCAACTGACCGAGTACGGCGGCCACGTCGGCTTCGTCGGCGGCACGCTGAAAAAACCGCACATGTGGCTGGAACATCGCATTCCGGCCTGGCTTTCCCCTTATCTGGACATCCCGACGTGATCATTCCCTGGCAAGAACTGGCAACCGACACCCTGAACAGCCTGATCGAATCCTTTGTACTGCGCGAAGGCACCGATTACGGCGAACATGAACGCTCGCTGGAACAGAAGGTGGAGGACGTGCGCCGCCAACTGAAAAACGGCGAAGTGGTGCTGGTGTGGTCGGAACTGCACGAGAGCGTCAACATCATGCCGCGCGGCCAGTTCCGCGCCGGGCAGGAAGAAATTTAGTGGCGCTCGGTTCTATGACTGACGGAAAAAATCAGGTAACAATGGGGCATTGCAAACCAGCGCGCGCCATTTTTTCCTGAGATAGAGAGCGTCAACAAGAGCCACAATAATCCCCTGACGCCGGCGCATTCAACACGGAGTGACAACCATCATGTCTGCCAAACATCCCGTTATCGCGGTGACCGGTTCCAGCGGCGCCGGCACCACCACCACCAGCGTGGCGTTCCGTAAGATCTTCCAACAGCTCAACATCCGCGCCGCCGAGCTGGAGGGCGACAGTTTCCATCGCTACACCCGGCCGGAAATGGACGCGGCGATCCGCAAGGCGCGCGATCTGGGCAGACACATCAGCTATTTCGGCCCCGAGGCCAACGACTTCGGCCTGCTGCAGCAGAGCTTTATCGACTACGGCAAGAACGGCACCGGGCGCTCGCGCAAGTATCTGCACACCTACGACGAAGCGGTGCCCTACAATCAGGTGCCGGGTACCTTCACCCCGTGGGAACCGCTGCCGGCGCCGACTGACGTGCTGTTCTACGAGGGGCTGCACGGCGGCGTGGTCACCGAGCACCATGACGTGGCCAACCACGTCGATCTGCTGGTCGGCGTGGTGCCGATCGTCAACCTGGAGTGGATTCAGAAACTGATCCGCGATACCGGCGAGCGTGGCCACTCTCGCGAAGCGGTGATGGATTCGGTGGTGCGTTCGATGGAAGATTACATCAACTACATCACGCCGCAGTTCTCGCGCACCCACATCAACTTCCAGCGCGTGCCGACGGTGGACACCTCCAACCCGTTCGCCGCCAAGGCGATTCCCTCACTGGACGAAAGCTTCGTGGTGATCCACTTCCGCGGGCTGGATCAGATAGATTTCCCCTATTTGCTGGCGATGCTGCAGGGCTCGTTTATCTCACACATCAATACGTTAGTGGTGCCGGGCGGCAAGATGGGGCTGGCGATGGAGCTGATCATGGCGCCGCTGGTGCAGCGGTTGCTGGAAGGCAAGAAGATCGAATAAATGCGTTGAGCGCGGCGCCGGGCCGCGCTCCGTTTCGATTACGCCGGTTGGCGGATCTCGAAGCTGTGGGTCACCGTGGCAGCCTTGTTGAGCATCAGCGCCACCGAGCAGTACTTCTCCGCCGACAGGTTCACCGCACGCTCGACGATCTTGTCGGTCAGGTCCTGGCCGGTAACGATGAAGTGCAGGTTGATATGGGTGAACAACCGCGGGGCTTCTTCGCGGCGCTCGGAGGTCAGCTTCACCTCGCAGTCGCGCACGTCGTTGCGCCCTTTTTGCAGGATGGACACCACGTCGATCGCGCTGCAGCCGCCCAACGACATCAGCACCATCTCCATCGGGCTGGGCGCTTTATCACCGGCGTTGCCGTCCATCAGCACCTGGTGGCCGGAGGCCGATTCCCCCAAAAACGTTAACCCTTCCACCCATTTAACTCTTGCCTGCATTCTGGTCACTCCGGTTGATTTCTTAAAATCAGAGTACGCTTTCGCATAGAAACAGGCAACGTAACCTGATGCTAATCATGCTGAAGCGAGACAACACGAGACACCCGCCTTACTCTGTGCTACAAACAGAGCCGCAATAAATCTTTCCGGGACACTGAATTTCAGGGAAACGCCCAGAGAAAGGCTCCTTTACCGGTATGTTAACAGAATGTAGCTTGCAGCGCTTACGGCAAGTTAATATGCTAGAGCGACAGCGTATTTTTATGACACGCCTCAAAACTTGCCGGTAGCCCTCGCTCATGACTGCGGCTACAGGCGGGTTTTACAGGGAACTCTGACCCCTGTGACACAAGGCAGCGATAACAACAGAGGATAACAGCGAATGGTTCTCGGCAAACCGCAAACAGACCCTACTCTCGAATGGTTCCTGTCTCATTGCCATATCCACAAATATCCATCGAAGAGTACGCTGATTCACCAAGGTGAAAAGGCCGAAACGCTTTACTACATCGTGAAAGGCTCCGTCGCGGTGCTGATCAAGGATGAAGAAGGTAAAGAGATGATCCTGTCCTACCTCAACCAGGGGGATTTCATCGGCGAGCTCGGATTGTTCGAAGAAGGCCAGGAGCGCAGCGCCTGGGTTCGCGCGAAAACCGCCTGTGAAGTGGCCGAAATTTCCTACAAGAAATTCCGCCAGCTGATCCAGGTGAACCCGGACATCCTGATGCGTCTGTCCGCCCAAATGGCGAGCCGCCTGCAGGTCACCTCCGAAAAAGTGGGCAACCTCGCCTTCCTGGACGTTACCGGCCGCATCGCGCAAACCCTGCTGAATCTGGCGAAGCAACCCGACGCCATGACTCACCCGGACGGCATGCAGATCAAGATCACCCGTCAGGAGATCGGCCAGATCGTCGGCTGCTCGCGTGAAACCGTTGGCCGTATTCTGAAAATGCTGGAAGATCAAAACCTGATTTCCGCCCACGGCAAAACCATTGTCGTCTACGGCACCCGTTAATCCCTGAAAAAACGGCGCAGTCTGCGCCGTTTTTTTGTCTGCTCTCTGCCATGTGGCGCCGCCTGATCTACCACCCGGAAATCAACTACGCACTGCGACAAACGCTGGTGTTGTGCCTGCCGGTGCTGTTCGGCCTGCTGATAGGCCAGCTGCAGCTCGGCCTGATGTTCTCCCTCGTGCCCGCCTGCTGCAATATCGCCGGGCTGGATACGCCGCATAAGCGCTTCTTTAAACGACTGATCGTCGGCGGTTCGCTGTTCGCCTTCAGCAGCGTGCTGCTGCAACAGGCCCTGCTGTGGCACGTGCCGCTGCCGGCGCTGATGCTGGGCCTGGCGCTGCTGCTCGGCGTCACCGGCGAAATCAGCCCGCTGCACGCCCGGCTGTTGCCGGCGGCGCTGGTGGCAGCCATCTTCGCCCTCAGCACGGCCGGCACGGTGCCTATCTGGCAGGCGCCGCTGCTGTACGCGATCGGCACCGCCTGGTATGGCTTATTCACCTGGTTCTGGTTCAAGCTGTGGAAAGAGCAGCCGATGCGCGAGACGCTGAGCCAGCTCTACCTGGAACTGGCGGACTATTTCGAAGCCAAATACTCGCTGCTGACCCAGCACACCGATCCGCAGACCGCGCTGCCGCCGCTGCTGGTGCGCCAGCAAAAGGTGATGGACCTGATCAGCCTGTTGTACCAACAGCTTAATTTCCTGCCGCACGCCAACAATCTCGAGCAAAAGCGCCTGCAGCGCGCCTTTCAGGTGGCGATGGACCTGCAGGAGCACATCACCGTCAGCCTGCATCTGCCGGAAGAGGTGCAAAAACTGGTGGAGCAGAGCCAGGCCGAAGCGATCATTCGCCGCAATGCTCAGGTGATCGCCGGCCGGCTGCGCGTGGTGGCGCACGATATTCTCTATCATCAACATTCGAAGCGCTTCTCCATGACCCACGAGCTGGCGGCGCTGGAAAAAATGGCGGCGCAGCATCCCGATAATCCGGTCGGCCAGTTTTGTTATTACCACTTCAGCCGCATCGCCCGCCTGCTGCGCACCCAGCATCCGCTGTACCGCCGCGACCTGATGCCCGGCCAGCACCGCCTGCCGTTTTGGCCGGCGCTGGTCAGCTATCTGTCGTTCAAATCCACCGCCCTGCGCAACGCCGCGCGGCTGGGCGTAACGCTGGCGGTCGGCAGCAGCCTGGGTGCGGTATTCAACCTGCCGAAGCCTTACTGGATCCTGCTCACCATCATGCTGGTGAGCCAAAACGGGTATAACGCCACCCGGGTGCGTATTCAGCACCGTGCGCTGGGCACGATTGCCGGGCTATTGCTGGCAGCCGGGCTGCTGCAGCTGCAGTTGCCGGAGGGAGAAACGCTGAGCATCATGCTGGTGATCACGCTGCTGGCCTACCTGGTTTCGCGCAAGAACTACGGGCTGTCGGTGATTGGCTTTACGGTCACGGCGGTTTACACCCTGCAGCTGCTGGCGCTGAACGGCTCGCATTTTCTGGTACCGCGCCTGATCGATACGCTGATCGGCTGCGTGCTGGCGTTCGGCGGCACCATTTGGCTGTGGCCGCAGTGGCAAAGCGGGCTGCTGCGCAAGAATGCCCATCAGGCGCTGGAGAACGATCAAGCCGCGCTGCGGCTGATGCTGAAGCAACCGGAACCGGACGCCACCGCGTTGGCCTATACCCGCATGCAGGTCAACCAGGCACACAACGCGCTGTTCACCTCGCTCAATCAGGCGATGCAAGAGCCGGGGTTCGCGTCAAACTATCTGGCGGACATGCGGCTGTGGGTCACTCACAGCCAGTTCATCGTCGAACACCTGAACGCCATGACCATTCTGGCACGCGAGCACTACATGCTGACGCCGAAACTGGCGGAAGAGTATCTGCAGACCTGTGAAATCGCGCTGCAAAGCTGCCAGCAGCGGTTGGAATACGACGGCCCGAGCAGCGGCAACAGCGGCATCATGCAGCCGCCGGATCTGCATCCGGACATGCCCGTTACCGAGATGGAGCGCCATCTGCGGCGCATTTTGTCGCACCTGAGCGTGATGCACACCATTTCGTCGCTGGCCTGGCGCCAGCGCCCGCACCACGGCATCTGGCTCAAGCGCAAACTGCGCGATCAATAAGGGCGCGGCATGCCGCGCCCCGTTATATGCCGCGCGGGCTTCAGGCGTTGATCACATCCTGCACCGCCAGCTCGAACAGCGCCATGCCGGCCTCGATATCCTGCAGCTCCACCACCAGCGACGGCGCGAAGCGGATCACGTTCGGCCCGGCATTGAGGATCATCAACCCACGCGCGGCGGCGGCGGTGAGGAAGTCGCGCGCCCTGCCGTGATAATGCGGCGTCAGCTCGGCGCCAATCAGCAGCCCCATGCCGCGAATCGCGGTGAAAATACCGTATTTATCGCCGATATGCTGCAAAGCCTGCACATACAGCGCATGACGCTGCTCAATGCCGCTCAGCACCTCCGGCGTATTGATCACGTCCAGCGCCGCCTCCGCCACCGCGCAGGCCAGCGGGTTGCCGCCGTAAGTGGTGCCGTGGGTGCCCACCTGCATCACCGACGCAATGTCTTCGGTGGTCAGCATGGCGCTGACCGGGAAACCGCCGCCCAGCGCCTTGGCGGTGGTGAGAATGTCCGGCGTCACGCCATAATGCATATAGGCGAACAGTTTGCCGCTGCGCCCCATGCCGCTTTGCACTTCGTCGAACACCAGCAGCGCCTGATGTTGGTCGCACAGCTCGCGCACGCCTTTGAGGAAGCCGGCGTCGACCGGCGTAATACCGCCCTCGCCCTGAATCGGCTCCATCACCACCGCGCAGGTGTGGTCGTCCATCACCGCCTTCACCGCCGCCAAATCGTTGAACGGCACGTGCACGATGTCGGCCGGCTTCGGCCCGAACCCGTCGGAGTATTTAGCCTGCCCGCCCACCGACACGGTGAATAGCGTGCGGCCGTGAAACGCGTTATAGAAAGCGATGATTTTAGTTTTGTACGGGCTGTGGCGGGTGATGGCGTAATGGCGCGCCAGTTTGAACGCCGCCTCGTTGGCCTCTGCGCCGGAGTTGGCGAAGAACACCCGATCGGCGAAGGTGGCGTCGATCAGTTTGCTTGCCAGGCGCAGCGCGGGCTCATTGGTGAAGACGTTGCTGGTATGCCACAGGGTTTCGCCCTGGCGTTTAAGCGCCTCGACCAGCGCCGGATGGCAGTGCCCCAGCGCCGTCACCGCGATGCCGCCGGAAAAATCGATGTACTCTTTTCCCTGCTGATCCCAGACCCGGCTGCCTTGGCCACGCACCGGCACAAACTGGGCAGGCGCATAAACAGGCAGGATCACCTGGTCAAAGGTACTGCGGCTCACTGCGGATTTTTCAGTCATTTTCGGCTCCACCCTGAAAGTTTTTCAGCGCTATCGTAATGTTAGATTGAAAACATAATCACGAAATATGCATAAAAAACCAATCAAGCGCAAACGCAAAACGCCTGACGGGCGAAAAAAACGCACCGGAATTAACGCTTGAGGAAATTATCCAGCAGCTGGTGGCCCTGCTCGCTGAGCACGCTTTCCGGATGGAACTGCACGCCTTCCAACGCCAAAGTGCGGTGGCGGATGCCCATGATCTCGTCGCGCACGCCGTCGCGCTCGCTCCAGGCGGTCACTTCAAAGCAGTCCGGCAGCGTATCGGCTTTCAGCACCAGCGAGTGATAGCGGGTCACGGTCAGCGGATCGCTCAAGCCGCGAAACACGCCGACGCCCAGGTGACGAATCGCCGAGGTTTTGCCGTGCATCACCGCGCGGGCGCGCACCACCTCGGCGCCGAACGCCTGCCCCAGCGCCTGGTGCCCCAGGCACACGCCGAGGATCGGCAGCTTGCCGGCGAAATGACGAATGGCGGCCAGCGAGATACCCGCTTCGTTCGGGGTACAGGGGCCAGGGGAAATCACCAGATGCTGCGGCGCCAGCCGCTCGATATCGGCCAGCTGCAGCTCATCGTTGCGCTTCACCAGCACCTCGGCGCCCAATTCGCAGAAGTACTGGTAAAGGTTATAGGTAAAGGAGTCGTAGTTATCGATCAGCAGCAGCATGTTAGGTCCGGCAGAGAAAAATGCCGCCACAGTGTACTGATTTAACCCGCCGCTGCCGACGATAATTTCCGCTTACTTTTTACGGCCGCCGGTGATCGACCCCAGCACGCCGCGCAGGATCTGGCGGCCGAGATCGCGCGCCATGCTCTTGGCGGCGGTCTGGACGATGCCGTCGCGCTTGCCGCCGCGCGGGCCGGTGGAACCGAACAGCAGCTCGTTCAGGCCGTCCATCAGGCCGCCGCCCGCCTGCTGTTGTTGCTGTTGCGCCTGCGGTTGCTGCCCCTGCTGCGGGGTGCCGACGGTGGCGAAGCCGCCCGACGACAGCTTCTCGTAGGCGGATTCGCGGTCGATCATATCCTCATAGCGGCCATACAGCGGCGACTTGTTGATCGCGCTGTTCAGCCCTTCCGCACCGAGCATGCCCATTTTGGATTCCGGCGCGATCACCATCGCCCGCTCCACCACGTTAGGCCGGCCCTTCTCGTCGAGGAATGACACCAGCGCTTCGCCCACACCCAGCTCGGTGATCGCCGTTTCGGCATCGAAGGCCGGATTGGCGCGCAGGGTTTGCGCCGCCGTCTTCACCGCCTTCTGATCGCGCGGAGTAAAGGCGCGCAGCGCATGCTGTACGCGGTTGCCCAGCTGGCCCAGCACGCTGTCCGGAATGTCCAGCGGGTTCTGGGTGACGAAGTAAATGCCGACGCCTTTGGAGCGGATCAGACGCACCACCTGTTCGATCTTGGTCAACAGCGCCGCCGGCGCATCGTTGAACAGCAGGTGCGCCTCATCGAAGAAGAACACCAGCTTCGGCTGTTCAGGGTCGCCCACTTCCGGCAAGTGCTCAAACAGCTCGGCCAGCAGCCACAGCAGGAATACCGAATACAGCTTCGGCTGATTGATCAGCTTGTCCGCCGCCAGCAGGTTGATCACGCCGTGACCGTTGGCGTCGGTTTTCATCAGATCGTTGATGTCCAGCATCGGCTCGCCGAAGAACTGGTTGGCTCCCTGCTCTTCCAGCGTCAGCAACCCACGCTGGATGGCGCCGATCGACGCGGCAGAGATATTGCCGTACTGGGTCTGGAATTGTTTGGCGTTGTCGCCGACGAACTGCACCATGGCGCGCAGGTCCTTCATGTCCAGCAACAGCAGCGCATTGTCATCGGCGATCTTGAACACCAGCTGCAGCACGCCGCTTTGCACCTCGTTCAGATCCAACAGGCGCCCCAGCAACAGCGGCCCGAGATCGGAAATCGTGGCGCGGATCGGGTGGCCCTTTTCGCCGTAAATATCCCACGGGATAATGGTGCAGGCCTGCGGCTGCCAGTCGGTGACGCCGATCGCCGCCAGGCGCGCCTGCAGTTTCTCGGAAGGCACGCCCTCGGCGCCGATGCCTGACAGATCGCCCTTCACGTCGGACAGGAACACCGGCACGCCGATGCGCGAGAACTGTTCGGCCATTTTCTGCAGCGTCACCGTCTTGCCGGTGCCGGTTGCCCCGGTGATCAGCCCGTGGCGGTTGGCCAACGCCGGCAAAATCACCAGATCCTGCTCCGGTTTTCCGTCTTTCATCGCTTTGGCGATAATCCGTGGTTCACTCATTTTCTGTTCCTTTGACGCTGACGCAGCGCGAAACGCGCCTGTTGATGCAATAAAGCTATAAGCGCCGCGTAACCCCGTCAAGGACAAACAAAATGGGCGCCGTCGGGATGCCCATGATGCCTGTCTTTTCAGAATCCCCCTAAGACCTGCGTCACCCCCGCAGCCCCAGTTGCTCTTTCAGCGCCTTCAAATAGCGTCGGCTGACCGGTACAGGATCGCCGGCCGACATGATCATCTCCGCTGCGCCGCCCTCTTCGAAACGGATCTCGCGCACCTGCTCCAGATTGACCAGATACTGCCGATGGCAGCGCACCAGCGGCGTACGGCTTTCCAGCGTGCGCAGCGTCAGCTCGGTGAAACACTCCATGCCGTCGCTGCGCACCACGAAGACCCCGCTCAGTTTGGAACGGATCGCCAGCACTTCATCGAACCGCAGCAGGTAGATGCGGCTGTGGCCGGTGCAGGGAATGTATTTCAGGTAACCGGCGCTCTCTTCCAGCGCCGCCACGTCCTGCGGTGCACTGCGCTGCCGCAGGCGTTGCAGCGTCTTGCTCAGCCGCTTCGGCTCCGCCGGCTTCAGCAGATAGTCGAAGGCATGCTCCTCGAACGCCTGCACCGCGTATTCGTCGTAGGCGGTCAGAAACACGATGTGCGGCATGCGGTTGGGATCCAGCATGCCGACCATTTCCAGCCCGCTGATGCGCGGCATCTGGATATCGAGAAACACCACGTCCGGCTGCAGCCGGTGGATCTGGCTGATGGCTTCGATGGCGTTGGCGCATTCGCCGATAATCGCGATCTCCGCCTCGGCCTCCAGCAGATGGCGCAGGTTGTCGCGCGCGGAAGGTTCATCGTCAACAATCAGTGCGTTTAACATCAGGCGGCCCTCTCCATGGGGACATTGAGCGTAATGCGGGTGTAGGCGTCCGGCCGGCAATCCACCTGCACGCCATAGCCTTCGCCGTAGCGCACGCGAATGCGTTTATCCACCAGATTCATCCCCAGCCCGCTGCAGTTCGGTTTCGGCTGGAACAGCCCGGCGTTGTCCGTCACCTGCAGCAGCAGATGCTCGCCTTCGCAGCAGGCGCCGATTTCGATGCGACCCACGCCCAACAGATGCGAGGTGCCATGCTTGATGGCGTTTTCGACGATTGGCTGCAGCGAGAACGCCGGCAGCCGCACCGCCAACAGCGCCTCCGGCAGCGATACCGCGATCTCCAGCCGATCGGCGAAGCGCGCTTTCTCGATCTGCAGGTAGGCGTTCACGTGTTCAATCTCATCCGCCAGGCTGACTTCGTCATCCGAGCGTTTGAGGTTTTTACGAAAGAAGGTTGAGAGGGACTGCACCAGATCGCAGGCGCGCTCGCCATCGCGGCGGATCACCGCCACCAGGGTATTCAAGGCATTGAACAGGAAATGCGGATTGACCTGCGCATGCAGCAGCTTGATCTCCGACTGCGCCAGCAGCTGCTTGTGGCGCTCGTACTGTCCGGCCATGATCTGCGCCGACAGCAGGCTGGCGATGCCTTCGCCCAGCGTACGGTTGATGGTGCTGAACAGCTGGCTTTTCGGTTCGTACAGTTTGATGGTGCCGATCACCCGCTGGTTTTCGCCGCGCAGCGGGATCACCAGCGTCGAACCCAGCTTGCAGGCCGGGTTGATCGAGCAGCAATAAGAGAGCTGATTGCCGTCGGCGTACACCACCTCGTTGTTGTCGATGGCGCGATGCGAATGCACCGAGGCGATCGGCGTGCCCGGCAGGTGATGATCGTCGCCGATGCCGATAAACGCCAGCAGCTTGTCGCGATCGGTGATCGCCACCGCGCCGATGCCCAGCTCCTGATAGATCACCCGGGCGACCTTCATGCTGTTCTCCTGATCGAACCCCTGCCGCAGGATGCCCTCGGTGCGCTCGGCTATCTTCAGCGCCTTGGAAGAGAAGGCGCTGGTGTATTTTTCGAACATCGCGCGCCTATCCAGCAGGATTTGCATGAACATCGCCGCGCCGACGGTATTGGCGATCATCATCGGCAGCGCGATGTGCTCCACCAGCTGCAACGCTTCGTCGTAAGGGCGCGCCACCGCCAGGATGATCGCCATCTGCAGCACTTCCGCCACCAGCGCCACGCCGCCGACGAACAGCGGATTGAACAGCAGCTCGATGCGCCCCCGGCGCATGGCGATGCTGTGCACAATGCCGCCGACCAGGCCTTCCGACACCGTGGAAATCGCGCAGGCCACATCGGTCATGCCGCCGAGCGTATACCGGTGCAGGCCACCGGTCAGCCCGACCAGAAAGCCCACCGACGGCCCGCCCAGCAGCCCGCCCAGGACCGCGCCTATCGCGCGGGTGTTGGCGATCGAATCCTGAATGTGCAGCCCGAAATAGGTGCCCATGATGCAGAACACCGAGAAGATCACGTAGCACAGCAGCTTGTGCGGCAGGCGAATGGTCACCTGCATCAGCGGGATGAACAGCGGGGTTTTGCTCAGCAGATAGGCGATAACGAGATAGACGCACATCTGCTGCAGCAGCAACAGCACCTGGTTAAATTCATACATGGCAGCAACTCATCCAGAGACAACAAAGGGCGAACGCCGGATTTCCGGTCTGATTATTGTCTGCCGATTAGAGCATGGGGCGCAGGAGAAAACAGTGATGAAGGCAAGGCTTCGGGAGGAAGGAGCGGCCGACCCCGGCGGGATCGGCCAAAAAACTTACGGCAGTACCTTGGCCGACAGAATCACCACCGGTTTGGTCGGCACATTCTGGTAAGGGCCGACGTTGCCGGTCGGCACCTGGGCAATTTTGTCCACCACGTCCATGCCTTTCACCACTTTGCCGAACACCGCGTAGCCGAAGTCACGCTGGCCGTGATCCAGGAAGGCGTTATCCGCCACGTTCAGGAAGAACTGGCTGGTGGCGCTGTCCTTGTCGGCGGTGCGCGCCATCGAGATGGTGCCGCGCAGGTTGCGCAAGCCGTTGTCGGCTTCGTTCTTGATCGGCGCCTTGGTGGATTTTTGCTGCATGTCAGCGGTGAAACCGCCGCCCTGGATCATAAAGCCCGGGATCACGCGGTGGAAGATGGTGTTGTTGTAGTACCCGCTGTTCACGTAGTCGACGAAGTTCTGGCTGGAAACCGGTGCCTTCTGGCTGTCGAGCGCCAACTCGATATTCCCCGCCGAGGTCGTCAGCATGACGTGGGTCTCACCGGCGGCGAGTGCGGCTGGCGCCACTGCGGTCAGGGAACACAGCGCGACGAAGGTCACTAAAGTACGTTTGAACATTAACGGGTCCTTTCTCTGAGAGACAAACAACGGAAAAGCGCTTTGATTCTAAAGAGCTGTATCGGCAAGTGCCAGCCATTTACCTATATTTACCCAATTACGGGACATATCCTAGGCGGCCCTGAATTTTGCTGCGGAAAGTATGGGCGCAGAAGACTTTTTTGCCAACCGCATCACGCATTTTTTGCCCCGCGCCACCCTGGGTCGGTTTTTGCGATCTGCCTCCCAGTTTGCACACGCATTGTCGTTACTCTATTTAAATGAGAGCGCTCTCATTATAAAAAGAACGGATACTGAAGCATCCCACGGCGGCGTCGCCGCGCAACCCCTGGAGAAATGACGTGAGTGAATTGATGACTGAAGTCAGCCCCGAGTTTGAAAGCACCATCATGGAACTGCTGGTGTTCTCCGGCAGCGCGCGCAGCAATGCGTTGATGGCGCTGCGGCAAGCGCGCGCCGGCGACTTCGCCGCCGCGGCCAAGCACATGGCCGAATCCAAAGAATGGGTGAAGAAGGCGCACCTGATCCAGACCGAGCTGATCGGCCTGGACGAAGGCTGCGGCAAGCTGGCGATCAACCTGATCACCGTGCATGCGCAGGACCATCTGATGAACGCCATGGTGATCCAGGATCTGGCCGACGACATGATCGAGCTCTATCGCCGTCAGTCGCAGACGGAGGGCCGCCCATGAGCACGCTCAAAATCGCCGTGATCGGCGGCGGCAGCAGCTACACCCCCGAACTGGTGGACGGGCTGATCCAGCGCATCGAGGAGCTGCCGGTCACCGAACTGGCACTGGTGGACGTCGAACCGGGCCGGCAAAAAGTGGAAACCATCGCCGCCCTGACCCGCCGCATGCTGGCGCGCCACGGGCTGGAGCAGGTGAAGGTCAGCGTGCACTTCGCGCTGGACGACGCCATTCGCGACGCCGCTTTCGTGCTGACCCAGTTCCGCGTCGGGCAACTGCCGGCACGCGCCGCCGATGAACGGCTGGGCCTGAAATATCAGCTGCTCGGCCAGGAGACCACCGGCGTCGGCGGCTTCGCCAAAGCGCTGCGCACCATCCCGGTGATGCTGGATATCGCTCGCCGGGTGGAAAAGCTGGCACCCGACGCCTGGATCATCAACTTCACCAACCCGGCCGGCATCGTCACCGAGGCGGTGTCTCGCTTTACCAAAGCGAAGATCATCGGCCTGTGCAACGTGCCGATCAGCATGCATCACATGATCGCCAACATGCTGCAGGCGCCTTACGCCGACGTACAGCTGCAGTTCGCCGGCCTGAACCACATGGTCTGGGTGCATCGGGTCACGCACCAGGGGCGCGACGTCACCGCCAAGGTGATCGACATGCTGTGCGACGGTGCGGCGCTGACCATGAACAACATCAAGGAAGAGCCCTGGCAGCCGGACTTCCTGCGCGCGCTCGGCGCGATCCCCTGCCCGTACCACCGCTATTTTTACCAGACCCGCGAGATGCTGGCGGAAGAGATGGCCGCCGCCGGCGAGCGCGGCACCCGCGCCGAGCAGGTGATGCAGGTAGAAAAAGAGCTGTTCGAGCTGTATGCCGATCCGCAGTTAAACACGAAACCGGAGCAGCTCAGCTTCCGCGGCGGTTCTTTCTATTCCGAAGTTGCGCTGGAGCTGATTCGTGCTATCCATAATAATCTCGGCACGCAATTAGTGGTCAACACCGCAAACCGCGGCGCAATCCATGGCCTGCCGGACGATGCTGTGATAGAAATCAACTGTATCGTCGATGCCCAGGGCGCACACCCGCTGACCTTCGGCCCGCTGCCGGAGCCGATGCAGGCCCTGACGCAGCAGGTGAAAGCCTACGAACGTCTAACCATCGAAGCCGCGGTGCACGGCGATCGCCGCAGCGGGTTGCTGGCGCTGATCGCCAACCCGTTAGTGGGCAACGCCAACCTGGCGCAGCCGCTGCTGGACGAGGTGTTGACGATAAACGCGCCGTATTTGCCGCAGTTCAGGTAAGCGGCTATACGCAGCCAGACAGGGGTTCGGCGCGCCGAACCCATTTTTTTAGCCGTAATTCAGGAGTGGGACGATGGTGACACTGGAAGATGTCGCGGCGCTGGCGGGCGTTTCGCGCGCCACCGTATCGCGCGTGGTGAACGGCGACAGCAACGTCAAGGCGCCGACCCGCGAGAAGGTTGAACGCGCCGTCGCCCAGCTCGGTTATACCCCCAACCCGGCGGCCCGCGCGCTCGCCTCCAGCCACAGCAATACCCTCGGACTGGTCACCACGTCGTACCGCGGCGGCTTCTTCGGCGCGCTGATGGACTTCGTGCAGACCGAGGCCGAATCCCACGGCAAACAGCTGCTGGTGACCCAGGGCCGCAACAGCGCCGAAAACGAATGGCAGGCGATACAGCGGCTATTTAGCCTGCGCTGCGACGGCGTGATCCTGCACGTGCGTTTTCTCAGCGACGATCGGCTGCGCCAATTGGCGGCGGAACAACGTGATTTCGTGTTGCTCGATCGTCTGGTACCGGGGCTGGAAGCCCGCTGTGTCACCTTCGATCACCCGCTCGCCAGCCGCATGGCGACGCAGCAACTGCTCGATGCCGGGCACCGGCGCATCGCCTGCATCAGCGGCCCGCGTGAGCGCCCGTCGAGCCGCCTGCGGCTGCAGGGGTTTGAAGAGGCAATGCAGGCGGCGAATATCGAACCGGTGGCCTGCCTGGAGGGCGTCTACGATCTGGAAAGCGGTTACCGCTGCGCCGATCGACTGCTGCAGCAAGCCGCGCGGCCCAGCGCCATCTACTGCTGCAACGAAGAGATGGCGATCGGCGCACTGCTGGCGATCAACGAGCACCGCCTGCGGGTACCGCAGGATATCTCCTTGATCTGCTACGACAGCGGCGAACGCGCGCCTTTCGTGCGCCCGGCGTTGAGCAGCGTCCATTTTCCCATCAGCGAGATGGCCCAATACGCGGCGCGCAGGCTGATCGACCCCGCCACCCCGGCGCACCGGTTTGAGCCGACGATAGTCAACCGTGATTCCATTGTGACGGTACGCAAATAGATCACAATAATGCGCATCACCCCTTCATGGGTTACATCAAAAAATCGACAACCATCACAAAAAATCCCGTTGTCTGTGCTAGGATCCGCCCCCTGGTGGCCTGATCGGGACTTTTTTCTGCGTTTGTCAGGAAAAGCCAGCGGCCTTATGCCAGCTTTAAAACCTCTAACAGACATATTCAGGCCTATACAATGAATGACAGTAACCGCATACGGCTTACCTGGATCAGCTTCTTTTCGTACGCGCTGACCGGTGCTTTAGTGATCGTCACAGGGATGGTGATGGGAAACATTGCAGAGTACTTTAACCTGCCGGTTTCCAGCATGAGTAACACCTTTACTTTCCTCAACGCCGGCATTTTGATTTCGATCTTCCTCAATGCCTGGCTGATGGAAATCATCCCGCTGAAGCGTCAGCTGATCTTCGGCTTTGTCCTGATGGTGCTGGCGGTCGCAGGACTGATGCTCGGCAAGAGCCTGACCATGTTCTCGCTGTGCATGTTTATCCTCGGCGTGGTTAGCGGTATCACCATGTCGATCGGCACCTTCCTGATCACCCACATGTATGCCGGCCGCCAGCGCGGTTCACGCCTGTTGTTCACCGACTCCTTCTTCAGCATGGCCGGGATGATCTTCCCGATCGTCGCCGCGATGCTGCTGGCTCGCCACATCGGCTGGTACTGGGTGTATGCCTGCATCGGCCTGCTGTACGTGGGGATCTTCGTGCTGACCCTGTGCTCCGAATTCCCGGTGCTGGGCAAGAAAGGCGCCGACGCCGGTCAGCCGGTCGAAAAAGAAAAATGGGGCATCGGCGTGCTGTTCCTGTCGATCGCCGCGCTGTGCTACATCCTCGGCCAGCTGGGCTTCATTCAGTGGGTGCCTGAGTACGCCACCAAGTCGTTCAACATGGACATCGGCCAGGCCGGTAAGCTGGTGAGCGACTTCTGGACCTCTTACATGGTCGGCATGTGGGTGTTCAGCTTCATCCTGCGCTTCTTCGATCTGCAGCGCATCGTTACCGTGCTGGCCGCATTGGCTACCGGCGCGATGTACCTGTTCGTCAGCACCGACAACCCGGAGCACCTGGGCTACTACATCATGGCCCTGGGCTTCGTTTCCAGCGCCATCTACACCACGCTGATCACCCTCGGCTCGCTGCAGACCAAGGTCTCCTCACCGAAGCTGGTCAACTTTATCCTGACCTGCGGCACCATCGGCACCATGCTGACCTTCGTGGTCACCGGCCCGATCGTGGCGAAAGGCGGCGCGCACGCAGCGCTAACCACCGCCAACGGCCTGTACCTGGCAGTGTTCGTGATGTGTCTGCTGCTGGGCTTCGTAACCAAGCACCGCAGCCACGGTCACGTGACGCACTGATTTCTTTTTATTAAATGCACCAAGGGCGCCCGCAAGGCGCCCTTTTTTTGCGCCTTAGCGCCGAAAATCCACCGTCTCATCCTGCTGCAAATGCAGCGTGGTTTCCGCCGGCCGCGTTTCGGCGATCACCGCTCCCTGGCGAATCGAATAACGCACCGGCGTCTGGCGGCGCACTGCGTCGAAGCCGCTTTCCGCCGGCAGGATCACCAGGTTGGCGCTGTTGCCGGCCGCCAGGCCGTAGTCGCTCAGGTTAAGGGTCCGCGCGCTGTGGTGGGTGATCAGCTTCAGCCCATCGTCGATCTGGCCATAGCCCATCAGCTGGCACACGTGCAGCCCCATATGCAGCACCTGCAGCATGTTGGCGGTGCCGAGCGGGTACCAGGGATCGAACACGTCGTCATGGCCGAAGCAGACGTTGATCTCTGCCTCCAGCATCTCCTTCACCCGCGTCACGCCGCGCCGTTTCGGGTAGCTGTCGAAACGTCCCTGCAGGTGAATGTTCACCAGCGGGTTGGCGACGAAGTTGATGCCGGACATTTTCAGCAGGCGGAACAGCCGCGAGGCGTAAGCGCCGTTGTAAGAGTGCATCGCCGTGGTGTGGCTGGCGGTAACTTTCGCTCCCATCTCCAGCTTCAGCGCCAGCGCCGCCACGGTCTCGACGAAGCGCGATTGCTCGTCGTCGATTTCATCGCAGTGCACGTCCACCAGCCGATCGTATTTTTGCGCCAGCGCGAACGCCTTATGCAGCGACTCCACGCCGTATTCGCGGGTGAATTCGAAGTGCGGAATGGCACCCACCACGTCGGCCCCCAGCCGCAGCGCCTCTTCAAGCAGCGCTTCGCCATTAGGATAGGAAAGGATCCCCTCCTGCGGGAAGGCGACGATCTGCAGCGTCACCCAGGGCGCCACCTCCTGCTTCACCTCCAGCATGGCACGCAGCGCGGTCAGCGTGGGATCGGAAACGTCGACGTGGGTGCGCACATACTGCACGCCGTTGGCGATCTGCCACTTGAGCGTTTGCCAGGCGCGCTGTTTGACGTCTTCATGGGTCAGCAACGCTTTACGTTCGGCCCAGCGCTCAATGCCCTCGAACAGCGTGCCGGACTGGTTCCAGGCCGGCTGACCGGCGGTTTGCGTGGTATCCAGGTGAATATGCGGTTCGACGAACGCCGGCAACGCCAGCCCGCCCTGCGCATCCAACACGTCGCTGCGCCACTCCTGCCCTTCCGGCTGCGGCACCAGATGCGCGATGCGCCCCTGTTCGATCGCCAGTTGCCACAACCCTTCATGCCCGCTTAAACGCAGGTTGTCGATAAACTTCAATGGACGTTTCGCCACCCTTCACCTCTGCCGTTGCGCTGGTTTTCTTCATCATACTGGCAGCGGATCGCGCTGACAAAGTCGCCGTTGCCTGCCTACCCCCTGCGTTTACTCCCTGCGGGGTAATTTGCATGCAAACTGACTCGCTTCAGCTAAAGGTGAATAAAATCCGCAACTTATCAAAAAACGTGAAAAATCATCCATATACCACGTTAGAGGTATATAAGGGTGTGATTGATTTGCATCAATAAATTGCCCATCGGGAGAGATAAGGTAAGCCTAGGAAACCAGAATTTTGAGGCAATAATGAGCAGAGTCAAACTTGCCGTCGTCGGCAATGGCATGGTCGGCCACCGGTTCATCGAAGATCTGTTGGATAAAGCAGACAAAGACCAGTTCGAAATCACCGTATTTTGCGAAGAGCCACGCATCGCTTACGATCGCGTGCACCTTTCCTCCTACTTCTCGCACCACACCGCCGAAGAGCTGTCGCTGGTGCGCGAAGGCTTTTACGAAAAACACGGCGTGAAAGTGCTGGTCGGCGAGCGCGCTATCACCATCAATCGCGACGAGAAGGTGATCCACTCCAACACCGGCCGCACCGTCTATTACGACAAGCTGATCATGGCCACCGGCTCCTATCCGTGGATCCCGCCGATTAAAGGCTCGGATAGCCAGGACTGCTTCGTTTACCGCACCATCGAAGACCTGAACGCCATCGAAGCCTGCGCGCGCCGCAGCAAACGCGGTGCGGTAGTCGGCGGCGGACTGTTGGGGCTGGAAGCCGCCGGCGCGCTGAAAAGCCTGGGAGTGGAAACGCACGTGATCGAGTTCGCTCCGGTGCTGATGGCCGAACAGCTCGACCCGATGGGCGGTGACCAGCTGCGCCGCAAGATCGAGCGCATGGGCGTCAAGGTACACACCGGCAAAAATACCCAGGAGATCGTCAACGGCGGCGGCACGGCGCGCAAAACCATGCATTTCGCCGACGGTAGCCTGCTGGAAGTGGATTTCATCGTGTTCTCCACCGGCATCCGCGCCCAGGACAAGCTGGCGCGTCAGTGCGGGCTGGAGATTGGCCGCCGCGGCGGCATCGCCATCAACGACAGCTGCCAGACGTCGGATCCGGACGTGTACGCCATCGGTGAGTGCGCCGCCTGGCGCGATCGCACCTTCGGCCTGGTGGCGCCGGGTTACAAAATGGCGCAGGTGGCCGTCGATCACCTGCTGGGCCGCGAAAACGGCTTCCAGGGCGCCGACATGAGCGCCAAGCTGAAGCTGCTGGGCGTGGACGTCGGCGGCATCGGCGATGCCCACGGCCGCACCGAGGGCGCCCGCAGCTACGTTTATCTGGATGAAAGCAAAGAAGTCTACAAACGCATCGTGGTCAGCGCCGACAACAAAACCCTGCTCGGCGCGGTGCTGGTGGGCGACACCAGCGATTATGGCAACCTGCTGCAGCTGGCGTTGAACGGCATCGAACTGCCGGAGAACCCGGACGGCCTGATCCTGCCGGCCCACGCGGGCAGCAAACCGGCCATCGGCGTGGATTCGCTGCCGGAAAGCGCGCAGATCTGCTCCTGCTTCGACGTCAGCAAAGGTAACATCATCCAGGCAGTCAACAAAGGCTGCCACACCGTAGCGGCGCTGAAGGCCGAAACCAAGGCCGGCACCGGCTGCGGCGGCTGCATCCCGCTGCTCACCCAAGTGCTGAACGCCGAGCTGAGCAAGCAAGGCATCGAGGTCAACCACCACCTGTGCGAACACTTCGCCTATTCGCGCCAGGAGCTGTTCCACCTGATCCGCGTTGAAGGCATCAAGTCGTTCGAGGCGCTGCTGGCCAAATACGGCAAAGGCTACGGCTGCGAAGTGTGTAAACCCACCGTCGGCTCGTTGCTGGCTTCTTGCTGGAACGAATACATCCTCAAGCCGCAGCATACGCCGCTGCAGGATACCAACGACAACTTCCTCGGCAATATCCAGAAAGACGGCACCTACTCGGTGATCCCACGCTCCGCCGGCGGCGAAATCACCCCGGACGGCCTGCTGGCCATTGGCCAGATCGCCAAGGAGTACAATCTCTACACCAAAATGACCGGCTCGCAGCGCATCGGCATGTTCGGCGCGCAGAAAGACGATCTGCCGGCCATCTGGCGCAAGCTGCTCGCCGCCGGCTTTGAAACCGGCCACGCTTACGCCAAGGCGCTGCGCATGGCGAAAACCTGCGTCGGCAGCACCTGGTGCCGCTACGGCGTCGGCGACAGCGTCGGTTTCGGCGTCACGCTGGAACATCGCTACAAAGGCATCCGCACCCCGCACAAAATGAAGTTCGGCGTCTCGGGCTGCACCCGTGAATGCGCCGAAGCGCAGGGCAAGGACGTCGGCATCATCGCCACCGAGAACGGCTGGAACCTGTACGTCTGCGGCAACGGCGGCATGAAACCGCGCCACGCCGACCTGCTGGCCGCCGACCTCGATCGCGAGACGCTGGTGCGCTATCTCGACCGCTTCATGATGTTCTATATCCGCACCGCCGATAAACTGCAGCGCACCTCGGTGTGGCTGGAAAGCCTGGAAGGCGGTATCGACTACCTGCGCAAGGTGATCATCGACGACAAGCTCGGCATCAACGACCAACTGGAAGCGGAGATCGCCCGCCTGCGCGACGCGGTAATTTGCGAGTGGAAAGAGACCGTCGAGCATCCGGAAACGCAGCTGCGCTTCGCCCACTTCATCAACAGCCCGCTGCGCGATCCGAATGTGCAGGTGGTGGCCGAACGCGACCAGCACCGCCCTGCGCGCCCGGACGAGCGCATTCCCGTCACCCTGATCGATACCGAGGAGAGCCACGCATGAGCCAGTGGATTACCGTTTGTCCCGTCGCCGACATTCTGCCCGGCACCGGCGTGTGCGCCCTGATCGGCGATCGGCAGGTGGCGGTGTTCCGCCCCTATGCCGACGAGCAGGTGTTCGCCATCAGCAATATCGACCCGTTCGCCCAAGCCAGCGTGCTGTCGCGCGGCCTCATCGCCGAGCATCAGGGCGAGCTGTGGGTCGCCAGCCCGCTGAAGAAACAACATTTCCGCCTGTACGACGGCCACTGTCTGGAAGACGACAGCCGTTCCGTCGCCAGCTTCACCAGCCGGGTGGTCGACGGCATCGTGCAAGTCGCGGCATAACCTTTCGGGAGGCAACATGTTTACCGACACGATCAATAAATGCGCCGCCAACGCGGCGCGCATCGTCCGACTGGCGAAGGAGAGCCCGCTCGGCTTCTGGATCAGCTCGGCGATGGCCGGCGCCTACGTCGGCCTCGGCATCATCCTGATCTTCACCCTCGGCAACCTGGTCGACCCAAGCGTGCGACCGCTGGTGATGGGCGCCACCTTCGGCATCGCGCTGACGCTGGTGATCATCGCCGGTTCCGAGCTGTTCACCGGCCATACGATGTTCCTGACGCTCGGCGTCAAGGCCGGCTCCATCCGCCAAAGCCAGATGTGGGCGGTGCTGCCGCAAACCTGGCTCGGCAACCTGCTCGGCTCGGTGCTGGTGGCGCTGATGTATTACTACGGCGGCGGCAGCCTGCTGCCGGTGGATACCAGCCTGGTGCACAGCGCCGCGCTGGCGAAAACCACCGCGCCGGCCGAAGTCCTGTTCTTCAAGGGGGTGCTGTGCAACTGGCTGGTTTGCCTGGCTATTTGGATGGCGATCCGCGTAGAAGGCGCCGCCAAGTTCATCGCCATTTGGTGGTGCCTGCTGGCCTTTATCGCCTCGGGTTACGAACACTCCGTCGCCAACATGACGCTGTTCGCCCTCTCCTGGTTCGGCAACCACAGCGAGGCCTATACCCTCACCGGCATCGGCCACAACCTGCTGTGGGTGACGCTGGGCAATATCCTGTCCGGCTCGGTGCTGATGGGCCTGGGGTATTGGTACGCCACGCCGCTCGCCGAACGCCCGCAGGCGGCGAAAGCCGCTGCACGTCAGACCGCCTGAGTTTTCGGGGGCGCACTTCGCCCCCACACTGATTACCCCGAGGAGTGCCGATGGATTACCTGCCTATCTTCTGCCAACTGCAACATAAAGCCTGCCTGCTGGTGGGCGGCGGCGAGATCGCCGAACGCAAGGCGCGCCTGCTGCTGGACGCCGGCGCAGCGCTGACCGTCAACGCCGTGGACTTCACCCCGCAGTTCCGCCTGTGGGCGGAAGAAGGCCGGTTGACGCTGGCCGAAGGCGAATTCAGCCCGGCCCTGCTGGCGGAAAAATGGCTGGTGATCGCCGCCACCGACCGGCTGGAGGTCAACGCACTGGTGTATCAGTGCGCCAACCAGCAGCGGGTGTTCTGCAACGTGGTGGACGATCCGAAACGCGCCAGCTTTATCATGCCGTCAATCATCGATCGTTCGCCGATCATGGTGGCGGTGTCCTCCGGCGGCAAAGCGCCGGTGCTGGCGCGGCTGCTGCGCGAGAAGCTGGAAGCGATGCTGCCGCAGCACCTCGGCAAGCTGGCCCAGCTGGGCGGCTCGCTGCGGCAGCGGGTAAAACAACGCTTCAGCAGCCTCGGCGCGCGCCGTCGCTTCTGGGAACGGTTATTCGCCCACGATCGGCTGGCGCAGTCGCTGGCCGACGACGACGCCACGCTGGCCGAACGCCAGCTCGAGCAGCTGTTCAGCGAACAGCCGGAAGATCGCGGTGAAGTGGTGCTGGTGGGCGCCGGGCCGGGCGATGCCGGCTTGCTGACGCTGAAAGGGCTACAGCAGATCCAGCAGGCCGACGTGGTGGTTTACGACCGGCTGGTCTCCGAAGAGATCATGACGCTGGTGCGCCGCGACGCCGAACGCATCTTCGTCGGCAAACGCGCCGGCCACCACTGCGTGCCGCAAGAGCAAATCAACCAAATCCTGCTGCAGCAGGCGCAGCAAGGCAAACGCGTGGTGCGCCTGAAGGGGGGAGATCCCTTTATCTTCGGCCGCGGCGGCGAAGAGCTGGAGACGCTGGCGGACGCCAACGTGCCGTTCTCGGTGGTTCCGGGCATCACCGCCGCCTCCGGCTGTTCCGCCTACAGCGGTATCCCGCTTACCCACCGCGACCATGCGCAGAGCGTGCGCCTGGTGACCGGCCACGCCAAGGCCGACGGCGGATTGGACTGGGCGACGCTGGCCGCCGGGCAACAGACGCTGGTGTTCTATATGGGGCTGTCGCAGGCGGCGGAGATCCAACGCCAGCTGATAGCGAATGGATTGGCGGCCACCACGCCGGTGGCGCTGGTAGAAAACGGCACTTCCTGCCACCAGCGGGTGATCGAAGGCGAACTCGGCCAACTGGGCGCCCTGTCACTGCAGGCCGCCAGCCCCAGTCTGATCATCGTCGGCAGCGTGGTCAGCCTGCGCAGCAAACTCAACTGGTTCGCCAGCGAGGTACCGCCTGCCGGCCTGGCGCAAATGGCGTGATACCGACATAAAAAAAGCGGCCCGTGGCCGCTTTTTTTATTTTCGCTGGCGTTACGCCTGCGGCGGTACGAAACCGACGGCCTGATAGACCTTCGCCAGGGTTTCCTGCGCGCGTGCGCGGGCCTTGGCGGCGCCGTCGCGCATCACCTGCTGCAGATAGGCTTCGTCGTTACGGAAGCGGTGATAGCGCTCCTGCAGCTCACCCAGCATGCCGGAGACGGCTTCCGCCACCGCGCCTTTCAGGTGGCCGTACATCTGGCCTTCGAACTCGGCTTCCAGCTGCGCGATGCTCTTGCCGGTCACGCCGGCGAGAATATCCAGCAGGTTGGAGACGCCCGCCTTGTTGACCACGTCGTAACGCACGACAGGCGGCTCTTCCGAGTCGGTCATTGCGCGCTTAATCTTCTTGGTCACCGCTTTCGGATCTTCCAGCAGGCCGATCACGTTGTTGCGGTTATCGTCCGACTTGGACATCTTCTTGGTCGGTTCCTGCAGCGACATCACGCGCGCGCCGGATTTAGGAATAAACGGCTCCGGCACTTTGAACACGTCGCCGTACAGCGCGTTGAAACGCTGCCCCACGTCGCGGCTCAGTTCCAGGTGCTGCTTCTGGTCTTCGCCCACCGGCACCTGGTTGGTTTGATACAGCAGGATATCCGCCGCCATCAGCACCGGATAGCTGAACAGCCCGGCGTTGATGTTCTCCGCGTAGCGCGCGGATTTGTCTTTGAACTGCGTCATGCGACTCAGTTCGCCGAAATAGGTGTAGCAGTTCAGCACCCAGCTCAGCTGCGTGTGCTCAGGCACGTGCGACTGCACGAAGATGGTGCTTTTTTCCGGATCGATACCGCAGGCCAGGTACAGCGCCAGCGTATCCAGCGTGGCTTTGCGCAGTTTCTCGGCGTCCTGGCGCACGGTGATGGCATGCAGATCGACGATGCAGTAGATGCAGTCGTAGTCGTCCTGCATCTGCACCCACTGACGCAGCGCACCCATGTAGTTGCCGATGGTCAGTTCGCCGGACGGCTGCGCGCCGCTAAATACGATGGGCTTACTCATGTTTAAATTTCCTGATTCTCTAAAGATGACAGCCCAAGAGCGGGCAACAAATCGGCAAAGCGCTCCAACACCCGATCGGGGTGGCTCAGGGCTATCGATTCGCCGTAGTTATAACCGTAGGTAAAGCCGACGCTTGGGCAACCGGCGCCCTGCGCGGCTTGAATATCGTTGCGTGAATCGCCGACGAACAGCAGTTCATGCGCGCGCAGCCCAAGCTTGCCGAGCACCAGATACAACGGCGCCGGGTGCGGTTTCTTTTCCGTCACGTCGTCGCCGCCGATCACCAGCGAGAAATAGTCGCCAATCCCCAACGATGCCAGCAGCGGCGCCACGAACGGCGTCGGTTTGTTGGTCACCAGCGCCATCGGGTAGCCGTGCGCGGCCAGTCGGGCCAGCGTCTCTTGCACCTGCGGAAACAGGCGGCTACCGCTGTCGACGGTCTGCGCATAGAAATGGTCGAAGCGTTCACGCAGCCGGCCGCACTGTTCCGGCGTGCCTTCTGCTTCCGCCCAGCGCAGCGCGCGCTGCACCAGCACGTCGGCGCCGTTGCCGATCCAGGTGCCAACCCGCTCCTCACCCGCTTGCGGCAGGCCCGCTTCTTCCAGCGCCATATCGATGGCGGCCGTCAGGCCCGGCGCGCTGTCGACCAGCGTGCCGTCCAGATCGAAGGCCAATGCGCGGATCGCGCCGAAATCAGCCATGGGAAACCTTCGCCAACTCGCTGCGCATCTCGTCGATCACCTTGCGGTAGTCCGGCTGGCCAAAGATGGCGGAACCGGCGACGAACATATCGGCGCCCGCAGCGGCGATTTCGGCGATGTTATCCACCTTCACCCCGCCGTCGACTTCCAGGCGGATGTCGCGACCGCTGTCGTCGATCAGCTTGCGCACCTGGCGCAGCTTGTCCAGGGTGCCGTGGATGAACGACTGGCCGCCGAAGCCCGGGTTAACCGACATCAGCAGGATCACGTCGATTTTATCCATCACGTAGTCGAGATAGCTCAGCGGCGTGGCCGGGTTGAACACCAGGCCGGCTTTACAGCCGTGCTCTTTGATCAGCTGAATGGTGCGATCGACATGCTCGGAAGCTTCGGGGTGGAAAGAGATATAAGACGCGCCGGCCTTGGCGAAATCAGGCACGATGCGGTCCACCGGCTTGACCATCAGATGCACGTCAATCGGCGCGGTAATGCCGTAGTTGCGCAGCGCTTCGCACACCATCGGACCGATGGTCAGATTGGGCACGTAGTGGTTGTCCATCACGTCGAAGTGCACCACGTCGCCGCCTGCGGCCAGCACGTTGGCGGTATCTTCACCTAACCGGGCAAAATCTGCCGACAGAATGGACGGGGCAATCAAAAACTTTTTCATCCGCTTCTCCAAACGTAGGGTCGAGTTGTTATGCGCCGGGGTGCCCCGGCTTAGCGATACAGCGCCAAAAGCTCGTTCACTTTGCTGCGGCCGAGAATATTGCGGCTGATCGTGCGGCGCGCTTTCACCACATACAGCGCAGCATTCTGGTACCAGTCGCGCGTCAGCTCGGTATCGTGATTGGAGATCAATACCGGTACCCGGCTCTCTACCGAGAGCTGATGCGCCAATTGCGCCAGGCTCTGCTGATCGGCGATGCTGAAGCTGTTGGTGTGGTAAGCGGTGAAATTCGCCGTCGCCGACAGCGGCGCATAAGGCGGATCGCAATACACCACGGCGCCGGCCACGGCCTTCGCCATGGTATCGCGGTAATGCTCGCAGACAAAAGTGGCATTGCGCGATTTTTCAGCAAACCAGTAGAGCTCTTCTTCCGGGAAGTACGGTTTCTTGTAGCGGCCGAACGGTACGTTGAACTCGCCGCGCAGGTTATAGCGGCACAGGCCGTTATAACAGTGGCGGTTCAGGTACAGGAACAGCAGCGCCCGGCGGTAAGGCTCGGTGCTAGTATTGAACTCTTCTCGCAGCAGGTAAAACTGATCCGAGTTATTGAATTCATCGGCGAAAAGCGTGCGGGCATCGCGCACGAAGTCATCCGTGCGCAGCTTAACGATGTTATACAGGTTGATAAGATCGCTATTGATGTCGGCGAGAATGTAGGCGTCGTAATCCGTATTCAGGAAGACGGATCCCGCACCCACGAAGGGCTCGATTAAGCAGTCTCCCGCCGGCAGATGGCGACGAATCTCGTCTACCAGCGGGTATTTTCCACCAGCCCATTTTAAAAAAGCGCGGTTTTTCTTCATGCCGTCAATTAGCTACTTATACAATTCAGAGCGGCGGATTGTACTCTGTTTCAGACAGCACATCAGCGCACAAATTTAAATGATTTATTTTTTAAGATCTTGCTGTACCTGATGTACAGGTCGGACCCATGGTTTTTTCGCCTGTACATCCGCCGGCAACGAAGCAATGGCGCGCTTCGCTTCCGCGGAAGACGCGTAGTTGCCGCTTACCAGCACATACCACGGCTTGCCGTCACGCTTGGTGGCGTACACCAGGTAGTTCTGCAGCTTCTGCTGTTTGGCGTAGGCGTTCAGCGTATCGGAACGCGAAGCGCTGCTCAGCTGCAGCGTGTAATGGCTGCCCGGTGCAGACTGCAGCGAACTGCCGCTGCTGCTGACCGCTCCCGCTTTCGCGGTGGAAGACGGCTTGACCGGCGGCGTATACACCGTAGTCGGCGATTTATGCTGCGTCGCGGTCGGTTTGGTGGCGGCGGTTTTCGCCGGCGTTTTATGCTGTTGCTGCGCGGTACCTTGCACAGGGCGAGTCGCCTCGCGCGCCGCGGCGCCGCTCATCACCGTCGCCGGTGCGGTCGGCAGCGTCGAGGCTGCGCCGGTCATGCCCTGGGTCGCGGCATCCACTTGCCCCTGCTGCTGCGACAGCGCATCCGCCATGTTGCCCGGCAGATCGACGCGCTGCTGCGCACCGCCCTGCTGAGGCTGAGTTTGCGCTTCGGTCGGCGTGCCGGAGATCGGCGGAACGCTGACGTTCTGCGGTTGCTGCGGCTGAGTCGCACTCACGCCGTTGTTGTCGTGGGTATCCGTCGTGCCGCCCGGCACGCCGTTGTTGGCGGTGGTCAGCGACGAAGAACCGGACAGGTTGATATCGCGAGCCGCGCCGTTTTGCGCGCCGCTCTCCTGAGCCGCCTCATGCTTGGTCGGCGCCTTCAAGGCGGAACCGATACCGATAATCAGCAGCAACAGCACCAAAATGCCGATGCCGATCATCAAATGCTGGCGCGAAACGGCGAAGCGCGGCGCGGCGGCCGGCTTGCGCGAACGCGTAGGACGACGATCGCTGCTATCAGGTCTGAGATCGTCTTCCGGTTTAAACTCGTCCATCTGAAACCCTCCAACTAGAGGCAAAAGCCCACCACCGTAGACCTACCGTGGCACGGGCAGATTAACCCGATGATGGCAAAGCGACACCCGTCGTGCTCTGCTCACTGTATTAATATAGATGCAAATGGCGGCTAAGCCACTGTTACTTGGTCCGATTTAATTACGCTGCTGCTCAGGCAGGCAGGCGGCGATCGACGCCAGCACCAGCTCATGCCCTACGCCGCCGCGCACTTCGGCCGCACCGATCGCGGTCGGCAGCACCAGACGCAGTTCACCCGCCAGCACTTTCTTGTCGCGCAGCATGTGCGGCAAATAGGATTCCGGCGTCATTTCCTGCGGCCCGCAGACCGGCAAGCCGGCGCGCAGCAGCAGCGTTTTGATGCGTTCGATGTCTTCAACGGAGAACTGGCCGAGACGGTGCGCGGTTTCCGCCGCCATCACCATGCCCGCAGCCACCGCTTCGCCGTGCAGCCATACGCCGTAGCCCATTTCGGCTTCGATGGCGTGGCCGTAAGTATGGCCCAGATTCAGCAAGGCGCGCAGGCCGCTTTCGCGTTCGTCGGCGGCCACGACCTCGGCCTTCAGCTCGCAGCAGCGGCGGATACAGTAGGCCAACGCCTGCATATCCAACGCCATCAGCGCATCGATGTTGTTTTCCAGCCAGACGAAGAACTCGCGATCGAGGATGATCCCGTATTTGATGACTTCAGCCAGACCGGAAGAGAGTTCACGCGTCGGCAACGTTTTCAGGCAATCCAGATCAACCACCACCGAAGCGGGTTGATAGAAAGCGCCGATCATGTTTTTGCCGAGCGGGTGGTTGACGGCGGTCTTGCCGCCCACGGAAGAATCCACCTGCGACAACAGCGTGGTGGGAACCTGAATGAAGCGCACGCCGCGTTGATAGCACGCGGCGGCAAAGCCGGTCAGATCGCCGACAACGCCGCCACCGAGCGCGATCAGCGTCGTGTCGCGCCCGTGCGGTTTTTCCAGCAGCGCCGAAAACACCTGCTCCAACACCGCCAGAGATTTGTACTGCTCACCATCGGGAAGGATCACCTGATCCACCACGACGCCGCCCCGCTCCAGCACCTGCCGGACGCGCTCCAGATAGAGCGGCGCCAGGGTCTGGTTGGTGACCAACATCGCTTGCTCACCCGCCTTCAACGGCATAAAAGAAGCCGGATCGTTAAACAATCCGGCGGCGATGGTAATCGGGTAGCTGCGCTCCCCAAGCGTTACAGTAATTCTCTCCATGTCGCGCTCAGTTCTCTGTATGGTGCGGCGGTGGTTGATCCCCGCAGCGGCGGGGAACACAAATCAGTTTTCCGCATTGGCCGACGGCGAACGCGAAAATCGGCAATCAGTTGCTTTCCAGCATGTTGATGATCTGGTTAGCAACCACTTTAGCGCTCTGATCGTCGGTGCGGATGGTGACATCGGCAATCTCTTCATACAACGGATTGCGCTCTTTCGCCAAGGCTTCCAGCACTTCACGCGGCGGAGAATCGACCTGCAGCAGCGGGCGTTTTTTATCACGCTGGGTACGAGCCAGCTGCTTCTCGATCGTGGTTTCCAGATAGACCACCACGCCGCGCGCGGACAGACGGTTGCGCGTTTCGCGCGACTTCACCGAACCGCCGCCGGTCGCCAACACAATCCCTTGTTTTTCCGTCAGTTCATTAATGACTTTTTCTTCACGATCGCGGAAACCTTCTTCCCCTTCCACGTCGAATACCCAGCCCACGTCAGCTCCGGTACGTCGCTCAATTTCTTGATCGGAGTCGAAGAACTCCATATTGAGTTGCTGAGCTAACTGACGGCCAATAGTGCTTTTGCCGGCACCCATAGGCCCAACCAGAAAGATATTGCGTTTCTCTGCCATGTTTTTCGGTATTACTAAGACAATTCGTTAATGTTAACCCGCCCCGCCAATCAAATCAGCGGCGGGACCTAAACTGAAACCTCATGAGCGATAGTGCGAGATCAGACGAAAAATTATCTCAACACTCTTGGTAGTTTGGCAACCGAATAAATCGCAATCCACGCCGCGGGAGGGAAACCATATGTTTTTAACGGCGTCTTGACGCTAACAAAAAACCTCGGTGCTCAATTCGGTAACCCTTGTAAGCTAAATCGGCCGCAGCGTCAAACGCAGATCCCCCCAAGGAGATAAAAAAGTGTATCTGCTCATCAACTTTAGGAGATTTGCCGTCCGGCTGACAGGTAGCCGCTTATCCCTTAATCAGGGTCGGCGTAATGAAGATCACCAGCTCGCGTTTTTTCTGTTGTGCGCCGCTTTGTCGGAACAAACCTCCCAATAACGGCGCATTCGCCAATCCCGGCACCTTGTCCGCCGTCTTGCCGCTATGCCGTTGAAAAATACCGCCGAGCACCAGGGTTTCACCGTTTTTCACCGTGATCTGCGTTTTAATCTCCTGTTTATCGATGGTCAGCGCTTCCCCCGCGCCTCGGCTGATGGCGCGCCCCGGCATATTTTGGCTGATGTGCAACGTCAGCGTGATGCGCCCGTCCGGCAACACTTTCGGCGTCACCTCCATGCCCAGCACCGCCTCTTTGAACTCGATGGCGGTCGCACCGCTGGCGCCGCTTGACACTTCGTAAGGGATCTCGGTTCCCTGCTTGATGCTGGCTGTTTGCAGGTGGGCCGTCAGCAGCCGCGGGCTGGCGATGATCTCCACCTGATTCTCCTGTTCCAGCGCCGTCAGCTCGAGGCTCAGCAAACGCCCGCTGATGCGCGCCAGATGGAAACCGGCGTTCACCGCGCTGCGCTCCAGCGGCAGGTTGACGCCGAGATTGCCCGGCCGCAGCAGCTGCGCCGGCCTGTCGTCAGGCGCCAATCCCCAACGCACGCCGAGTTCGCGCAGGCTTTCGCTGTTGATGGTCACGATATGCGCCGCCAGCTGGACCTGTGCCAGCGGCGCGTCCATTTCCGTTACCCGCTTTTTCAACTGCGCCAGGATCGGCGCGGTGTCGCGCAGCAGCAGCGTATTGGTGCGCTTATCCGCCAGCACGCTGCCCCGCTCGCTGAGCAAGGCGCCGCGTTGGGCATTGAGGCTTTCGGCAATCTCCGCCGCATCGCCGTTCTGTAACGTCAGGCTCAGGCTGTGCAGCGGTTGCCGCTGCGCCAGCGCCTCTCGCTGCTGCCTTTTTTCCTGCGCGTCCGGCTCCGGCGCAATCAGCATCACGTTACCCTCACGCGTCATCGCCAATTTGCCCATGCGCAGGGTCAGCGCCAGCGCCTGAGGCCAGGGCACATTCTCCAGCCGCAGCGTCAGGTTGCCGCTCACGCCGGGCGCGGCGATCAGGTTCATCTGCCGATAATCCGCCAGCGCCTGCAGGATGACCGTGACCGGCGCATCCTGAAACTCCAGCGAAATAACCTGTTTATCCTGCGCCTGTGCGGCGCCGAGCGTCAGACACCACAGCGCCACGCCCAATCCAGCGCGTCCTTTCATGGTTTCCCATCCTTGTTGTCCATTATCAGCGAGATGTCGCCCTGGCTCGCCGGGCAATCCGGTTCGGCCGCCAGCGCCGTTAACGTCAGGCTGCGCGCCTGCACCTGCGTCACCTGCCAACGCTCGGCCAGCACCCGCTGCTGCGGCCGCAGGCGCAGCCACTGCCCCGCCGGCGTCACCACCCAGCCATAGCGCAGCGTCGGTTGCCCGATGACGCCTTTCAGTCGCCAGCCCGCCGGCGATGCCGCCGTTTGGGCACAAGCAGGCAGCGGAGGCGGCGCAAACGGGTCGCGCGGCTCAGCACATAGGGCCCACGGCCATAGCAGCCACCACCACCCACGGCCGGGTCTTTTACTCATCTGCCTGCTCCTCGGTGGCATCCTGCAAAACCAACCGCGCCGTCATGCCAAGGGGCGGCGTCTCCACGCTCAGCTGCTCGAGGCGCAAATCGGCGGGCAGCGCCTCCAGCAGCGCCAACAAACCGGCGTAGTCAATGCGCAAACTCAGCGTTTGCCGCAGCGGTTTTTCCTGCCGCTGCCAGCGCAGCAAAGCGCCCCCCGCCCGTTGCAGCACGCTCGCCAAATCGCCGGTGGTGGTCGGCGCAAGCACCGCCGCCGGGATAATGGTTTGCGGCGTCTCTTCCAACTGGCTCTGCACCATAGCGATCTGTTGCAGCAGGCGCTGTTGCCGCTCCGCCGCATTTTCCCGCTGACGCCATTCGTCTTGCAGCAGCCAACCGCCGCCCAACAGCGCCAGCGTGCCGATGCCCAACCCTTGCGACAGCAGCAATAGCCAGCCCGGTAAGCTCAGCCAGAGGCGCAGCCCGGAGGACAAACGGCTATCCATCACGCCCCCACTGCGCCGCCAGATGAAAGGAGTACAGGCCGTCTTCGCGTTGCGCCATCTCCGCCAAATGCAGCCGTGGCAACGCAGGTATCCCCGCCAGCCGCCGTTCGAACTGCGTGATGGCCGCAGGAGAGCGGCTCAATCCACGCAGCCGCAGGCCGTTCGCCGCATTGCAGTCCAACGCCGTGAGCCACAGCGGCGGAGGAATGCTGGAGGACAATTGCTGCAGCAGCTGCAAATAACGCCGGTTATGTTGGGCGTTATTTGCCTGCCGTTCGGCGCGGGCACTGTGCATCGCTTGCTTCGCCCGCTCTTGTTGCTGATGGCGGGCGAGCGACGTCAATGCCGCCAGCTCCTCACCCAGCATCGCCAGCCGCGCCTGCCGCTGCGCCTGTTGGTGACGCAGCTGGCCAGCGACCAGGAACAGAGCCAACAGCAGCGCCGTTACCTGCAACAGCAGCACGCCCAGCCAGAAATAGGCGCGTCGCCGATCGCGGCGCTGGCGCCAGGGCAGAAAGTTGACCTGATACATCAACGATCCTCCTCGCGCAGCGCCAGACCACCGGCCAACGCGAACGCCGAGGGATGCACGGGCAACGGCGGACGCAGCTGCGTGAAGGCGCTGAGCGGCGACCAAGCCAGGCAGCCGGCGGGCAGGGCTCCCGCCAGCACGCTGCCGGCATAGACAGGCCGCTCGTCGCCCGCCGGCGTCTGGGCTTGCAGCGCCCGCAGCGCCTGGGCGCCATCGTCGCCCGGCGCCAGACCAAAGGCGAAGGCGCCATCGGCCGGCGCCACCCACAGCCATTCTCGTTCGAGGCGATGCATCAGCCCCGCGGCGGGCGGCACGCCTGCCGCCGTCGCCATCATCCGCAGCGCGCAGGGGGTGATATCGACCGCCTGCGGATGCAGGCCAGCCTGACGCAGACAAAGCAGCCACTGCTGCAGTTCCTGCCGCCGCGCGGCGGTCAACAGCAGCGCCGCCTCATCCCCCGGTGCGGCGCGATAGTCGAGCGCCAGCGTCTGGCCGTCGAGCGGAAACTGCTTCAAACCGTGGCCGCCGATATAGTCGCTGCGTTCCGGCTCGCGCAGCCGCGCATCAGGCCGTGCCATACGCTGCTGCAACACACGCTGCGCCGGCAGGGCAATGCGTAAGGAAATATGTCGCGGCAGCTGGACGCGCCATTGCCGCAGCGCCCGGATCAGGAATTCGGAAGGTTCCAGGCAGCCGTCGCGTAAAACTGCCTGCGGCAGCGCCTGCTGCCACCAGTGGCGCAACTGCCAGCCGTTGCGGCGGCGTTGGGCCGCCACCGCCCGCACGCAGTCGATTTGTATATCCAGCCCCACCTGCCATGCTTGAGGGAACATGTTTCGCAAGCCTCCATAACATCAGATGATAAAAGAACATATCCATGTCGCAGGCTTGCCTTTATACTACCGCGCGGTTGTTTATAAACTGCCCAAATGACTTAGAAATGGGAAATCTCAGGTGAAGTTCGTAAAGTATTTACTAATCCTTGCAGTATGTTGCATCGTGCTGGGAGCAGCCTCGATTTTCGGCTTGTACAAATATGTCGAGCCACAGCTGCCCGACGTCGCAACGCTGAAAGATGTGCGGCTGCAAATACCGATGCAGGTTTACAGCGCCGATGGCGAACTGATCGCCCAATACGGCGAGAAGCGCCGCATTCCGCTGAAGCTGGATCAAATTCCACCGGTGATGGTGCACGCATTCATCGCCACCGAAGACAGCCGCTTCTACGATCACCACGGCGTCGATCCGGTCGGCATCTTCCGCGCCGCCTCCATCGCGCTGGTCTCCGGCCACGCTTCGCAGGGGGCCAGTACCATTACCCAACAGCTGGCGCGTAACTTCTTCTTAAGCCCGGAACGCACCCTGATGCGTAAAATCAAGGAAGCCTTCCTGGCTGTGCGCATCGAGCAGATGCTCACCAAGGATGAAATCCTTGAGCTATATCTGAACAAGATCTATCTGGGTTACCGCGCCTACGGCGTGGGCGCCGCCGCGCAGGTCTATTTCGGCAAAGACGTCAGCCAGCTGACCCTGAGCGAAATGGCGACCATCGCCGGCCTGCCGAAAGCGCCGTCCACCTTCAACCCGCTCTATTCGCACGATCGCGCCGTTGCCCGTCGCAACGTGGTGCTGTCGCGCATGCTGGACGAACACTACATCACGCAGGCGCAGTACGATCAGGCGCGCGCCGAAGATCTGGTCGCCAACTACCATGCACCGGAAATCAGCTTCTCCGCGCCGTATCTCTCCGAGATGGTGCGTCAGGAGATGATCAAGCGCTACGGTGAAAATGCCTATACCGACGGTTACAAGGTTTACACCACCGTCACCAAGCGGCTGCAGCTGGCGGCGCAGGAGTCGGTACGCAACAACGTGCTGGCCTATGACATGCGCCACGGCTACCGCGGCCCGTCCAACGTGTTGTGGAAAGTCGGCGAAGCGGCCTGGGATCGCAAACAGATTGTTGATTCGCTGAAAAACCTGCCGAACTACGGCCCGCTGGCGCCGGCGGTGATCACCGCCGCCAACCCGCAGGAAGCGACGGCGATGCTGGCCGACGGCAGCAGCATTGCCCTGCCGATGGCGACCATGCGCTGGGCGCGCCCATACCGTTCAGACACGCAGCAAGGCCCAACGCCGAAACGCGTCACCGACGTGGTGCAGGCCGGCCAGCAGGTGTGGGTGCGTAAAGTGAACGAGGCCTGGTGGCTGTCGCAGGTGCCGGACGTCAACTCGGCGCTGGTCTCGATCAACCCGAACGACGGCGCGGTGAAAGCGCTGGTTGGCGGCTTCGATTTCAACCAGAGCAAGTTCAACCGCGTCACGCAGGCTCTGCGCCAGGTAGGGTCGAACATCAAACCGTTCCTGTACACTGCCGCGATGGATAAAGGCCTGACGCTGGCCACCATTCTGAACGACTTGCCGATTACCCGTTGGGATGCCGGCGCCGGCACCGACTGGCGGCCGAAGAACTCGCCGCCGACCTACGACGGCCCGATTCGCCTGCGGCAGGGGCTGGGGCAATCGAAGAACGTGGTGATGGTACGCGCGATGCGTGCGATGGGCGTCGACTACGCGGCGGAATATCTGCAGCGCTTCGGCTTCCCGGCGCAGAACATCGTGCATACCGAATCGCTGGCGCTGGGCTCCGCCTCCTTCACCCCGATGCAGCTGGTACGCGGCTACGCGGTGCTGGCGAACGGCGGTTACCTGGTTGACCCGTACTTCATCACCAAAATTGAAGACGACAACGGCAATACGGTGTTCGAAGCCAAACCGAAAGTGGTGTGCAGCAGCTGCAACCTGCCGGTGATCTACGGCGACACCCACCGTTCGGCGGTGCTGTCCGACGACAACATCGAAAACGTCGCCACCTCGCAGGAAGGCAGCAACAGCACGGTGCCGATGCCGCAGCTGGAGCAGGTTACCCCGGCTCAGGTGCAGCAGGACGGCGACCAACAGTATGCGCCGCACGTGATCAGCACGCCGCTGGCCTTCCTCATCCACGACGCGCTGAACAGCAACATCTTCGGTGAACCGGGTTGGATGGGCACGGCCTGGCGCGCCGGGCGCGATCTGAAGCGTCATGACATCGGCGGCAAAACCGGTACCACCAACAGTTCCAAAGACGCCTGGTTCTCCGGCTATGGCCCGGATACCGTGACGTCGGTGTGGATCGGTTTCGACGATCACCGCCGCGACCTGGGCCGTTCGACGGTATCCGGCGCCATCCCGGATCAGATTTCCGGCGGTGAAGGCGGAGCCAAGAGCGCCCAGCCGGCGTGGGACGACTTCATGAAGACCGCGCTGGAAGGCATCCCGGAGCAGAAAGTCACGCCGCCGCCGGGCATCATCAGCGTCACCATCGACAAGAGCAGCGGCAAGCTCTCTGGCGGTGGCGGCGGTAGCCGTTCCGAGTACTTCATCGAAGGCACTCAGCCGACGGACTACCCATCGCGCGATACCGGCACCACGTTGACCGATCCGGGCGGTGAAAGCCACGAGCTGTTCTGATCGAAAAGGGCCAGAGAAATCTGGCCCTTTTTTTGTTTGGCGCGAAGCGTATCAGCGCGAAGCGCGCAAAAATGCCTCTGAGAGGAACAGCGCGCTGACGTTGCGCGCCTCACGAAAATCCGGTTCCGCCAGCAGCGCCATCATGTCGGCGATCGGCCAACGCACCTGCGGCAGGGGCTCCGGCTCATCCCCTTCCAGGCTCTGCGGATAGAGATCGTGCGCCAGCACGATATTCATTTTGCTGGAAAAGTAAGAGGGCGCCATCGTCAGCTTGCTGAGAAAATCGAAGCGCTTCGCGCCGTATCCCACCTCTTCCATCAGCTCGCGGTTGGCGGCCTCCAGCACCCCCTCACCGGGATCGATCAGCCCTTTCGGGAACCCCAGCTCATAGGATTCGGTGCCTACCGCATATTCGCGGATCAGCAGCAGGTCATCACCAATCACCGGCACGATCATCACCGCTTCGCGATCCGAAGGACGCATGCGCTCATACACCCGCCGCACACCGTTGCTGAATTCCAAATCGACCGACTCGACGTTGAACAAACGCGAACGCGCGACGGTTTCCACTTTCAGAATTTTAGGTTTTTGCAGGTGTTTATCCATGATTGCCTCAAAGAGGTTACCCAGGCGCGGACGGGGCAACCGAAATAATGATTGGCGTAACGCACGGCTTGTTGGCGCTCAAACGCTGACCAAATTCGATCCTGATCACATTGTGCGTTAAGGGTAAGCTCCGCCGCAACGAGCATGAGCAGTAATTTACTTTCTTTTAACAAGCGTAGCCAGCGGCGGGCGATTTTCCGTACTGATTCAGCAAACAGCACGCATGAAAATAGGATAATACCGATATCGACGGCAGAGGCCGGTTGCTAGTATCACGCAGGCAAGAATCAGTGATAAAATGGCCTTGCGTCATGAAGGAATGAGATCCAGAGCGAGAATCTGTTTGTTCCCTCATTAGTTCTGGGTGCCTCCTGGCGGTTTACTCCGTATAATATTCACCTTTTCATCAGGTTGGCGAAATTCACGGGTGTGAGATGGGGATTGCATGAGCACAATAGTGTTGATATTGGCCTTAGTGCTTGTCTGCCTGATTGCCGCCGGCCTGTACCTGTGGTTCAAGGCGCGCAACCCGTCGGCGCTGGCGCACGCGCTGCCGTTTATCAAACCTGCCCACCGCAAGCTGACCGACGAAGAGCGTGCTGCGGTCGAGTTCTATCTCAATCAGCAAAACAAGCTGAGCAACAAGCTGTTGCCCGGCGGTGGCGCAACCTTGCCCGCAGCCAAACTGGCGCTCACCCCGCAAAGCGATAACGTTTATCCCGTCACGCACGCCATCACCCGCTATGGGCTGGCCAGCGACGATCCCAATAAATGGCGCTATTATCTCGATGCCGAAGAGGTGCACCTGCCGCCGTTTTGGGAACCCTATATCACCGCCGACAACCATGTGGAAGTGATCCGTACCCAGACGCTGCCGCTGGTGATTTCGCTCAACGGGCACTCGCTGAAAGATCATATTCACGACCGGCCGCAACCGCCGGTGGTGAGCGCCGCGCCGACCAAAAACGCCTCTATCCGCAAGGAAGAGAGCGAGCATGTCGAGCTGGTCAATATTCGCAAGGAAACGCCGGAAGAGCATGCGCTGAACCGGCCGAACGGCATCCGTGAAGCCGTCATCATCTCCGCCGCGCTGCTGCTGCTGTTCTTCAGCCTGATAAGCCCGGTGCTGGTGATCCCCTGGATGATTTTCGTGGCGGTGCTGATGATCGCCTGGGGATGCTGGAACCTGTTCCGCCGTCCGGCGTCACGCGAGCTGAAAGAGATCCACTGTCTGCGCGGTACGCCGAAGCGCTGGGGCCTGTTCGGCGAATCCGGCCAGGGGCAGATCAGCAACATTTCACTCGGCATCATCGATCTTATCTACCCGCCGCATTGGCAGCCTTACCTGACGCAGGACCTGGGCAAGACCACCGATGTGGACGTCTACCTCAATCGGCAGGTGGTGCGCCAGGGGCGCTTCCTCTCGCTGCATGACGAAGTGAAAAACTTCCCGCTGCAGCAGTGGGGCCGCAACGCGGTGCTGGTCGCCAGCTCGGCGCTGGTGCTGCTGTTGCTGCTGATCTATATCCCGCTCAACCTGCCGCTGACCCTCAGCATGGCCTGGCTGCAGGGTGCGCAAAAAGTGGAAGTGACCAGCGTTCAGGCGCTGGAAGCCACGCCGCTGCGCATCGGCGACACGCTGAAAGTGCGCGGCAGCGGCATGTGCTATGTGCCCCCGCCGGCCAATGGGGGCAGCGCCGTCAATTTTGCGCCGTTCGACTGTTCCGGCATCTACTGGAACAACGCCGCCCCACTGCCGCAGCCGGAATCGGAAGTCATAGACAAAGCGACGGCCCTGCTGGCCACGGTCAACAGCCAGCTGCATCCGAGCGGCGCCGATCAGAAGGTCAACCCTCAGTTGGCCAGCGCCATCGAGAAATCCGGCATGATCCTGTTGGACGACTTCTCTGATATCGTTTTGAAAACACAGGATTTGTGCCAGGCAGAAAGCGACTGTGTGCGGTTGAAGAACGCCCTGGTCAACCTGGGCAACGCCAAAAACTGGAGCGGTCTGGTGAAACGCGCCAGGTCCGGCGCGCTGCAAGGCGTCAACGTCCTGCTGCGCCCGGTGAGCGCCGAGTCGCTGGAAAGCCTGACCAAAGTGGCCACATCGTCGTTCATCTTCAATGAAACGCGTTTGGCAGCCGCAGCGCTCAACAGCCCGCCGCCGGGCGGTTTCCTGATCAGCAGCGACGAAGGCCGCCAGCTGGTCAGCCATCCGCAGCCGTCGGCGCCGCAGAGCGAATACAACGCCCTCGACCAGTGGAATGAGTTGCAGCGCCTTTCCACTCTGCTGCTGCACACCCCCTTCCAGGCACAGGGCGTGATCACCAGCCTCAGCGTCGACGCCAACGGCACCCGTCATGTGGCGCTGCACAGCGAACCGGACATGATCACCCTGTGGCGCTACCTCGGTACCAGTCTGCTGTTGCTGGCGGTCGTCATCAGCCTGGGCTATAACGCCTGGCGGCTGGTGCAGCGTCGGCGCATCAATCAGCACCGCGTCGCCGATATCCAGCGTTACTACGACAGCTGCTTCAATCCGCAGCTCAATCCGATGTCGATGCGGCCGATGGCCTGAACCTGACGCCGGGGCCTCCGCCCTGTCATCTGCTTATGCTACGCTAACGCTATTATTCTCATCTGCGGACCGCCCGTCGGTCCGCCCGTGGAGTTTTTATGGTTCCCGAGTTTGATTGGCCGCAGATCGATACCGTGCTGCTGGATATGGACGGCACCTTGCTGGATCTGGAGTTCGACAGCCACTTTTGGCTCAGCCTGGTGCCGCAGGCGCTGAGCGAAAGGCGCGCCATTCCTTTCGACGAAGCCCGTCATATCATTGAGCGGGAGTATCAGGCGGTGCAGCACACCATGAACTGGTATTGCTTCGATTACTGGAGCGAGCGGTTGGATCTGGATATCTACCGCATGACCAGCGAAGTCGGCAGCCGCGCCCGGCTGCGCGAAGACACCGAGCCGTTTTTACGGGCGCTGCGCGACGCCGGTCTGCAAACCATTTTGCTGACCAACGCCCATCCGCACAGCCTGGCGGTGAAAATCGAGCATACCGGCCTCGATCGGCACCTTGATTTATTGTTTTCCACCCACACATTTGGTTATCCGAAAGAAGATCAGCGTCTGTGGCAGGCGGTGCAACAGCACACCGGATTCAATCCGCAGCGCACGCTGTTCGTCGACGACGGCGAGCCGATCCTCGACGCGGCGCGCACTTTCGGCATTCGTTACTGCCTGGGCGTGCAAAACCCGGACTCCAGTACGGCGGAGAAAAGCTTCCAGCGCCATCCGTCGATGCGTGACTACCGCCTGCTGATACCGGCGCTGGCCAAGGGGGAAGCATGAAGGAAAAAGCGACGCGCGACGACGCGGTACGGCTGGATAAGTGGCTCTGGGCCGCTCGCTTCTATAAGACCCGTGCGCTGGCACGCGAAATGATCGACGGCGGCAAGGTGCATTACAACGGCCAGCGCGGCAAGCCGAGCAAGATTGTCGAACTCAACGCCGAGCTCAAGCTGCGGCAAGGCAACGAAGAACGTACGGTGATCGTGCTGGCGCTGACCAGCCAACGCCGCGGCGCCGGCGAGGCGCAGCAAATGTATCAGGAAACCGAAGCCAGCATCGCCAACCGCGAAAAGATGGCGCTGGCGCGCAAGATGAACGCGTTGACCATGCCGCATCCGGACCGTCGTCCGGACAAAAAGGAGCGGCGAGACCTGATGAAATTTAAATTTGGTGAGCCGGAATAACCCCTCACCGCAATGAGAGAAGATTATGTCCAACCATGACCAATTGCACCGTTACCTGTTTGAAAACTACGCGGTGCGCGGCGAGCTGGTTACCGTCAGCGAAACCTATCAGCAGATCCTGAACAACCACGACTACCCGGCGCCGGTACAGAAGCTGCTGGGCGAACTGCTGGTCGCCACCAGTCTGCTGACCGCGACCCTGAAGTTCGACGGCGACATCACCGTGCAGCTGCAAGGCGACGGCCCGCTGAAGCTGGCGGTGATCAACGGCAACAACCGTCAGGAGATGCGCGGCGTTGCGCGCACCCAGGCGCCTATCGCCGACGACAGCACCTTGCATCAGATGATCGGCAACGGCGTCATGGTCATCACCATTTCGCCGACGGAAGGCGAGCGCTATCAGGGCGTAGTCGGTCTGGAAGGTGAAACCCTGGCCGAATGCCTGGAAGCCTACTTCCGCCAGTCCGAGCAGCTGCCAACCCGCCTGTTCATCCGCACCGGCGAAGCGGAAGGCAACGCCGCGGCGGCCGGTATGCTGCTGCAGGTGCTGCCGGCGCAGGACGGCAACCTCGATGATTTCGATCATCTGGTGCAACTGACCAACACGGTAAAAAGCGAAGAGCTGTTCGGCCTGCCGGCCAACGAAGTGTTGTACCGCCTGTATCACCAGGAAGAGGTCACCCTGTACGAACCGCAGGACGTGCAGTTCCGTTGCACCTGTTCGCGCCAGCGTTGCGCCGACGCGCTGCTGACCCTGCCGACCGACGAAGTGGCGGACATGCTGGAGCAGGACGGCAATATCGACATGCACTGCGACTACTGTGGCAGCCACTATGTCTTTGACCCGGTTGATGTTGCCGCTTTGTATGCGGGTAACACCGGCGAAAGCGACCAGTTGCACTAAGTCACACCCTCTTGGCGGGCGCGCTCGGCGCCCGCCAACGCCCGCCGTTTGCACGTTTGCTTTTTTCCGTGTGCTATCTCTCAGATCGTAACGAAATACCGCCTAAAACGTTAAATATTTGATACCCATCGCGGTTACGCACCGTTAGATCCCTACAATTGCCGCCAGAAATTCTGTGACCAAGGAGTAGTAACATGCGCGTTAAAGGTATAACCCCTCAGGATCTGGCCGCTTACGGCATTCACGACGTTAGCGAAATCGTTCACAACCCGAGCTATGAACTGCTGTTTAAGGAAGAAACAGACCCATCTCTGGAAGGTTTTGAGCGTGGGGTAGTCACCAAGCTGGGTGCCGTCTCCGTCGATACCGGCATCTTCACCGGCCGCTCGCCGAAAGACAAATACATCGTCCGCGACGACATCACCCGCGATACCGTGTGGTGGGCCGATCAGGGCAAAGGCAAAAACGACAACAAACCCCTCAGCCCGGAAGTGTGGGCCGATCTGAAACACCTGGTCACCGAACAACTGTCCGGCAAACGCCTGTTCGTGGTGGATACCTTCTGCGGCGCCAACGCCGACTCGCGCCTGAAAGTGCGCTTCATCACCGAGGTGGCCTGGCAGGCGCACTTCGTGAAAAACATGTTCATCCGCCCGAGCGATGAAGAACTGGCTGACTTCGAGCCGGACTTCGTGGTGATGAACGGCGCCAAATGCACCAACCCGAACTGGCAGCAGCAAGGCCTGAACTCGGAGAACTTCGTCGCTTTCAACCTGACCGAGCGCATGCAGTTGATCGGCGGCACCTGGTACGGCGGCGAAATGAAGAAAGGCATGTTCTCGATGATGAACTACCTGCTGCCGCTGAAAGGCATCGCCTCGATGCACTGCTCGGCCAACGTGGGCGAGAAAGGCGACGTGGCGGTGTTCTTCGGCCTGTCCGGTACCGGCAAGACCACCCTCTCCACCGATCCGAAGCGTCAGCTGATCGGCGATGACGAGCACGGCTGGGACGACGACGGCGTGTTCAACTTCGAAGGCGGCTGCTACGCCAAGACCATCAAGCTGTCTGAAGAAGCCGAGCCGGACATCTATCACGCCATCAAACGCGACGCGCTGCTGGAAAACGTCACCGTGCTGGCCGACGGCAGCATCGACTTCAACGACGGTTCGAAAACCGAGAACACCCGCGTTTCTTACCCGATCTACCATATCCAGAACATCGTCAAGCCGGTGTCCAAGGCGGGTCACGCCACCAAGGTGATCTTCCTGACCGCCGATGCCTTCGGCGTGCTGCCGCCGGTATCGCGTCTGACCGCCAACCAGACTCAGTACCACTTCCTGTCCGGCTTCACCGCCAAGCTGGCCGGCACCGAGCGCGGCGTAACCGAACCGACGCCAACCTTCTCCGCCTGCTTCGGCGCCGCATTCCTGTCGCTGCACCCGACGCAGTACGCCGAAGTGCTGGTGAAACGCATGCAGGCCGCCGGCGCCCAGGCTTACCTGGTCAACACCGGCTGGAACGGTACCGGCAAGCGCATCTCGATCAAAGATACGCGCGGCATCATTGACGCCATCCTGAGCGGTGAAATCGACAAGGCGGAAACCGTTACCCTGCCGATCTTCGATCTGGCGATGCCGACCGCGCTGCCGGGCGTGAACCCGGAGATCCTCGATCCGCGCAATACCTATGCCAGCCTCGAGCAGTGGCAGGAAAAAGCGCAGGATCTGGCCGAGCGCTTCATCACCAACTTCGATAAATACACCGACACGCCTGCGGGCGCCGCGCTGGTCAGCGCCGGCCCTAAGCTGTAATTCGGTAGCGTTACCTCTTCAGCTAAGGCGCGGATCCCGCGCCTTTTTTTATTTTCAGCGATTGCTTTTTAACCAGCAAGGCGAGAAAATAAGTCAATGCAATCATTGATAGCAAAGGAGGTTTCAATGGCTACTATCACCGTCAGAAATCTGGACGACGAAATCAAAGAGCTGCTGCGTATTTCAGCGGCGAAAAACGGCCATTCTATGGAAGAGGAAGCGCGCATGATCCTGAAACAGGCGCTGGTGAAAAAACCGCCGCGCTATGGGTTAGGAACACGCATGCATCAGTACTTCGCCGAATTCGGCGGCGTTGAGTTGGAGATCCCCCCACGTGATGAAGCCCCTCATCGTATTGTCAACTTTGATGAAGACGATGAAAAATGATTGTGCTGGATACCAACGTCGTTTCGGAATTGCTGCGGCCGGCGCCTCACTACAATGTATTGCGCTGGTTAGATGAGCAGGATACGTATCGGTTCTATTTGAGCGCCATCGTGGTTGCGGAGCTGTATACGGGCATCGCCTGCAGGCCTCACGGCAAGAAACAGCTCGAACTGCAAACTAACCTCGGCGACATGCTGCAGGAAGAGTTTTCAGACAGAATCTTACCCTTTGACGTCGGCTGTGCGATGCAGCATGCGGAATTAATGGGCGCCAATCGCCGCCGAGGCATTGGCGTCAGCATGCCGGATACCCAAATCGCCGCCACCTGCCTGCATTACGGTGCCGCCCTGGCCACCCGCAACACCAAAGACTTCCTCCACTGCGGCATCGAGTTAATCGATCCGTGGCAGGCGCCGACCGGCCGTCGGTTGCATGAGGATGCGGCGGAATACTACGTGATGAGCAGGAAGTCCTGACGGGGCCGCAGCAACGCGGCCCGCGCCAAGAGCGTCAGGCGTTTTCCCTGGCGGTTTGATGGCCGTTGGCCGACTCTTTTTTCTCCATCGGCAACGGAATATACGCGCGGATCAATAGCCCGCCGCGTTCGCTGGTGCCGATATCCAGTTCGCCGTCGTGCGCGTCGATAATGCGCTGCACGATCGCCAGCCCCAGACCGGTGCCGCTGGTGCTGCGCGCGCTGTCACCGCGTACGAACGGCTGCAACAGATGCTTCAATTCTTCCGGTTTGATGCCCGGGCCGTCATCCTCCACCTGGAACCAGCCGCGCTGCAGCTCACGGCCGCTGCTGACCTTGATCCAGCCGTTGCCGTAACGTGCCGCGTTCACCACCATGTTCACCGCCGCCCGCTTAATCGACAGCGGATGCACGTTCATCATCAGCTCGCCCGGCGACAGCGCGGTTTCAATCACCCGCTCATAGCCGCTCTCCGCCGCGACCACCTCGCCCAAAATGGCGTTCAGATCGCTGCTTTCGGTCGGCATCTCCTGCCCGGTGCGCAGGTAATCGATGAACTGCTCGATGATGGCGTTGCACTCTTCGATGTCTTTATTGATCGACTCGGCCAGATAGCCGTCTTCGGCGCTCATCATCTCCGTCGCCAGCCGGATGCGCGTCAACGGCGTGCGCAGGTCATGGCTGACCCCGGCCATCAGCAAGGTGCGGTCGTCCGCCAGCTGCTTGACGCCCGACGCCATCTGATTGAATGCGCGAGTCACCGACCGCACTTCGGAAGCGCCATACTCGCGCAGCGGCGGCGGAATGATGCCCTTGCCCACCTGCAGCGCCGCATGTTCCAGCTCCACCAGCGGGCGGTTTTGAATGCGGATAAATAGCCAGGCGCCGCCGATCGCCAGTAGCATGATCGCCAGCGTATAGCGGAACAGCGGAGAGAAGTCGCCCTGGTGGATTTCCGTCAGCGGTACGCGCACCCAGATATCGGGCTGCAGCCAGGTTTTCAGCCACACCACCGGGGAGTTCTTGTTCACCTCCACCCGCACATCGGTCGGCCCGCCGAGCTGCTGCGCCATCTGCTGGCTGAGGAACTGGTAGTGCTGCGCCCAGCGCAGGCCGCTCTCCTCCGCCGCCGAGTTGGTGTAGAGAGAGATGCCCAGTTCGCGGTAGATCTCACGGCGGAACGCTGGCGGCACTTCCAGCAGCGTGCCGTCCTCCAGCTGCAGCCGATCGGTCATCAGCATACGCACTTCGTACGCCAATACCTTGTTGAACTGCTGCAGGCTGGGCAGGATGGCGAAGTTCAGCACCACCAGATAGGTCGTCACCAGGCTGACGAACAGCAAGGTGACGATCAACAACAGGGTTCGGGCAAACGAGCTACGCGGTGAAAAGCGCAATCGCCTCATGCCTTACTGCCGTCCGGGACGAACACGTAGCCGAGACCCCAAACGGTCTGGATATAACGCGGATGCGCCGGATCTTCTTCCACCATGCGGCGCAGGCGCGAGATCTGCACGTCGATGGAGCGCTCCATGGCGCTGTATTCGCGGCCACGCGCCAGGTTCATCAGCTTATCGCGCGACAGTGGTTCACGCGGGTGGCTGACCAGCGCCTTCAGGACCGCGAACTCGCCGCTGGTCAACGGCATCGGTTCATCTTCGCGGAACATCTCGCGGGTGCCGAGGTTCAGTTTGAATTTGCCGAACGCGATCACCGCTTCTTCCTGCGAAGGCGCGCCCGGCAGTTCGTTAGCCTGGCGGCGCAGCACCGCGCGGATGCGAGCCAACAGCTCACGCGGGTTGAACGGCTTAGGAATGTAGTCGTCGGCGCCGATTTCCAGCCCCACGATGCGATCGACCTCTTCGCCTTTGGCGGTGACCATAATGATCGGCATAGGGTTGCTCTGGCTGCGCAGGCGGCGGCAGATGGACAGCCCATCTTCGCCCGGCAACATCAGATCGAGCACCATCAGATGGAAGGATTCACGTGTCAGCAAGCGATCCATTTGCTCAGCGTTGGCAACGCTGCGAACCTGGAAGCCCTGCTCGGTTAAATAACGTTCTAAAAGCGCGCGCAGGCGCATGTCATCATCGACAACCAGGATCTTATGATTCTCTTGCATGGTATTACTCCCAAAGGCTTTATTGCCTGACTCGAATATTGTTAGAAAACCTTGCCATTTGAGACAGCGTTTAATGGTATGTATTCTAGACGAAATTGTTACAAAGCTTATTCTTTTCCCCATTTATCAACAATTTTCATCGAATGTCGACGGGGGTTCGTCAAAATTTCGCCCTTTATCGGCGCAATGTGGGGCAGTGGCCCAATTTTACGCAATTTCGCCACCGGCAAACCGCACGGTGGCGTTTTGACGACGAGTCAGGAAGTCTGCAGGAAACGCGCCAGTTGCCGGCGCAGCTGCCGGTTCTCTTGCTGCAGTGCATCAACCCGGTCGAGCAGCGTCAGCGCCATGGCGATCCCCGGCCAATCCAGATCCAGTTCGGCCCGCAGCCTGCGCGCACGCTGCAGATGGCTCAGCGCCGGGTAATCGAACTCCCAGCTCGGCTGCGCCGGCTCCAGCGGCACGATCACGCCCAGGCCGACGATCTCGACCAGCTCATCCTCTGAAATCTCCACCCTCTGACACAGTTCCACCACGGTGAATGTGATCTCTTTTTTCATCATGTGCTTTACTCCCATTCCGCGCGCGGGTTGAACGCCGCCTGTTCAGCCAGTTCTCGCCACAGGGCGCTGGCCTTCTCGTTCGGCTTCGGCGGCATCACCACCTTGAGAATGACATACAGATCGCCGGGCTCTTTCTTGCCCGCCAGCCCCTTGCCCTTGACCCGCAGCCGTTTGCCGCTCTGGCTGCCGGCCGGCACGGTCAGCGCGATTTTGCCGGTCAGCGTCGGCACCTCGATGCTGGCCCCCAGCGCCGCTTCCCACGGGGCGAGCGGCGCCACGATGCTCAGGTTGTGGCCGTCAATCTCGAACAGCGGATGCGGCGCGAGGCGGATGACCAGATACAGGTCGCCGTTCTGGCCGCCGCCCACGCCGGCAACGCCCTGCCCCTTGAGGCGAATGCGCTCGCCGTCGCCCACGCCGGCCGGGATTTTCACGTTCAGCGTTTTGCTGGCTTCGCTCACCTGCCGCCCCAGCTCGTCGTACACCGGCAGCTTGTAGGCGATCTCGCGGCTTTGGCCATGCAGCGTTTCCTCGAGGAACAGCGGCACCTCCATCTCGAGATCCTGGCCGCGGAAGCCATGCCCACCGTGCGAGTGCGAAGCGGAGCGGTGCCCGCCTGCCGCACGCCCGCCGAACATGCTTTCGAAGAAATCGGAGAAGTCTTGTGCGTCGGCACCGCCGCCATGCCATGAAGCGCTCTGCTGATAGCCACCGTGCTCGCCGCGCGCCTGGCGGCCAAAGTTCGGATCGTTGCGGTGCAGCCGGATCTGATCGTACTCGGCGCGGCGCTCTTCGTCCTTCAGCACCTCATAGGCTTCGGCCAGCTCCTTGAATTTGCTCTCGGCGTCTTCTTCGGTGCTCACGTCAGGGTGATATTTACGCGCCAGCCGGCGGTAGGCCGTTTTGATGGTTTTCAGATCGGCGTTGGGCTCAACGCCCATCGTTGCGTAGTAATCTTTAAATTCCATGCGGTAATACCTTCAATGTGTTGGGTTGTGCGCCAAAATTCCTTGTCTCTCTCGCCAGATATCCTCCTTTCGTCACATTCCTTTTCCGCTATCGCTAAGCATACTCCCGATTGTTAAAAGCTGCGCAAACTGAATAAAAACCGTGCGACAACGCGCAGGCCCCCACGCCATTTCTAAAGCCCTGCGCATTCACGTACACTGTGGCGGTGGCCCCATAAAGATAAATCACGATGAGAACTCAACTGATAACCCGTGAAGGGTATGACAAGCTCAAACAAGAGCTGGATTACCTCTGGCGCGAAGAACGCCCCGAGGTGACCAAGAAAGTGACCTGGGCCGCCAGCCTGGGCGACAGAAGCGAAAACGCCGACTACCAGTACAACAAGAAGCGGCTGCGCGAAATTGACCGCCGCGTCCGCTATCTGACCAAATGCCTGGAGCAGCTGAAGATCGTCGATTACTCCCCGCAGCAGGAAGGCAAAGTGTTCTTCGGCGCCTGGGTGGAAGTAGAGAACGAAGACGGCGAGACCAAACGCTTTCGCATCGTCGGTTACGACGAGATCTTCGGCCGCAAGGATTACATCTCCATCGACGCGCCGATGGCGCGCGCCCTGCTGAAAAAAGAGGTCGGGGACGTCGCCACCGTCAATACGCCGCTGGGCGAGGCGCAGTGGTACGTGAACGAGATAGACTACCCGAAGTAAGCTTTCAGCTTTTTCCGAACCGCCGCCAACGCCACCGCCTGAGCTGTTCTCCACGCCGCGGCCGCGCGGCGGCGGCCCGCTCCGCTGGCATTTTCCGCGATCAATCCGTATAACTGTCCCCTGTTTATTCACCGTTCTCAATACAGATACCAGACCTATGAATGACCCACTGAGCCGCATTATTGCAACAGAACTGCAGGCCCGGCCGGAGCAAGTCGACTCCGCCATCCGTCTGCTGGATGAAGGTAATACCGTGCCCTTTATTGCACGCTATCGTAAGGAAGTCACCGGGGGCCTGGACGACACCCAACTGCGCCAGCTGGAAACCCGCCTGGGTTATCTGCGTGAACTGGAAGATCGTCGCCAGACCATCCTGAAGTCGATCGATGAACAGGGCAAACTGACCGAACAACTGGCGGGGGCGATCAACGCCACGCTGAGCAAGACCGAACTCGAAGACCTCTACCTGCCGTACAAACCGAAGCGCCGCACCCGCGGCCAGATCGCCATCGAGGCCGGTCTGGAACCGCTGGCGGACGCGCTGTGGCAGGATCCGCAACAGCAGCCGGAACAGCTGGCTGAACGCTACGTCGATGCCGACAAGGGCGTGGCGGACGTCAAAGCCGCCCTCGACGGCGCGCGCTATATCCTGATGGAGCGCTTCGCCGAAGACGCCGCGCTGCTGGCCAAGGTGCGCGACTACCTGTGGAAAAACGCCCATCTGGTGTCCAAAGTGGTCGAGGGCAAGGAAGAAGAAGGCGCCAAGTTCCGCGACTACTTCGATCACCACGAACCGATTTCTCAGGTGCCTTCGCACCGCGCGCTGGCGATGTTCCGCGGCCGCAACGAAGGCGTGCTGCAGCTGGCGCTGAACGCCGATCCGCAGTTTGAGGAAGCGCCGCGCGAAAGCCAGGCGGAGCTGATCATCATCAACCACCTCAACCTGCGCCTGAACAACGCCCCGGCCGACGCCTGGCGCAAGGCGGTGGTCAACTGGACCTGGCGCATCAAGGTGCTGCTGCACCTGGAAACCGAGCTGATGGGCACGGTGCGCGAACGCGCGGAAGACGAAGCGATCAACGTGTTCGCCCGCAACATGCATGATCTGTTGATGGCCGCACCGGCCGGCATGCGCGCCACCATGGGCCTCGATCCTGGCCTGCGCACCGGGGTGAAAGTCGCCGTGGTCGACGCGACCGGCAAGCTGGTGGCCACCGACACCGTCTACCCGCACACCGGGCAAGCGGCCAAAGCCGCCACCATCGTCGCGGCGCTGTGCATCAAACACCACGTGGAACTGGTGGCGATCGGCAACGGCACCGCTTCGCGTGAAACCGAGCGTTTCTATCTCGACCTGCAAAAGCAGTTCAGCGACGTCCGGGCGCAGAAAGTGATCGTCAGCGAAGCGGGTGCGTCGGTGTATTCCGCGTCCGAACTGGCGGCGCAGGAATTCCCGGATCTCGACGTGTCGCTGCGTGGCGCGGTGTCCATTGCCCGTCGCCTGCAGGATCCGCTGGCGGAGCTGGTGAAGATCGACCCGAAATCCATCGGCGTCGGCCAGTATCAGCATGACGTCAGCCAGAGCCAGCTGGCGAAGAAGCTGGACTCGGTGGTGGAAGACTGCGTGAACGCCGTCGGCGTCGACCTGAACACTGCGTCGGTGCCGTTGCTGACCCGCGTGGCCGGCCTGACGCGCATGATGGCCCAGAACATCGTCAACTGGCGCGACGAGAACGGCCGCTTCAGCAACCGTGAACAGCTGCTGAAGGTCAGCCGTCTGGGGCCGAAGGCCTTCGAACAGTGCGCCGGCTTCCTGCGCATCAACCACGGCGACAATCCGCTGGACGCTTCGACCGTTCACCCGGAAGCCTACCCGGTGGTGCAACGCATTCTGGCCGCTACCGAGCAGGCGCTGCAGGACCTGATGGGCAACGCTTCGGCGGTGCGCAGTCTCAAAGCGGTCGATTTCACCGACGACAAGTTCGGCGTGCCGACGGTTACCGACATCCTGAAAGAGCTGGAGAAACCGGGCCGCGATCCGCGTCCGGAGTTCAAAACCGCGACCTTTGCCGAAGGCGTGGAAACCCTCAACGATCTGCAGGTGGGCATGATCCTCGAAGGATCGGTCACCAACGTCACCAACTTCGGCGCCTTCGTGGATATCGGCGTGCATCAGGACGGCCTGGTGCACATCTCCTCGCTGGCGGACAAGTTCGTTGAAGATCCGCATACCGTGGTGAAGGCCGGCGACATCGTCAAAGTGAAGGTGATGGAAGTCGATCTGCAACGCAAACGCATCGCGCTGAGCATGCGGCTGGATGAGCAACCGGGCGAAGGTTCGCCGCGCCGCGGCGGCAATGCGCCGGCGCAAACGCGCGACAACGCCAACCGTTCGGCGGGCGGCAACAAGGCCAAACCGCGCAACGCGGCGCCGGCCGGCAACAGCGCCATGGGCGACGCGCTGGCCGCGGCGTTCGGTAAGAAACGCTAAGCCAGAACCGTCAGGGCGGAGCCTGCTCCGCCCTTTCTGATGAATAAAACCTGCGGCATTTTTTGACCCGTCTCAATAAACCGTTATCTTTTTACGCCCCGTTCCTGCGTGACCGTCCTCCCATTATTCAGGCAATAAAAATCCTCTCCGCAGCCATTTATTAACAACTTCGTTAACACGCCTGTTTCATCTCGCGAATTGTGAACGAAACACAAATGGTTACCGCTCGCATTACGCCGGAATAATGTTATTGAATTGCCTTTCGGCGGAAATAAATAAAGGGAAAAAACCCTCGAAGTTTGCAAACGAGAAAACTCGGCTACAAATACGTAACTGATTTAACTCGTCATTCTCATTTGTTCCCGCTCGCCAGCGGTGGTAAAACGTCATTAATCTAGGCAACGCCATCAAAAACTGTCGTCGCCATAATAATTGGTTACAATACCCTTACTTTTTGTATTGAACGCGATAATGATAATTACTATTATTTGCGCTCACTTTATTGCATGACCTTATGGATGAATACCGCCGACGGCGTGGCATTTTCGCCGGCAACGTCCAATTATCATCAGCCCGATGTTCATCGGCACCCGGAAGGTTAATCACATGCAGCTTCAACCTAAACGCACGTATAAGATTGTCGGCTTTTCCGGTGAAATTGCGCCGGCCTACCGCCAGAAATTGTTATCGCTCGGCATGCTGCCCGGCTCTTCGTTCGACGTGGTGCGCGTCGCGCCGCTGGGCGATCCGATAGAAATTAAAACTCGCCGCGTCAGCCTGGTGCTGCGCAGGAAGGATCTGGCGCTGCTGCAGCTCGACGGCCAGTCCTGAGCCGGCACGCCCTCCGTTTGCCGACGCGCCCTTGCGCCGGCGCTGTTCTCCTTGAAGACGACACGCTGAACTATGAAAAAACTCACCATCGGCTTAATCGGTAACCCGAACTCCGGCAAAACCACGCTGTTCAACCAGCTGACCGGCGCACGCCAACGGGTCGGCAACTGGGCGGGCGTGACGGTCGAACGCAAAGAAGGCCATTTCACGACCCCGCAGTCCGACGTGCGGCTGGTCGATTTGCCGGGCACCTATTCCCTGACCACCATTTCAGAGCAAACCTCGCTCGATGAGCAGATCGCCTGCCACTACATTTTGAGCGGCGACGCCGATCTGCTGATCAACGTGGTCGACGCCTCCAACCTGGAGCGCAACCTCTATCTGACGCTGCAGCTGCTGGAGCTGGGCATTCCCTGCATCGTGGCGCTGAACATGCTCGACATCGCCACAAGCCAGCATATCGATATCGACGTCGCCGCGCTGTCGGCGCGCCTCGGCTGCCCGGTGGTGCCGATGGTCTCCACCCGCGCCGACGGCATCGGCGTGCTGAAACAGATGATCGATAATCACCACATCAACGAACAGCAGGCGCTGGTGAACTATCCGCCGCGGTTGCTGAAAGCGGTCGCCACGCTGAGCGACGCCATGCCGCAAACGCTGCCGGCAGTACAGCGCCGCTGGCTGGCGCTGCAGATGCTGGAAGGCGACATCTACAGCCACCGGCTGGCCGGCCCCGCCGTCGCACTGCTGCCTGCGGCCACCCAGGCGTTGCAACAGCAGCAGCAAGAAGACCCGGCGCTGGTGATCGCCGACGCGCGCTATCAGTCTATCGCCGCCCTGTGCGACGCGGTCAGCAACTCGCAGCAGGCGATGCCCAACCGCCTGACCGAGATGCTGGATAAAGTGATCCTCAACCGCTGGCTGGGTGTGCCGATCTTCCTGCTGGTGATGTACCTGATGTTCCTGCTGGCGATCAACATCGGCGGCGCGCTGCAGCCGATCTTCGATATCGGCTCGGCGGCGATCTTCATTCAGGGCATTCAGTGGCTCGGCTACACCCTGCACTTCCCCGACTGGCTGACCGTTTTCCTGGCGCAGGGCATCGGCGGTGGTATCAACACCGTGCTGCCGCTGGTGCCGCAGATCGGCATGATGTACCTGTTCCTGTCCTTCCTGGAGGATTCCGGCTACATGGCGCGCGCGGCGTTCGTGATGGACCGCCTGATGCAGGCGCTCGGGCTGCCGGGCAAATCCTTCGTGCCGCTGATCGTCGGCTTCGGCTGCAACGTGCCGTCCATCATGGGTGCCCGGACGCTGGACGCCCAGCGTGAGCGCCTGATCACCATCATGATGGCGCCGTTCATGTCGTGCGGTGCCCGTCTGGCGATCTTTGCGGTGTTCGCCGCCGCTTTCTTCGGCCAGGACGGCGCCGGGGTGGTGTTCTCGCTGTACATGCTCGGCATTGCGGTGGCGATCCTCACCGGTCTGGTGCTCAAATACACCATCATGCGTGGCGAGGCCTCGCCGTTCGTGATGGAGCTGCCGGTCTACCACGTGCCGCACCTGAAAAGCCTGCTGCTGCAAACCTGGCAGCGGCTGAAAGGCTTCGTGCTGCGCGCCGGTAAGGTGATCGTGGTGGCCAGCATGTTCATCGGCGGCCTGAACAGCTTCTCGTTCAGCGGCAAGACGGTCGACAATATCAACGACTCCGCGCTGGCCTCGGTCTCCAAGGTGTTGACGCCGCTGCTGCAGCCGATGGGCGTCCACAGCGATAACTGGCAGGCCACCGTCGGCCTGGTGACCGGCGCGATGGCGAAAGAAGTGGTGGTCGGCACGCTGAACACGTTGTACACCGCCGAGCACATCAACAAAGAGGCGTTCGACGCCGCCAACTTCAACCTGCTCGATGAGCTGGGCGGCGCGCTGAACGAAACCTGGGACGGCCTGAAAAACACCTTCAGCCTGAGCGTGCTCTCCAACCCAATCGAAGCCAGCAAGGGCGACGGCGAGATGGGCGTCGGCTCGATGGGCGTAATGAGCAGCAAATTCGGCTCCGGCATCTCCGCCTACAGCTACCTGATCTTCGTGCTGCTGTATGTGCCTTGCGTCTCGGTGATGGGCGCCATCGCCCGTGAATCGAGCCGCGGCTGGATGACCTTCTCTATTCTGTGGGGGCTGAACGTGGCCTACTCGCTGGCGACGCTGTTCTACCAGGTGGCCACCTTCAACCAACACCCGCAGTACAGCCTGACGGCGATCCTGGTGGTGCTGGCGGTGAACCTGCTGGTGCTGTTCGGCCTGCGCCGGGCGCGCAGCCGCGTTACGGTGCGCCTGGGCAACGCTACGCCGGCGGCCTGTTGCCAGGGCGCCAAGGGGAGCTGTCACTGATGGCCGGGCTGCTGCAGGTGCGCGATGCGCTGGCGCTGCTTGGCAGCGCTCAGGCGCAGCAGCTCAGCCAATCGCTGGCGACGCCGCTGCCGTTGGTGCAGGCGATGCTGGACCGTTTGGCGGCGATGGGAAAAGTAGAGCGTATCGAACAGGATGACGGCGCCTGTCTGAGCGGCAGTTGCAAAGGCTGCCCGCAGGGCCAGGGGTGCAGCACGGTTTTCTACCGGCTGAAGGCCTGACGATCAGGGGCGCCGCAGCGGCGCCCCTTGCCGTTGAAGGCTTATTGCTTGTCTTTGTAAACTTCAGCGATGGCGCTGAATTTACCGTGCTCGCGGCCTGCCAGGATCACGTAGTATTGACCGCCCTTCTCGTCCGCCAGTTTGGACAGCTCATCCTTGGCATCCATCGGCGAGGTGGTCTGCGCCGTGGTGGTCACGGTGCCGATCTTCTCGTATTTACCCGGGTTCTTATCCAGATCTTCCTTGGTCAGCAGGGTTGCCGCCATGGAGCCGAAAGACACCGAACCCAGCACTGCCGCTGCAATAATCATCTTCAATGATTTCATGACACTAACCTCTCAATGGATAATTTATCTGTTATGAAAGCCGTCAAGAATCCATGCGTAGTACAGCAGGCTGCCGCGACATCCTCAGGCCTCGTTGCTTTCCCTGACGGGGCCTGTTTCCCAGAGACGAAACGCCAAAATGAAAAGCGCCGCACGCGGTCTTTTCATTTTGCAGCCAACGCATTGACTCACTAAGTATCGAACAGCTTTGTCTTTTATCCACCCGGCAGCGTTTTTTTTCGCGCCCTATCGTGCGTTTTACCGCCGCATTCAATGTGCTGCAATAAACGCTTCGATCATCGTCACAAATTCGTCGGGATGAGAGATAAACGGCGCATGGGCGGCTTTGGCCACGACCTGCGACGTAGAATTCGGCCAGGCCGCGTCGAGCAGCTCGGCGACCTTGCGCGGCACCAGCCCGTCCAGATAGCCGTAAATCCGCAGCAGCGGCAGCTCCAGCGCGGCCAACGGCGCACGCAGATCGGCGGTGCGCAGGATCTCCAGCCCGCCGTTCAACACTTCGACGCTCGGCGTCGGCTGGTTGAGCACTACCGCTTTCAGCTGGCGCGCATCCTGGCGCGCGCTCTCGGTGCCCAGCGTCTGCAACGCCAGAAAACGCTCGACGGTGCGCTGGAAATCCAGGCTCAGCTGGTGCTGAAAACCGCTCAGCACGTCCGGGCGGATCCCCGGCCACTCATCGCGGGCGGCAAAACAGGGCGAAGAGGCCACGGTGATAAGCCCACTGACGCGCTGCGGCTGCATCAACGCCGCCTGGCTGGCCACCAACCCGCCGAGCGACCAGCCTAGCCACCAGGCCTGAGAGGGGGCAGCCGCCAGCACGATCTCCGTCATCTGCTCCAGCGAGGGAGCACCGAACCCCTGGCTGCGGCCGTATCCCGGCAGATCGACCAAATGCAGGCGAAAATGCGGCGCCAGTCGCGCCTGAATGCAACTCCACACTTCAGCGTTCAATCCCCAGCCGTGCAGCAGCACAAGATCGCGTTCGCCTTCACCTATTGTTTGCCAGTACAGCGCTGTCATTGGTTATTGTCCTTTCATGCTTACCCGTCTCGGAGTCTCTATGCTATCAATCCGCAGCCGCTGTTGGCTATGCCGACAGCCGTTGAGCCTGATGCGTCATGGCATCTGCAGCTGCTGCCTGCGCCATCTGCCGGTCAGCCCACCGTGTTGCCCGCGCTGCGGGTTGCCCGCCGGGAGAACGCAAACGCCCTGCGGCCGCTGCCTGCAACGGCCGCCGCCCTGGCAACGGCTGGTGTTCGTCGGCGACTACGTTGCGCCCCTCAGCCAACTGGTAAAGAGGTTCAAGTTTCACCGCGCGTCCGAGCTGGCCCCGGCGTTGGCGCGCCTGATGCTGTTGCGCTGGCAGCAGGCGCGCAGAGAGCAGTATCTGAACAGACCCGACCTGATTTTAGCGGTACCCTTGCATGCATCACGCTGCTGGCGCCGCGGCTATAACCAGAGCGATCTGCTGGCCCGGCCGCTGGCGCGCTGGCTGGGCTGCCCCTATCGGCCCGCCGCCTTGCGCCGGGTACGCAAGACCGCCCTGCAACAGCGGCTGAGCGCCGGAGCACGCAGGCGCAATCTGCAGCGCGCGTTCGTCTGCACCGTCTCGGTCGCCGGCCGGCATATCGCCCTAGTGGATGACGTGGTGACCACCGGCAGCACCGTCGCGGAGATCGCGGCGCTGCTGCGGCGGCAAGGCGCCGCCTCGGTGCAGATCTGGTGCGTTTGCCGCACGTTGTAGTGCCACGGCAATGGGCGTATTATAACCGACTATAGAAGTCAACTATTGAGCTAATGCTATGATCCGTATAACAGATGCTGCACAGGAACACTTTGCCAAACTGCTGGCAAATCAAGAAGAAGGCACCCAAATCCGCGTATTCGTGATCAACCCGGGCACGCCGACGGCCGAATGCGGTGTCTCTTATTGCCCGCCGGACGCGGTAGAAGCGACGGATACCGAACTGAAGTTCGACAAACTGTCCGCCTATGTCGATGAGCTGAGCGCGCCGTATCTGGAAGACGCCGAAATCGACTTCGTGACCGACCAGCTGGGTTCTCAGCTGACGCTGAAGGCGCCGAACGCCAAAATGCGCAAGGTCGATGACAACGCGCCGCTGATGGAGCGCGTGGAATACGTGCTGCAGTCGCAGATCAACCCACAGCTGGCGGGCCACGGCGGCCGCGTGACGCTGATGGAGATCACCGACGACAACATGGCGATCCTGCAGTTCGGCGGCGGTTGCAACGGCTGTTCGATGGTCGACGTCACGCTGAAAGAAGGCATCGAGAAAGAGCTGCTGCAGAAGTTCCCGGAGCTGAAGGGCGTGCGTGATCTGACCGAACACCAGCGCGGCGAGCACTCTTACTACTGATACCCGGCGCTCACGCCACGGTAGATAACGCAATGCCGGAAGGGGGAACCCGTTCCGGCATTGTCGTTTTTAGCCCACCGACACCTTGCGCCGCCGTTTGTCCAAATCCTTCAGCAGCCGGTTTATCCGCGGATCGGCGAACATCTCCTCCAGCGTTTGGGTCAGCTTGCGCCGCCAGTTAGGGTACTGGTCACTGGTGCCGGGAATATTGACCGGATCGGCCATGTCCAGCCAGTCTTCCGGCTGCAGGCCGAGCAGGGCGCTGGCGCTGTCGGCGACATAACGCTGCAGGCCGCGGTTAAGCAGCGGGCTCATGCCGAGCAGCGCCGCCCTCTTGCCCACCTTCTGCGGCACGCAGCCATAGCGATGCAACCCGTCCAGCAGCCCTTGCTTGGCGCGTTCCCGATCGGCGAACAGCGCCCGCAGGATCTCCGCGTCCGGATAGAGCCCCAGTCGGTTGCCCAGCGTCAGATCGCCGCTTTGCCAATAGCCGCGCAACGTCGGCAGATCGTGAGTAGTGATGGTCGCCATCGCCTGCACCGGATAGGCCTGTGGCGCGCGGAAATGGTGTTCACCGTCGCTTTCGAAATACAGCACCTTGTAGGAATAGACGCCGCTGTCGCGCAGCTTGCCGACGATCTCTACCGGCACGGTGCCGAGATCCTCGCCGATCACCATGCAACGGTGGCGCTGGCTTTCCAGCGCCAGCACCGCCAGCAGATCGTCCACCGGGTATTTGACGTAGGCACCGCGATCGGCGGTTTCGCCATAAGGGATCCACCACAGCCGCAGCAGCGCCATGACGTGATCGATACGCAGCGCGCCGCAGCTGGTCATGTTGGCGCGCAAAAGATCGATGAACGGCTGATAACCGCGCGCCGCCATCACGTGCGGATCCATCGGCGGCAGGCCCCAGTTTTGCCCCAGCGGCCCCAGGATGTCCGGCGGTGCGCCGACCGACGCTTTCAGGCAGTACAGCTCGCGGTCGCACCAGGTTTCCGCCCCGCCTTCCGCCACCCCGACCGCCAGATCGCGATACAGACCAATCGGCATCTGCTGCTGCCGGCTCTGCTCAAAACACTGCGCAAACTGCGTGGCCGCCAGCCATTGCAACCACAGGTAAAAGCGGACCGCGTCCTGATGTTCGTCGCAGAACTGCCGCACCGCTTCGCTCTGCCCCCGCCGATAGCCCTCGGGCCAGGCCGGCCATCCCCACTGGCTGGCGTCTTTGGCCGCCAGGTGGGCATGCAGCGCGTCGAACGCCGCCTGCTGATACAGGCTGTCGCCGCCCTCAGTCACGAACCGTTCGAACGCCTGACGCTGCGCGTCGTTCGGCTTGCGCGCCTGAAACAGTGGGAACGTCAGCTTCAGCGCCGCCAGCTTCAGCTGCATCACGGCGGTGTAATCCACCCACTCCGCGGCGCGCGCCTTGGCCAGCTGCTTCTGCGTCGCCGGCTTCTGCCACCAGCGCTGCGCTGCGTCGCTGCGCTGGAAATCCTCCACCGCGTTGACGTCGATATACGCCAGATTCAGCCAGCGGCGCGACGAGGGGCTGTAAGGGCTGGCGCTCTCCGGGTTGGCCGGATACAGCGCATGGATCGGATTGAGACCGACGAAGGCACCGCCGCGCTCCCCCACCTGCTCCACCATCAGACGCAGATCGCCGAAATCGCCGATGCCCCAGTTGCGATCGGAACGCAGCGTATACAGCTGAACGCAGGCGCCCCACAGTTTCTTGCCGGTCAGCAAGGCGTCCGGCTCGAAGCAGCGCCTCGGCGCGACGATCACTCGGCATGGCCACTGCCGTGCGCCCTGGCTCAGCGTCAATTGGTGATACCCCGCCGGCAGGTCGCCGGGCAGCGTCAGGGTCTTGCGCGCGCCGACGCGCCCCTGCAGGCATTCGCCGTCTTCACGCTGCAGCACCCACAGGTAGTCGCCTTCGCCCGCCGGGGTCAGCGCCAGCGGCGCGCCCTGATAGAACACCTTGACCGCCGGCAACGGCGATGCCGCCCCTTCCTGCGCAGCATCGGCCCGGTTCATGGCCGCCAGCAGCTTGCGCTTGGTCTCCAGCTCAATCGCCTGCCGCTTGCCGTGGGCATTGATGAAATCGGCAGCGATCCCCGCCTGCGCTGCCGCCTGATCGATACGCTTACGATCCATTCGCTCTCCTTAACGTTTGGCTTGCCAGATGCGCTGCTGGTAATCGCGAATCGAGCGATCCGAGCTGAACATGCCGACGCGCGCAGTGTTAAGGATAGTCCGCCGCGTCCATTCGTCCCGGTCGCGGTACAGTTCGTCGACCCGGCGCTGCGCCTGGCAGTACGAGGCGAAGTCCGCCAGCACCAGATAGGGATCGCCGCCTTCCAGCAGGCTGTGCAGCATCATGTCGAACGCGTGCTTGTCGCCGTGGCTGAATGCGCCGCTCGCCAGCTCGTCCAAAATCGCCTTCAGGTGCTTGTCTTTCTTGCGGTAGCTGAGCGGATCGTAGCCCTTCGCCAGTATCGCCTTCACCTGCTCCACGGTATTGCCGAAGATAAAGATATTGTCTTCGCCCACCTGCTCGGCGATTTCGACGTTGGCGCCGTCCAGCGTGCCGACCGTCAGCGCGCCGTTCAGCGCCAGCTTCATGTTGCCGGTGCCGGAGGCCTCTTTACCGGCGGTGGAGATCTGCTCGGAGATATCCGCCGCCGGGATCATCAGTTCGGCCACCGACACGCGGTAGTCGGGAATGAACGCCACTTTCAGGCGATCTTTCACCAACGGATCGTTATTGATCTTCTCGGCCGCCTGGTTGATCGCGTAAATGATGTTTTTCGCCAGGTAGTAGCCCGGCGCCGCCTTGGCGCCGAACAGGAAGACGCGCGGCACGATGTCCAGATTCGGGTTGTCGCGCAGCTGGCGATACAGCCACAGGATGTGCAGCAGGTTCAGGTGCTGGCGTTTGTACTCGTGCAGACGCTTGATCTGCACGTCGAAAATCGCGTCCGGATCGAGCGTCAACCCCATCACGCCGTGCACGTAATGGGCCAGTGCCACCTTGTTGTCGCGTTTGATCTGCTGATAACGCTGGCGGAACGCCGGGTCGTCGGCGAATTTTTCCAGCCCGCGCAACGCGTCGAGATCGTTCGCCCATTCCACCTTCAGCGTCTCGTCGATCAGGCCCGACAGCGCCGGGTTGCACTGTTTCAGCCAGCGACGCGGCGTGATGCCGTTGGTGACGTTATGGAATTTGTTCGGCCACAGCTGGTGATATTCCGGGAACAGATCTTTCACCACCAGATCCGAGTGCAGCTGCGCCACGCCGTTGACCGCAAAGCCGCTGACCACGCACAGGTTGGCCATGCGCACCTGCTTGTTGTGATGCACCGCCAGTTTGGCCCACACCGCCTCGTCGCCCGGCCAGTGCTTATCCACCTGCTTTTTGAACCTGGCGTTGATCTGTTTGATGATGGAGAAATGGCGCGGCAGCAGGCTGCGCACCAGTTTTTCATCCCAGCACTCCAGCGCTTCCGGCATCAGGGTGTGGTTGGTATAGGCGAAGGTGTTGCTGGTGATCGCCCAGGCCGCCTCCCACTCCAGATGGTGTTCGTCCAGCAGAATACGCAGCATTTCCGGAATGGCGATGGTCGGGTGGGTGTCGTTCAGCTGGATCACTTCGTACTTCGGCAGCTCTTCAATCTTGCGGCCGGCCTGATGGTGCTTGCGCAAAATGTCCGCCACCGAGCAGGCACACTGGAAATACTGCTGCATCAGGCGCAGGCGCTTGCCGGCCTGATGGTTGTCGTTCGGGTAGAGCACCTTGGTCAGCTTGTCGGCTTCTACGCCCTGCTTCTCCGCCTGCAGGAATTTGCCGTCGTTGAAATCGCTCAGGTTGAACGGATGCTGATGGGTCGCCTGCCACAGGCGCAGCGGCTGCGCCACGCCGTTGCGATACCCCAGCACCGGCAGATCCCAGGCTTCGCCGCGCAGGGTGAAGGCCGGGCGCCACAGTTCGCGGCCGTCGACCTGCTTTTCCAGCTTGCCGCCGATGCCCACGTCCACCGCCAGCGCGGCGTTGTGGCGGAACCACGGGTAGCTCTCGCGCTGCCAGTTATCCGGCGCCTCTTGCTGCTGCCCGCCCTGGAACGACTGGCGGAACAGCCCGTACTGGTAGTTCAGCCCATAGCCGGTGGCCGGTTGCTCCACCGTCGCCATCGAGTCGAGGAAACAGGCCGCCAGGCGCCCCAGCCCGCCGTTGCCCAGCGCCGGATCGGTTTCCTGCTCCAGCAAATCCGCCAGCTTGACGTTCTGCTCCGCCAGCGCCTGCTCGACGGTATCGTACCAGCCCAGGTTGATCAGGTTGTTCGCCGTCAGCCGGCCGATCAGAAACTCCATCGAGATGTAGTTCACATGGCGCAGCGGTTTGGCGCTTTTGCGCGGCGCCGGCTGCGCGGCCAACTGCTCGGCCAGCGCCGCACTGACGGCTTCCCACCATTGATGCTGCGTCATCTGCTGTGCGGAACTGAGGCCGAACCGTTGCCACTGGCGGGCAAGCGCCGCCAGAAAAGCATCCTTCTTGAGCGTAGGCTGTGACATAAGGAAAACTCTCTATCCAGTAAGTGGGTCAAATTGCCGCTATCGTGCCGGTGAGAAAGCCTGACGGCATCATCCCGCCTGGGGATTAGCTGGGGAGGAGGATTGGGGCGTAGCTGGAATTGTGATCTCAGGCACTTTTTGACTCCCTTGCAACGATGCAAAAAAGCCCGCCAACGCGTGCGGCGAGCACTGAGAACGTTAACCATGACGTTAGCACAAGTATTCGCACTGCTGAAGTTTTGTCCATGGCCGGAAATGCGATCTGCAACCGCATCGCCGCGCGCCGGCGCCAAACGTAAAAAAGTGTGATCGATAGCAACTTAACTCCAAGCCGATGCGGAAGCTTGTTGCAATACGTTTAGGGTTGGCAGAAGTTAGGGGGAGCTATTAATTACGAACCATAAAATAATTAGCGCCACTCCAATCCCGGCGGGAACCGCGATTTATACCCTGGAATACTATGCTGATCCCATCAAAACTGAGCCGCCCGGTACGGCTGCAAAATACCGTGATCCGCGATCGCCTGCTGGCCAAACTGGCCAGCGCGGGCAACTATCGCCTGACACTGGTCAATTGCCCGGCGGGATACGGGAAAACCACGCTGATCGCCCAATGGGCGGCCGGCAAGGCCGATCTGGGCTGGTATTCCCTGGATGAGAGCGACAACCAGCCGGAGCGCTTCGCCAGCTACCTGATCGCCGCGCTGCAGCAGGCCAGCGGCGGCCGCTGCGTCAAGAGCGAGGCGCTGAGCCAGAAGCATCAGTACGCCAGCCTGTCGGCGCTGTTCGCCCAGCTGTTTATCGAGCTGGCCGACTGGCACCAGCCGCTGTACCTGGTGATCGACGACTACCACCTGATCACCAACGACGCCATCCACGAAGCCATGCGCTTTTTCCTGCGCCATCAGCCGGAAAACCTGACGCTGATCCTGCTCTCGCGCACCCTGCCGCCGCTCGGCATCGCCAATCTGCGGGTGCGCGATCAGCTGCTGGAAATGGGTACGCAGCAGCTGGCGTTTACCCATCAGGAAGCCAAACAGTTCTTCGACTGCCGCCTGGCGGCACCGATGGAACAGCAGGACAGCAGCCGCCTGTGCGACGAAGTCGAAGGCTGGGCCACCGCGCTGCAGCTGATCGCGCTGTCGGCCCGTCAGTCCGCCTCGTCGGCCCAGCTGTCGGCCAAGCGCCTGGCGGGGTTGAACGCCAGTCACCTGTCCGACTACCTGGTGGACGAAGTGCTGGATCACGTCGATGCCGATGCGCGCGCCTTCCTGCTGCGCTGTTCAGTGCTGCGCTCGATGAACGACGCGCTGATCGTGCGGCTGACCGGCGAAGACAACGGCCAGCAGCGGCTGGAGGAGCTGGAGCGCCAGGGGCTGTTTATCCACCGCATGGACGACACCGGCGAATGGTTCAACTTCCACCCGCTGTTCGCCTCTTTCCTGCGCCAGCGTTGCCAGTGGGAACTGGCACTGGAGCTGCCGGGGTTGCACCGCGCCGCCGCCGAAGGCTGGCTGGCGCTGGGATATCCGGCAGAGGCCATTCACCATGCGCTGGCGGCCAGCGACGTCAGCATGCTGCGCGATATCCTGCTGCAACACGCCTGGTCGCTGTTCCACCACAGCGAACTGGCCTTGCTGGAAGAGTGCCTCAACGCGCTGCCCTATGAGCGCCTGATCCAGAATCCCAAGCTGGCGCTGCTGCAGGCCTGGCTGGCGCAGAGCCAGCACCGCTACGGCGAGGTCAACACCCTGCTGGAACGCGCCGAGCGCACCATGCGCGAACAGAAAATCGAGATAGACCAAACGCTGCACGCCGAGTTCGACGCCTTGCGCGCCCAGGTGGCGATCAACGCCGGCAAACCGGAAGAGGCCGAACGGCTGGCGACCGAAGCGTTGAAATTCCTGCCGCTGTCCAGCTATTACAGCCGCATCGTCGCCACCTCGGTGACCGGCGAAGTGCACCACTGCAAGGGCGAGCTGGCGCGCGCGCTGCCGATGATGCAGCAAACCGAGCAGATGGCGCGTCGCCATCAGGCCAACCATTACGCGCTCTGGGCGCTGCTGCAGCAGAGCGAAATCCTCATCGCCCAGGGCTTCCTGCAGGCCGCTTACGAAACCCAGGACAAGGCGTTCGAACTGATCCGCGAGCAGCACCTGGAACAGCTGCCGATGCACGAGTTCCTGCTGCGCATTCGCGCGCAGATCCTGTGGTCGTGGTCGCGGCTGGACGAGGCGGAAGACGCGGCGCGCACCGGGCTGAAAATCCTGGCGAACTACCAGCCGCAGCAACAGCTGCAGTGCATCGCCATGCTGGCCAAATGCTCGCTGGCGCGCGGCGATCTGGACAATGCCAATACTCACCTGCAGCGCTGCGAAACCCTGCTGCACGGCGCCCACTACCATCGCGACTGGCTGACCAACACCGACAAGTCGCGGGTGATCCACTGGCAGATGACCGGCGACACCGCCGCCGCCGCCCAGTGGCTGCGCCACACCGAAAAGCCCGGCATGGCGGATAACCACTTCACGCAGGGCCAGTGGCGCAACATCGCGCGGGTGCAGATTCTGCTCGGCCAGTATGACGAGGCCGGCGTGGTGCTGGATGAACTGAACGAGAACGCCCGCCGGCTGCGGCTGGTGAGCGATCTCAACCGCAACCTGCTGCTCAGCAACCAGCTGTACTGGCTGCAAGAGCGCAAGGGCGAAGCGCAGCAGGCGTTGATCGAAGCGCTGTCGCTGGCCAACCGCACCGGCTTTATCAGCCATTTCGTCATCGAGGGCGAAGCGATGGCGCAGCAGTTGCGCCAGCTGATCCAGCTCAACACGCTGCCGGAGCTGGAACAGCATCGCGCCCAGCGCATCCTGCGCGACATCAACCAGCATCATCGGCACAAGTTCGCGCATTTTGACGAGAACTTCGTCGATAAGCTGCTGACCCACCCGCAGGTGCCGGAGCTGATCCGCACCAGCCCGCTCACCCAGCGCGAATGGCAGGTGCTGGGGCTGATCTATTCCGGCTACAGCAACGACCAGATCGCCGGCGAGCTGGACGTGGCGGCCACCACCATCAAGACGCACATCCGCAACCTGTACCAGAAGCTCGGCGTAGCCCATCGCCAGGAAGCGGTGCAGCAGGCGCAGCAGCTGTTGAAGATGATGGGTTACGGTGCCTGAGAGTCAGCGCTGGCCGTAATAGGCACCGGCGCCATGTTTGCGGCTGAAATGCTTTTCCAGCAGATAGTCATCGATCCGCCGTAGGCCGGGGTTAATATCCCGGCTGATCCACGCCATTTTCGCCACCTCCTCCAATACCACGGCGTTATGCACCGCCTCATCCGGCGTCCTTCCCCAACTGAACGGGCCATGCTGATACGCCAGGATACCGGGAACGTGCAACGGTTCACGCCCTTTCAGGGTTTCGATAATCACCCGACCGGTGTTCAGCTCATATTCCCGCGCCACCTCTTCCGCCGTCAGCCCGCGGGTACAAGGAATATCGCCGGAAAAATAGTCGGCGTGGGTGGTGCCGAGCACCGGTATCGCTTCCCCTGCCTGCGCCCAGGCGGTGGCATGGGTGGAGTGCGTATGCACCACACCGCCGAGTTGAGGGAATGCCCGGTACAGCGCCAAATGCGTCGGCGTATCGGACGAAGGCCGCAGTTGCCCCTCAACAACCTCACCTCGCACATTCACCACCACCATATCCTCAGCCCGCATCGTTTCATAAGGTACGCCGCTGGGTTTGATCACCACCAGCCCACTGGCCCGATCGATACCGCTGACATTGCCCCAGGTATAGGTCACCAGCCCGTGCTCAGGCAACGCCATATTGGCTCGGTACACCTGACTTTTCAGTTGCTCCAGCATGCTACCTCCTTATTTCCAACCCGGCCTCGACCATGCGTTCAACCACCCAGGCACGCGCCTCCCGCACCGCCCGCAGCGGATCGTTCGCTTTCTCGCTCCACATCTCGAGCAGATAGGGACCACGATAGCCGCTCGCAAGCAACGTTTCGAAACAGCGTACGAAATCCACTACGCCCTCGCCGAACGGTACATTCTTAAACTCCCCCGGCCGCGTATCCTTAACGTGTACCGCCACAATATGTCCGCGCCCGGCCATGAGCTCCATCGGCACATCGTTGTCCCAGGCAGACAAGTTGCCGATATCCGGGTACAGCTGAAACCACGGGTTATTCAGGTAGTGGGCATAGCCCAGCGCCTTGCTGATCGAGTTCATCAGCGGATAGTCCATGATTTCCATCGCCAGCATGACCTGTGCACAGCTGGCCATCTCTACCGCCTGCACCAATCCGGCGCGGAACCGGGCGCGGGTCTGCGCAGTAGACTGCTGGTAATAAACGTCATACCCGGCCAGTTGGATCACCCGGATGCCGGTATCCTGCGCCAGCCGAATAGCTTTTCGCACGATATCCAGTCCTCGGTCGCGCGTCGTGTCGTCTTCACTGCCCAACGGAAAACGCCGGTGGGCGCTGAGGCATAAAGAAGGCACGCGCACACCGCTCGCCGCAACGGCGCTAACCAACGCGAGCCGCTGTTCAACGCTCCAGTCCAGCCGCGCCAGGCGGCCGTCGCTTTCATCGATCGACATTTCAACGAAATCGAATCCCAACTCACCCGCCAGTTGCAGGCGCGTCAGCCAGTCCTCGCCCGGCGGCAACGCTTTCTCATAGATGCCCAACGGCACGGATTTGTGCAACATAACCGCTCCTCAGCCCCACCGCTGGGCGATGACACGTTTAAATTCCCGCGCCGCCGCGACCGGATCGGCGGCATCACGAATGCTGCGCCCGGCGATAAAGACATGGATGGGAATACCTTGGAACAGAGGCAAATCCTCCAGCGCCAGTCCGCCGGTGACCGTCACCTTAAAACCCATCTCGCTCAGGCGACGAACCGCGCGGATATCGTCATCGCTCCAGGATACCCCCGCCGCCTGCGCGTCACGGCTGCGGTGATACACCACCTGACCAATTCCCGCTTCACGCCACGCCTGCGCCTGTTCCCAGGTCCAGAACCCCGTCAGTTCTATCTGCACGTCACCACCGAACTCATGTGCCACCTGCAGCGCGCCCTTGGCCGTATTGATGTCAGCGCAGCAGATCACCGTGATCCAATCGGCATGCGCCTCGAAGCACATTCGCGCCAAAATCTGACCCGCATCGGCGATTTTTGCGTCCGCCAACACGATGCGATCCGGATACAGCGCTTTTAAATCGCGTATGGCTCGCACGCCTTCTGCCACGCACAAAATAGTGCCGACTTCGATGATGTCGACTTCGGCCGCGATCAGGCGAGTCGTGTCATAAGCCGCAGCCATGGACAGATTATCCAGCGCCACCTGCAACATCGGTAAATGCGTGTTCATTGTTTGTCCCCTTCAATTCGCCGCCGTAGACGTTTTGTCGATCAACGCCAATACCTCGCTCGCGTGGCGACAGGCCCGCAAGCGATCGAAATTCGCCTCATCTTCAAACAGGTTCACCACTTGCATGATCCCCTCCTCCTGATGCGTTTTGGCGTCCACCGCCGCCATGGTGATCAAGATGTCTATCGGATCGTTGTCCTCATCGCCGAAACACACCGGCGTCTTCAGGGTGACCAAGGCGAAGCCGGTTTTCAGCACCCCTTCCTCCGGCCGGCCGTGCGGCATCGCCAGGCCCGGCGCCAGCACGAAGTAAGGGCCGTGCCGTTCGACGCCGGCCAAAATGGCGTCGAAATAGCGGGGTTCCACCACGCCGGCGGCCACCAGCAGATCGACCCCCAGCCGCACCGCCTGGCGCCAGTCGGCAGCCTCCGCCTGCAGTTGGATAGCGTTATTCTGCGCCAACGAATCGCTCAGCTTCATGACTCGCTCCTCACTGCTTCAAATCTTGCGGAAAATGCGCGCCGATGACGTCCATCAGCTTCGGGCCGAAGTCCGCCGCCGAGAGCATATTGCGTACCCCGACCACGTATTTGTTGCCGCTGACGACGATTTCATCCGCGACATGGGTGGAAGCAATGATGATGTCAGCCCCATTCAACTCGGATTTGTATTCCCCCACCGCACAGCTGTTGACCGAATGATCCACACCTTGCTGCGTTAAAAATTGGTCGACTTTCATTTTCATGATCATGGAACTGCCTTGTCCGCAACCGCATACCGCCAGGATTCGTACCGTCATAATCTGCACTCCTATTAACGTGACGCCGATTCAACCGATTGTTTTTCAGCATCTTCTTCCGCACGCAGGGTGCGTCCGGCGAAGAACATGTACAGCAGGGCGATAACGATCACCACGCCCATAAACCACAGGCCCAGACTCAGCCCTTGCATCAGCGGCGGCGCCAGAATCGACCAGTCCGCCATGCCCATCCAGGCACTTAGCCCAGTCAGTTTGATGGCCCACACGCAGCCGAAGATCTCTATCATTCCCATCACCAGACAGATCTTCATCGCCGCGCGCCAGCCACCAAAGTGGTTAGCGAATACGCCGATGGTGGCGTTAGAAAAGAACATGGGAATGAAACCGGGAATAATCATGATGGAAGAGCCAAGCGCTAACAGTATGCCGACGGCGATCAGTTGGCCGATGGTGCCCCACATAAAACCCCACACCACGGCGTTGGGCGCGAAGCTATAAATGGCGGCACAGTCGATGGCCAGTACCGCGCCGGGGATCAGACGTTGGGAAATGCCGTTAAAGGCCTCGGTCAATTCGGCGACGAACATGCGCACGCCCTGCACGATGATGAAAATCGCCACCGCGAACATCAGCCCGGTTTGCAGGATATAGATGCTCCAGTGAGTTTTACCGGCCATCGCCTGCAGAGTGTCCAAGCCGAACGAGCACAGAATGATGCCGAAAAACAGCGTCATCACGATGGCGGTGGACACGATGTTGTCATGGAAAATGTTCAGCCATCCGGGCAGCTTCAGATCTTCTACGCTGTCCTCTTTTTTACCGAGATACGGTGCGGCCTTGTATGCCAGCCACGAAGCGAACTGCTGTTGGTGCCCAATGGAGAAACCGCTGTTTTCCGTTACCGCCTGCGTCGGTTTGAACATCATGTTGGAGGTGATGCCCCAGTACAGTGAAGCCAAGAGCGCACTGCACAATACCGTCGTCCACATGCCGTAACCCAGAATGTAGAAAAATACCGCGATCAACCCAACCTGCTGAAACATGATGTGGCCAGTGAGCATGATGGTGCGGATGCCGGTGATGCGCCTCAACAACACGTAGAGTATGTTCAGCGCCAATGCCAGCAAGACCGCGTAGCCGACCCAACTATAGGCGTCCCCCATACGTTCGATGGTGGCCATCATCGAGGCATAGGTATCTGAAATCGCCCCGTTGATGCCGTATACCTCGGACAACTTCGCCACAACGGGTTTGAACGTGCCGGTCAGGATGCCGGAGCCGGCCTGCAATAACATGAAACCGATAATGGTTTTGATCGTGCCTTTGATAATGACCGCCGCGCTTTTGCGCAGCAACGTGTAACCCAGCAGCGTAACCAGCCCCAACAGCAGCGGCGCATTGGTCATCACCTGGTTAAAAAAGACGGTGAAGATGGTGTAAAGAGTTTCCATACGGCTCTCCCGAAAAGGTTGGCATGCAGGTAACGCCTTCACCATACCAATCACAATAAATCACAAAAAGATCATTAATGATTATTTGTGAACAACCTCGCAAGTTAAAAATCAATTCCACTAACATTCAATGAATTAGACAACTTACATTTCATTACTCATTGAATTTAATAGCAGTTAATCAAACAAAAAGGAGATAGAAGGACGGCGCAGCACGTAAATCCGGCGGTGTTAACGTGTATTTCGATCGTTGTCAGTTGAAAAAAACGGTGCTAGATTCGATCAAAACAAATCACATAAAATCTTTAAATGATTATTTGTGATTGCATTATCACCGCCAACGAGGAACGACCCATGAGTAAAGTCAACGACATCACCCGCGAATCCTGGATATTGAACACCTTTCCCGAATGGGGCACCTGGCTGAACGAAGAGATAGAGCAGGAGAACGTCGCGCCCGGCACTTTCGCCATGTGGTGGCTGGGCTGCACCGGCATCTGGCTCAAGTCTGAAGAAGGCGCCAACCTGTGCGTCGATTTCTGGTGCGGCACCGGCAAGCAGAGTCACGGCAACCCGCTGATGAAAACCGGCCACCAAATGCAGCGCATGGCCGGGGTGCGTAAACTGCAACCGAACCTGCGCACCACCCCATTCGTGCTCGATCCGTTCGCCATTACCCAGCTCGACGCCGTGTTGGCCACGCACGATCACAACGATCATATCGATGTGAACGTAGCGGCGGCAGTGTTGCAGAACTGCGCCCCCACCGTCCCGTTTATCGGGCCGCAAAGCTGCGTAGATATCTGGATCGGCTGGGGCGTGCCGCCGGAGCGCTGCATCACCGTCAAACCTGGCGACGTGATAAAAATCAAAGACATTGAAATTCATGCGCTGGACGCCTTCGATCGCACGGCACTCATCACATTGCCGGTGGAACAAAAAGCGGCGGGCGTTCTGCCGGACGGCATGGACCTGCGGGCGGTCAACTACCTGTTCAAAACGCCGGGCGGCAACCTTTATCACAGCGGCGATTCCCACTACTCCAACTATTACGCCAAGCACGGCAACGATCATCAGATCGATGTCGCCCTCGGTTCCTACGGCGAGAACCCGCGCGGCATTACTGACAAGATGACCAGCGCAGACATCTTGCGCATGGCGGAATCGCTGAACGCCAAGGTCGTTATCCCCTTCCACCATGACATTTGGTCTAATTTCCAGGCAGATCCGCAGGAGATCCGCGTGTTGTGGGATATGAAAAAGGACCGGCTCAAGTACGGTTTCAAACCGTTTATCTGGCAGGTTGGCGGCAAGTTCATCTGGCCGCAGGACAAAGACAATCTGGAATATCACTACCCGCGCGGGTTCGATGATTGTTTCATCCAGGAACCCGACCTGCCCTTCAAGTCTTTCTTGTAATCAATCGGTGTTGCATACGGATGCGCGCTTTTGAACGGCAATGATTCAAATCGTCAAACGGCGCGCATATAATCGAAGGCAACGACGTTTTTTCTCTCCACGGAGCCCGCATGACAGAGTCCCAACGCCACAACGCTATTCTCGATCTCTTGCAGCGCAAGGGGCAAATCTCCGTGGCGGACGTCATCGCGGCGTTTGACATCTCTCCGGCCACCGCGCGCCGGGACATCAACAAGCTGAATGAAATCGGCAAATTGCGCAAAGTACGCAACGGCGCCGAAGCCACGCAAACTCCGCGCCCGGCCTGGACGCCGCTCAATATCCACCAAACCCAGCACCTCGATGAAAAAATGCGCATTGCGGCGGCCGCGTCACAGCTCTGTCAGCCGGGTGAAAGCGTGGTGATCAACTGCGGCTCCACCGCATTTCTGTTGGGCCGTGAAATTTGCGGCAAGCCGGTTCAGGTGATCACCAATTATCTGCCGCTAGCGAATTACCTGATCGATCAGGAACACGACAGCGTGGTGATCATGGGAGGCCAGTACAACAAAACCCAGTCGATTACTCTGGCGCCTCAGGAAGGCGACGCAACCCTGTACGCCGGGCACTGGATGTTCACCAGCGGTATCGGCCTCACCGCTGACGGTTTGTATAAAACCGATATGCTGACCGCGATGGCAGAACAGAAGATGCTCAACTATGTCGGTAAACTGGTGGTGCTGGTCGACAGCAGCAAAGTCGGCCAACGCGCCGGCATGCTGTTCAGCCGCACCGAGCAAATTGCCATGGTGATCACTGGCCGGGCCGCCGATCCGGCAATCGTTGAGCAACTGCGTCAGCAAGGCGTTGAAGTGCTGCTGGTGTGACAAAACCACAACCTTAATCTGGTCTTAAACGCCGCAGAGTTGGTTACAATAGCGGCGTCCCCCAATTACGAGGCAGTCAGCAGTATGGAACAGTTCGAAGCGATCAACGTTGAGCAGGCGTACACCCGCTGGAAAGAGGGCAGCGCCGCCCTGGTCGACATCCGCGATCCGCAAAGTTTTGAAGCCGGGCATACGCCGGGCGCCTTTCACCTCACCAACGCCACCCTGTCGGCCTTTATGCAACAAAATGACTTCGAGCGGCCGGTGATGGTGATGTGCTACCACGGCAACAGCAGCCGCAGCGCGGCTCAGTACCTGCTGCACCAGGGGTTCGACGCGGTCTACAGCATCGACGGCGGCTTCGAGGCCTGGGCCCGCCAGTATCCGCAAGACGTGGAAACCTCTGCCTGATTCCCGCCGCCCGCCGTGCGTCGGCGGGCTTCCCCTTCATTTTTGTGCGCGTTTTCGCGGGTTTTTCGCAGATCCGTTTGCCAGCGCTCAGGATTTCGACGTTATAATCGGCCGTCAGGGTCGCCGGCGAGCAAGCCGCGGCCAAAATCATTCACTTACGACGGAAGAGCAATGGTTAGAGTAATCGCCATATCCAACCCGCGCCTGGCGCTGGCCTTTGTCGACTATATGGCGACCCAGGGCATCCGGCTTGAGCTGCGCAACAGCGGCGAGGCGGCGGAAATCTGGCTGGCCGACGACGGCCACCTCGAACAGGTGCAACACGAGCTGCAGCAGTTTCTGGTCGATCCGCTCAACCGCCGTTATCAGGCCGCCAGCTGGCAGACCGGCCATACCGACGCCGGTCTGCACTATCAGAGCGAATCCTACCTGCACACCCTGCGCAGCAAGGCCGGGCCGCTGACGCTCGGCGTGATGGTGCTGTGCATCGCGATCTACATCCTGATGCAGGTGCTGGGCGACAACACCGTGATGTACTGGCTCTCCTGGCCGCAGGACAGCAGCCAATACACGCAGCTGTGGCGCTGGGTCAGCCATGCGTTCCTGCATTTCTCCCTGCTGCATATCCTGTTTAACCTGATGTGGTGGTGGTATCTCGGCGGCCAGATGGAAAAACGCCTCGGCGCCGGCAAGCTGTTCGTGCTGGCGGTGGTGTCGGCCTTCTTCAGCGGCTGGGCGCAATCGCTGTTCAGCGGCGCGCTGTTCGGCGGGCTGTCGGGCGTGGTCTATGCGCTGATGGGCTATGTGTGGCTGACGGGCGAACGGGCGCCGGAGCGCGGCCTGATGCTGCCGCGCGGGCTGATGGTGTTCTCGGTGCTGTGGCTGGTGGCCGGATATTTCGATATTTTAGGAATGTCGATCGCCAACGCGGCACACGTAGCCGGTTTAGTGTTAGGGTTATTGATGGCATTTTGGGATACGCGTCATCGCGCACACAACGAACAATAACAGCCGGGAGCTGTGCCCAGCGGGCACAGCGGGCGTTTTAGGGGATTATCGTGAAGCAAACACAGCGTCATGACGCAATTATCGAGCTGGTGCGCCTGCAGGGTTACGTCAGCACGGAAGAGCTGGTGGAACATTTTGACGTCAGCCCGCAAACGATTCGCCGCGATTTGAATGACCTGGCCGACCAGAACAAGATCCAGCGTCACCACGGCGGCGCGGCGCTGCCTTCCAGCTCGGTCAACGCTGCCTATAACGATCGCAAGGTGATGTGGTCGGAAGAGAAAGCCCGCATCGCGCAGCGCGTCGCCAGCCAGATCCCGGACGGCGCCACGCTGTTCATCGATATCGGCACCACGCCGGAAGCGGTGGCCCATGCGCTGATGAACCACAAGAACCTGCGCGTGGTCACCAACAACCTCAACGTCGCCACCCTGCTGACCGCCAAGGAAGACTTCCGCCTGATCCTGGCCGGCGGCGAAGTGCGCACCCGCGACGGCGGCATCATGGGCGAAGCCACCCTGGACTTCATCTCCCAATTCCGCCTCGATTACGGCATTCTCGGCATCAGCGGCATCGATATGGACGGCTCGCTGCTCGAATTCGACTATCACGAAGTGCGCACCAAACGCGCGATTATCGAAAATTCCCGCTGCGTGATGCTGGTCACCGACCACTCCAAATTCGGTCGCAACGCCATGGTCAACCTGGGTAACATGAATCTGATCGACTACCTGTTTACCGACCAGTTGCCGCCGCCGAGCGTGATGAAAATCATCGAACAGTACGACGTGCAGCTGGAGCTGTGCTGATCCGCTGTTAACCTGCGGGGCGCGCCGCCGCCCCGTTTCCTACCCCCCGCCCTCTTCATCGACAGCCGTTTGCGCGCTCGCGCCATATCCACATCATTTATGTGACTATCATCACCAAACTGTTACCTCTATCACGCCTAAATGTTTTTGTTTGGTTAAGTCTTGGCTTGCTTGTTGGTTTTTGATTACAATCATGAGCGAAAACGAACATGAAAGAGCTATTTCGAACATCTGGAGGAAGATGACGTGGAAACCAAAGACTTGATCGTTATCGGTGGCGGCATCAACGGTGCCGGCATCGCGGCGGATGCTGCCGGGCGCGGGCTGTCGGTACTGCTACTGGAAGCGCAAGACTTGGCCTGTGCTACGTCTTCCGCCAGTTCCAAACTGATCCACGGTGGCCTGCGCTACCTGGAACACTACGAATTCCGTCTGGTGAGCGAAGCGCTGGCCGAGCGTGAAGTGCTGCTGAAGCTGGCGCCGCACATCGCGTTCCCGATGCGTTTCCGCCTGCCGCACCAGCCGCACCTGCGTCCGGCCTGGATGATCCGTATCGGCCTGTTCCTGTACGATCACCTGGGCAAACGCACCAGCCTGCCGGGCAGCAAGGGCTTGCGCTTTGGACCAGAGTCGGTGCTGAAGCCTGAACTGAAGCGCGGTTTCGAATATTCCGACTGCTGGGTCGACGATGCTCGCCTGGTGGTGCTGAACGCGCAGGAAGTGGAAAAACGCGGCGGCGAAGTGCGCACCCGCACCAAAGTGACCCGCGCATGGCGTGAAAACGGCCTGTGGATGGTGGAAGCGGTCGATATCGACAGCGGCAAAACCTTCACCTGGCGCGCCAAAGGCCTGGTGAACGCCACCGGCCCGTGGGTGAAAAACTTCTTCGACGACGGCCTGAAGCTGAAATCGCCTTACGGCATCCGCCTGATCAAAGGCAGCCACATCGTGGTGCCACGCGTGCACGATCAGCCGCAGTCTTACATTCTGCAGAACGAAGACCACCGCATCGTGTTCGTGATCCCGTGGAATGACGAGTTCTCCATCATCGGCACCACCGACGTGGAGTACAAAGGCGATCCGAAGGACGTGAAGATCGACGAGAACGAAATCGCTTATCTGCTGAAAGTGTACAACGATCACTTCAAGAAGCAGCTGGGCCGCGACGACATCGTCTGGACATACTCCGGCGTGCGTCCGCTGTGCGACGACGAATCCGATTCGCCGCAGGCGATCACCCGCGATTACACGCTGGACGTGCACGACGAGCAAGGCAAGGCGCCGCTGCTGTCGGTCTTCGGCGGCAAGTTGACCACCTACCGCAAGCTGGCCGAGCACGCGATGGAAAAACTGGCCCACTACTACCCAGGCTGCGGCCCGGCGTGGACCAAAAACGCCACGCTGCCAGGCGGTGACATCGGCGGCGATCGCGACGGCTACGCAGCCAAACTGCGCCGTGCGCACGGCTGGCTGCCGGAAGCCCTGGCGCGCCGCTATGCCCGCACCTACGGCAGCCAGAGCGAGCTGATCCTGGCCGGCGCCAACGGCCTCGGCGATCTGGGCGAAGATTTCGGCCACGGTCTGTATGAAGCCGAACTGCGCTACCTGACCGACAAAGAGTGGGTCGTAGAGCTGGACGACGCCATCTGGCGCCGCACCAAGCTGGGTATGTGGCTGGACGACGCGCAACAGGCGCGGGTGAAAGCCTGGCTGGCGGAACACGCGAAAACGAAAGCGCTGTCTCTGGCTTCCTGAGCCGCAGCGTAACGAAAAAGGGCCGGTTATCCGGCCCTTTTCTTTGCGCTTTCTCTTCCGTCTTACAGCTTCACCGGCTGAATGTGCCAGATTTCGTCCGCGTATTCCTGGATGGTGCGATCGGAGGAGAAGTAGCCCATGTTGGCAATATTCAGCACCGCGCGCCGCGTCCACTCGTCCTGATTGAGATACACCTCGTCCACCTTGTCCTGCGTATCCACGTAGCTGCGATAATCCGCCAGCAGCTGGTAGTGATCCCCCAGGTTCACCAACGAGTCGAACAGGTTGCTATAGCGCTTCGGTTCGTCCGGGCTGAACACGCCGGTGGCGATCTGCGTCAGCGCCTGATGCAGCTCGGGATCCTGCTCGTAGTATTGATGCGGGTTGTAACCGTTGCGGCGCAGTTCCTCTACCTGTTCGGCGGTATTGCCGAAGATAAAGATGTTCTCCTCCCCCACGTGCTCACGCATCTCGACGTTGGCGCCGTCCAGCGTACCGATGGTCAGCGCGCCGTTCAGCGCAAACTTCATGTTGCTGGTGCCTGAGGCTTCGGTGCCCGCCAGCGAGATCTGTTCCGACAGATCCGCCGCCGGGATAATGATCTGCGCCAGGCTGACGCCGTAGTTCGGAATGAACACCACCTTCAGTTGGGTATGCACGCGCGGATCGTTGTTGATCACTTTGGCCACGTCGTTGATCAAGCGGATGATCTGCTTGGCGGCATAGTAGGCCGAGGCCGCCTTGCCGGCGAAGATCACCACCCGCGGCACGCGCTCGATCTCCGGATCGTCCAGCAGGCGGTTATACAGCGTGATGACGTGCAACACGTTGAGCAGCTGCCGTTTGTACTCGTGGATGCGCTTGATCTGCACGTCGAACAGCGCATCCGGGTTGACCACCACGTTGAGCGTTTTGGCGATGTACAGCGCCAGCCGCTCCTTGTTCTGCCGCTTGGCGCGCTGCACCGCCTGCAGGAAACTCGGGTAATCGACGTTGGCTTTGATCTCGCTCAACTGGCTGAGATCGGTGCGCCAGGTTTGCCCGATGCAGTCGTCCAGCACCGCCGCCAGCGGCGGGTTGGCCAGCGCCAGCCAACGGCGCGGCGTCACCCCGTTGGTTTTGTTGCAGAAACGATTGGGGAACAGCCGGGCAAAGTCGGCGAACAGCGACTGCACCATCAGCTCGGAATGCAGGGCAGAAACGCCGTTGACCTTGTGGCTGGCCACCACTGCCAGCCACGCCATGCGCACCCGGCGGCCGTTGGTTTCATCGATGATCGAGACCCGCGCCAGCAGGTCGTTGTCGCCCGGCGCCACTTCCTGCACCATCTTGAGGAAGTGATCGTTGATTTCGAAAATCAGCTGCAGATGGCGCGGCAAGATGCGCCCTATCATGTCCAACGGCCAGGTTTCCAGCGCCTCGCTCATCAGCGTGTGGTTGGTGTAGGAAAACACCTGCTCCACCACTTCCCAGGCGTCGAGCCACTTGAATTTGTGCTCGTCGATCAGCCGGTGCATCAGTTCGGGAATCGACAGCACCGGGTGAGTGTCGTTGAGGTGAATGGCGATCTTGTCCGCCAGGTTGTCGAAGGTTTTGTGCATCAGCCAATGGCGGTTGAGGATGTCCTGCACCGTGGCCGACACCAGGAAATACTCCTGCCGCAGCCGCAGCTCGCGCCCGGAGGAGGTCGAGTCGTCCGGATACAGCACGCGCGACACGTTCTCCGAGTGGTTTTTATCCTCCACCGCGGCGAAATAATCGCCCTGGTTAAACTTGCCGAGGTTGATCTCGTTACTGGCCTGCGCGCTCCACAGCCGCAGGGTGTTGGTGGCGTCGGTGTCGAAACCGGGGATCACCTGATCGTAGGCGATGGCCACGATCTCTTCGGTCTCCAGCCAGCGGGCCTTGGCCCCCTCCTGCTGCACGCGGCCGCCAAAGCGCACCTTGTAGCGGGTGTTGTGGCGCGGAAACTCCCACGGATTGCCGTACTCCAGCCAATAGTCCGGCGACTCCATCTGCTGGCCGTTGACGATATTTTGCTTGAACATGCCGTACTCGTAGCGAATGCCGTAGCCGCGCCCCGGCAGCGCCAGCGTCGCCAGCGAATCGAGGAAGCAGGCCGCCAGGCGCCCCAGACCGCCGTTGCCGAGGCCAGGGTCGTTCTCTTCTTCCAGCAGTTCACCCAGGCTCAACCCCATTTCGTTCAGTGCGTTGTCGATGTCCTGATAGATGCCCATCGACAGCAGCGCGTTCGACAGGGTGCGGCCGATCAGGAACTCCATCGACAGGTAATACACCTGCCGCACGTCCTGCGACAGCTGGGCGCGGTTGGAGCGCAGCCAGCGTTCAACCATGCGATCGCGCACCGCGAACAGCACGGCGTTCAGCCAGTCGTGCCGGTTGGCGATGGCCGGATCCTTGCCGACGATAAACATCAGCTTATAGGCGATGGAGTGTTTCAGCGCTTCCACACTGACCGTAGGTGAGGTGTAACTAAACGGTGAAGTCATGGCTTTTTGATCCCTTTTAGGGAGCCCAGCCATTCGCCGCGGAATAGCTGGCCCCGCTGAACATGGACGCGGTATGCCGCGCCCCGACAATCAACCCAAACGGCTGCCCGCCGCGCGTCAACCCAAGACGCGAAACGCGGGCTACAAACGTTGATAAAGCGACAGATACTCTTTCGCCGCCACCGGCCAGCCGAAGTCCACGCTCATGGCGTGGCGCTGAACGTGGCGCCAGTGTTTCGGCCGGCTCCACAGCACCATGGCGCGGCGGATGGCGTTGCCCAGCGCGACGGCATCGCAATCGTCGAACACGAAGCCGCTGGCAGTGCCGTCGGCCAGATTTTCCAGCGCGCAGTCCACCACCGTGTCTGCCAGCCCGCCGGTGCGGCGCACCAGCGGCAGCGTGCCGTATTTCAGGCCGTAGAGCTGCGTCAGGCCGCAGGGCTCGAAGCGGCTCGGCACCAGAATCACGTCGGCACCGCCGATGATGCGGTGGGAGAAGGATTCGTGATAGCCGATCTGCACCCCAACCTGCTCGGGATAGTCGGCGGCGGCGGCCAGAAACGCCTGTTGCAGCACCGCGTCGCCGGCGCCCAGCAGCGCCAGCTGCCCGCCCTGCGCCAGCAGCTCAGGCAATGCCTGCAGCACCAGGTCCAGACCTTTTTGGCTGGTCAAGCGGCTCACTACCGCGAACACCGGCAGCGATTCGTCCACCTTCAGCCCCATGGCCTTTTGCAGATGCAGCTTGTTTTTGACCTTACTTTTCAGATCGTCGGCGTCGTAGCGGGTACTCAGCCGCGGGTCGTGGGCCGGATCCCAAATCTTGTCGTCCACCCCGTTGAGGATGCCGCTCAGCCGGCCCTGCCGCTGCCGTTCCTGCAGCAGCCCCTCCATGCCATAGCCGAACTCCGGCCGGGTGATCTCGCGCGCATAGGTCGGGCTAACGGCGGTCACGTGGTCGGCATAAAACAGCCCGGCCTTGAGGAACGACATCTGGCCGTAGAACTCCAGGCCATAAACGTCGTAAAACGACGCCGGCAGCCACAGCTCGGTCACATGATGGGCGGAGAACAGCCCCTGATAGGCCAGGTTGTGCACCGTGAACACCGAGCGCGCCGGGTGGCCGTTGGCGGCCAGATAGGCGCAGCTCAGGCCGGCGTGCCAGTCGTGGGCGTGCACCAGCTGCGGGCGCCAGTAGCGATCCAGCCCCTTGGCCAGCTCGCAGGCCATCCAGCCCAGCAGCGCAAAGCGGCGATGGTTGTCGGGGTAGGCGTACATGGATTGGTCGTGGTACGGGCTGCCCGGCCGGTCATACAGCCAGGGCGCATCGATGAGATAGATGCCCACGCCATGGTAGGTGCCGTAACGCAGGCCCACCCGGCCGGCGAACGAGTCGATTTCCGCCACCAGCACGGTGTCCGGAATGCCGTTGCGTACGTCAGGGAAAGCGGGCAATAGCACCCGAACATCGGCGCCTTCGGCGATTTGCGCCGCCGGCAGTGCGCCAACCACGTCTGCGAGTCCGCCCGTTTTCAGCAGGGGGAACATTTCAGAACATACGTGTAAGACCTGCATTATCACTCCTGAAAGTCGGCCGAAGGCCTCTGGATAAGAAATAAAGCAGGCTTGCCGCTGTTATGTTTGCCGCGTTGCGCAAGCCATCGAACCGTTCATCAGGCGGCAGGCTATCGTTCTGCCGCCCACGTTAACTCACAATTTTGACAACATTTCGCGCGTCACCAGCACGATGCCGCCTTCCGAGCGATAAAAGCGCTTGCTGTCCTCATCGGCGTTTTCCCCGATCACCATGCCCTCCGGAATGTGGCAGGCGCGGTCGATGATGCAGCGCCGCAGGCGGCAGGAACGGCCGACGTTCACGTCCGGCAACAATACGGTAGAGTCGATGGTACAGAACGAGTTCACTCGCACGCGCGGGAACAGCACCGAATGCACCACCACCGACCCGGACACGATGCAACCGCCGGACACCAGCGAGTTCATGGTCATGCCGTGGCTGCCGGAGCGATCCTGCACGAACTTGGCCGGCGGCAGCGGCTCCATGTGGGTGCGGATCGGCCAGGCGCGGTCGTACATGTCCAGCTCCGGCGTTACCGACGCCAGATCGAGGTTGGCGCGCCAGTAGGCGTCCAGCGTGCCCACGTCGCGCCAGTACGGCGGCAGATCGGGGTTGGAGGTCACGCAGGACAAGGTAAACGGATGCGCCCACGCCGCCTGTTGCGCGGTGATTTTCGGGATCAGATCCTTGCCGAAATCGTGGCTGGAGCCGGGAGTCGACATATCCTCTTCCAGCAGCTGGAACAGGTAGGCGGCATTAAAAATATAGATGCCCATGCTGGCCAGCGACATATCCGGGTTGCCCGGCATCGCCGGCGGATCGGCGGGTTTCTCCAGGAACTCGATAATGCGGTCGCTTTCATCCACCTTCATCACGCCGAATTCGCCGGCTTCGCTGCGCGGCACCGGCAGGCAGGCCACGGTGCACTGGGCCCCCTTCTCGACGTGGTCGATCAGCATGCGCGAGTAATCCATCTTGTAGATATGGTCGCCCGCCAGGATCACCACGTATTCGGCCTCATAGCGGCGGATGATGTCCAGATTCTGGTAGACCGCGTCGGCGGTGCCTTTGTACCAATGTTCGGTGCTGAGGCGTTGCTGGGCCGGCAGCAGGTCGACGAACTCGTTCATTTCCTCGTTGAGGAACGACCAGCCGCGCTGAATGTGCTGCACCAGCGTGTGCGACTGGTATTGGGTGATCACGCCGATGCGGCGGATGCCGGAGTTCAGGCAGTTCGACAGGGCGAAATCGATGATGCGGAATTTGCCGCCAAAGTGGACGGCGGGCTTGGCGCGGGTGGAGGTCAAATCTTTCAGGCGCGAGCCGCGGCCGCCGGCCAGGATCAGCGCTACGGATTTAATCGGCAGCTGGCGCGCCAACATCAGGGGGTCTTTATTTTCAAACCTAACCATAGCGGACTCCTTTTATTATTTCCGTACCAGAACGCAAAGCGAGCGCGCGTCCTGGTGCCAGGCGGGTAACACCGCCCGTGAGTCTTCCTGAGTGAACGGAGCGACAACCTGCCAATCGCCTTCCGGCAACCTCATCTCCACCGTTTGCGGCGTGGCGTTAACCAGCAGCAGCCAGCGCTGCGACAGCAGGATCTGCATAAGCAGATCGCCTTGCTCCCACTGCTGCGCATCGAGCGCCTGCCCTTGTGCGTTCAGCCACTGCACGCTGCCGTCGTCCTGCTGCCACCAGCGGTCCTGTTGCAACGCGGGGATCCGGCGGCGCAGCGCGATCAGCGCCGCGACGTAATCGGTCAGCGCGTCATCCGCCGTGGACCAGTCGAGCCAGGTGGTGGCGTTGTCCTGACAATAGGCGTTGTTGTTCCCCTGCTGGCTGTGTCCCTGTTCATCGCCGGCCAGCAGCATCGGCGTTCCCTGGGACAGCAACAGCGTGGCGAGCATCGCCCGCTGGCTGGCCCTGCGGCGTTGCACAATGGCGTCGTCGGCGACCAGGCCTTCCACGCCGTGGTTGTTGCTGAAATTACGATCGCTGCCGTCGCGGTTGCCTTCGCCGTTCGGCTGATTGTGTTTCTCGTTGAAGCTGACCACGTCCTGCAGGGTAAAACCGTCATGGGCGGTCAGCATGTTGACGGTGGCGTAAGGCGCTCGCCCGCGCTGGTTGTACACATCGCTGGAGGCGGCAAAACGCCGGGCGAACTGGCCGAGCGACACGCCGCTCTGCAGCCAGAAACGGCGCATGTCGTCGCGGTAATGGTCGTTCCATTCGGCGAAGCGGCCGGGAAACGCCCCCACCTGATAGCCGCCGGGGCCAACGTCCCAGGGTTCGGCTATCAGCTTGCAGCGCGACAGCACATCGTCCGCCAGCATCGCCTGGAACAGCGGCGCATCGCGATCGAACCCCGGCGTGCGGCCGAGCACGCTGCCCAGATCGAAGCGGAAGCCGTCGACGTGGCACTCCCGCACCCAAAAATGCAGGCAGTCCATCACCCAGGCCACGCCCTGCGGCTGATCGAGCCGCAGGGTATTGCCGCAGCCGGTGTCGTTGACGTAGTCCCCTTCCGGCGTCAGCCAGTAGTAGCTCTGGTTGTCGATGCCGCTCAGCGACAGCATCGGCCCGTCCATATCCAGCTCGGCGCTGTGGTTGAACACCACGTCGAGGATCACCTCGATGCCGGCTTGATGCAGCGCCTTGACCGCATCGCGAAATTCGTTCAGCGGCGTGCCGTCGGTGCTCAGGCTGGCGTAGCGGTTGTCCGGCGCATAGGGCGCCAGCACGTTATAGCCCCAGTAGTTGATCAGCCCCAGCCGCTGCAGACGCGGTTCGGAGGTATGTTGCTGCACCGGCAGCAGTTCCAGCGCGGTGATGCCGAGGCGTTTGAAGTGGGCGATCATCACCGGGTGCCCCAGCGCGGCGAAGCTGCCGCGCAGCGCCGGCGGGATCTTCGGGTGCAGCAGCGTCAGGCCGCGTACGTGCGCTTCGTAAATCACCGTCTGCCCCCAGGGCGTGGCGGGCGGGCGATCGTCCTGCCAGTCATAGCATTGGTCCACCACCACGCATTTCGGCATCAGCTCGGCGCTGTCGTGCGGATCCGGCCGATCGTAACCGCCGTGCAGGTGCGGGTGGTCCGCCACCGGCCCTTCCACCGCGCGCGCGGCCGGATCGAGCGCCAGCTTGTTGGGGTTGAACCGCTGTCCGTTCGCCGGGTCGAACGGGCCGTAGACCCGGTAACCGTAACGTTGTCCCGGCTTGCCGCCCGGCAAATAGCCATGCCAGATATCGCCGCTGCGCGCCGGCAGCGGCAGGCGCACCTCACGCTGCTGGCCGTCGAACAGGCACAGCTCCACCCGCTCGGCGTGCGCCGAGTACAGGGTAAAATTGATGCCTTCGCCGTCGTAATGCGCGCCCAGCGGCGCGGCGAGGCCGGCCGTCAGCTCCGTCATGGCGCCTCCCGCAGCAGATAAATGGTCGCCAGCGGCGGCAGCGTCACGCAGATGGAAAAGTCGCGGCCGTGGCTGCCGACCGCTTCGGAAGAGACCCGCCCCTGATTGCCGGCGTTGCTGCCGTGATAGTGGTGCGAATCGGTATTGAGGATCTCGCGATAGTCGCCGGCGCGGGAGAGGCCGATGCGGTAGCGGTAGCGCGGCACCGGGGTAAAGTTGCTGATGGCGATCAGCTCATTGCCCTGCGAATCGTAGCGCGCGAACGCGAACACCGAGTTGTCGTGATCGTCGACCACCAGCCACTCGAAGCCGTCCGGGCGATAGTCACGCTCATACAGCGGCGCCTGCTGCCGGTAGCAGTGGTTCAGATCGCGCACCAGCCGCTGCACGCCGTTGTGCCAGTTATCCAGCCCTTCCAGCAAATGCCAATCGAGGCTGGTATCGAAATTCCACTCGCGCCCCTGCGCAAACTCGCAGCCCATAAACAGCAGCTTTTTGCCCGGATGCGCCCACATAAACCCGTAGTAGGCGCGCAGGTTGGCGAACTTTTGCCAGGCGTCGCCCGGCATGCGGTCGAGGATCGATTTTTTGCCGTGCACCACTTCATCGTGCGAGATCGGCAGCACGAAGTTCTCGGTATAGGCATACAGCATGCCGAAGGTCATCTGGTTGTGGTGATACTTACGGTGCACCGGATCGCACTTCATGTAATTGAGCGTGTCGTGCATCCAGCCGAGGTTCCATTTGTAGTGGAACCCCAGACCGTTGGCGTCCGGCGGCAGGGTGACGCCGGGGTAGTCGGTGGACTCCTCCGCCAACGTCACCGCGCCCGGCTGCGCCTGGCCGATAGTCTGGTTGGTATAACGCAGGAAGGCGATCGCCTCCAGGTTCTCGTTGCCGCCGTAGTAATTCGGCACCCACTCGCCGTCGGCGCGGCTGTAGTCGCGATAGATCATCGACGCCACCGCATCGACCCGCAGCGCGTCGATGCCGAAGCGCTCCAGCCAATACAGCGCGTTGCCCGCCAGGTAGTTGCGCACCTCGTGGCGGCCGTAGTTGTAGATCAGCGTATTCCAGTCCTGATGGAAGCCCTCGCGCGGATCGGCGTATTCGTACAGCGCCGTGCCGTCGAAGTTTGCCAGGCCGTAGGCGTCGCTCGGGAAGTGCCCCGGCACCCAGTCGAGGATCACGTTGATGCCCGCCTCATGCGCCGCCGCCACGAACGCCCTGAAATCGGCCGGCGTGCCGAAGCGCCGGGTCGGCGCATACAGCCCCAGCGGCTGGTAGCCCCAGCTGCCGTCGAACGGGTGCTCGTTGATCGGCAGCAGCTCGATATGGGTGAATCCCATGTCCTTCACATAGTCGATAAGCTGCACCGCCAGCTCGCCGTAGCTGAGCCAGAAGTGGTTGTCGGTGTGGCGACGCCATGAGCCGAGATGCACCTCGTAGATAGCGATCGGCTGGTCAAAATCGTTGGCGCGGCGGCGCGCCTGCGTCGACGGCACCACCTCCGGCAGCGGCGCCACCAGCGAGGCGGTGTCCGGGCGCATCTGCGCCTCGAAGGCGTAAGGATCGGCTTTCAGCTGGGTATTGCCGTAGCAATCGACGATTTCATATTTGTACAGCTGGCCGGCCCGCACGCCGGGCAGGAACAGCTCCCAGATGCCGTTTTCACGCCGCAAACGCATCGGATGGCGGCGGCCGTCCCAGAAGTTGAACTCCCCCACCACCGAGACGCGCTGGGCGTTAGGCGCCCAAACGGCAAAGCTGACGCCGTCGACGCCATCCAGCGTGGCGAGGTGAGCCCCCAGGCGTTCATAGGGGCGCAGGTGCGTGCCCTCGGCCAGCAGCCAGCTGTCGATGTCCTGCAGCAGCGGGCCGAACCGGTAGGGATCGTCGACAGTCTGTTGGTGATCGCGCCAGCTGACCTGCAGCTGATAGCGGAAAGGATTTTTGCGCCGCGGCACCACGGCGCTGAAGAAGCCGCGCGGATCGTCGCAGTTCAGCTGCGCCAACCGCCGGCCGGTTTGCTGCTCAATCAGCCAAACCTCGGTGGCGTCCGGCAGCAGCGCACGCACCTGCAGACCGTTATCGGTCGCATGCATGCCAAGCAGAGCAAAGGGATCGGCGTAATGGCCGGAGATGATCTGATCAATCACGTCACGATCGGGAAGTACAGGCATAGTCTTCTTCCTTAGATTAACAGCATGATCTAAGCACGGCTTGTTGGTTATTCCTTGGCCGTTTTGGTCATCATGCAATGCATTCGGACTCTAAAGCGTGATTGCGGTCGGTTATTGACCAATCTTTACTCTGCCGACCTGAATTTCGCTCTTTATGCTTATTTTTTGAAATATTTCAGTCATGGTGAAAAATTGTTCGCCCATGCGTTAAGCATAGCCAATGTCTGTTAAAAACTGCTCAGCATTGCTCAGGAAAATTCTTCATTAAGAAAACTGCCAGCCCGCCGGCTTCTGCATGCGGCGGCCGACGAGGAGATATGCGGGGTGGAGCCCGGTGAAACGAGGCTTGCGGTGACGTTGCCCGGCGCGGTGCGCGGCGAACAAAAAAGCGGAAAATGAGGCTTTAGGGGGCTGAAATCAGCCAGCCCCCAGGAAGTGCGGGTTTACAACAGGATACGCAGCATGCGGCGCAGCGGCTCGGCCGCGCCCCACAGCAGCTGGTCGCCCACGGTGAACGCCGACAGGTACTCCGGCCCCATATTCAGCTTGCGCAGACGGCCGACCGGCGTATTCAGCGTACCGGTCACCGCCGCCGGCGTCAGTTCGCGCATGGTCAGCTCGCGGTCGTTCGGGATCACGCGCACCCAGTCATTGTGCGTCGCCAGCATCTGCTCGATTTCCGGCAGCGACACGTCTTTTTTCAGCTTCAGGGTGAACGCCTGGCTGTGGCAGCGCAGCGCGCCGACGCGCACGCACAGGCCATCGACCGGGATCACGCTCCCGGTGTTCAGAATCTTGTTGGTTTCCGCCTGGCCTTTCCACTCTTCACGGCTCTGGCCGTTGTCGAGCTGCTTGTCGATCCACGGGATCAGGCTGCCGGCCAACGGCACGCCGAAGTTATCGGTCGGCAGTTTGCCGCTGCGGGTGGCCTCGGTCACCTTGCGCTCGATATCCAAAATGGCGGAAGCCGGGTCCTGCAGTTCCTTCGCCACGTCGGCGTGCAACATGCCCATTTGGGTCAGCAGTTCGCGCATGTGGCGCGCGCCGCCGCCGGAGGCCGCCTGGTAGGTGGCGACCGACGCCCACTCCACCAAATCGTTGGCGAACAGACCGCCGAGCGACATCAGCATCAGGCTGACGGTGCAGTTGCCGCCGACGAAGGTTTTGATACCTTTGTCCAGGCCCTGCTGAATCACCGCGTGGTTGACCGGATCCAGGATGATGATGGCATCGTCCTGCATGCGCAGCGACGAGGCCGCGTCGATCCAATAACCCTGCCAACCGCTGGCGCGCAGCTTAGGATACACTTCGTTGGTATAATCGCCGCCCTGACAGGTAATAATGATATCGAGCGCGCTCAGCGCGTCGATGTCATACGCATCCTGCAGCGTGCCCTGCTGGCCGCCGAAGGCCGGCGCGGCAGAACCGTGCTGCGAGGTGGAGAAAAAGACCGGGCGAATGGCGTCGAAATCGCGCTCTTCCGTCATGCGTTGCATGAGAACCGAGCCGACCATTCCGCGCCAACCGATGAAACCAACGTTTTTCATAATATCTGTTTCCCGCCCGGATAAGGGCTATGTAGGTGATAACGAGTTGTGTGCAATATCTCCTCACCTTACAAAATGTCGGCGCGGGCGCAAAGTGAATTTATTCGATGGCTGAGGATTTCTCAGCAATCCTTCTTATAGGCAAGGACGCGGCCAGAAAGGCCGAGGCGTTTTCCCGATCACGAGGTCACCATGACAGAGATGATTTCCGCTACGGTATTGCTGTTTTTAATTATGGATCCGCTGGGCAATCTGCCAATTTTCATGTCGGTGCTCAAGCACCTGGAGCCGCGCAGGCGCCGGGTGGTGCTGATCCGCGAGCTGTTGATCGCCCTGCTGCTGATGCTGATTTTCCTGTTCGCCGGCGAGAAAATTCTGGCGTTCCTCAACCTGCGCACCGAAACCGTCTCCATTTCCGGCGGCATCATCCTGTTTCTGATCGCCATCAAGATGATTTTCCCGTCTCAGGAGGGCAACAGTTCGGGGCTGTCCGCCGGCGAAGAGCCCTTCCTGGTGCCGCTGGCGATCCCGCTGGTGGCCGGGCCGTCGATTCTTGCAGCGCTGATGCTGCTGTCGCACCAGTATCCGCACCAGCTGCCCCATCTGGTGGCGGCGCTGTTAATCGCCTGGGGTCTCTCTGCGGCCATTTTGCTGATGTCGAACCTGTTCCTGCGCCTGCTGGGCAGCAAAGGCGTCAGCGCGCTGGAGCGGTTGATGGGGCTGATTCTGGTGATGCTGTCGACCCAGATGTTCCTGGACGGCGTGCGGGCTTACATGAAGCTGTAGGCGCCTGGCGGCGCCGACAACGGCCCGCGCTTAGCGGGCGGTGATGCGGTTGATGCAGGCGAGCGTGTCGGCGACCACGCCGTCCAGCGGCTGGTTGATGTCGATCGCCTGCACATCCGGCTCCTGCTCGCCCGGCTCTTCCAGCGTGGCGAACTGCGAAACCAGCATCTGCGGTTTGAAGAAGTGGCCTTTGCGCTGTTTCAGGCGCTCCTCAATCACCGTTTTATCCCCTTTCAGGTAGAGGAAATGCAGGTTGCGATTGCCTTCGCGCAGGCGGTCGCGATAGCTTTTTTTCAGCGCCGAGCAGACCAGCAGCGACACCGGATTGGTGCGTTGCATGGCGAAGATGGCGTCGTTGAGCGCAGCCAGCCACGGAGCGCGATCGTTGTCGTCCAGCGCATGCCCGGCGGCCATTTTGTTGATGTTGGCGCGCGGGTGCAGGTAATCGCCGTCCAGCATGGCGGCATCGGCTTCCCGGGCGACGGCGCTGGCCACGGCGGATTTACCGCTGCCGGACACCCCCATCAGGATAAATACGTGATTCTGCGGATTACTCATTGTGTCATGCCCTTATGGGAACTGGCGCGAGCGCGCCAAATGCGTCCCAACTGATAAAGATACTCTGGAACGCCGACGCCCCGCAGGGCGTCGGATAACGATTATACGACCGTCGCCAGCAGCAGGCAGCCCACCAGGCCGCACACCGAGATGATGGTTTCCAGCACCGACCAGGATTTGATGGTTTCCATGATGCTCAGGTTGAAGTACTCCTTGAACAACCAGAAGCCCGGATCGTTAACGTGCGAGAAGATAACGCTGCCGGAACCGACCGCAATCACCATCAGCTCAGGGCTGACGCCGGTGGTGGCGATCAGCGGGGCGACGATGCCGCCGGCGGTGATCGCCGCCACGGTGGCGGAACCCAGCGCCAGACGCAGCGCGGCGGCGATCGACCAGGCCATCAGGATCGGCGAAACGTTGCTGCCTTCCATCAGGCCGGCGATGTACTGCTCGACGCCGCTGTCCACCAGCACCTGTTTGAAGGCGCCGCCACCGCCGATGATCAACAGCATCATGGCGATGATTTTAATCGAGTCGGTGATGGTGCCCATCACTTCATCCATGGTGCGGCCGCGGTTCAGGCCGAAGGTGAAGATAGCGATCAGCACGGCGATCAGGGTCGCCATCACCGGGTCGCCGAAGAACTCGGCGAAGCGCAGCAGGCTGTGGCCCTTCGGCAACACCATTTCAGCCACCGCGCGCAGCGCCATCAGGATCACCGGCACCAGCGACGTGGCGACGCTGACGCCAAAGCTCGGCATCTCTGCTTCGGTAAAAGTTTTCGGGTTGTACAGGCCTTCCGGCACCGGCTTGTCGATGCCTTTCAGGAAGCGGGCATAAACCGGGCCGGCCAGGATCACCGTCGGGATCGCCAGCAGCGTGCCGTACAACAGGGTTTTACCCATGTCGGCATGGAAGATGGTGGCGATGGCCGTCGGGCCCGGGTGCGGCGGCAGGAAGCCGTGGGTCACCGACAGCGCGGCGGCCATCGGCACGCCGACGTACAGCAGCGGGATGCGCGCGGAGGCGGCGATGGTGAACACCAGCGGCAGCAGCAGCACGAAGCCCACTTCGTAGAACAACGCGAAGCCGACGGTGAAGCCGGTCAGCACCACCGCCCATTGAATATGTTTTCTGCCGAACTTGTCGATCAGCGTGGTGGCGATGCGCTGTGCGCCGCCGCAGTCCGCCAGCAGTTTGCCGAGCATGGCGCCGAAGCCCATGATCAGCGCCAGGCTGCCCAACGTGCCGCCCACGCCGGCCTTGATGGAGCCGATGACCTTATCGACCGGCATACCCTGTGCGATCCCGACCGCCAGAGCAACCAGCACCAGAGAGATAAAGCCGTTCAGCTTGAAGCGGATCATCAGCAGCAGCAGCAGCGCTACGCCGCCTGCAACAATCACTAATGGCATAATTTTTCTCCAACCTTTTATCGCGACTCTCTTTACGATAGGCGTAAAGCGTGCGGTTGTTTTATTTTTAGGCTCTTTCCCGGTGTTTAAGAAGAGCTGTAGGTGTTGTTGATTCAGAGGTTCAGTCTTGCAGCAAGATGACCGCACGCTCGTTGTTACCGGTATCATGATACCGGTAACAACATGAGCGCCGGAACCGGGTAAGCGGCTAAAATTCGCGTTCTGGGACAGAGATCAAACTTATGCCGGCAACGACCGGCGGGCTTACAGGCGGGATAACCCGCGCGCCTCAGGGCGCGCTGCAAAAAGAAAGGGTGTTAAAACAGAACGTTAAAATGGCTCAGATACTGCCGCCGGGGATCACGGTGAAACCGACGTCCACCATGCGCGGGCACACCGTTTCGCCGCGCAGCCGGGCCAGCAAGCGCTCGGCACCGATCTGCCCCATGCGTTCGCGCGGCGTCAGCACGCTGGCCAGCTTAGGCACCATCACCTGGCCGATATCATGGCCGTGGAAACCGGCGATCGCCATGTCCTGCGGGATCGACAGCCCCTGCCGCTGGCACTCGAAGGCCGCGCCGATCGCCAGGTCATCGTTGGTGCAGAAGATACTGTCGATCTGCGGATAGTCGCGCTGCGCCAGGCGCAGCAGCTCGCCGCCGGCGGAATAGGAGGAAGAACGCGCGGTCATGATGCTGTAAGGCTCCAGGCCGGATTCGCGCATCGCCTGCTCATACCCCTGCTGCTTGATGAGGGTACGTTCATCCTGACGGGCACCGAAATAGACCACGTGGCGGTGGCCGTGCGCGATGATCTGCTGGGTCATCTGGCGCGCCGCCTCGAAGTTGTTGAAGCCCACCGCCAGATCGATGCACGGCGAGACGCAGTCCATCAGCTCCACCACCGGAATGCCCGCCACCTCGATCATTTTCAGGGTGCGCGCCGTGTGATGGCGCTCAGACAGGATCAGGCCGTCGATATTGTAAGAAAGCAGCGAGGTCAGACGCTCTTCTTCACGCTCCGGCAGGTAGCCATAGTGCGCCAGCATAGTCTGGTAGTTGTGCGCGTCGGTGACGCTTTCGATGCCGCGCAGCACTTCGGCGAACACCTGGTTGGTCAGCGACGGCAACAGCACGCCAATCGCCCGGCTGGTGGCGTTGGAGAGGATGTCCGGCGCGCGGTTGGGGATGTAACCCAGCTCATCCAGCGCGACGGCGATTTTTTGCTGCAGGGCGGCAGAAACCTGGTCGGGATTGCGCAGATAACGGCTCACCGTCATCTTGGTCACGCCCACCTTGTCCGCCACATCCTGGAGTACCGGCCGTTTTTTCTTCATTATCAATGAACTGACTAACCGTGAATGGGCAGTCATTTTAGCAAAAAAAACGGCGGGCCGATATTGTCGGTTATGCGACGGCCAACGCAAAAAGGGCTCACAGCGTGAGCCCTTCATACGGTGACAAAGGGGAAAAAGCGTGGTTTTTCCCCTTTGTGATTGTCAGCCGAAAATCAATAAATTGATTTTCCTTGTTTTTATATGCTGCCGGCTTTCAGGCGGGCAACGTCATCAGGCTTGTCGTTAACCTCAAGGGCTCACAGCGTGAGCCCTTGAAATTTACCGCTTAATCACACCGGCGGCAGATCGAACAGCAGGATTTCGCTCTCTTCGTCGGCCTGGATCGTCAACGCCGATTCATCCCACACCGCGAATGCGTCGCTGATGCCGGCGGCCTGGCCGTTGACCGAGACCTTGCCGCGCACCACCTGGATCCAAATGCGACGGCCGGCGGCGATCGGGTACTCACCCTGTTCGCCTTTATTCAGCGCCCAACGCGACAGCGTCATATCCTGGAACACCTTCAGCGAACCGTCGCGCGCATCCGGCGACAGCACCAGCTGACGGCCCTGCGGCGCGTCGAACATGCGCTGCTCGTAGCGCGGCTCCAGCCCGACCTGATCCGGAATGATCCAAATCTGGTACAGGTGCAACGGACGATCCTGATTGGCGTTGTACTCGGAGTGACGCACCCCGGTGCCTGCGCTCATGATCTGGAATTCGCCGGCCTGGATCTGCTCCTTGTTGCCCATGCTGTCCTGATGTTCCACCGTGCCGCTCAGCACGTAGGTCAGGATTTCCATATCTTTATGCGGATGGGTACCGAAACCCTGCCCCGCGTCGATCACGTCTTCGTTGATCACACGCAGCGCCGAGAACCCCATAAAGTTCGGATCGTAGTAGTCGGCAAAAGAGAAGGTGTGCCAGCTATCCAGCCAGCCATGATTGGCGTGGCCGCGGTCTTCCGCTTTACGTACATAAATCATATTCAACTCTCCTCAATGTTTTTTTACAGTCTAGTCCTGCGGGCAGAATAAGAAAGCGTAAAAAACTCATGCCTCTGTTCAAAAATTTCGATGGAATGAAGCGGCAGATGGGCAACGGATTTGTTGAAGGCGGAAGCGGTTGAAAAAGGGCAAAAAAAAAGCCAGCACCCGAGCTGGCTAAGTAAACACTGGAAGCAATGTGAGCAATGTCGTGCCTTCGCAGCGAGAGTATCAAGGGTTGATGCCCTCCCCGGAACGCATCGCAATAATAATCATTATCATTCGCATCTGTAAAGCGTTTTTTTTGACCCGTTCAAATAATATTGACTCAAGGCAGTAAACGGATAAATTCAGAGGTTATTCAACCGGTAAGCAACAGGAGCAGCGAGATGAGCGAGATCGTGATACGCCACGTGGAAACGACGGATGCGCAAGCCCTGCATCATCTTTATTCTCAGACGCCCGTCTATCGCGATACGCTGCAGCTCCCGCTACCGTCCGTCGAGTCCTGGCAGAAGCGCCTCGCCAATCCCGAGCCGGGTACGCATAACCTGGCGGCCTTCATCGACGGGCAGCTTGCTGGCCAGCTGGCCGTCATGCTGAATCAGCGCGTGCGCCGCCGCCACGTGGCAACCTTCGGCATCGGCGTCGATCCTCGCTACCACGGCAAAGGCGTTGGCAGCCGCCTGATGCAGGCGATGATAGACCTGTGCGACAACTGGGCGGCCATCGAGCGCATCGAGCTGACGGTGTTCACCGACAACCCGGCGGCCATTGCGCTGTACCGCAAATTCGGTTTCGAGATAGAGGGCACCAGCCGCGCCTATGCCATGCGCGACGGCGTGCTGGTCGACGCCTACCATATGGCGCGTTTGCGCTCCGGGCAGCCGCACGGCGATGCGTAATCGCCCTTACCCACAGGGGCCGCTGCGCCGGCCCCTGTGCATCAACCGCCGAACCTTTTTACAAGCGCTGGCCGGCCTGACCGCCGCCGTCGGCATATTCTCTCCTCTCACCCCGTTAGGTGCCGCTATGCCAACTTCCGCCGCCGGGCGCCCAGGCGCCCGCAACCTGATTACCGATGTGCCGGGCCTGAAGGTCGGCGTAGCGCAAGACAGCCGGGTGCGTACCGGCACGACGGTTATCCTGCCGGACAGCCCGGCGATCGCCGCCGTGGACGTGCGCGGCGGCGGCCCCGCCACCCGGGAAACCGACGCGCTGGGTGAAGACAATTTGGTACAGACCGTCGATGCGCTGACGTTCAGCGGCGGCTCGGTTTACGGCCTGGCGGCGGCGGACGGCGTCGCAGCCTGGCTGGGGCAACAGGGCCGAGGCTACGCGCTGCGCCCGGCCCCCGGCGTGCCGGTATCCCCTATCGTGCCCACCGCCTGCCTGTACGATCTGGCCAACGGCGGCGACAAAAACTGGCAGCTCACGCCGCCGTATCGCCAACTGGGCATCGATGCGGTCGGCAAGGCCGGATTGGACTTTCCGCTGGGCACCGTCGGCGCCGGCTACGGTGCCATGACCGGCATGGGTAAGCTGAAAGGCGGCCTCGGCTCGGCATCTATCATTGCCGCCAATGGCGCTACCGTCGGCGCACTGGTGGCGGTCAACAGTTTGGGTGCGGTGGTCGCACCCGGCACCCGCGCCTTCTGGGCGACCCCCTATGAAATTGACGGTGAATTCGGCAACGGCGGCGCAGCGGCGCTGGCACAACTGCGCGCGCAGGGCGAAGATTGGATGGAACAAGAGCCGCAGGGCGGCAGAAAGAACACCACCCTGGCCTGCATCGCCACCGACCTGGCGCTGACGCGGGTGGAGTTGAAACGGGTGGCCATCATGGCGCAAGACGGCATGGCGCGCGCCATCCGCCCGCTGCACAGCCCGTTTGACGGCGACGTAGTGTTCGCCCTGTCCACCGGGCAGCGCGAGGTTCAGGGCAGCCGCGAACTGGCGGTGCTACAGATCGGCGCGCTGGCGGCGGACACCCTGGCCCGGGCGATCGCCCGTGGCGTACATGCCGCCACGCCGTGGCCCGGCAGCCAGGTCGCAACCTGGCAAACGCTCGGCGGCTAACACGCCGCCACCAAAAAAGGGGCGCTGGCGCCCCTTAATCATGATTAACCCTCGTCGCTTAAATGCCGGCGGTTTCCCGAATATAACGGCGCGCTTTTACCGCATACTCGAACGGATTGGCCAGCGCCGGATCCTGCTCGGCCTCCACCACCATCCACCCTTTGTAACCGCGTTCGTCCAGCAGCTTGAACACCGGCCTGAAGTCGATCACGCCATCACCCGGCACGGTGAAGGTGCCCTTCTTCACGCCGTCGAGGAAGCTCAGCTTGTTGGCCTTCACTTCCGCCACCACCTCATCGCGCACGTCCTTCAGATGGACGTGGTTGATGCGCGGCAGATACTTCTCCAGGATCGCCATCATCGTCTGCTGGCTGCCTTCCGAATAGTAGGCGTGGCCGGTATCGAACAGCAGGTAGACGTCGTCGTTGACCATGCTCATGTAGCGATCGATTTCGGCCGTGGTCTGAATGCCGGTGCCCATGTGGTGGTGCAGACACACCTGCATGCCTTTGCCGGCGGCGATCTTCGCCAGCTCGTTGTAACCGTCGGCCACGCGCTGCCACTCTTCGTCGCTGAAGTACGGCTTCTCTTCGAACACGCCTTTGGTGGTGCCCTGAATGCTCTTGCTCTGCTCGGAGCAGCCGATCACCCTGGCGCCCATGGCATGCAGGAAATTCATGTGGTTGATAAATTCATCGATGGTTTTGTCTTTCTGGCCGTCGGCGAAAAAGGTGCTGAACCAGGCGTTGCAGATCTGGATGCCGCGAATATCCAGCATCGGTTTCAGCACCGCCGGATCGCGCGGGTATTTGCTGCCCACTTCGCTGCCGGTGAAGCCGGCCAGCGCCATTTCGCTGACGCACTGCTGGAAGGTGTTTTCCTTGCCCAGATCGGGCATGTCGTCGTTGGTCCAGCCGATCGGCGCAATGGCCAATTTCACGTTGTCTTTATTCATGGTCTGCCTCGGTCCTTGGAGGGCCGCCGGTGCAAACGCCGCCGGCGAGCCGAATAAGATTATTTGCCCAACAGCTCTCTTTCGATGCGCTCTCTGGTCGCCACCGCCTGGCTCGGCATCTTTTCCGGGTAGCCGAACAGCGAGGTGCAGATGATCGATTCGCCGCCGACCTTGAAGCTGCGGTTGGCAAATTCCATGTCGCGCAGCGTCTGGAACAGGGCGTCGAAATTCACCTCGCCTTCGCCGATGCCGACGTGCTGATGCACCGCGGCGTCAACGCCCGGCGGGTTGACGATATAACGGCAATGCTTGGTGTGATTCATGGTGTCGGCGATCAGCACGTGGGAAAGATCGTCCCCGGCGTACTGCAGCATGCCGGCCACGTCACCCTGCCCCTTGTCGTAGTAGAAGGTGTGCGGCACGCTGTAGAGGTATTTGACGTGGTCGCTGCGCAGCGACTTCACCAGATCGGCGGTTTCGTTGCTCAGCTCGCAGAAGTCCCACGGGTGCGACTGGATCTCCATACGGATACCCTCGCGCTCGACGATCGGCAGCAGCTCCTCCATCGAGCGATACCACAGCTCCTCGCAGATCTCCGGTTCGTTGGGGTTGCCCGCCAGTTCGGTGTTAATCACCTGCACGCCCATTTCCACCGCGATTTCGATCATCCGCCGCCAGTTTTTGACCGCCGCCTGGCGGCGATCTTCCCCTGGCCCGGACCAGCGATACACCACGATAAATGAGGAGATCTCCACGCCGGTCGCTTTCAGGGCGTTTTTATACTCCGCCATGATTTCGCGGCTGGCCTTCGGATGCTTGTAAAACGGGTTGATCTGCGGGTGCGGCGACTGCTCGATGTATTTGTAGCCCCAGTCCGCCACCTGCTGCACCATTTTGGTCACGCCCAAATCCCGTATAACGTCGACATCAAAAGCGATCTTCATGGTCACTCCTCTGCAATCGTAGGTATGGGGGACAAGCCGATTATTTGTTGTAGAACACCGGGCGCGCCGGCAAGGTCACCGGCACAATCTCGCCGCTGAGCTGGGCCGCCACGCAGGCGTCGGCGGTCACCGCGGCGGCGTAGCCGTCCCAGGCGGAAGGCCCGGTCAGCTTGCCCGCAGCCACGTCGTTGATGAAACCCTGCAGCTCGACGTCATAGGCGTCGATAAAGCGATCTTTCCAGTCGGTCAGGATTTCGGTCGACAGGCGGGCGCCGCTGCGCATCTGCACCGAGGACGGCTCCGGCAGTTTGGCGATGCCGGTTTCCCCCACCACTTCGCACTGAATGTCGTAGCCGTACTGGCAGTTGACGAAGATTTCGACGTCGATGCGCGTACCCTTGGCGGTTTCAAACAGCACAATCTGCGGATCTTTCAGGTGCGGGAACGCCTTCGGGCTCTTACGCGGGAACACCACCTGCACCGACACGTAGTCATCATCGAGCAGCCAGCGCAGCACGTCGATTTCGTGGATCAGGGTGTCGGTGATCGCCATATCGGTGGTGTAGGCCTCGCCGACCGTCGGGTTGCGGTGCGCGCAGTGCAGCATCAGCGGTTCGCCGATCTGGCCGCTGGTCAGCACCTGTTTCAACGCGCGATAGCCCTGGTCATAGGGGCGCATAAAGCCGACCTGCACCAGCCGCTTGCCGTGTTTCGCTTCGGCATCGACGATGTTTTTGCAGCCCTGCGCGGTCACCGCCAGCGGCTTCTCGCAGAACACCGGTTTGCCGGCGGCGATGGCCGCCAACACGAACTCTTCGTGGCTCGGCCCCCAGGAGGTGACCAGCACCGCCTGCACGTCGGCGGCCTTGATCAGATCGTGGCCGTTGTCATACACCCGCGCATCCAGCTGCAGATCGCTCACCACCTTGGCGGCGTTGTCGCGGTTGATGTCGTTTACCGCCACCACGCGGGCACCCTGCAACACTTTGCTGCAGCGACGGATATGATCGCGGCCGATGGCGCCGGTGCCGATAACCCCAATGTTCAATGTCATTTTCGCTACCCTCGAGATTTATGTATGAAAACGAATCAGTAATCGCGCGCCTTATCGATGTTTTCCTGCAGCTTGCGCGCCACTTCGACGATTTTCTCGCTGTCGGCCACCTGAGCGCCGCCCACGCGCCACCAGCTGAGATACTTGTGCACCATGGTCTTCGGCAACACCTTGATGTCCAGCAGCGTGGACACGGTTTGCCTGCGGGCGTCGGCCAGCGCGTCGAGCAGCTGCTGCTCGGTGGTGACGCGATAGGTTTTACAGCCGTAAGCCGCCGCCAGCATGGCAAAATCGACCGGCACCAGCTTGCCGTCGAGCTTGCCGCCCTCTGGATTGCGGAAGCGGAATTCGGTGGTGTAGCTGTCCATGCCGTGTTCCATCTGCAGGTTGTTGATGCAGCCGTTGGTCATGTTGTCGAACAGCACCACGTTGATCTTGCAGCCTTCCTGAATCGAGGTGACCAGTTCGGAATGCAGCATCATGAATGCGCCGTCGCCCACCATTGCGTACACCTCGCGCTGCGGCTCGGCCAGCTTGACCCCCAGCGCGGCGTTCACCTCGTACCCCATGCAGGAGTAGCCGTATTCCACGTGGTAGCCGTGTTCGCCACGGTTGTGCCACACCCGCTGCAGATCGCCCGGTAGGCTGCCGGCGGCGGCGACGATCACGCTGTCCGCCGGCAGCTCGCGGTTCAACACCCCCAGCACGCGGCTCTGGGTCAGCGCGGAATCGGTCTGGGCGATAAATTCGGCGAACACCCGCTCGCGATCGAGGTGATCGTCGATCTCCGGTACAAAACCCGCGCCGCCGTATTCCACCGCGTAAACACGCGCGGTCTCTTCACGCTGGGCACCGCGCGCCGCGGCGATGGCGTCGCCCCAGCCGGCGCGGTAGTCAGCCTGCGCCAGCAGCGCACCCAGTTCGCTCAGGGCCTCGCGGGCGTCCGCCAGCACCTGCACGCCGTCGAGCTTGCCGGCGTCAAAGGCGCTGACATTGATATTGAGGAAGCTGACTTCCGGGTGTTGGAACAGCCATTTGGACGAGGTGGTGAAATCGGTGTAACGGGTACCGACGCCGATCACCAGATCGGCCTGCCGGGCCAACGTGTTGGCCGCCAGGCAGCCGGTTTCCCCGATGCCACCGAGGTTGAATTCATGGTCGCTCGGCACCGTGCCTTTGCCGGCCTGGGTTTCGGCAAACGGAATGCCGAAGCGCTCGGCAAATTCACGCAGCGCCCGCCCAGCCTGCGAGTATTTCACGCCGCCGCCGCACACCAGCAGCGGTTTGCGCTTGGCGGTCAGCAGCGCCAGCGCGTCCGCCAACATGCCGTCGGTCGCCGGGCGGCGATCGAGCCGATGCACGCGTTTCTGGAAGAAATAGTCGGGATAGTCGTAGGCTTCACCCTGCACATCCTGCGGTAGGCACAGCGTCACCGCGCCGGTATCCGCCGGATCGGTCAGCACGCGCATCGCGTTGATGCAGGCGCTCATCAGCTGCTCCGGCCGCACGATGCGATCCCAGTATTTGCTCACCGCGCGGAACGCGTCGTTGGTGCTGATGCTGAGATCGTAAGGCTGCTCGATTTGCTGCAGCACCGGATCCGGCTGGCGGGAGGCGTAAACGTCGCCCGGCAGCAGCAATAAAGGAATGCGGTTGGCGGTAGCGGTGGCCGCGGCGGTGATCATGTTGGCGGCGCCGGGGCCGACCGATGAGGTGCAGGCGTAGATCTGCCGGCGCAGCTTCTGTTTGGCGAAGCCGATCGCCGCGTGGGCCATGCCCTGCTCGTTGCGGCCCTGATGTACCCGCAGCTCGCCGCTATCCTGTTCCAGCGCTTGCCCCAGCCCCAGCACGTTGCCGTGGCCGAAAATCGCGAAAATGCCCGCGACGAATTTGGTCTCCACGCCGTCGGCCAGCAGATACTGGTTATCGAGAAATCTGACGAGCGCCTGCGCCATGGTTAGCCTGATCTTGCCCATTTACTCACCCTTTAGATTGAGGGCCGCCCCGGAAAGGGCTCGCGCCGAGCCGACAATCCCGTGTTTGTGTTACGCGGCGGCAGCTATTATCTTGAGCAGGCGATGCCCGCTGCTCACGAAGTCGACAACCTGAAACGTGAAGCGATTATAAACAAATATATTTTTCATAAAATCACATTACAGAAGAAACATTTCATTTTGCGATAAAGATCGCATATTGCATGAAAAGCCCGTTTCATCTCGTGCTTCAACCTTCGCTGACTTCGCGCCGCGCAATGGCGGGTGACCACCGTCAGCACTCAGGATGACAGCCTTTTATCCTGTCCTCGCACTCCTTTTCAGCGCGCGCCTGGCCGCCCTTCCGTGGCCGTTTCACCGCCTTTTCCCCCCCCTTGCCGATGTTTTAAATGCATCACATTTTTGGGGTGTAAATTTCATTCCATATTGAAATTGAAATTTTCATTCCCCATACTGTCCACATGCTTCCTGCAGGGCGCCACGCTCGGGCCGCCGCCGGAGTTTTGCTTAAACAGAAGGAAACGGGTATGGCTACACAAGAAAAACAGCTTGATGTCATTTGTCTCGGGCGCATCGCCGTCGATTTCTATGCTCAGCAGATCGGCGCGCGGCTGGAAGACGCCGGCACATTCGCCAAGTACCTCGGCGGCTCTTCCGGCAACGTGGCCTACGGCACCGCCATTCAGGGGTTAAAATCCGGCATGCTGGCGCGGGTCGGCGACGAGCACATGGGCCGCTTTCTGCGTGAAGAGCTGCAGCGCGTCGGGGCCGATACCCGCTGCCTCATCACCGACAAGCAACGATTAACCGGCCTGGTGATCCTCGGCATCAAGGATCAGGAAACTTTCCCGCTGATCTTCTACCGCGAAAACTGCGCGGACATGGCGCTGACGCCGGACGACATCGACGAGGCCTACATCGCTTCCTCGCGCGCGCTGGCCATCACCGGCACGCACCTGTCGCACCCGAACACCCGCGCCGCGGTGCTGAAGGCGCTGGAATACGCGCGCCGCCACGGTCTGCGCACCGCCCTGGACATCGATTACCGCCCGGTGCTGTGGGGGCTGACGTCGCTGGGCGACGGCGAAACCCGCTTTGTGGAATCAGATCAGGTCACGCGCGAGCTGCAAGAGGTGCTGCACCATTTCGATCTGATCGTCGGCACCGAAGAAGAGTTTCACATCGCCGGCGGCAGTACCGACACGCTGACGGCGCTAAAAAACGTGCGGCGGGCCACGGCGGCCACGCTGGTGTGCAAGCGCGGCGCGCAGGGTTGTTCGGTGTTCGAAGGCGAAATCGCCGACGACTGGGCGCAGGTGAAGCTGCACGCCGGCGTGCGGGTTGAGGTGCTGAACGTGCTGGGGGCCGGCGATGCCTTTATGTCCGGCCTGCTGCGCGGCTACCTGAACGATGAGGGCTGGGATCAGGCCTGCCGCTACGCCAACGCCTGCGGCGCATTGGTGGTATCGCGCCACGGCTGCGCGCCGGCCATGCCGACCAAACGGGAGCTGGACGACTACCTGCTGCGCGAACGGCAGGTTACGCGCCCGGACCGCGACGCACGCCTGAACCACCTGCACCGGGTGACCACCCGCAAGCAGCAATGGCCAGAGCTGTGCGTGTTCGCTTTCGATCACCGCAAGCAGCTGGCGGACATGGCGCGCGAAGCCGGCGTCGGCGAGGAACGCATTCCGCGCCTGAAAACCCTGCTGCTCACCGCGGCGCAACAGGCTGCCGCGCAGGCCGGCCTCAACGGCAACAGCGGCATTCTGGCCGACACCACCTACGGGCAGGCGGCGTTGAACGAGATCACCGGCCAGGGATGGTGGATCGGCCGGCCGGTGGAGCTGCCCAGCTCGCGCCCGCTGCGCCTGGAGCACGGCAATATCGGCTCGCAATTGATCGACTGGCCGCAGGAGCACGTGGTGAAGTGCCTGGTGTTTTATCACCCGCACGACGCGGCGGAACTGCGCCGCGAGCAGGATGCGCTGATCGCCGACGTCTACCGCGGCTGCTGCAAATCCGGCCACGAGCTGCTGCTGGAGGTGATTCTGCCGGACAACAACCCCGACAAGGACGAACGCCATTACCTGGAGATGATTGAACACTTCTACCGGTTGGGCATTCAGCCGGACTGGTGGAAACTGCCGCCGCTGAGCGCGGAAAACTGGCGGCGGGTCGGTGCGCTGATCGACACCTACGATCCCTTCTGCCGCGGCGTGCTGATCCTGGGGCTCGACTCCCCGGAAGCGGTGCTGAAGGCGGGCTTTGCCGCCGCCGCGGATGCGCGCTGGGTGAAGGGTTTCGCCGTCGGCCGCACCATCTTCGGCCAGCCTTCGCGCCGCTGGCTGCAGGATGAAATCGACGACGCGGCCCTGATCGAGCAGGTGAAACAAAAATACCTGACGCTGATCGGTTTCTGGCGCCAGTACCGTCCGCAGGCGAGCGGCGCGCACTGACAGCGAGCGCGAGTTCACGTCCCCTTAAGGCCATTTCGCCGCTTTAAGGGGATTTTTTTGCCCCTTTTCTGTGAAGTCGCGCAATGTGCGATCGAATAAATCGCTTTTTGAGGAAATGAAATTTCCGCTCCGTCTGTTAAAATACCCTGTCAATATTTCAGGCGTCAGGCCAATGCGCCTTCACCCCACTGCGAGCCGAATGGATGAACAACCCAACTCAACTTTCGCTGTTACAGGACGAGATTCGCCACCGTTATGAAACGCTGAGCAAGCGTTTGAAGCAGGTGGCGCGCTATATTTTGGATAACAGTAACAGCATCGCTTTCGATACCGTTGCCTCCATCGCCGCACAGGCCAGCGTACCGCCTTCCACCCTGATCCGTTTCGCCAACGCCTTCGGCTTCAGCGGCTTCAACGAAATGAAGCAGGTGTTCCGTCAGCATCTGATGGAAGAGACGGTGAACTATACCGAACGCGCGCGCCTGTTCCGCCAAACCTCCACCGACGACAACGTCGCGCCGGAGAAACCGGCGGAAATTCTCAACGTATTCACCATGGTCAACGCGCAGGCGCTGCAGCAGCTGGCGATGCAGATCGCCCCCGAGCAGCTGGATCGCGCCGTCGAGCTGCTCAACAACGCCGAAAATATCTACGTGATCGGCCTGCGCCGTTCGTTCAGCGTCGCCTCCTACCTCACCTATGCGCTGCGCCATCTGGAGCGCCGCGCGTTTCTGATCGACGGCCTGGGCGGCATGTTCACCGAACAGCTGAGCATGGTAAAACCGAAGGACGTGGTGATCGCCATCAGCTATTCGCCGTACGCCCGCGAAGCGGTGGAACTGGTGGAACTGGGCGCCAAGCGCGGTGCGCAGCAGATCGCCATCACCGACAGCCAGGTCAGCCCGCTGGCCGCCTTCAGCGACGTCTGTTTCGTGGTGCGTGAAGCGCAGGTGGACGGCTTCCGCTCGCAGGTGGCTTCGATGTGCCTGGCGCAGACGCTGGCGGTCTCGCTGGCGCTGAATAACGCCCGGGACGAGTAAGGCTGGGGTGAACGCGCCCGACAGGCTCGGGCGCGGCGGGATTATTGCAGCAACAAATAGCGGTAGAGCGCGCTTTCCAGATCCTGCTTCATGCTGATGAAAAGCAGAATCTCCACCGTCTGGCCGTCATAGTCATAGATGACGCGGTATTCGCTATCGGGATCCAATCGCTCGTGCAACCGTACCCCCATGCCCGCCAGCACGGCGTTGAAGCGGTAGCGGGCAGGATCGTCGGCAATTGCCGCAAGGGACGATAACAACAGATTGTCCACGAACACCCCGGCTGCGGCGGCCCCTATCGTTCCGCTCTTGTAAGACTCGATGTCTTTCAGGCTCCATTCCGCCGCCGGCGCGACGGTAAAACGTATTTCCTTGGGCATCCTGCACCTCGGGCCTATTTCCGCGCGTCGCGCAGCCGCTGCAACGTTTCTTCGGGCGACAGACCGCGCTGATTTTTAATCTCTTGCTTCGCCATCATAGTCAGTTTCAGCAACGCGTTGGACTGGCGCTCCAGATTGCGTTCCCGAATTTCGGCCTCTCTCTCAGCCGCCGTTTGCACAAACAGCTCGGCAACACCATTTTTTGTGACGTAAACCCCGCCTTCAAACAGATCGGGCGAACCTAATCCTTCTCGCGCCGCTTTTTGGGACATGGTAGTCGTCATGGTTTTTCCTCCTGCGCATAGGCAATCACGCTGTATCACAGCGGTTCTTTGGATTCACTCAGCCGGGGAGCGATCGTGTGCGGACAGGTTATCATTTGAACAAGATGGAGGGCAAATTTAGGTCAAATTTATACCCTGATAAAAAGAAAGCCCGGCAAGCCGGGCCTCAAGCGCTTATTGCGCGGCGGGATAGCCGTCGCCGTTAATCCAGGCGTGGTCTTTTTCCCAGGTGAATTTCCACTGCCGCACCGGCCCGGCCATCACGTTGAGATAATAGTTGTCGTAGCCTGCCAGGGTCGCCACCGGGTGATAACCGCGCGGCACTTTCACCACGTCGCGATTGTAGACCGGCATGCACTCGTCGAGCGTGCGATCGTCGGTATAGACACGCTGCATGCAGAACCCCTGCTCCGGCTGAATACGGTGATAATACGTCTCTTCGAGATAGGTTTCGTCCGGCGAGTCTTCCCGATCGTGCTTGTGGCTCGGGTAGGAACTGGTGTTGCCCTCGTCGGTGTAAACCTCCACCACCAGCAGGCTGTCGGCCGGCTCGCTGTCCGGCAGAATGTTGTGCACCAACCGCTGGTTACGCCCCTTGCCGCGCCGCTCCACGCCGATATCCGCCGGCGTGATCAGCCGTGAGGGCAGGTGGCCGCTGCCGGGCGCGCTGCACACCGCCAGCTCCAGATCGGTTTCTGCCCGCACGTCGATGCGATCGTGATGCGGCACATACACCGCGTAAGGCGGCGTGCGCTCGAACGGGCTCATGCGCTTGCCGATATGCGGGTACTCGGCGCGCAGCGTGGCGACGGAGGCGATACCGGCCACCAGCACCAGGCACAGCTCCTTATCGCCGCACTCAAGCTGCAGCGACTGCCCGGCGGCCAGGCGATAAACGTCAAAGCCGACATAGCGCCAACCGGCATTTTCCGGCGTCACATGCTGGATGCGCCCTTCGGCGTTCGGCGTCTGACATTTGGCAAGCAGTGAAGACATCTCGATTCTCCTGTTAATGATTCGTGCAAAGGCCGCTGCCCCGAAGGAGCAACGGCCTGGCCTGAATATGACAGCGCTTAACCCAGCGTCGGCATGCTGAATTCGGACACCGTCTGCTGCCCGGCCGGCCAGCGCGCGGTGGCGGTCTTCATGCGCGTGTAGAAGCGCACGCCGTCGGTGCCGTGTACGTTCAGCGCGCCGAACACCGAGCGCTTCCAGCCGCCGAAGCTGTGGAACGCCATCGGCACCGGCACCGGCACGTTGACGCCGACCATCCCGGCCTGCACTTCTTGCACGAACTGGCGCGCGTAGTGGCCGCTGCCGGTAAAGATGGCGCTGCCGTTGCCGAACTCGTGGCCGTTCACCGTGTCGATGGCGGTACGGTAGTCCGGCACCCGCACGATGCCCAGCACCGGCCCGAAGATCTCTTCACGGTAGATGCGCATGTTCGGTTTCACATGGTCGAACAGCGTGCCGCCGACGTAGTAGCCTTCAGGATAGCCCGGCACCTGATAATTGCGGCCGTCGGCCACCAGGGTCGCGCCTTCTTCCACGCCCAGATCGATGTAGCCCAGCACCTTCTTCTGGTGGGCGGACGACACCAGCGGCCCCATTTCATTCTCTTCGCCGCCCTGCTGCAAGCCCGGCCCGACGCGCAGCTGCGCGATCAGCGGCTTCAATTTGGCGATCAGTTTGTCGGCGGTATCGTCACCGACCACCACGGCGATCGGCAACGCCATGCAGCGCTCGCCGGCGGAGCCGAACGCGCCGCCCATCAGCGCGTTAACCGTGGCGTCCAGATCGGCGTCCGGCATGACGATCGCCTGGTTCTTCGCCGCCCCGAAGGCCTGCACCCGCTTGCCGTGCGCACTGGCGGTGGTGTAGATATGTTCCGCCACGGTGGAGGAGCCGACGAAGCTCACCGCCTGAATGCGCGGATCGGTGCACAGCTGCGCCGCGTCTTCATTGGCGCAGTGCACCACGTTGAACACGCCGTCCGGCAGGCCGGCTTCTTTCAGCAGCTCCGCCAGGCGCACCGAGGCGGAAGGCACCAGCGCCGGCGGCTTGAGGATGAAGGTGTTGCCGCAGGCCAGCGCGATAGGGAACATCCACATCGGCACCATCGCCGGGAAGTTGAACGGGGTAATGCCCGCCACCACGCCCAGCGGCTGCATCAGCGAGAAGCTGTCGACGCCGCTGCCGACGTCCGGCGAATACTCGCCCTTGATCAGATGCGGGATGCCGCAGGCGAATTCGACCACTTCCATGCCGCGCATCAGTTCGCCTAGCGCATCCGAGTACACTTTGCCGTGCTCGCTGACGATAAGCTCGGCCAGCTCGTCGCGGTGCTGTTCCAGCAGCGCCTTGAAATTGAACATGATGCGCGCGCGGCGCAGCGGCGTGGTGCGCGACCAGTCGGCAAACGCCCGATGGGCCACGTCGATGGCCTGTTTGACTTCGGCAGCGGTGCTCTGCGTGACGCGCCGCTCAACCTGCCCGCTGGCCGGGTTGTGCACGTCAACGGTTTGATTACTGCTGCTCAGGCACACCTGCCCGCCAATAAAGTTACCCACGGTTTTCATGTCACGCCCTCTTTTCAAGTCCGCTGTCGCCTGGCCACTCGCCGGCGGCGCGGCGTTAATCATCCCGCTCGCCAAACCCCGTCGGCAAGCCGGCTAAATCCTGACCGGATGCAGCAAACTCTATTTCATTGAAAAAAAAGTTTCAAATAAATTGTTTTGGAAAATTTATTTTTAGTGCGTGAGGTCGCAATTTTGCGGTGTCGATCCGGTTGGCGCTTTCATTACCGTGCCAGGGAAAGCGCAACGGCGGAGAAGAAATCCGGGGTAATGCACACTGACTTTGCTACAGAAAACCCGCGCTATGCCTGCCCTGTCGTCGTTACCGCCAGCCCCCGTTCGCCCAAGGTGCCCGAATCGCTCGCGACGGTTTTTTTTGAACTGGATCTAAAAATCAATATTCCATTATTCACTAATTATGAAATAAATGTTCTTGTTTGTTCCAGCATTTATCGACGACATCGCCTTGATGACAGGCACGGTTCACACCCTTCCGCTCGCCCTCTTCCCGACACCCCAACCGTGCGGACGGAAGCCAGGATAAAAATCGGAGCAACACATGTCATATCAGCGTAAGCACAATACCGGCTACATATTGCGAATTTGCGGCATCGCCGCCCTGGGCGGCATTCTGTTCGGCTACGATACCGCCGTGATCTCCGGCGCGATCGAAGCGTTAAAAACCTATTTCAGTCTCAGCCCGGCCGAAACCGGTTGGGCGGTCTCCAACGTGGTGATCGGCTGCGTGGTCGGCGCCTTCGCCGCCGGGCCGCTGGCGGCGCGCTGGGGCCGTAAAAAGGCGCTGATGCTGGCGGCGCTGCTGTTCACCGTGTCCGCCGTCGGCGCGGCCTTGGCCCCGACCTTCACCTGGTTCGTCATCTACCGCATCATCGGCGGGCTGGCGGTCGGCATTGCCGCCACCGTGTCGCCGATGTACATGTCGGAAGTGTCGCCAAAGGACATGCGCGGGCGCGCGCTCAGCATGCAGCAGTTCGCCATCGTCTTCGGTCAGATCGTGATTTTCTACGTCAACTTCAAAATCGCCAGCCTCGCCAGCGAAGCCTGGCTGGTGGAAATGGGCTGGCGCTGGATGTTCGCCTCGGGCGTAATCCCCTGCATTCTGTTCTGCATCCTGGTGTTCGTCATTCCTGAATCGCCGCGCTGGAACGTAATGATGGGGCGCGACGATCAGGCGCTGGCGATGTTGACCAAGGTCTCCAACGCCGCCCACGCGCAGAATCTGTTGAAAGAAATCAAAGACTCGCTGCAGCAGGATCAACAGCAGCAGCACCGGAAGCTGAACTACGGCGATGTGCGGGTACGTTTCATCCTGTTCGTCGGCTGCATGATCGCCATGTTGCAGCAGGTGACCGGCGTCAACGTAATGATGTATTACGCGCCGGTGGTGCTGAAAACCGTGACCGAAAACGCGCAGGAAGCGCTGTTTCAGACCATCTGGATCGGCGTGCTGCAGCTGGTCGGTTCGGTCATCGGCGCCATGCTGATGGATCGCATGGGCCGCATTCCCTTGATGCGTTATGGCACGCTGGGCGCCATCGCCGGCCTGCTGCTCACCTCGTACGCGCTCTACACCCAGGCCACCGGCTATTTCGCGCTGTTCGGCATGCTGTTCTTCATGGTGTTTTATGCGCTGTCCTGGGGCGTCGGCGCCTGGGTGCTGGTGTCGGAAATCTTCCCGAACCGCATGCGCGCGCAGGGGATGAGCATCGCCGTCGGCTGCATGTGGGTCGCCAACTTCGCGGTGTCGCAGTCGTTCCCGATGATCAACGACCACCCGTATCTGTTCTCGCATTTCCACGGTGCCTTCCCGATGTGGATCTTCGCCGCCTGCTGCCTGTTCAGCTACTGGTTCATCGGCCGCTACATTCCGGAAACCAAAGGCGTCTCGCTGGAAAAAATGGAGCAGGTGGTGCTGGCCAAACGCCACCGTCACCCCCTGCCCGACGGCAAGCCGCTGCCGCTGGAAAACGGCAAATCCTGATCTCTCAACCCTGACCGCTGGAGTAATGCCTCATGACACTTGCGCTGGACCGCTTCTGCATTAACCGCAAGATCGCGCCGAATCTCGATCTGGACAGTTTTTTCCGCCTGGTGAAACGCTGCGGGCTCAGCAAAGTTGAGCTACGCAACGACATGCCCAGCGGCAAGGTAACTGACGATCTGAGCGACGCGCAGCTCAACGCGCTCGCCGCGCAATACGGCATCGAGATCGTCACGATCAACGCCCTTGGCATGTTCAATCGGGTAGACGACCCGGCGGCGCTGCTGCAGCGCGCCGAAGCGTTGCTGGCGCAGGCGCAGGCCATCCACAGCCGGGCGCTGGTGCTGTGCCCGCACTGCAGCACCGATGACAAGCGCAGCGAGCAGCAAAAACGCGACGACACCCTCGCGGCATTGCGGTTGCTGGCGCCGCTGTTTGCGCGCTATGGCGTGCAGGGGTACGTCGAGCCGCTGGGCTTCGGCATCAGTTCGCTGCGATCGTCGCTGCTGACTCAGGCGCTCATCCGCGATTCGGGCGCGCCGTACCGCATCGTGCTCGATACTTTCCACCACTACCTGAGCGATGTGACGCAGGCCGACTTCGATGCGCAAATCCAGGTGGCGCAGATCGGCCTGGTGCATCTGTCCGGCGTGGAAGACGGGCGGGATAAAGGCGCGCTGAGCGACGAAGAGCGCATCATGCTGAGCGAGGGCGATCGGCTGGAGAGCCGCCGCCAGGTGCAGAACCTGGAACGCCTGGGCTACACCGGCGTCTATGCCTTCGAGCCCTTCTCTTCGCAGCTGGACAGCTGGAGCGAGGCGGATATCGAACGGGAAATCCGCCACAGCATTGCCCTGCTGCAAGGGTAAAAAAACGGCCTCCGCGGAGGCCGTTTTTCATGGCGTTACTTCAGGTTGCCGACCACCAGCTGGTGGCGCTCGTTGTAAAACTTACGGTAGGCCAGATAGCAGGCGATGATGGTCGACAGGCTGGCGGTAGAAAGCAGCATGAAGGTCACCATAATCTGGTATTTGATCGCTTTCACCGGGTCGATGCCGGCGAAGATCAGCCCGGACATCATGCCCGGCAGGCTAACCAGCCCAACGGTTTTCGCCGAGTCCACGGTCGGGATCAGCGAAGCGCGGATGCTGTCGCGGATCAGCGCCGCCGAAGCGAACTTGGGCGTCGCCCCCAGGCTGAGCATCTCCTGAATCTTCTGCTGTTCGCTTTTGAAACGCTGGCCGAGGTTGGTGTAGCACAGCCCCACCGCCACCATGGCGTTACCGGCGATCATCCCGGAGATGGGGATCACCTGCATCGGCGTAAATTCGATGGAACCGGTCAAGACCAGCACCGCCAGCGTCAGCACCGCGCCGGTGGTGATGGCGATAAACGACGTCACGAACGCGTGTTCGACGTACTTGCTGCGTTTCTTGGCGTTGTAGGCCGCGTTAAAGCAGATGAACAGCACCATCAACACGGTAAGCACCGCGTTATCCAGGTCGAAAATATACTTCAGCACATAGCCGACGATGATCAGCTGCACCACCGCGCGGCAGATGCTCCAGATAATGTCCTTTTCCAGCGCCAGCTTTTCCCGGTGGCTGATCAGGATGGCGACCACCACCAGGATCATCGACAAGCCTAAGGATTCGTTGGTGATGTTATGCTGATTCATGCTGTTGCTCCTGTTGCTCGGCGCCGTGCGCGCGCAGGGTGATCACCTCATCCGCATGCGCTATCTCTTCGGTATCGTGCGTCACCCACAGCACCGCCAGCCGGTGCTCCGCCACCAGCTGATGCACTATCTCATTGACGTTGCGTTTGTTTTCCTCGTCCAGCGCGCTGGTGATCTCATCGAGCAGCAGCACCCGGGGCATAAACTGCAGGTTGCGGATCAGGGACACGCGCTGCTTCTCTCCGCCGGACAGCTCATTGATGCTTTTGGTCAGCATCGCCTCCGGCAGCCCGAAACGCGTCAGGTCGGCCTTCATTTTTCGTTCATCCGGCGACTGCTGACGGATCTGGTAGGGCAGCGCCAGATTGTCATAAACCGTATTGCCGAACAGCGCCGGCGTCTGGAAGCAGTAAGAAACCTGCTTGCGATACGCCTCCGGCGACATCTCGGCGATCGCCTGGCCGTCGAAATAGAGGCTCCCGCGGGTCGGATCCATTAAGGAAGAGATGATTTTCAGCAGCGTGCTTTTCCCGCAGCCGGAAGGCCCGGTGATCAGTTTGAACTCGCCCTCACCCAGCGTGAAAGAGACAGAGTCCAGGATCACCTGGTTGTCTATTTGATAATGAATATCATCCAATCTCAGTATGTCTTTCTTTTCCTTCATTACGATGCCGGCTCCCTACACCTGTTCCCGTCTGAGCGATAAGTATATGGCCGCAAAAAACATCTTAGCAATGCCTGCGCGGATGGCAGAGAGCGGAAAGGAGGATTGGCGGAGCAAAACGCCCCGCCAAATGATAAGATTAATTAATGATTAGCTGTAGAGATAGTCAAAAGCGACCGCCAGGGTCGAATCACTCTTTTTTTAGCGCTGCCTGTTCGTCGCCGCTGTACCAGCGTAGAGAATTGTTGATGCTGCGGTGGGTGCAGTGGACCTTGCCCTCCTTTTCCAGCGCCAGCAGCAGGGTTCGGGTGGTATAAATGTTTTCGCCGCATTTATCCGCCAGCTCGCGCGTCTTCGGCCACTGCTCCGGCGGGGGATGATGGCCCCCTGCCCCTTCGACACGCTCCCTGCACAATCCTTGCAACACATTCAGCATCAGCGATTTTCTGCTTTCAAACGTTTTCGGCGCCTTGGCCATAGCATTCCTCCTGAGTGGTTACTGCTGAGCTCCCCCGCTCACGGCTGCACGTCAGCGATGCGCAGGGTATAAATCATGGTGGCGTCCGGGGGGATTGCCGGCGGGCTGCCCTGCTTGCCGTACGCCAGCGCCGGCGGCACCACCAGCGTGATCGAGCCGTGGCGCTGCAGCTTCTCGATAGCGGCGCGAAACAGCGGCGGATAGCGCGTCAACGGCTGCGAGATCACCGTCCCTGCCAACTCCATATCTTTGACCACCCGGCCGTCGACCAGGCTTTCGCGCACCACGATATCCACCCGATCGTCGGCGCCAATCGCCCCATTGCCGGCATAGTCCACCCGGTAGTAGAAACCGAGCGCATCCTGCTTGACGCCCTCCTGACGGGCGAAATCGGCCAGATAGGCTTTGTCGTCCAGCGGAGGAGCCTGTGTCTGCTGCAACCGCTGCTGCGCCGTGCGCAACGCGCTGTCGATGGCGGCCTCATCCAGCCGCAACCGCCCGGCCAGGGTATCGGCGATGCCGGCCAGCAACAGCCGGCTGTCAGCCTCCAGCCCCGCGCGCCGGTTCTCCTGCTGCAAATGCACAATGTCGCGCCCCAGAGACACGCCAGCGGCATACGCCTGTTGGTCCGCCTCGCTGGCCAGCAAGGGCGGTTCGGTGGCCTGCTGCCGCTCGGCCAGCAAGGTGTCGATCCGCTGCTGCTGCTGCGCCAACTGCGCCGCCAACCTTGCGCTGCGCTGTTCGGCCCGCGTGAGCGAAGCGGCCAATGCGCCCACCTCAGGCACCGGCGCAACGGCTTGCCGCAATCCCTTCAGGGCATCGGCCAGCGGCCGAATGTCGACGGCGGCCCGCTCCCGTTTCGGCGCCGCCGCGGCCTGAGCCGCCGCTAACTGCCGCTCCAACTGACGAATTTTCTCCGCCTGCTGTTGCAAAGACTGCTTCAGAGAAGTTAAACGAACGCCGTCTGCCCCGGCGATGGCAGCCGATTTGGCGGCCGGTGCGGGCGCCGGTTTACGCGCGGCGTCTTCCCCGAGCGCGGCCGGCGGCGCCTGCCGTTGTTCAGCGAACTTCAACAGGGCGGGAATACCGTCGTCGGCGGCGCAAGCGGCCCCGTTCGCCGCCAACAGCAAAAAGCCCATCGCCCATCCTTGCGCGCATCGCTTCATGGCTACAGATTCTCAACCCGGCTGGACAGATCGGACATCAGCTCATGCTCGACGTCGGCGCAGAATTTCTCGGTTTTATATTGATAAAGAGCATCAATCGCTTTACGGGTACTCTCATCCACGTTGCCGCGCACCCCGGCATATCCCGAGGCGTTGGAAAGCAGGCCGTTAAAATAGGCAATGCGCTTTTGGTAACTTTGCGGATTAATATTCTTTAACGAATTAACCCGTTGTTGGCAAAGCGCGATGCGTTGTTCATCGGATTTATCATTAGGATTGTTCTGTGAAAGTTTTTTCACAGAATTCAGTTTTGTCTTGCTACCGTCCGCACAGCCAGATAGCACCATAAAAGACAGCAAAAATATAGCCAATCCCACCTTGCGGCGTCCGCCGCAAGCATTAATCATCGTTATCATTCCGTTTATAATCCTTTAATTGTCACTTAGGTCATCATTATGTGGCGAACGGCAGCGGCACATGCCTTAATTTGATTAATCAAAAGGGGTTAGACAGCGAAAAATCCCTATGCTGCAATGCGATAGAATAATTCACTACCGGTGTAATTGTTATTCAATTGTTAATTAATCAGATCTAAACGCAGGTTAAACGCGAATAAGAAACCCAATCACTCGCGAACAGAAAACCACGAAACAACAATAAAAACAATGAATTATGTTTTATATTTTGTTTCTAAAGAGAAATGCATCATCTGCTGCCTAAGGGCGATATTAGCAAAACAATATTGTGAATTGTAGGTGCACCCCTATTTCCCCCGATCTAATATCTCGCATATCGTTATTTATATAGTGATTTATACTGGATAATATTTGTATACGATCTATTGATTTTAAAGCAAATATATTTCTTTTTCCTTTTGGTTTTATATTCTGAATTTGACTTAATTTAATAAAATCTATTTCCAAGCAATACTATTATTTGCAAGAATATTCCCAGCAACACGCCACACATAAAACTCGTATTTTATTTACCAGAAAATCCATTGTCGATTTTCCAAATCTCGTTATTTCTCATAAATAACGGATGTTGGCGTATTGCCCAGAGCAAAAGGATCTGGCTCCAACCGCACGGCCGGCGACATGGCGTTGCTGCCGCCGCGGGGGATTTAGATGTGCTGTTCTTTTTATTTAAAAACTCTCTACAGGAACCTGAGAAATGAAACTGAATAAATTAATGCTGGCAACCGTGATTGCTTTCGCTTCCGCATCTGTTGCTCATGCCGCATCTAATCAGGGCAGCGGTAAAGTCACCTTTACCGGCGAAATTATCGATGCGCCATGCAGCGTCGCGCCGGAATCCGTTGATCAGACCGTGCCAATGGGCCAGATCAGCAGCCGCATCCTGGCCAACCAGGGTAAATCCAGCATGCAGCCTTTCAACATCGAACTGAAAGATTGCTCCATCTCCACCATGAAAAACGTCAAAGTGACCTTTACCGGCACGCCTGATCCGATCAACAGCAAATTGCTGGCTCTGAGCGGCACCGCAACCGGCGCCGGCATCGTGATCTACGACAACCTGCACTCCAAAGAAGTGGAACTGGGCACCGCGACCGACGGCCAGGGCCTGAACGACGGCGACAACTCGCTGAAATTCGCCGCTTACCTGCAGGGCAGCAGCGCCTCAAGCACCGTGGTACCGGGCGACTTCACCAGCGTGGCGAACTTCACCCTGGCTTACCTGTAATACCCCACAGGGGATGTCTCAGGGCATCCCCCGCTTTATTGCATGCCGAGGATACCGGCAAGGGAACAGGGAAAGACAGGGAGACGCCAGTATGACTATCCGCCTTTGCGGCCTGTTGCTCATCGCGCTCAGCGCTGGCAACGCGGCGGCGGCAGCGAAAAATCAGGGCCACGGCAAAGTCAGCCTGGGCGGCACCATCGTCGAAACGCCGTGCGGCATCGCCAGCGACAGCCTGGATCAAACCGTCGATTTCGGGCTGATCTCCATGAGCGACGCCTCGCAGGACGGGCAGTCGGTGCTGATCGGCAGCCGCCGCCATTTCACGATCAAACTGGTGAACTGCGAGCTGGCCAGCCAGGTGAAGCCTGACTTCATCTATCGCGCGGCCAACGTCACGTTCGACGGCACCGCCGACAGCCGGGATCCTTCTCTGCTGGGCGTTTACGGCGAGGCGAAGGGGGTGGCTATCGAGCTGTTGACCGATGCCGGCACCCCGATCCCGCTCGGCAGCACGACGGCGGATTACCAGATTGTCGCCGGCGACAACACGCTGCGCTTCGGCGCGCAGTTGCGCCTGCATCCCGACAAGGCGCGGGCGGGCGGCTTCAGCTCTCTGGCCAAATTCACCCTGTCTTATCTCTAGCGCCGGCGGGCGCTGCACAGCATTACGTATTCAGGTCGTACGGATGACCTGCTATTGGGCGCGGACTTGCCATGAGTGATTATGCTATGACGTCATTACTGACACGGAAACACCTACCTCTCCTCGTCATTCTATCTTTCCTCTGGGTGCGTCCGGCATTTTCCGCCACGGAGTTCAATACCGACGTTCTGGACATCGGCGAGCGCAGCAAAGTGGATCTTTCGCGTTTCTCCGATGCCGACTACGTCATGCCCGGCGCTTATTTGCTGGACATCAAGATCAACCAGAAAACGCTGCCCCAGCGCAGCATTCAGTATTTCCCGTCGCCGGATAACAAAAGTGGCAGCCAGGTGTGCCTGCCGCCTGACCTGGTGGAAAAAATGGCGCTGAAAGAAGAAGCGGCCAAAAAAGTCACCCTGTGGCACGACAACCAGTGCGCCGACATTCGCGGTATCAAAGGCGCGACCGTCTCCGATCGCATCGGCGGCGGCGTGCTGGCGATCACCATCCCACAGGCGTGGATGAAATACTCCGATCCCGACTGGACGCCGCCCGAGCAGTGGGACGACGGCATTCCCGGCCTGCTGCTGGATTACAACATCAGCGGCCAGCTAGGCAAGCAGAGCCACAACAACAACACTGCCCAGAACCTGAGCAGCTACGGCACCTTGGGCGCCAACCTGGGCGCCTGGCGCCTGCGCGCGGACTTCCAGTCCAATTACAATCAGCAGGCCGGCGATCGCAGCACCGGTTTCGACTGGAACCAGATCTACGCCTATCGCGCGCTGCCGATGCAGGCCGCCAAGCTGACGCTGGGCGAGATCTACCTCGACTCCGGGGTGTTCGACGCCTATCGCTTCACCGGCCTCAACCTGGCCAGCGACGAGCGCATGCTGCCGCCCAACCTGCAGGGCTACGCGCCGGAAGTGCGCGGCATCGCCAAGAGCAACGCCAAGATCACCGTCTCGCAGGAAGGCCGCACGCTGTACGAAACCACCGTGCCCGCCGGGCCGTTCGCCATTCAGGATCTCAACAGCTCGGTGCGCGGCAAGCTGGACGTCAAGGTGGAAGAGCAAGACGGCACCGTCTCAACCTTCCAGGTGGATACCGCCACCATTCCGTACCTGACCCGACCGGGCTACGTACGCTACAACGTGGCGCTGGGCAAAACCTCGGCCTACGACCACCGCACCCAGGGGCCGCTGTTTTCCGCCAGCGACTTCTCCTGGGGCCTGAGTAACGCCTGGTCGCTGTACGGCGGCGCGCTGCTCGGCGGCGACTATAACGCCTGGGCGCTCGGCCTCGGCCGCGATCTGAACGTGTTCGGCGCCATGTCGCTGGACGTCACCCAGTCGATCGCCCGCCTGCCCGGCGAACCGACCGCCAGCGGCATGTCGTTCAAGCTCAACTACGCCAAACGCTTCGACGAGCTGAACAGCCAGATCACCTTCGCCGGCTACCGCTTCTCACAGCGCAAGTTCATGAACATGTCGCAGTACCTGCAGGAGCGTTACGGCGATTACGACAAGAATTACAACGGCCGTCAGAAAGAGCTGTACACCATCACCGCCAGCAAAACCTTTATGGCGGAAGACAGCGCCAAGGCGATCACCGCCTACCTGACCTACTCGCACCAGACCTATTGGGATGCGCGAACTCAGGATCGTTACGGGCTGTCGGCCAGCAAGCTGTTCAGCGTCGGCGATATCAGCAACATCACCGCCTCGCTGTCGGCTTACCGCACCTATTACCAGGGCCGCACCGACGACAGCGTGATGCTCAACTTCACCGTGCCGATCGGCGATCGCCGGCGCGTCGGTTATGCGCTGCAAACCAACAATGGCGATGTCACGCAGACCGCGTCGTACAACGACTACAGCGATCCGGACAATACCTGGCAGGTCAGCGGCGGCTTTAATCAGTCCGGCAAATCGCTGGCGCGCGGGTACTACACCCATAACGCTTCGTTCGGCTCGCTGAACGCCAGCGCCTCTTACCAGCAGGACAGCTACTCGTCGATCGGCGGCTCGTTCCGCGGCGGCCTCACCGCCACCCGGCACGGTATCGCGGCGCACCAGAACTCGAGCAACGGCGGCAGCCGCATGATGCTCGACACCGACGGCATCGCCGGCGTGCCGATCAACAACGGCCGCGCCTACAGCAACCGTTTCGGGCTGGCGGTGATTTCCGACATCACCAGCTACTACAACACCGACACCCGCATCGACGTCAACAAGCTGGCGGACGACGTTGAGGCCACTCGCGCCGTGGTGCAAGGCACGCTGACCGAAGGCGCGATCGGCTACCGCCACTTCGAGGTGGTGAAAGGCAGCAAGCTGCTGGCCACCATTCGCCTCGCGGACGGCAGCGAACCGCCGTTCGGCGCCGCAGTGCTGAGCGAGAAAGGCCGCGAGGTCGCGGTGGTCAACGACGGCGGTTCGGTCTACCTGACCGGCGTGCAGCCGGAGGAAAAGCTGGACGTCGCCTGGGAAGGCCAACGCCGCTGCCGCATCGTGATCCCGGGCGCCGCCAAGCCGCTGGACCAGCTGCTGCTGCCGTGCGCCACCCTGTAATCCGTAACGCTGAGAAATAATGACATGAACAAACACCCGATAACGCTACTGACCACCGCCGGCCTGGCCCTGAGCGCCGTACTGCCCACCGCCGACGCGGCGATATCGCTGGATCGCACGCGCGCCGTCTATGTGAGCGACGCCAAATCGATCAGCCTGAATATCGTCAACGAAAACAAAGAGCTGCCTTTCCTGGCGCAGTCCTGGTTGGAGAACGAGCAGCACCAGAAAATCACCTCGCCGCTGGTGGTGCTGCCGCCGTTGCAGCGCGTGGAGCCGAGCGAACGCAGCGTAGTGCGCATCACCAAGACGCCGGAGGCAGATCGCCTGCCGCAGGATCGCGAGTCGGTGTTCTACTTCAACCTGCGCGAAATTCCGCCGAAAAGCACCAAAACCAACGTGATGCAGCTGGCGCTGCAAACGCAGATCAAGCTGTTCTACCGGCCGAAGGCCATCGTCGCGCCCAAAGGCCAGGTGTGGCAGGAAAAGCTGGTGTTCCGTAAAAGCGGCGGCGCCGTCACCGTCGACAACCCGACGCCGTTTTATATCACCCTGACCGGCATGACGCGGCAGACGCAAAAACAGGGCGGTGGCGCGATCGGCGGTTTTCAGCCGCTGATGCTGAAGCCGAAATCCAGCGAAAGCCTCAAGCTGCACGACACCGGCATGAACAGCTTCGTCATCACCTACATCAACGACTACGGCGGCCACCCCGAACTGCGCTTCGCCTGCAACGGCAACGTTTGCACCGCCGTGCCCGAGAAAAAATAAGGAGGTCCAGCATGGCTGAATTCACCGATCGACTGCGCCCGCTGCTGCTCGGCGCGCTGCTGTGCGGCGGCAGTGCGCTGGCGGCAACGCCGCTGGGCGTGATCGAAGGCACCACCGGCACCGTCAGCTTTCACGGCGGCCTGCTCAGCTCCCCCTGCAGCCTGACGCCGGACAGCCGGGATCAGTCCGTCGATCTGGGCGACGTCAGCGCACGCGACTTCCGCAACGCCGGCGATCGCAGCGCGCCGGTGCGTTTTCGCCTCTCGTTCCGCAACTGCCTGCTGGGCGCGCGCGCGTTGGCGGATAACCCGGCCGGCCCGCGCAACGGCGACGCCGGCCGCCTCTATCTGCAGGGAGAGCAGGCCGCGACGCTGGTGTTTCTCGGCGAAAGCGACGTCGACAACCCGTCGCTGCTGAAGTTGAACGGCGGCGTGCAGGGCATCGGCCTGCGGCTGCAAGACCAGCAGGGCCAGGCGCTGGAGCTGAATCAGCGCAGCCGCCCCTACATTCTGCAACCCGGCAGCAACACCCTGTGGTTCAGCGCCAGCGTGGAGTCCACCCAGCGGGCGGTGATGGCGGCCGGGTTCGCCGCCGTGGCGCACATTCAGGTGATTTACCTGTGAGGCTCGAGAACGCGATGAAAACTCAACTGACCAAACTCTGCCTGCCGCTGGCGATCGCCCTGGCGGCCCCCGCCGCCTGGGCCAACGGCTACGTCACGCCGGACGGCGGGCCGAAACAGTTCTATATCGATCTGAATGAAACCAACATCACTAACCAGGTGGGGTTCACCAAACTGTTTCCCTATGACCTGGGCGGAACCTATACCGGCAAGGTGTATTGCGATACCCCCATCCCCACCAGCCCGCACTTTTACAAGTCGGATTCGGCGTTGCCCCCCTCCGACTATGGCAATGGCTATTTAAAACTGAATGACTTTTTGGATTTAAAGGCCGAGGTGTGGATCGCCGGCAACAAGAACGCCTACGTCACCGTGCCTTTTTACAACGAATCGAATTTGCTTAACCAACACAGCTGCCGGCCACCGTACTTGCAGGTCAACAACTACGGCAGCGGCTCCAAAGGCAAGATCACCTTCCGGGTGCGCAAAAAGATCATCAACGGCGTTGAGATTAACGATCGGCAGATCATCGAGATGTACGGCCGCCTCGGCTCGACCGACGGCGGCTTCGGCCCCAACCCGATGGCGCAGGTGTTCATCCAGTCCGCGATCCTCTACGTGCCGGATAAATGCGTGGTGAACGAAGGCCAGTTGATCAACGTGGAGTTCGGCGAGATCGGCGGCAGCGATCTCAACGGCTCGAACTACCCGCAAAGCATTCCGGTGCGCTTCCAGTGCGAGGGCGGCAGCTTCGAGGACGGTACGCTGAACATCAAGCTGGCGGTGTCGGGCACGGCGGCCGCCTTCAGCAACGAGGTGTTCAAAACCGACAAGAACGATCTCGGCATCCGGCTGACGCACAATGGCCAGCTGGTTATCCCGAATGAGTTTTACCCGGTGCCGAATATCGGCAACGGCGGCTCCTGGAACCTGGTGGCGGCACCGTTCTCCAACGGCGGCGCAGAGATCGGCGAAGGGGAATTCAACGCATCGGCCACCATCGTGGCGGCATTCCAGTAACCGAGGGAGGAACGAAAATGCGTCTACGCGCTTTAGCGCTGCTGAGCTGCGTGCCCTGGTGGTTTACCGCCATGCCGGCGACGGCGAACACCGAGCTTATCGGCGCGCCGGTGCAGTTCCACGGCACCGTGGTGAGCCGCCCGTGCAATATCGAACCGCAGTCCGCCGATCAACTGGTGGAGATGGGCACGGTGATCGTCAAAACCCTGTACCGCTACGGCCACACCACGCCGGTACCGTTCAGCATCAAGCTGACCGACTGCAAGACTACGGTGTTCAAATCCGTCAGCGTGACCTTCAGCGGCACCGAAGACGGAGAGCTGCCGGGCAAGCTGGCGATCAACAACGGCGCGAACGGCGCCGCCATCGCCCTGTTCGATCATCAGGGTGCAGATATCGATCTGAATAAGGCCACCAGCGCCGTCGCGCTGCAAAACGGCCCCAACAGCCTGAACTTCACCGCCTATGTACAGGGGCGGCCGAGTGCGATTCAGAACCAAAGCATTACCGAAGGCGAATTCACATCCGTCGCCAATTTTGTGCTGGCGTACCAATAAGCCCGCACCGCCCCAGGGAAATCAGGAAAACGACCGGCGCGCGAACGCCGGCGATTGGCCGTCACCGTTCGCTCCGGCGCGGTGACGCGGCCTTTTAAGGAGCCACCCATGCCAGATATTCGCTTCACGCTGTTCGACAGCGATAACTTCTACCAGCAGGGGCTGCGTCTGCTGCTGCAGGACTATCTGCACTCCCTGAACGAATGCCAGCGCCGGTATCCGCAGTTCTCACCGCTGGCGCTGCAGGCGTTGGATAACATCGAAATCGTGTTCCGTACGCCGGAAGAGCGCTGGGGCTGCGCCTGCTGTTATCAGAGCCCCTACGGCATCCCGCGCCAGCGGCAGCTGACCCTGCTGATCCTCGACGACACGACCCAGCAACAGGTGAAAAACCTGCCGCCGCTGTTCAGCATCCATCGGCGCGATTCGGCCTACGCCATCCGTCTCAAGCTGCAAATGGCGTTGGAAAAATTCATCCAGCATCCGTGGATGGCGCTGCATGCCGCCGGCATGTGGAAATGCCAGGCCTGCCGCATCGCCGCGCTCAGCCACTGCGAGAAAAAGGTGCTGGGATTGATGAGCAGCGGCATGTCCGCCTGCAGCATCGCCGGCCTGCTGCAGCGCAGCCAGAAAACCATCAGCGCCCACAAGCGTTCGGCGATGCGCAAGCTGAACGTGCGCAAAAACAGCGAGTTGAATAAGGTGCTGCTGAATCAGCGGGGGCTTGGCTGAGCAACAACAGGCTCGCGAGTGACGCCAGAGTGGTTTACTCTGAATGCTCATTTTTGCCCTATCAAGCGAGCCGGAATGCATGCCCAGAACAGCCAAAGTCGTTGACATCCCCGCCATCGGCGAGCTCGATCGCCTGGCGGGCCAGCTTAGCCACCAGCTGGCGCAGGCCCTGCGCCAGGCCATCCATCGGGGCGATCTGAAAGCGGGCGATCTGCTGCCCTCGACGCGCCGGCTGTCGGCGGCGCTGAATCTGGCACGCGGCACGGTCTTGGAAGCATTCGCTCAGCTAACGGCGGAAGGCTTTCTCGAACCGCAGCCCGGCTCCGGCACCCGGGTCGCTCACTATCAGGCGCCGCGCCGCACGCCGCACGCCATCGTACAGGCGAGCTCGGCGGTAGCGGTGCCGCTTTCTTCACAGGCGCAGCATCTGGCGCGCTTCGCCGCCCAGGCACGGGCGCTGCCGCCGGTGCCGTTCACCGTCTCGGTGCCGATCGGCGATACCGCGCCCGACGATGTCTGGCGGCGGCTCGGCAACCGCATCCGGGCGCGCGGCCCCGGCGCCCCGTCGGGCTACGGCGATCCGCTGGGCGCGTTGCCGCTGCGCGAAGCCATCTGCGACTATGTGCGCCGTTCCCGCTCGGTAAACTGCACGCCGCAGCAAATCCTCATCACCTCCGGCACGCAACAAGGGCTCTATTTGGCCGCCCAGATCCTGCTGGACGCCGGCGACAGCGCCTGGGTCGAAGATCCCGCCTACGCCGGTATTACCGCCATTTTCGACAGCCTGTTTCGCGATCGGCACATGATTAGGGTGCCCGTCGCCGACGACGGCATCGACGTTGCCGCCGGCGTGCGTCTGGCCGCCGACGCCCGCGCCGCCTTTGTCACGCCGTCGCATCAATATCCGCTGGGCATGCCGATGAGCATGGCGAAAAGAAGCGCCCTGCTGGCCTGGGCCAAAGAGCGGCAGGCCTGGATCGTGGAAGACGACTACGACAGCGAGATGCGCTACGCCGGTCACCCGTTCCCTTCGCTGCAGGGACTGGCGCCCGAACGGACGCTCTATCTCGGCACCTTCAGCAAGGTGCTGTTCCCTTCGCTGCGGCTGGGTTACGCCGTCGTGCCGCCGCCGCTGGTCGACGCCTTTTGCGGCGCCAGGATCCTGATGGATCGCCATCCACCCAGCGCGGATCAACACGTGCTGGCCGCCTTTATCGCCGAAGGGTATCTCGACCGCCATATCCGCAAAATGCGCGGCGTCTACGCCGAGAAACGCCGGGTGCTGATCGAGGCGATCAACACGCATATCCCCGCGGAGCTGGCGGTCGTGCAGCCCTGCGATCAGGGCATGCACATGGTGCTGTGGCTGAGGAAAGATCTCGATGACGTGCGGGTCGCCCAATGCGCCAACGAAGCCGGATTGGCGCTGCGGGCGGTGTCGCCAATGTATGCGCCCGGCCACGGTGAGCCGGGTCTGGTGCTGGGATTGGGCGGTTACGCCGACCGCCAGGTGCAACAGGCGGTGGAACGGCTCGGACAGGTGATCCTGGCCTGCGCCGGCAGCGACGCCTAGCGGGAAAAACGTTTGGCACCGAACACGCAAACCACCACGCCGGCCATCACGGCGATCATCATCGGCTGGACGGTCTCATGCAGCAGCCAGCCCGCCAGCGCCAGGCCAAAGAACGGCTGCAGCAGCTGCAACTGTCCGACGGCGGCGATGCCGCCCTGCGCCAGGCCGCGATACCAGAAAATAAACCCAATCCACATGCTGAACACCGAGACGTAAACCAGCGACAGCCAGGCGGCGCCGCTGATCGCAGGCCAACCGGCCGGCGCCGCCAGCCAGGTGGCCGCCAGCGTCAACGGCAACGCCACCACCAACGCCCAGGAGATCACCTGCCAGCCGCCGACCCGGCGCGACAGCACCGCCCCTTCGGCATAACCCAGGCCGCACAGCAACACCGCCCCGACCATCAGCGCATCCCCTTGCCAGGCACCGCCGCTCCCCTGGCTCAACGCGAAAGCGCCCACCAGCACGGCGCCGACGCCTGAAAAAGCCCAAAAAGCGGGCTTGGGCCGTTCTCCGCCGCGCAAAACGCCAAAACCGGCGGTCGCCAGCGGCAGCAGGCCGATGTACACCAGCGAATGCGCCGAGGTGGTGTGCTGCAGCGCCAGCGCCGTCAGCAGCGGAAAACCGATGACCACGCCGAGCGCCACAAACAGCAGCGGCGGCAAATCGGCCCGCGTCGGCCGCGCCTGCCGGGTGAGCAGCAACGCACACAGGGCCAGCAAGGCGGCTATCGCCGCCCTGACCGCCGTCAGAAACAGCGGATCGAGCTCCAGCACCGCCACTCGCGTGGCGGGCAGCGAGCCGCTGAAGATCATCATGCCGAGGAAGCCGTTCATCCAGCCCTGGGCCGAATGCCCGGCGGCGGGATGAGCAGGGGGAACAACGAGAGTTTTTTCAGACTGACTGTCCGTCATGTGAACGCTCCGCACGCCTGAGGCATACCGAAATCGGCAACCCGCGAGGCGATGTCATAGTGAAAGAGAACATCGTTCCCCGGCGTCGCTTGCCGGGGCCAGGTTCTATTTTTCAGATAAAGCGGTTCACAGACAGGTCCAGATAGCGAAATTTTCACTGTGCCGGTTAGCAAAGCGCGCCGCTAACGCCAAAGAAGGGCGTTTTTCGGGCTGTCCTTGGCCGTTTGGCGGCTCTGCCTGCGGGGTATCATGGACTTTTATGCGTTTTTGCAGAACAGGACAAGGTGCGGTGCCGTGGTGAAACCCTTCTTACGCAGTGGCAGTTTGGATGATGTGCTGGCTTTAGGCGAAAACGGGCAACCGGTCTACGCCTGCGCGCAGCAGCTGCGGGAAACCCTGCGTCTTCGCCGGCAGCAGCAGGCCGCCGACTGTCTGGCGATCCCCCAGCCGAACGAAAGCGGCACCCGCATCGACTGGTATGCGCCCTTCCCCGGCAAGGTCACCTCCTGGCTGGCGGCGAGCGACGCCCAGCGCGCGCAGGCGGTGCGCCACCTGGAACACTGCCTGACGACCTTCCGCAGCCTGACGGAACAGGCCCAGGCGACCGATCACCCCAGCCATCGCCTGTTCGGCGCGCTGCTGGCCAAAGCGATGCACATGCCCGATCCCAACCACGTTTATCTGGTGGACGACCGGCCGGTGCTGACCTTCTGGGGCTTTATCAAGCCGCAGGCGCAGAGCCCGGACGATCCGTTGGCCTGCCTGCGCCCGATCGAAGCAGAGGTGAAAGTCGAAGTGGAAAAACCGGCGCCGATCGCCGCCGCACCGCGTAAACCGGCCGTTGTCGAACCGGTAAAACCGGCCCCGGCCGCCGAGCCCGAACCGGTGCCTGCCCCGGCAGCGCCTATCGCCCCCCCTGCCGCCGTTCGCCCGCGCCGGCGCCACGCGCTGTGGCTGTTGCCCGTACTGCTGCTAGGCAGTGCGGCGCTGGCCGCCTGGCTGCATCGCTCACCACCGCCGCAACCGGCGATGCCGACTGAGGTGCAGCATCCGGCGCCGCCGGAAAAAGCCGCCGCGCCGTTGCCCAAGCTGCGCTTGCCGCTGGCGCACGCGACGCTGATGCCGCCGCCACCGGCGCCGGTCATCCCGCAGCCGGCGGACAAAAATGCGCTGGTGCTGCCGCCCGAGGCGGTGAAGGCCGGCTCCACCCGTTTCCTTAACGGCAAATGGCGCGCCACGGTGGCGCTGAAAGACCCGATCACCGGCAAACGCCCCGGCCTGCAATACCGTCTGAACGGCGGCAAAGGCAACGCCATCATCGCCTACGGCGACGGCGTCAGCTGCCGGGTGGCGGTCGAAGCCGGGCTGATGCAGTCCGGCAATCTGGTGATCAACAGCCGCACCAAGGCGCGCTGCAGCGACGGCAGCCGCTACCAGATCCCGGAGATCGTTTGCCGCCAGGGCGAAACCGGCGCGGCGGAGTGCACCGGCCGCTACGATGCGGACACCACCTATCCCATGACGTTCAAGCGCGAGAGTAAATGATGCTGGCACCCCTTACGGACTACAAACACGGCATTACGCTGATTCAGGACAGCGGCATTCAGTTTCTGGACTTTGCCCTGACGCCTCTGCTGGACGCCGAGTTTCCCGGCAAATTCGTGCGCAAGACCGCCAGCGGCCCGCTGCTGCGCCTGCAATGGGAGGCCGAGAGCGGCAAATACCAGCTGCCGGCCGTGGGCGACCAGGCCGCCGAAGTGGTGCGGCCGGAGTTCAGCTATCCGCTGCAGCAGTCGCTGCGCCTGCTGGATAAGCTCTGGCTGCCGCTGCCCTTCTTGCGCCACACCCCGGCGGGCCTGTTTTTGTCGGGCCCGGACAACTGGGCGCGCCTGCAGGTGGTGCAGCTGGATGAACCGGATCAGGACGGCAACCTGCTGCGCGTGGTGCTGGCCTTCGACACCCGCGCCGCCGCGCCCGGCCAGGAGACGCTGGCGCCGGGCGAAAGCGATCTCGGCACCGGGCTGAACTTCGCGCTGGCGCACCGCAACCACGAGCTGGGCGAGTTTCTCGATCTGACCTGGGTAGACGGCTGGCTGCGCGAAGCGTTCAGCCAGCGCGCCGCCGAGCGGGAGCAGCGTGCCGAAGTGGAGATCAACGCCGGGCTGAAAACCTTCGAGTATCAGGCGCACTACCTCAATCTGCTGCACATGCTCGGCCATCAGTTGGCGGTACCGCAGATAAAGATGGTGGCGGCGACGCTGCAGCAACCGGCGATCGACGTCGATCTGGTGCTGGACGTCGGCAACTCGCACACCTGCGGCGTGCTGGTCGAAGACCACCCGGAAGAGAGCAACGGCCTGAAACAAACCTACGAGCTGCAGCTGCGTTCGCTGTTCGAACCGCACTGTGTCTACAACGAACTGTTCGAGAGCCGGGTGGAGTTTTCTCAGGCCAGCTTCGGCAAGCCGCATCTGTCATTCCAGAGCGGGCGCGACGACGCCTTCCAGTGGCCCTCCATCACCCGCGTCGGCCGCGAAGCCGCGCAGCTGGCGCAGCGGCGAACGGGCCATGAAGGCACTACCGGCATTTCCAGCCCGCGCCGCTACCTGTGGGACGAGGAGCGCTATGCGCCCGGCTGGCGCTTCAACGAGCGGCACGAGCCGATGGCCGCCGCCGCGCCGTTGACCACCCTCATCAACGACGAAGGCGTGCCGCTGTCCGCCCTGCCGACGGCGCAACGGCTGCCAGTGTTCGCCGCCCATTACAGCCGCAGCGCGGTGATGACGCTGATGCTGAGCGAGCTGCTGGCGCAGGCGCTGATGCAGATCAACAGCATCGCCCAGCGCAGCCGCATGCCGAACGCCGCCGCGCCGCGCCGTTTGCGCGCCATCATTCTGACGCTGCCTTCGGCCATGCCGAAGCCGGAGCGCGAGATCTTCCGCCGCCGCATGCAGGAGGCGATCGGGCTGGTGTGGAAGTCCCTCGGCTGGCACCCGCAGGATGCGCCGTTCGACGGCGCGCACGTCCGCTTCCCGGTGCCTCAGGTGCAGATGGAGTGGGACGAGGCCACCTGCGGCCAGATGGTCTATCTGTACAATGAAACCCAGGTGAACTTCGCCGGCCGCACCGACGCCTTTTTCGCCGCCATGGCCCGGCCCGACCGGCCGCTGGCGCCGGGTGAGCAGGCGGGAAAAACGCTGCGCATCGCCTCCATCGACATCGGCGGCGGCACCACGGATCTGGCGATCACGCACTATTCGCTCGATGACGGCGTGGGCAACAACATCAAAATCAACCCGCGCCTGCTGTTCCGCGAGGGCTTTAAAGTCGCCGGCGACGATATCCTGCTGGACGCCATCCAGCAGTTTATCCTGCCCGCCGTGCAGCAGGCGTTCGAAGCCGCCGGCGTGAGCGCCGCCCCGGCGTTGATGGACAGGCTGTTCGGCAACGAAGGGCGCATGGACGGGCTTTCTACCCTGCGTCAGCAGGCGGCGCTGCAGATTTTCATGCCCGCCGGACGCGCGCTGCTCGGCGCCTATGAAGAATACGATCCGCTGGACAGCCGGGCGGAAATCGCCGCCAGCCTGGGCGATCTGCTGCCGCAGCCGCCGACGCCGCAGGTGCTGGCGTTTATCAACGGCGAGGTGCAGCGCGAAGCCGACAGCGACGCCTTCGATATTCTGCACACCCCGCTGGTGATCCGCCTGGCCGATCTGCACGCCGCCTTCTTGTCCGATCGCATCGGCATCGGCCGCTGCCTGCGCCTGCTGGCCGAGGTGGTGGCGCTGTATACCTGCGACGTTCTGTTGTTGACCGGCCGCCCGGCGCGTTTCCCCGGCGTGCAGGCGCTGCTGCGCCATCTGCAGCCGCTGCCCGCCAGCCGCATTCTGCCGCTCGAGGGCTACCACACCCGCAGCTGGTACCCGTTCAACAAACGCGGCCGCATCGACAACCCGAAATCCACCGCCGCGGTAGGTGCCATGCTGTGCCTGTTGGCGATCGACCTGCGCCTGGAGAGCTTTTACTTCAACGTCGGCGATTTCCAGCCCTACTCCACCATTCGCCATCTGGGCATGCTGGACGGCAACAACATGCTGGCGGACGATAACGTCTATTACCGCGACATCGATCTGGATCGCGCCGACTTCGCGCTCGACCCCGCCGGCAGCTTCCAGCTGCGCGGCCCGCTGCGCCTGGGCTTCCGCCAACTGGACAACGAACGCTGGCCGGCCTCGCCGCTCTATACGCTGACCATCAATGATGCCCAGCTGGCGCGCAAACTGGCCGGCGATGCGGTGATCACCCTGCGGCTGGCCATTACCGCCAGCGCCGAACAGGGCGCAGAAAGCGTCAAGATCGCGCAGGCGTTGCTGGCCGACGGCAGTCCCGTCCCGGCGCACCACCTGCAACTGAAACTCAATACCCTGGCTGCCAGCGCCTCCGGCGCGACCCATTACTGGATAGACAGCGGGAGCATTTACCCACGATGAAAGCTACCACTACCGCCCAATCGGCCCCGAACCACGCACTCAGCACCGGCATTCTGCAGGCGATCGCCTGGGTGGGCGCCGCGCGCCGGCAGTCCACCCGTTTGGAACAGGAGGCGGATCGCCTGACGCTGCGCCTGCGCCGTTGCCATAACCGCGCGCTGCAATTGGCGAATGCGCAACCTGAGCAGGTCGCTATCGGCCTGTACGGCCACAACGCCGCCGCCAAGGCCCACCTGCTGGCGGCGCTGGCCCCCGGCGCAGAAAGGCTGCACGCAGACGCCGCGCTGGCGGTGCGTTACGGCGCCGCCGCGCCGTCGCCGTGCGCCGAGTATCCTCTCGCCCTCGCGCTGCTCGATGAAGCGCAGTGGCTGGCCATCACGCTCGATGCCGCCACGATGGGCGGCTTCCGGCTGGACTGGGACGCCCGCGCGATCGCCGGCCATCTGCAAGCGTTGGCGCGCCACCGCCAAACCGTCGCCCTCGACGGCCTCAGCGACAGCGATGTACTGACGCTGTGGGATAGCCAACGCCGCCACGGCGACAAGGGGCAACAGACGCTGGACAGGCATTTCTGGCCGCAGGCCGTGGCGCTGGCGCCGCAGCTGAGCATCGACGATCGCGCGCGCCTGTTTGCGCCGCTGTGGGGAGAGGAAACAACGCTGACGGCGCGTTATCGCCAGCTGGCACACACGCTGCATGCCCTCGGCGGCAGCCGACAGGTTCATGCTCCGCACCGCGCCTTGCCGCTGCTGGCCGCAAGCGCCACAGCGGAAAACGCGACGATCGTCGTGATGGCCGAACACGGCGGGGAACAGGAGATCGCGCTGAGCGATCTGACCTGGCTGACCGCCGAAGTCACCACCGTTCTGCCGCAAACGGCGCAGACGGGCCTGCCCGCCGACGTGGCGCTGATCGACCTGCCCGGCAGCCGCGCTTGCCCGCAGGCGGAACCGACGCAGCGGCTGCAACAGGCGAAACGCGCCCATTTGCTGACCCGCTGCGCAGACGGCCTGCACGCCAACCTGTTGCTGGTAGCCGATGCGGCCGCCACGCCACAGGACGCCGCCCGCATCGGCCAGGGGCTCGCCAACTGGGTCAACCAGACTCAGGGGGAAACCCCGGCGCTGCGCCAACGCCGCAAACCCGGCCTGATCTGGGCGATCACGCCGTTTGATCAACGCGGGGAAGGCAAAACGCGCCCCGACGACGCCGTACAGCGCCAGGTCGGCGAGCCCGGCGACAGCTGGGCCACGCTGCTGGCGCTGGATGAACAGGATTGCCGCCGTATGGTGAGCTACCTGACCGCTCAGGCGCGCCCGGCCCAGAAGCAAGCGCGCCTGCTCGAACAGCGCGAAGAGTTGCAGCGCGAGCTGACGGAAAGCCTGCTCGGCAACTGGCTCACCGCCGCCGATCCACACGCGGCGCAGCAACGCGGCCAGCAGCTGCTGCGAGCGCTGCAGGCGCAGGCCGGCCGCCACGGCGAACTGCTGGAACGGCTGTTACCGCAGCGCGATACGTTGCGCCAGCTTTATCAGCAACAGCAGCACGCCGCGCCGGCCCCGACGGCGACGCCAGCGCCGTTCGGGCTCGATATCGATCTGTTCGGCGCACCGGAAACCCCGGCGCCCGGCGAGCCCCCCGCGTCATCCTTTGCCGCGCGGGTATTCGCGGATTGGATCAACCATCTGCGCAGCCTGCCGGACAGCCGTCGGTTGCTGGAGCTGCTCGGCGTCGAAAAACCGCACCTGGAACTGCTGGTCGATGCGCTGATCGGCGCCGCCTGCCGCCTGCGGCTCGATGATGAGCTGGAGAACGCGCTGTGCGCCGGGGGCCTGCCGGAACAGAGCGAAGATCGGCAAATCAGCCAGGCGCTGGCGATACTGGGCGACTTCGTCGCCTGGCTCGGCTTCCAGCGGCGCGATGCGGCAACGCGCCCCGAGAGCCGCGTCAATCCCGGCCAGCCGATCTTTACCCCACCGCCGCAGCCGGCGGTGGACTGGAGCCGCCAGCAGCGGTTAACCCGGCTGGCTCCGACGCCGACCAAAAACACCGCGTTTTATATCTATGACTGGCTGATCGGCCTGCAAACCCTGCTGGCGGAGAATGCGGCGACGGAAAGCGCGCTCGGCGAGGCGCAGCGCGCGGCGTTGGAAGAGATCGTGGCGACTCTGCGCTAAGCGGCGGCTCTGGCTGCAATAGGGGGAGAAAACAGGATAAATCGGGCGTTGCCGATTATGCTGATGAGTAACGCCGTGATTCTGGGAGAAAATCATGCCCCCTTTCAGCCTGAAGACTATCGACCATGTGGTTCTGCGCGTGCGCGATATGCAGAAAAGCCTGCATTTTTATACCCAGATCGTCGGCTGTGATATCGCCAAACGGCGGCCGGATTTGGGGCTGATGACCTGCGCGCCGGGGCGGCCATGATTGATCTGGTCGACGTTAACGGCCAGCTTGGAAAAAAAGGCGGCGATGCGCCCGATCCTCACCGGCAAAATGTCGATCACCTCTGCCTGCGCATCGATCCTTTCAACGAAGACGAACTGCTGGCCTATCTGCGATCGCAAGGGATCGCCGTCGATCCCGCTGAAACGCGCTACGGCGCGGAAGGCGACGGGCCGTCGATTTATTTCAGCGATCCGGACGGCAATCGCATCGAGCTTAAGGGGCCGGCGATCGGCTAGATCCTGGCGCTCCCGTTGATGTCGGCCAGCCGTTGGCTATCCACCACCCGTAGCGATTTGTTTTTAAACTGAATAATACCGTCCGCCGCGAGCTGCGCCAGCGCGCGGCTCAGCTGCCTGACGGAGATCCCTAATCTGCCCGCCAGCAACTCCCTGTTTTCGAGCTGAATCTGCACGCCTTCCTGCTTTATTTTAAATAACAAAAATTTGCGCAGCTTATATTCTGCCGTTAAGCCGCCGCTCGCATGCAGCAATGAAGCGTTAAGCAGCTTGTCGCTCAACTGCCGGCACATAAAGGCGAGGAAAACAGGATCGTGCATGGCCCGCTCTTTGATGGCCTCGATAGGCAGCGTGAAGAGCAGCGCGTCCGTCACCGCCTGAACGGTGCTGAACACCGCCCGCTGCGCCTGGGAGAACAGCTCCAGATCGCCTATCACGGAGAAATCCGTTTCGAAGGAAAAGACGATGTGCATGCCGTTCACATCGTAATTATCAACCTGCAATTTTCCCTGCACGAGAAAAAACAGGTGGGTCAACCGATCGCTTTGCGTCACCAGGTATTCACCGGCCTCGACCCTGACCAGGCGCAAAGCGGCCAGCAGCGGGGGCGAAAGCGCCGTTCGCAGATCGTGAGCTTCGATAAACGCTTCTTTCAGCTTGCTGTCACCGACAGTTTTCACGGCGATTCACTCCCAGGGTTTATCCGTTAACGTCTTGCATCCTATCTTTTCGGCTGCGCCCAGAATAGCCGGCGCACTTCAGAACGAAACAGGACATCTGACCTTTTTTGCCTCGGGCCGTCTGGGTATTTTCTCCGCAGCCCCCACCCAAGGAGAGTGCCATGCGACATATTTTGATAGATACCGATACCGCCTCCGACGATGCCGTCGCCCTGCTGATGGCGTTGCGCGAGCCTGACGTGAGGGTGGAAGCGATCACCACGGTCGCAGGCAACTGCCCGCTTGAACAATGCGTCAAAAATGCGCTTATCTGCGTGGAAAAAGCGGGAACCTATGCCCCTCCGGTATACGCCGGCATGGCGAAACCGCTGTTCCGCACGCGCTATCACTCGCACCACATTCACGGCGAAGACGGCATGGGCGACATGGCCTTGCCCGACCCGCAGCTGACCGCCGCACCCATTCATGCCATAGACGCCATCATCGACTGCGCCGCACGGCTCAATGGCGAGCTGGAAATCGTCACCCTCGGGCCGCTGACCAATCTCGCGATGGCGGTGCTAAAAGCGCCCGCGCTGGCCGAACAAGTGAAAAGGGTTTATGTCATGGGCGGTTCCGGGCTGACGCCGGGCAATATTACCCCGCTGGCCGAATTTAACTTCTACGCCGACGCTGAGGCCGCCCATCTGGTGTTGAATGCCGGGCTGCCCCTCACCCTCGTCGGTTGGGAGATCGGGATGGGAGAAGCGTTTATTGGCGAGGACGATATTGAACGATTGCATCATCTCGGCGAACTGGGGCGCTTTGCCGTGCGCTGCAACCGCACGCTGATGGCGTTCAACGCCGGGCGCACAGAGCGTAAAGGCTTTGATTTGCCCGATCCGACCACCATGGCGGTGGCGCTCTACCCGGATATCGTCGAAACCAGTCTGGAGGCGTATTCCTGGGTAGAATATAAAAGTGAAAGGTCTTACGGCCATTACGTCATTGATTCCACCCATCTGACCGGCGAACCGGCCAATGCCCGCGTGATCACCCGCATTAAACCCGGCCTGTTTAAAGAAAAACTGTTTTCGTTGTTATCTCAGCCGTTAATGAAATAAGTGGCCCGTATGAAATTCGCTCCAAGAAAATTGAAGAAAGTGGAATTACACGTCCATTTGGATACCTGTTTAAGCTACCACTATGTCAAAAAGATCGACCCGCAAATAACCAGAGCGGCCTTTAATCGGCAATTTATCGCGCCGAAACGATGCGCCGATCTGGGGGACTTTCTAAGCAAGATAGCGCCGCAAATAGATCTATTGCAGACAAGCCAGGCGATAACGCTGGCCGTCGAGGACTTATTCGCGCAGTTGGCGGCGGATAATGTCATCTATGCCGAGCTGCGCTTCGCGCCGCTGCTGCATACCCGGCTGGGGTTAGGCGGTGAAGCGGTGGTCGAGACGGTGCTGGCGGCCATGCATAACGCCTCGCGGGCTTACGGTATCGCCGCCGGGCTTATCCTGTGCACGCTGCGGCATTTCGATGCGGCCGCCAGCCTGCAAACGGCGAAACTGGTTATCGATTATCAGGGAAGCGGCGTGGTGGCGCTGGATTTGGCCGCCGACGAAGCGCGTTACCCGCTGGCCAATCACATAGCGGCCTTTCGGGCGGTGCGCGAAGCCGGCGGCAACGTCATCGCCCACGCCGGTGAGGCGAAGGGCGCCGACAGCGTACGGGAAACGCTGGATAGGCTGCAGGTGTCGCGCATCGGCCACGGCGTCAGGAGCATCGAGGATGCTGCGCTTATCGAGCGCCTGGTAGCCACCGGCGTCCTGCTCGAGATCTGCCCCAGCTGCAATCTCGTCTGCAATCTGTTCGACAGCATCGACAGTCACCCGATAGACCGGCTGAAAAGGATGGGAGTGCGGCTGAACGTGAATACCGATGCGCGCACCGTCGCCGATACCACGCTGAACAAAGAGTACCAGCTGTTGCATGACGCCTTCGGCTGGCAGGATGACGATTTTAACCGCAGCAACCGACAGGCGTTGGAAGCGAGTTTTCTCGACGGCGATACTAAAATTAAATTAATGAATCAGCTCAAGGCCGGGCCAATGTGACCCGGTACGTTTCAAGGCTGAGCGGGTTTTAACGCCCCTGCGCCGCCAACGCCTGGGCGCAGGCCCAGGCCGAGCTCCAGGCCCACTGGAAGTTGTAGCCGCCCAACCACCCGGTCACGTCCACCACTTCACCGATAAAATAGAGCCCCGGCGCCTTGTGGGCTTCCATCGTCTTGGAGGAAAGTTCGTTGGTGTCGACGCCGCCGAGCGTTACTTCCGCCGTGCGATAGCCTTCGGTGCCGTTCGGCTGCACGCGCCAGTTCTGCAACAGATCCACCAGCGCCGCCTGCTGCGGCGCATTCAGCTGCTTCAGCGTGGCCTCCGGCAGTTGTCCCAACGTTTGCAAGCATTCCACCAGCCGCTTCGGCAAGTGCAACGCCAGGGTGTTTTTCAGGCTTTGATTCGGATGCTGGCGGCGCTGGTCATCCAGGAAGGCCGCCAGATCCAGCTCAGGAAGTAAGTTAACGCTCACATACTCACCCGGCTGCCAGTAGCTGGACAGCTGCAACACCGCCGGGCCGGACAGGCCGCGATGGGTGAACAGGATGCTTTCACGGAAGCTGACGCCGTTCTCGGCAGTGATCACCGTCGGCAACGAGACGCCGGACAGCGTCTGCACATGCTCCAGCAGCGGCTTATGCAGGGTAAAAGGCACCAGCCCGGCGCGCGTCGGCAGCACCTTGAGGCCGAACTGCTCCGCCAGCTTGTAACCGAATGGCGAAGCGCCCAGCCCCGGCATGGACAAACCGCCACTGGCCACCACAAGTGAGCGAGCACTTACTTTTTCACCATTCAGCGCCAGCGTGTAGCCATGTTCGGTTTTCTCCACGCCCAGCACTTCGCTGCGCAGGCGCATCGTCACCTGGCCCAGCTCGCACTCTTTGACCAACAGATCCACCACCTGCTGCGCCGAGTCGTCGCAGAACAGCTGCCCCAGCGTTTTTTCATGGTAGGCGATGCCGTAGCGGTTGATCAGATCGATGAAGTCCCACTGGGTGTAGCGCGCCAACGCCGACTTGCAGAAGTGCGGGTTGTTCGACAGATAGGCCGCCGGCTCGGCGTACATATTGGTGAAGTTGCAGCGCCCGCCGCCGGACATCAGGATCTTGCGGCCCGGTTTTTTGCCGTTGTCGAGCAGCAACACGCGGCAACCGAGTTGCCCCGCCTGCGCGGCGCAAAACATGCCGGCGGCGCCCGCCCCAATCACTACGACATCAAACTGTTCCACCTGAGCCTCACTTATCAAAACCACAATCGCGACAAAAGAGCGCCATATTACGCCGTTTCGCCGCCGGTCACCGCCAAATTCACGGCGGCAGATTGTAAAGCCCCGGCGCCGCCAACGCCATAGTAAGAAAATATTACAGAGGTCAGAGGAGAATAACGCGTTGATATTCCATATTTTTGTTATAGACACGCCATCATTTCGTCATGTCCAAATCAAAAAAACGTCATATTTTCCTTTTCCCCGGCCCCGGTTGTCACTGATAATGCGCGGCGTTCATGTCCACAAACTGGCGTAACGCTTATGCTGCATTTGTTCGCTGGCCTGGATTTCCATACCGGCCTGATGTTAATTCTCGCATTGTTGTTCGTGTTGTTTTATGAAGCCATCAACGGTTTTCATGATACGGCCAATGCGGTCGCTACAGTTATTTATACCCGCGCCATGCGCTCGCAACTTGCGGTCGTGATGGCAGGTTTGTTCAACTTTCTTGGCGTAATGCTCGGCGGTTTGAGTGTTGCTTACGCCATCGTCCATTTGCTGCCTACCGATCTGTTGTTGAACGTCAGTTCAGCACACGGATTAGCCATGGTCTTCTCCATGCTGTTGGCGGCAATCATCTGGAACCTCGGCACCTGGTATTTCGGTCTGCCGGCCTCCAGTTCCCATACGCTGATAGGCGCAATCATCGGTGTCGGTTTAACCAACGCCCTGATGACCCACACTTCGGTGGTGGATGCGCTTAACGTCCCGAAAATGATTGGTATTTTCCTTTCTCTGCTGTTCTCGCCGCTGGTCGGCATGATGGTGGCGGGAGTGATGGTGTTCGCCTTGCGCCGCTATTGGAGTGGCACCAAGAAACGCCAGCGTATCCACATGACCCCTGCGGAACGTGAAAAGGTCGACGGCAAACGCAAGCCGCCGTTCTGGACCCGTATCGCGCTGATCCTGTCGGCGATTGGCGTCAGCTTCTCGCACGGCGCCAACGACGGCCAGAAAGGCATCGGCCTTATCATGCTGGTGCTGATCGGCGTTGCGCCGGCCGGCTTCGTGGTCAATATGAATGCAACCGGCTATGACATCACCCGTACGCGTGATGCCGTGACCCACCTGCAGCAATATTACCAGCAGCACGGCGACGCGCTGTCGCATGCGGTGTCGCTGACGCCGCTGGTGCCAAGCCCGGATGATGAAGCTGCGCCGAACAAGCCGGCCGAGTTCCACTGCGACAGTTCGCGCGCCATGCCGGCGATCGAGCTGGCTCAGGGCATGCTGACCAACCTGCAAAGCTACGATCAGCTGACGGTTGAGCAGCGCAGCCACCTGCGCCGCCTGCTGATGTGCGTGACCGACACGGCGGATAAAGTCGCCAAGCTGCCGGAAACCTCATCCGCCGACCAGCGCTTCCTGAAGAACCTGCGTCAGGATCTGCTGCAGACCGTCGAGTACGCGCCGATGTGGATCATCGTCGCCGTCGCGCTGGCGCTGTCGCTCGGCACCATGGTGGGCTGGAAACGCGTGGCCACCACCATCGGCGAGAAGATCGGCAAGAAAGGCATGACCTACGCCCAGGGCGTGTCGGCCCAGATGACCGCAGCGCTGTCGATCGGCGTGGCGAGCTATACCGGCATGCCGGTCTCCACCACCCACGTCCTCTCTTCGGCGGTTGCCGGGACGATGATCGTGGACGGCGGCGGCGTGCAGAGCAAAACCGTGAAGAACATCCTGTTGGCCTGGGTACTGACCCTGCCAATCTCGATTCTGCTTTCCGGTGCGCTGTATTGGGTCGCGTTGAAGCTGATCTAAGCGATAAGCATCATGAGAAAGGCGGCCGAAAGGCCGCCTTTTTTTGCCTGCATCAAGGGAAACAGGAAGGCATTAATACCAAATCATCAGCGCTATCAGGCTGATGACCACCAGACCGCACAGGGCCGAGGTCAGCATAAACTGCCCGCGCACCCGCTCGCAGCGGCGAATAAACTCCGGATCGTGGTGCTCGACATAGCGTTGCGCAAAGATATAGCGCACCAGCCTCAGCTGCTTGCTGGGTTGCCCGTGGGCGGTGAAGAAACCGCCGCCGTCAACGTATTGGTACAGCAGCGGGTCACAGCCGCGCAATACCACCAGCAGCGCGCGCAGAGAAGAGTAATACCGCACCATGTTTACCACACACACCACACATAAGGCCCAAAACAGCGCGACGGTACTGATCATGATTGCCCCCTCAAGGCGTTGTTATCCGCGGCCATCCGCCGGGTCCAACCGCCCTACCTCATTACCCGATACTCTGCTGGAGCTTACCGCTCTCATCCCCTTTTTTGCCTGCACGGGCCACGCCCATAACCCACCGCCTCCGGAGACGTTACCGCACCGCACAGAGAGATTTGCACAGCGTGGTTCCACTCAGAGGGGAAATGATGAGGCCCATATCCATCATTGTAGGTTAATGAAACGCAAACTGGCCTGATCAGTGGATAAAATTTACCGCCCCGCGCCGAAATGCCCTCCGCCGGGGCGGGCTAACGGCAGTGATTGGTCGGTTTTTCTGGATAGTCTATCCCGCTCCACGCCGCTGATCTTTCCCCCCACGCTGGCTAGACTCAGGTTTCCGTTACGTTCATCCAAGGAAACTGTTATGGCAAACCATTCAATCAAGGGAAAAACCGTCCTCATCGCCGGCGGCGCCAAAAACCTCGGCGGGCTGATCGCACGCGATTTGGCTGAACAAGGCGCCAAAGCGGTGGTGATCCACTACAACAGCGCCGCTTCCCAAGCCGAAGCGGAAAAAACCGTCGCCGCCATTCAGGCCGCCGGGGCGCAAGGCGTCGCGCTACAGGCCGATCTCACCACCGCAGGCGCGGTCGAAAAGCTGTTCGCCGATGCGGTCGCCGCCGTCGGCAAGCCGGATATCGCCATCAATACCGTCGGCAAAGTGCTGAAAAAGCCGATGGTCGACATCAGCGAAGCCGAGTACGACGAGATGACGGCGGTCAACGCCAAAACCGCGTTCTTCTTCCTGAAAGAGGCGGGCAAACACCTCAACGACAACGGTAAAATCTGCACGCTGGTCACCTCGCTGCTCGGCGCCTTCACGCCGTTTTACGCCGCTTACGCCGGCACCAAAGCGCCGGTGGAACACTTCACCCGCGCCGCCGCCAAGGAGTTTGGCGAACGCGGTATCTCCGTGACGGCGGTCGGCCCCGGCCCGATGGACACCCCGTTCTTCTACCCGGCGGAGGGTGCGGACGCCGTGGCCTACCACAAGACGGCAGCGGCGCTGTCGCCGTTCAGCAAAACCGGCCTGACCGATATCGAAGACGTGGTGCCGTTCATCCGCCACCTGGTCAGCGACGGCTGGTGGGTAACCGGCCAAACCATCCTGATCAACGGCGGCTACACCACCAAATAAGTTCGACGGGGGCACAGATGCCCCCGCACCTGCTCGCGCGCAACCGCGCCATGCGGCTACACTCTCTGTCAGAAACGGCGCCAAGGAACAGCAGGTCAACGAGATGGACAGATTCAATCAATACCGCGTATTCGTCCAGGTGGCGGAAATGGGCAGCTTTATCCGGGCGGCCCATGCGCTGGAGGTGCCGCGCGCCTCGGTGTCCGCCGCCGTGCAACAGCTGGAAACGCAGCTGGGCGTGCGCCTGCTGCACCGCACCACGCGGCAGGTGCGGCTGACCGCCGACGGCGAACAGCTGCTCGAGCGGCTGCGCCCGCTGCTGGCCGAGGTGGAAGACATCGATCAGTCGTTTCAGGCCAGCCAGCGCCAGGCCTCCGGCCGGCTCAGCGTCGACGTGCCGAGCCGCATCGCCCGCCGGCTGATCGCGCCGGCGCTGCCCGGCCTGCTGCGGCGCCACCCTCATCTGCAGCTGGTGCTCGGCTCCGCCGATCGCGCCATCGATCTGGTGCAGGAAGGGGTCGACTGCGCGGTGCGCGTCGGCGATCTGCACGACAGCAGCCTGGTGATGCGCCCGCTCGGCCATATCGCGCTGATCAACTGCGCCAGCCCCGCTTACCTGGGCGAATTCGGCCATCCGCGCCAGCCCGGCGATCTCGTCGAGGGACACTGGAGCATCGGCTACGCCTCGCCCAAAACCGGCCGCGAATCCCCCTGGGAATACCAGGCCGGCGACGGCCATACGCAACGGCTCGAACTGCCCAGCCGGGTGGTGGTCAACAACGCCGAAAGCTATATCGCCTGCTGCCGCGCCGGGCTGGGGCTGATGCAGATCCCGCGCTACGACGTGCAACACCTGCTCGACGCCGGTGAACTGGTTGAAGTCCTGCCCGGTTACCGCGCCGCCTCCATGCCGATCGCCCTGATCTACCCCCACCGCCGCCAGCGATCGCGCCGCCTGGCGGTGTTTCATGAGTGGTTTGAAAGCCTGCTGCAGCCACATCTGGAGCGCTGATTGCACATTTAGCGCTATACTTTGTTTAATAACGCTTATAATTCAAGCGGTCAGACCGTCAGCATCCGCATAATTCATAGGCTTTTACGCCGCGCGGGTGTACAACGAAAGGTATCGGGCGGAGAGATTTTCGATGCGGCGCAGTGTGATCGCCCCAACATATCATTGCGTTATCCGAATGATACTATGGAACCAAAAGCGCCAGGCGGGTAAACGGAACGCCTGCTAACCCTTTTTAATCGGCATGTTTATGGAAGGAGTATTCTTATGGCTTACAAACACATACTGATCGCGGTGGACCTATCCCCGGAAAGCAAAATCCTGGTAGAAAAAGCCGTCTCGATGGCGCGGCCGTACAACGCTAAAGTTTCTCTGATCCACGTCGATGTCAACTATTCCGACCTCTATACCGGCCTGATCGACGTCAATCTCGGCGACATGCAAAAACGCATCTCCGAGGAAACCCATCAGGCGCTGACCGAGCTGTCGCAGAACGCCAGCTACCCGATCACCGAGACCCTGAGCGGCAGCGGCGATCTGGCGCAGGTATTGGTCGATGCCATCAAGAAATACGACATGGACCTGGTGCTGTGCGGCCACCACCAGGACTTCTGGAGCAAGCTGATGTCTTCCGCTCGCCAGCTGATCAATACCGTGCACATCGATATGCTGATCGTGCCGCTGCGCGATGAAGAAGACGAATAAAGTAAGCACTCGCTAACTTAACTGCCCAACGCCCGCGCCCTGCGGGCGTTTTTCATGCCGCCACGCCGATTAATCGCTTGATAATCAACCGCCCTCCGATGATATAGTCGCTAAAGACACAACATCCTCCCCCGGGCATCGCCTATACCCATATCTATAAGAAATAGCGGGGGAAATTTAATGCGAAAAGGAGTTATCCATGGAATATGCCGTATCGGTAGAGTCTTTCCTGTCCTCGTTACAACGCCATAACCCCCACCAGCCGGAATATTTGCAGGCGGTGCGCGAAGTATTCACCTCGCTGTGGCCGTTTATCGAACGCAACCCGCACTATCGCGAACAGGCGCTGTTGGAGCGCCTGGTGGAGCCCGAGCGCGTCATTCAGTTCCGCGTCAGCTGGGTGGACGATCGCGGCCAGGTGCAGGTCAACCGCGCCTTCCGCGTACAATTCAACTCGGCTATCGGTCCCTACAAGGGCGGCATGCGCTTCCACCCGTCGGTGAACCTGTCGATCCTGAAGTTCCTCGGTTTTGAGCAGACCTTCAAGAACGCGTTGACCACCCTGCCGATGGGCGGCGGCAAAGGCGGCTCCGATTTCGATCCGAAGGGCAAAAGCCAGGGCGAGATCATGCGCTTCTGCCAGGCGCTGATGACCGAGCTGTATCGTCATCTGGGCCCGGACACCGACGTGCCGGCCGGCGATATCGGCGTCGGCGGCCGCGAAGTCGGCTTTATGGCCGGCATGATGAAAAAACTGTCCAACAATACCGCCTGCGTGTTTACCGGCAAGGGCCTCTCCTTCGGCGGCAGCCTGATCCGCCCCGAGGCGACCGGCTATGGCCTGGTGTACTTCACCGACGCCATGCTGCAGCGCCACGGCCTGGGCTTTGAGGGCATGCGGGTGGCGGTGTCCGGCTCCGGCAACGTGGCGCAGTACACCATCGAGAAAGCGCTGGAGCTGGACGCGCGCGTGATCACCGTGTCGGATTCCGGCGGCACCCTGGTGGACGAAGACGGCTTCACCACCGAGAAGCTGGCGCACCTGGCGGAGATCAAAAACCAACGCTACGGCCGGGTGGCGGACTACGCCCGCGAACGCGGCCTGACGTATCTGGCGGGCCAGCAGCCGTGGAACGTGCCGGTGGATATCGCCCTGCCGTGCGCCACCCAGAACGAACTGGATCTCGAGGCGGCGCAAACGCTGATCCGCAACGGAGTGAAGGCGGTCGCGGAAGGCGCCAACATGCCGACCACCATCCAGGCCACCGACGCCTTCCTCGACGCCGGCGTGCTGTTCGCGCCGGGCAAGGCGGCCAACGCCGGCGGCGTCGCCACCTCGGGGCTGGAGATGGCGCAAAACGCCGCGCGCATCGGCTGGCGGGCAGAGAAAGTGGATGTACGTTTACAACATATCATGGCCGATATTCACCACGCCTGCGTGGAATACGGCGGCGAAGGCAAGCAAACCCACTACGTGCACGGCGCGAATATCGCCGGTTTCGTCAAGGTCGCGGACGCCATGCTGGCGCAGGGCGTGCTGTAATCCGCCTTAAAGGTGATCTTGTTCACACATCGATTAAATGCTTCAATGCCGGCCTCTGCGCCGGCATTTTTTTATGCTTTCACGCCATCCAGATGATACCAATACGTTAAATAAAAGTTAATAAAAGGTTATTTATTGCTTCATGATCGGTAGTAAATTTACCACCGCCAAATAATTAAACATTTATTTAACATTAAATACGCCATTATTTTACTTAAATGTGCGCAGATCACATTTCATTAACTTCAGCTACGCCCCCTCTTCCATTCCTTTGTAATCTGCAGCGGTGGAAAAACCGCCACCCCTACAGATAAAAAAAGGTACAGCTAATGAAATTTAACCTCGCATTATTAAATGCATGTGTGGTTTCTGCGTGCATGTTATCAACAACACCTGTGTTCGCCGCTGATAAGTATGAGATTGCCGTGGTCGCTAAAGTGACCGGCATTCCGTGGTTCAACCGCATGGAAGTGGGCGTCAACGAAGCGGCGAAAAAACTCGACGTCAACGCCTACCAGACCGGCCCTTCTACGCCGGATCCGGCTGCGCAGGTCAAGGTGATTGAGGATCTGATCGCCAAGAACGTCAACGCCATCATCGTGGTGCCGAACGACGCCAAGGTGCTGGAGCCGGTGCTGAAAAAAGCGCGCGACAAAGGCATCGTGGTGCTGACCCATGAATCCCCGGACCAGCAGATCGGCCAGTGGGACATCGAGACCATCGACAGCGAGAAATACGCGCAGGCCAACGTCGATGAGCTGGCGAAAGACATGGGCGGCAAAGGCGGCTATGCGATCTACGTCGGCTCGCTGACCGTGCCGCTGCACAACGCCTGGGCCGACTCCGCCATCAAATACCAGAAAGAAAAATACCCGGACATGTTTGAAGTCACCTCGCGCCTGCCGGTGGCGGAAAGCATCGACAAATCCTACGCCACCACGCTGGATCTGATGAAAACCTATCCGCAGATGAAGGGCATCATCGGCTTCGGCTCGCTCGGCCCGATCGGCGCCGGCCAGGCGGTGGCCAAGAAACGCGCCAAGGACAAAATCGCGGTGGTGGGCATCGCCATGCCGGCGCAGGCCGCCCCTTACCTGATGCGCGGCGACATCAAGAAAGCGCTGCTGTGGGATCCGAAAGACGCCGGTTATGCGCTGGTGACGGTGGCCGACCAGCTGCTGCAGGGCAAGGAAGTGAACAAAGACCTGTCGATCGAGGGCCTTGGCAAGGCTGACGTCGATATGGAACACAAAGTGATTCGGTTTAATAAGATTTTGGAAGTGACCAAAGACAACGCCCAATCGCTTGGATTCTGATTTTTCGCGTAATTTCGCCACACCGGGAAAGTAGTTAAACCCTCGTAGGGGCGCAGCATTGCTGCGCCCAGGGCTTCGGCCGCTACGCAAGCACAGGTTAACGTTATGACAGCCTCCCCCGCATTTATCACCCTGGAGAATATCAGCAAGCGATTCCCAGGCGTGCTGGCATTAGACCAGATCAACCTGACGCTGAATAAAGGCGAAGTGCACTGCCTGGCCGGGCAAAACGGCTGCGGCAAAAGCACCATCATTAAAATCATCTCCGGCGTTTATCAGCCGGAAAAAGGCGCCAACATTTCGCTGGAAGGCAAACTCTTCCACGCCCTGACGCCGCAGCTGTCCGGTTATTACGGCATACAGGTGATCTACCAGGACCTGTCGCTGTTCCCCAACCTGACGGTGGCGGAGAACATCGCCATTCACCGTTACCTGCCCGGCGGCCGCTTCTGGGTGCGCAAGCGGGTGATGCGCCAGACGGCGCTCGACGCCATGGCGCGGGTCGGCATACGCATCGACCCCGATAAAAAGGTGGAAAAACTGTCGATCGCCGATCGGCAACTGGTGGCGATTTGCCGTGCCATCGCCGCCGAGGCGCGGTTGGTTATCATGGACGAACCGACCGCCTCGCTGACCCGCCAGGAGGTCGACGGCCTGCTGCGGGTGGTCAACGAGCTGAAGGCGGCCGGCATCTGTGTGGTATTCGTCAGCCACAGATTGGATGAAGTAATGGAAGTCGCCGATCGCATCAGCGTGATGCGCGACGGCAAGCTGGTGGGCACCTGGCCGGCCAGCGAACTGGACAGCCATGAACTGGCGTTCCTGATGACCGGCCAACGCTTCCACTACAGCCCGCTGCCGCCGCTACCGCCGGCCGAACAGGCACCGCTGCTCGAGGTGCGCAACCTCAGCCGCGGCGAGAAATACCGCAACGTCAATCTGGCGCTGCGCGGCGGCGAGATCGTCTCGATCGTCGGCCTGCTCGGCGCCGGCCGCACCGAACTGTGCCTCAGCCTGTTCGGCATGACGCGGCCGGACAGCGGCGAGATCCGCATCGAGGGCCAGGCGGTGCAGCTGCACAACAACCGCGAAGCGGTGCGCCACGGCATCGGCTATGTGTCGGAGGATCGCCTGACGCAGGGGTTGATCATGGAACAATCGATCTACGACAACACCATCGTCACCGTCTTCGATCGGCTGCATACCTCGCTCGGGCTGTTGGATCACGCCAAGGCGACCGAGCTGGTCAACCGGCTGATCCGCGATCTGAACATCAAGGTGTCCGACAGCGCGTTGCCGGTGAAAACCCTGTCCGGCGGCAACGCCCAGCGCATCGCCATCGCCAAATGGGTGGCGACCCAGCCGAAGATCCTGATCCTCGACTCGCCCACCGTCGGCGTGGACATCGCCAACAAAGAGGGGATCTACCAGATCGCCCGCGATCTGGCGCAGCTGGGCATGGCGGTGCTGATGATCTGCGACGAGATCCCGGAAGCCTATTACAACAGCCATCGGGTGATGGTGATGCGCAAGGGCGAACTGATCGCCGAATTCGCGCCGCACCAGAGTACCGAGCAACAGATCGCCGAGGTGGTGAATGGATAAGTCATTATTGGCCCGCCTGGCCGGGCGGCACGAGTTTTATCTCGGCCTGTTGGTGCTGCTGCTGGCGATCGGCCTGAGCGCCGGCACCGACGAGTTTCTGACGCTCGGCAACCTGACCGACGTCGCCACCAGCTACGCCATTCTCGGCATCCTGGCCTGCGGGCTGTTCGTGGTGCTGATCGCCGGCGGCATCGACATTTCGTTCCCGGCGGTCACCGCCATCGCCCAGTATGTGATGGCCAGCTGGGTGATCCAGCACGGCGGCAGCTTCCCGCTGGCGTTCGCCCTGGCGATTGGCGTCGGCCTGCTGCTCGGACTGGTGAACGGTTTCCTGGTGTACTGGCTGAAAGTGCCGGCGATCATCATCACCATCGCCACCCTTAACCTGTTCTACGGCCTGCTGGTGTACGCCACTAACGGCACCTGGCTGTACGGCTTCCCGGACTGGTTCATGAACGGCATCAACTGGTTCTCGTTCCAGGGCGCCGACGGCTACGACTACGGCCTGACGCTGCCGCTGCTGTGCCTGCTGGGGACCATCGTCGTCACCGGCGTGCTGATGAACCGCACCCGGCTGGGGCGCCAGATCTACGCGATGGGCGGCAACCGCGACGCGGCGTCGCGCCTGGGGTTGAACCTGCTGCGGCTGCATTTTTGCGTCTACGGCTACATGGGCATTCTGGCCGGCGTCGCGGCGGTAGTGCAGGCGCAGATCACCCAGTCGGTGGCCCCCAACTCGCTGCTTGGCTTCGAGCTGACGGTATTGGCGGCGGTGGTGCTGGGCGGCACCAGCATGAGCGGCGGCCGCGGCTCGTTGACCGGCACCCTGCTCGGCGTGGTGCTGCTGGCCTTCCTGCAAAACGGGCTGACGCTACTCAGCGTCTCGGCCTATTGGCACCAGGTATTCAGCGGCGCGATCATTTTGATCAGCATCAGCACCACCGCCTGGAACGAAAAACGCAAGCTGCTCAAGGAGATCTGACATGACGCAGTTAACTCGGTTGATCCCAAGCGATCGGATCATTCGCCTGCAGGGCGCGATCATCATCGCGGTGGCGCTGCTCTTCGCCGGGCTGCTCGGATCGCGCTTCTTCAGCCTCGGCAACTTCCAGTCGATCGCCTCGCAGCTGCCGATCCTCGGCCTGCTGGCGCTCGGCATGGGTATCACCATGCTGACCGGCGGCATCAACCTGTCGATCATCGCCGGCGCCAACGCCTGTTCGCTGGTGATGGCGGCGATCATCGTCAGCCATCCCGACCAGCCGCTGTTCCTGGCGCTGGCGCTGTTGGCCGGCCTGCTGGTGGCGGTGGCGATCGGCGCGCTGAACGGCGCGCTGGTGGCCTGGATCGGCGTCTCGCCAATCCTCGCCTCGCTCGGCACCATGACGCTGATCACCGGCCTGAATATCCTGCTGTCCAACGGCGCGGTGATCTCCGGCTTCCCGGCAGCGATTCAATTTCTCGGCAACGGCGCCGTGCTCGGCGTGCCGGTGGCGCTGATCCTGTTCCTGCTGGTGGCGGCCGGGCTGTGGCTGCTGCTGGAGCACACCACGCTGGGCCGCAGCCTGTACCTGATCGGCTCTAACGAACAGGCCACCCGCTTCAGCGGCGTGAACACCGCACGGGTGCAGATCGCGGTGTATATCCTGTCGGCGCTGCTCGGCTGGGGCGCCGCCCTGCTGATGATGGCCAAGTTCAACTCGGCCAAGGCCGGCTACGGCGAATCTTATCTGCTGGTGACCATTCTGGCCTCGGTGCTGGGCGGCATTAACCCGGACGGCGGTTTCGGCCGTATTCTGGGGCTGGTGCTGGCGCTGATCGTGCTGCAAATGTTGGAAAGCGGCCTCAATCTGCTGGGGGTCAGCAGCTACCTGACCATGGCCCTGTGGGGCGGCGTGCTGATCCTGTTTATCGCGTTACAGAATCGAAAAGCCTGAGGAGAAAATAATGGCGAGCTATTTTATTGGCGTAGATGTGGGCACCGGAAGCGCGCGCGCGGGCGTATTCGATCTCAATGGCCGCATGGTCGGCCAGGCCAGCCGGGCCATCGATCTGTACCGACCGAAGGCGGATTTCGTCGAGCAGTCGTCGGATAACATCTGGCAGGCGGTGTGCAATGCGGTGCGCGACGCGGTCAACCAGGCCGACATCAACCCGATTCAGGTCAAGGGGCTGGGCTTCGACGCCACCTGTTCGCTGGTGGTGTTGGATAAAGAGGGCAAGCCGCTGACCGTCAGCCCCTCCGGCCGCACCGAACAGAACATCATCGTGTGGATGGATCACCGGGCGATCGCCCAGGCCGAGCGCATCAACGCCACCAAACACCGGGTGCTGGACTTCGTCGGCGGCATCATTTCGCCGGAGATGCAGACGCCGAAACTGCTGTGGCTGAAACAGCACATGCCTACCACCTGGGCCAACGCCGGTTACCTGTTCGATCTGCCGGACTTCCTCACCTGGCGCGCCACCCAGGACGCCACCCGTTCGCTGTGCTCGACGGTGTGCAAGTGGACCTATCTCGGCCACGAACAGCGCTGGGACAAGAGCTACTTCCAGCAGATCGGGCTGGAAGACGTGCTGGAACATGACGCGGCCAAGATCGGCAGCGACGTCAAAATGATGGGCGAGCCGCTGGGCCACGGCCTGACCCAGCGCGCCGCCAGCGAGATGGGGCTGATCGCAGGCACGGCGGTGAGCGTGTCGATCATCGACGCCCACGCCGGCACTCTCGGCACGCTGGGCGCCACCGGCGTCTCCGGTGAGGTGGCCGACTTCAACCGCCGCGTCGCGCTGATCGGCGGCACCTCCACCGGCCACATGGCGATGTCGCGCACCGCTCGCTTTATCGGCGGCGTCTGGGGGCCGTATTACTCGGCGATCCTGCCGGAATACTGGCTGAACGAGGGCGGCCAGTCCGCCACCGGCGCACTGATCGACCACGTCATCCAGTCGCACCCGTGCTACCCGGAGCTGCTGGCGCAGGCGAAAACCCAGGGACAGACCATCTATGAAGTGCTGAACGCCATTCTGCGCCGCATGGCCGGCGAGCCGGAGAATATCGCCTTCCTGACGCAGGACATCCATATGCTGCCGTACTTCCACGGCAACCGCTCGCCGCGCGCCAACCCGACGCTGACCGGCATCCTGACCGGGCTGAAGCTGTCGCGCACGCCGGAGGACATGGCGCTGCACTACCTGGCCACCATTCAGGCCATCGCGCTCGGCACCCGCCACATCATCGAAACCATGAACCACAGCGGCTACAGCATCGACACCATCATGGCCAGCGGCGGCGGCACCAAGAACCCGATCTTCGTGCAGGAGCACGCCAACGCCACCGGCTGCGCCATGCTGCTGCCGGAGGAGAGCGAAGCGATGCTGCTGGGCGGCGCCATGATGGGCACCGTGGCGGCGGGCGTGTTCGACACCCTGCCGGAGGCGATGAGCGCCATGAGCCGCATCGGCAAGACGGTCACGCCGCAGACCAACCAGATAAAAAGCTACTACGACCGCAAATACCGAGTATTCCACGAGCTGTACAACGACCACATGAAATACCGCCGGTTGATGCAGGAGGAGGCGTGATGCAGCAGGAATGGCGGCAGGCTGTGCAGGGTTGGCAAACCTACAGCCAGGAGCTGGCGCAGCTGGGCGAGCGCCTCGACGCGCGCACCTGGCAGCGGCTGCTGGCGCTGCTGGCCGACTGCCGCGGTAAAATCGCCGTCACCGGCGTCGGCACCTCGGGGATTGCGGCGCGCAAGATAGCCCACATGCTGGCCTGCGTGGAACGGCCGGCGGTCTACCTCGACGCCACCGGCGCGGCGCACGGCGATCTGGGTTTTCTGCGCGCCGACGATCTGCTGATCCTGATCTCGCGCGGCGGCAATTCCGACGAGCTGACCCGCCTGCTGCCAACGCTGCAGGCCAAGGGTGTGACGCTGATCGCGGTGACGGAAAACCCGCATTCCGCCATCGCGCAGGCGGCGCAGCTGACGATCGCCACCGGGGTGCAAAAGGAGATAGATCCGCTGAACATGCTGGCCACCACCTCAATTGTGCTGGTGCTGGCGATCTTCGACGCCGCCTGCGCCTGCCTGATGGCGCGCAGCGGTTACGACAAGGAGGCCTTGCTGGCGGTGCATCCGGGCGGCGGCGTGGGGAAAAGCTTGCGGGAGGAAAACTGAGGGCCCGACACCGCGGGCCCGGCAGACATTACAGCGGCATGTAGATATCGAAACGGTGGCTTTTGGTCAGCGTGGCGGCGTGCGCCGGCACGTCGGCCAGCGGCGGCGCGTAGTCCGGGCGTTTCACCACCACGCGCTTGGTTGCCAGGCGGCGCGCCGGCTCCAGCAGGCCGTCGGCGTCATCGTCGCTGCCCACCAGCGATTGAAACACCCGCATCTCTTTTTTCACCAGCGCGCTTTTTTGCTTGTGCGGGAACATCGGATCGAGATACACCACCTCGGGGCGCGGGCTGAGATCCGCCAGCGCCGTCAGGCTGGAGGCGTGCAGCAGCGTCAGACGCTCGCGCAGCCACGGGCCGATTTCCGCATCCTGATAGCCACGCTGCAGACCGTCGTCCAGCAACGCCGCCACCACCGGATTGCGCTCCAGCATCCGTACCCGGCAGCCCAGCGCCGCCAGCACGAAGGCGTCGCGCCCCAGCCCGGCGGTAGCGTCCACCACGTCCGGCAGATAGCTGCCCTTGATGCCGACCGCTTTGGCCACCGCCTCGCCGCGGCCGCCGCCGAAGCGGCGCCGGTGCGCCATGGCGCCGAAGACGAAATCGACGTAGATCCCGCCGAGTTTCGGCTCGTCGCGCTTGCGCAGCTCCAGCCGCTGCGGGGTCAGTACCAGCGCCATCGGCGCGTCGTCGTCGGACACCAGCTGCCAGCGCTGCGCCAAAACAGACAAGGCGCCGGGATCGGCGCCTGCTTCACACAATAAATACACGCTCACGTGTCGGGTTATCCTTTAATGCCGTAATGGCGCAGCATAGCATCCAGCTGCGGCTCGCGGCCACGGAAGCGTTTGAACAGCGCCATCGGCTCTTCCGACCCGCCGCGCGACAGGATGTTGTCGAGGAAGGATTTGCCGGTTTCGGCGTTGAAAATCCCCTCTTCTTCGAAGCGCGAGTAGGCGTCGGCCGACAGCACTTCCGCCCACAGGTAGCTGTAGTAACCCGCCGCATAGCCGCCGGCGAAGATGTGGCTGAAGGCGTGCGGGAAGCGGCCCCAGCTTGGCGAAGGCACCACCGCCACCATTTTCTTCACTTCCGCCAACGTCGGCAGGATCTGCGCGCCTTTTTCCGGGCTGTATTCGAAGTGCATGCGGAAATCGAACAGGCCGAACTCCAGCTGGCGCAGGATGAACAGCGCCGCCTGGTAATTCTTGGCCGCCAGCAGCTTGTCGAGCATGGCCTTCGGCAGCGGCTCGCCGCTCTGGTAGTGGCCCGAGATAAACGCCAGCGCTTCCGGCTCCCAGCACCAGTTTTCCATAAACTGGCTCGGCAGTTCGACCGCATCCCACGGCACCCCGTTGATGCCGGAGACGCCGGCGGTATCGATCTGCGTCAGCATGTGGTGCAGACCGTGGCCGAACTCGTGGAACAGCGTGGTCACTTCGTTATGGGTGAACAGCGCCGGCTGGTCGCCCAGCGGGCGGTTGAAGTTGCAGGTCAGGTAAGCGACCGGTTTTTGCAGCGTGCCGTCGGCCTTGCGCAGGCTGCCGACGCAGTCGTCCATCCAGGCGCCGCCGCGTTTGTTTTCGCGGGCGTACAGATCGAGGTAGAAGCTGCCGCGCAGCTCGCCGTTAGCGTCGAACAGATCGAAGAAGCGCACGTCCGGATGCCAGGTCTCCACGTCTTTACGCTCTTTGGCGGTGATGCCGTAAATGCGTTTCACCACTTCGAACAGCCCTTCCACCACCCGCTGTTCCGGGAAGTACGGGCGCAGCTGCTCGTCGCTGATGGAGAACAGGTGCTGCTTCTGTTTTTCGCCGTAATAGGTGATGTCCCAGGCTTCAAGCTCGTCCACGCCATAGTGCTGTTTGGCGAAGGCGCGCAGCTGCGCCAGCTCCTGCTCGGCCTGCGGGCGGGCGCGCTTGGCCAGATCGCTCAGGAAGCCGATCACCTGCTCCGGGCTCTCCGCCATTTTGGTCGCCAGCGACTTGTCGGCGTAGGTATCGAAGCCCAGCAGCTGAGCCAGCTCGTGGCGCAGCGCCAGCGTTTCCGCCATCACTTCGCTGTTGTCCCATTTGCCGGCGTTCGGCCCCTGATCGGAGGCGCGGGTGGCGAAGGCGCGGTACATCTCTTCGCGCAGCGCGCGGTTGTCGGCGTAGGTCAACACCGGCAGGTAGCTCGGCATGTCCAGCGTCAGCAGCCAGCCGTCCTGCTCTTTGGCCTGCGCCATCGCCTGTGCCTGCGCCAGGGCGCTCTCCGGCAGGCCGCTCAGCTCGGCTTCGTCGGTAATCAGTTTGCTCCAGCCCATGGTGGCGTCGAGCACGTTGTTGCTGTAGGTAGACCCCAGTTCGGACAGGCGCGCGACGATCTCACCGTAGCGCTGCTGTTTATCCGCCGACAGGCCGATGCCCGACAGTTCGAAATCGCGCAGCGCGTTGTCCACCGCCTTGCGCTGCGGCACGCTCAGCGCCTCGAACGCCGCACCCTCTTTCAGGCTGCGGTAGGCCTGGTACAGCCCTTCGTGCTGGCCAACCCAGGTGCCGTATTCAGACAGCAGCGGCAGCGCCTGCTCATAGGCGGTGCGCAGCTCCGGGCTGTTTTTCACCGAGTTCAGGTGCCCGATCGGCGACCAGATGCGCGACAGGCGATCGTCCGACTCCGCCAGCGGCTGACACAGATTATCCCAGGTGAACGGCCCCGGCTGCGCAACCACGCGCTCTACCGCGGCGCGGCAGTCCGCCAGCGCGGATTGCACCGCAGGCACGATATCTTCAGGGCGGATCGCCGAGAACGGCGGCAGGGAAAACGGGGTCAGCAACGGATTTGTCATAGGGCAGTCCTGATTAGCGTTGGGGCCCGCCGCGGGGGCGAGCCTTAAAATGCGTATGAATCTCTAACATGGAGCCAGACAACAGGAAAATCAATGCCCGGCGTTGATCGTTCGTGCCTTAAACGGCGCTTTGGCGGATGCGGGCGGCCAGCGCCGCCAGCTGTTCGTCGTCGGCGCGCGCGGCGTCGTGGGAGGAGATATAGCCCTCGTAACGTTCGAAAAACTTCGGCGAGGTCGATTCGATCGGCCGCCACTGATCCAGCGACGCGGTGCCGTGCAGCGGGATCAGTTTGGCGTGCACATGGTCGACGCCGTAGCCCTCGAACACCATGCCGCAGCGGCCGACGTCGTCGAACGCGCGGTCCAGCTGCTTCACCACCCGCTTGGTCGCCAGCATCAGCGCGCTCAACACCTCGTCCGGCAGGTCAAAGACGTAGCTCGGGTGGTGGGCCTTGGGGATCACCACGCTGAAACCGTCGGTGTTGGGAAAGATGGACAGGAACGCCAGATGGTCGTCGTCTTCCCAGATTTTATGGCACGGCGCCTTGCCCGCCGCGATGTCGCAAAAAATGCAGCTCATATCGCCTCCAGGGTGCAGCGTCGAGCCGACGGCCCGCCATCAAACACCTCTCGGCAACATAGCGGATATTTTGCTTTTTTACCGCTATTAAACGGCATTCCCCGCCCAAATCGCCGGACGCCGCCCATGCCAGGGCGCGGCGCGTTCCAGCTGTCCGGCCAGCTGCAACAACCGATCCTCACGGCCAAAACCGGCGACAAACTGCATGCCTATCGGCAGGTTGTGCTGCGCATCCTGGGCCAGCGGCACCGACATCGCCGGTACGCCGGCGACGTTAAATACCGGGGTGAACGGTGAATGATCGAACAAATGCGCCGTCCATTCCAGCCCGTCCATATTCGCCGCATTCGCGCCATAACGGCCAAGCCGCCAGGGCAGGTCGGGTAGCGTCGGCGTCAGCAGCAGGTCGTATTGCTGGAAATAGGCGCCGACTGCGCGAGTCACCCGGTTGCGTACCTCGAGCGCACGCACCATATCCACCGCCCTGGCCGCCTGGCCGTAGCGATAGCAGGCCAGCGTTTCCGGCTCCAGCGTTTCGCTTGAAATAGCCCGTCCGCTCGCTTGGCTCAGACCATCGACCCAGCCGACCAGATTGGCGCACCAGATTTGCGCATTGGCGAACACCAACTCTTGCCAACTGACGCCGATCGCCATTTCCGTTTCGCTGACCTGATGCCCCAACGCCGCCAATAACACCGCCGTTTCCGCCGTGGCGCCGGCGATGTTCGACTCGGTTTTTCCGCCGTTCCACGCCTCGGTCATCATGCCGATGCGCAGCCTGCCCGGTTGCCGCGTCACCTGCGATAACCAGCTGTGCGCCGGCGGCGCCGTGTAATACGGCTCGCCAACGTGAGGACGCTGCATCACATCCAGCAACGCGGCGCTGTCACGCACCGTGCGGCTGAGCCCCAGCTGGACGCCAAAGCCGTTGAAGACCTCATCCATCACCGGGCCATGCGGCACCCGACCGCGCGTAGGCTTGAGACCAAATACCCCGTTTGACGAAGCCGGTACGCGAATCGAGCCGGCGGCGTCGGTGGCGTGAGCGATGGGCACCATACCGGCGGCAACCGCCGCACCGGCGCCACCACTGGATCCACCGGCGCTGAAATCCAGGTTCCAGGGGTTGCGCGTGGCACCGTAAAGCACGGCCTCGGTGGTGGTGCTGAACGCCATTTCCGGCGTGCTGGTGCGGCCAAAGGTCACCAGCCCGGCCTGGCGGATATTGCTCATCAGATGGCTGTCGGCGGCGGCGACGCTGCCCTGCGCCAACCGGCTGCCCAGCTCAACGCGCTTGCCTGCCATGCTGATGGCGATGTCCTTGATCAGGAAAGGCACGCCCGACAAAGGCCCGTCGTCTTGTTCCGGCGGCTGCTCCCAGTGTTCCACCACCGCGTTAATCGCCGGGTTCACCGCCTCGACGGCGGCCCGCGCCGCCTCGACGGCGGCCCGCGCCGCCTGTTGCAGCGCCGCTGCGCTGACCTCGCCACGCCGCACCAATTCGGCCAATCCCAGCGCATCGTAGCTCACGTATTCGCTCAATTTCATCATCGTCCCCCTCTCCGTTGCGGTTTCACCGGTCTGTTCCGGCGTCCGTTCCACGGTAGGGAGATCGGCGCTATAGTTGAAATTGATAGATTTAATTCGGGGAATAGTTATCAACAATTTAAAGCGGCTCGATCTCAATCTTTTGGTTACATTGGAAGCGTTGCTCAGCGAGCGCAGCGTGACGCGGGCGGCGGCGCGCCTCAATCTCAGCCAGCCTTCGGTCAGCATTCAGCTTGCCAAGCTGCGTGAGATCTACCGTGACCCGCTGCTGCTGCCGAACCCGCGCGGCATGCTGCCGACGGCGCGCGCGCTCGGCCTGTTGGCACCGCTGCGCCAAACGCTGGCCGATGTGGGCCGCTTGGTCGCGCCGGAGCAGCCCTTTGATCCGCGGCAGGCGGAAGTCACCTGGCAGCTGGCCGCCGCCGATGCCGCTGAATACGCAATTTTGCTGCCGATGCTGCCCCGTCTGCGGCTGGCGGCGCCGAAATCCCGTCTGGCGATCCGCGAAGCGGCGCCCAAACGCATGAGCCGCGATTTGGCGGACGGGGTGATCGATCTCGGTTTTCTGAGCCGGGAAGAAGCGCCGGCGGAGCTGCGCCATCGGCCGCTGTTTCACGAGAACTACCTGCTGGTCGGCCGCCGGGATCACCCGCTGTTGCAACGGCCGCCCTCACTCGAACAGTTCTGCCAGCTTGAGTTTGTGATGGTTTCGCAAGATGGCGGCGGTTTTCGTACCCAGATCGATACGCTGCTGGCCGCACAGGGGCTAACCCGACGGGTCGTAATGTCGGTGCCGCACTTCCTGTTTATTCCCGCGTTGCTGGCGAAGTCCGATATGGTCGCCATGCTGCCTTCGCGCATGCTGGGGGAACTGTTGGGGGAATTGCGCACCTGCGCGGCTCCGCTGGAGATGCCGGGTTACGACATGGTGATGGTATGGCATGAACGTTCCCATCTCGACCCGGCCCACAGCTGGCTGCGCGAGCAGGTGGTGGCCGCGCTGGGGCCGCTATAAAATCTCCACCAGCGCAAACTCTTCGAACACCAGCCACATATCCGCCGCAAAAGTGCCTTCGCGGGTGAAAAATTCCCGATGCCCCTCGCGCCAAAACGCCAGGCTTTTGTCGCCTTCGCCCTCTTTGGCCGCCATCTCGGCGGTCACCTGGTCGTAGCGCACCAGGCGCAGCGCCAGGGTTTTGATCACGCAGGCCGGTTCGCCGCGGCCGTCGAGAATAATGCTATCGTCGCCGATCATCGGCGTTTGCTCCCGGCGATAGCTCTCATAGGAGCTGCAGGTGGCGGTCTTTTCCCCGCTCAGCACCAACTGCAGCAGTTCGTCGGCCAACTCGGGGCCGTCGCCGAACGCCCAGCGCGCCGCGTCGGGGTAGTTCGCCAAAATCGCCTGTTTGCTCATCGTCCTGTCCCTTTCTGTGAACGTCTGCGGCAACGGAGTCCAGTTTTTCCCGGCCAGACAGTTTATACTGTGCAGATTATAAGCCTTATTGCATTGAATGCTCCGTCTGCGGAGCACAAGGAATCGCCACCCGTCATGTTAAGTTATCGCCACAGTTTCCACGCCGGCAACCACGCCGACGTGCTCAAACACACCGTTCAGAGCCTGATCATCGAGTCGCTGAAGGAAAAAGAGAAGCCGTTCCTGTATCTGGATACCCACTCGGGCGCAGGCCGTTATCAGCTCAGCGGCGAACACGCCGAGCGCACCGGCGAATACCTGGAAGGCATCGGCTTGCTGTGGCAGCGCGACGATCTGCCGGAAGAGCTGGCGGCCTACATGAGCGTGGTACACAACTTCAACCGTTCCGGCACGCTGCGCTACTATCCCGGCTCGCCGCTGATCGCCCGCCAGCTGCTGCGCCCGCAGGACAAAATTCACCTGACCGAGCTGCACCCGAGCGACTACCCGCTGCTGCGCAGCGAGTTCCAGAAAGACGAACGCGCCAAAGTGCAGCGCGCCGACGGCTATCAGCAGCTGAAATCCCAGCTGCCGCCCCTGTCGCGCCGCGGCCTGATCCTGATGGACCCGCCGTATGAAATGAAGACCGATTACCAGGACGTGGTCAAAGGCATTCAGGAAGGCTACAAGCGTTTCGCCACCGGCACTTACGCGCTGTGGTACCCGGTGGTGATGCGCCAGCAGATCAAACGCATGCTGCGCGATCTGGAAGCCACCGGCATTCGCCGCATTCTGCAGATCGAACTGGCGGTGAAACCCGACAGCGATCAGCGCGGCATGACCGCCTCCGGCATGATCGTCATCAACCCGCCGTGGAAGCTGGAACAGCAGATGAAAAACGTGCTGCCGTGGCTGCACAAGGTGCTGGTGCCGTCGGGCATCGGCCACCATCTGGTGAACTGGGTGGTACCGGAATAATCCCCGGCAGGGCGCGGTTCGCCGCGCCCTGCGTCCACCTATCGCAGCCATCGACGCAATCTTTGCGACAAACCCCGGTCAGGCGTTAAACTCTTACCCTCTTCAAATTCACAACTCATGGAAATCCCAGATGACGAAACATTACGATTATCTAGCAATTGGCGGCGGCAGCGGCGGTATCGCATCGATCAACCGGGCAGCCATGTACGGCCAAAAGTGTGCGCTGATTGAAGCCAAAGAGCTGGGCGGCACCTGTGTAAACGTGGGTTGTGTACCGAAAAAAGTCATGTGGCACGCGGCGCAGATCGCCGAGGCCATCCATCAGTACGGCCCGGACTACGGCTTCGACACCACCGTCAACGCCTTCGACTGGAAGAAGCTGGTCGCCAACCGCACCGCCTATATCGACCGCATCCACAACTCCTACGACAACGTGCTGGGCAAGAACAAGGTCGACGTGATCAAAGGCTTCGCGCGCTTCGTGGATGCGCACACCGTGGAAGTGAACGGCGAGACCATCACCGCCGACCACATCCTGATCGCCACCGGCGGCCGCCCGAGCCACCCGGCGATTCCGGGTGCGGAATACGGCATCGACTCCGACGGCTTCTTTGAGCTGGACGCCATGCCGAAGCGCGTCGCCGTAGTCGGCGCCGGCTATATCGCCGTAGAGATCGCCGGCGTGCTGAACGCGCTGGGCGCGGAAACGCACCTGTTCGTGCGCAAGCACGCGCCGCTGCGCAGCTTCGATCCGATGATCGTCGAAACCCTGGTGGAAGTGATGAACACCGAAGGGCCGAGCCTGCACACCGAATCGGTGCCGAAAGCGATCGTCAAGAACGCCGACGGCAGCCTGACGCTGCAGCTGGAAAACGGCAAGGCATTCACCGTCGACTGCCTGATCTGGGCCATCGGCCGCGAACCGGCGACCGACAACCTGAACCTCGGCGTTACCGGGGTGAAGACCAACGAGCAAGGCTATATTGACGTCGATAAGTTCCAGAATACCAACGTCAAAGGCATCTACGCGGTGGGCGACAACACCGGCGCGGTAGAGCTGACCCCGGTCGCCGTGGCCGCCGGCCGCCGCCTGTCCGAGCGCCTGTTCAACAACAAGCCGGACGAGCACCTGGATTACAGCAACATCGCCACCGTGGTGTTCAGCCACCCGCCGATCGGCACCGTCGGCCTGACCGAGCCGGAAGCCATCGAGAAGTTCGGGGCGGACAACGTGAAGGTATACAAATCCTCCTTCACCGCCATGTACAGCGCCGTGACGCAGCACCGCCAGCCGTGCCGCATGAAGCTGGTGTGCGCGGGTAAAGAAGAGAAGATCGTCGGCCTGCACGGCATCGGCTTCGGCATGGATGAAATCCTGCAGGGCTTCGCGGTAGCGGTGAAGATGGGCGCCACCAAGAAGGACTTCGACAACACCGTGGCGATCCACCCGACCGCGGCGGAAGAGTTCGTTACCATGCGCTAACCGCTGCGGTTAGCCCATTCTCAGGCCGGTAAACACCGGCCTGTTCTTTTTGTGCGGTTTACTATTCCCTTCGCACCCGCCTGCTTTTTCTGCCATTATTCTGCCTGATAAATTAGCGGGACTGATACAACCTCCCCGCGCCTCTGGAGAACACCGATGCTGTTCAAACTATGCAAAACCCTTGCGATGGCCTGCGTGGCCCTGATTATCGCCCAGAGCAGCGCGCTCAGCTTTACCCTGGAAGTGGCGGGCAAGATCGACAACGTGACCGACCCGGTCAATAAAAGCTATCTGTTCACCGATAAGCAGCTGTTGGCGATGCCGGTGCGCAGCATCACCACCTCCACGTCCTGGACGCCGCAGAGAAAATTCGAAGGAATTTCAGTGGCCGATATCCTGGAGCGCGTCGGCGCCAAGGGCGAGACGCTGACCTTCTACGCGCTGAACGATTATTACATCGACGTGCCGCTGTCCGACGTCAAAAAGTACAACATGATCCTGGCCTACAAGATGGACGGGGAAATGCTGAAGCTCAGAAACTTCGGCCCGCTGTTCCTGGTTTACCCGCGCGACGCCGCCGGGCCTGAACTGAACTCGCCGTTGTACAACTCGCGCTTTATCTGGCAAGTCGACAGGATCGTGATCAAATGAAGCTGACGACCTTTAAGAACGGCAGCAGGCTGGCGATCCCGGCGATCTTTGCCGCGCTGTTTCTGGTGGCGTCGACCGTCACGCTCTATTACTACAGCGCCACCCTGTCGAAGAAAGGGCTGTATGCCATCGCCGGCACGCAGGAGAACTACTCGTGGTCGATCGCCAAGTTCTCCATCAAGCTGGCGGAATTCGACACCTTCGTCGAGCAGCAGAGCCACGCTCCGCAGGTCGACAACGACAATCTGCGGCTGCGGTTCGAAATCCTCTATTCGCGCTTTTACGTGCTGGAAACCGTCTCCGAATCGACCCAGCCGCTGTACGCCGAGCCGGGCTACCCGGAAGTGGTCAAACAGATGCGCCTGCAGATGGATCGCATCGATAAGCTGCTGGACAGCCCGAAAATCGACTTCGACCAGGTTTTCGCGGCCATGAAGGCCATCAAGCCTTACGCCATCGAAATGGCCAACCTGACCGACCACGCCGAGGTGAAGCAGCGCACCGCCGCCTATGAGGACTACATCGAGAAACGGCACATCATTTTCTATGGGCTAGTGATCGTCATGTTCTCGGTGATTGCACTGATCGCCATCACCCTGATCGTGTTCCGCCAGCAGCGGCTGACCATTCGCCAGCAGGCCAAGGCGATCGAGGCGGAGAAAGCGACTCGCACCAAGAACGCCTTCCTCGGCGCCATCGGCCACGAGCTGCGCACCTCATTGCAGAGCGTGATGTCGGCCATCGACGTACTGGTGAACACCCGGGTGTCGGCGGAGCATGCGGACACTTTCCAGCGGCTGGAGACCGCCGCGCAGCAAATCGAAAGCCAGATGAAAGATCTGACCGACTATGCGCACCTCGACAGCGGCATGATGGAATTGCGCATCGTGCCGTTCGACGCGCAGAAGCTGATCGCGGAGACCGCCAACGAAATCGCCACCCTGACCCGCAAAGAGCAGGTCAAACTCAGCTGCGAGGTGGAGTGCAGCCACCTGCTGGTGCACTCCGATCCGCTGCGCATCCGGCAGATTATCGTCAACCTGCTGACCAACGCCTACAAATACACCGAAAGCGGCAGCATCACGCTGCACAGCTGCCTGCGCCGCCAACCGGGCGGCAGTTCGTTGATCATCGAAGTGACCGACACCGGCATCGGTATCGAAAAAGACCAGCTCGATCAGATCTTCAAACCCTTTACCCAGTTGGATCAGTCGCATACCAAGCAGTATGCCGGCGTGGGGATGGGGCTGGCGATCGTGCACGGCCTGGTGACGTTGCTCGACGGCACCATCACGGTGTACAGCGAAATCAAGAAGGGCAGCACCTTTATCGTCAGCATTCCGGTGCAGATCAGTGAAGACGAACGTGCCGACGAGCCCGCCGCCGCCAATGCTTCTCTGCAGCAGAAGCCGCAGCAGGTCCTGGTGGTGGATGACAACAAGTCGGTGGGTGACGCCTTTGCGGCGCTATTGGACAAGCTGGGCTATCAGCACGAACTGTGCGACTCGCCGGAGCGCGCGCTGCAGAAGCTGCTCAGACGCCCTTACGACGCGCTGTTGCTAGATCTGCAGATGCCGGGCATCGACGGGGCCGCCCTGGCCAGGCAGCTGCGCAACCGTCGCGGCCCCAACCGCCATGTGCCGATCATCGGCATCAGCGCCTACACGCCGGAGCAGCTGACGGCGGACCAGCGCGCCCTGTTCGACAACTATCTGATGAAGCCGGTCCGGCTGGATGCGCTGTCGAGCGCGCTGGCCGAGGTGTTCCCCGCTAAAGATTAAAACAGCGTTGCAGTGCGGCTTCGATCACATGGAGCCGCACCGGCTTTTCATAAGGGCCGAGCACGTCGTACTCGCGCATCGCCTGAGCGATTTCCGACTCGCGTCGGTCGGTCCCCAGCTCGCCGGTCAGCACCAGTACCGGCGCATCCGGGTTGTCGGAAGCGCGGATGGTGGCGATACAGCGATCCGCCGTTTCCTCACCGATCAGCCAGTCCACCACGTAGCCGTCGAACAGGCTTTGCTGCAATGCCTGACAGAAGCTGTCGACGTCGTAAAACGCCACCACGTTAAAGCCGCAGCCGCCGAGATACTTGGCCAGCTCATCGGCCGCCTGATGCGAATCGTCCAATACCGCGATGCTCAGCCGCTCGTCGTCGCCGAAGCCGGGCCGGATTTCGATCAGATCGACGCCGTAACGCGGGCCTGCCGGCGCCTCATCGGCGCGATAGATATGCCACTGCCCTTCCACGCGCAGCGCCACAAACTCCGCCGGCCGCCCGGCAGCAAGCTCGTCGCCGATGTGCCCGACGCAAGGTATCGCCACCCCCGCCACGACAAAGATGGCATCGCGCGCCATGTTTGGCTCAGGCGTCTCGTGTTCGGCGCTCAAATCGGCGATCGCCGCCGGCGTTTCTCCCAGCGCGGCCGCGACGCTGTTGATCTGCTCCAGCGTCCAGGGGCTTTGCCCTTTCAGTTTGCGGTGCGCATGTGAAAAACTCAGATCCAAGATGCGGCTGAGCTCTCGGGCATGCTGACGTTTTCCAATCCCGTAATGTAAAAACAGCTCCCTGACCCGATTGGCATTCGACTGTGAATCGAATTTTTGGTGATTGTTATCCATTTGTTCCTTCGATTTTTTTTACTGATTTATCAGTCGTTTTGATTATTTCTGCTGAAAAAGCCACATCTAAAACTAGCATCCCATGCAATTATGCGTTAAAAACGTTGCTTGACATACCATGTTGCATCGTCAAACATGGTATCAAAAGAGACATACAGCAATACACTATAAAAAATAACACCAGCACGTTTTTTAATAATAACCATAGTAACACCAGGGAAAATTTGTTCCGTTGCCGCTACTGAGACGATGAGCACATCGCTCGGACTGCACAAGCAAAACGGGGCTTGAGCCTTTAGCGCTAATCTGTTTTACCCACTTTTGAGCCGGGATCCGTCAGGGTCCCGGTTTTTTATTGCCCCTGGCGCCGCGCCATCATACGGACTCACCCCGCCGCCGCAAATAAAAACGGAGCCGGCATGCCGGCTCCGTTGTCCTTGAGATCGCCGTTGAAGGTCAGAAGCGCCAGGTGAAGCCGGCGTTGACGCTGTTGTCCTGGTGGTGCTGCGACAGCAGCCCGCCGTAGCCCAGCGACAGCGTGGCGTTTTCGTTCACCGCCACTTCCGCCCCCGCCTTCAGCACCATCCCGTCGCGCGAGACCGGCACGCTGTCCACCACGAACGGCGCGTTGCCGCCGTTGAACCGCAGCCCGGTGCCTCGCTCCAGCCCGCCGTACTGGTGTTGCCACCCCAGCTCACTGCGCAGCGCCACCGTCGTGCCCGCGCTCACCTGCCATTCGGTGTCCGCACGCAGGCCCAGCGTCGACACCGTCGCATCCGTGTGTTGCTTATCCCCGCGCAAGGCCGCCGCGCCGCCGCTTTCCGCGATGCCGTTGTTCTCGAAGTTCACGTACGCCAGGTTCACGAACGGCTCCAGGTTCAGCCACTCGCCCTGTACGCTGTAGCCCGCTTCCGCGAACAGCTGCTCGGTGCGCGCGCTGTACTTCGCCGTGTCGCGGTCCGACTGCATTCCGTAGTTCACCGACCGCCTGGTGTCGATGCGGTGCCAGGTGTAGCCCGCCCCGCCGCGCAGCGCCAGCGCCCCGAACTGCTTGTCGCCGTACGCCGCCAGGTGGTAGTTGTCGCTGTCCGCCTTCGACCCGTACCCGCCGTGCAGCGAGGTGCGGGTGTAGCCGGTCGCCACCCCCAGCCGCCAGTCGTCCGCCGCCGCCGAGTCCAGCCCCACCAGCACCCCGTAGGTCGAGGCCTGATAACCCGTGGCGTTGGCGTCGCCCGACGCGTGGTCCCACGCCCCCAGCAGCTGCGCCCAGGCACCGCCCTCGTCCGCCTTGATGGCCGACGAGCTCGCCAGCCCTTCCGCCTGACGCAGACGCCCGTTCAGCGCCTCACGCAGGTAGCGGCTGTCGTTCACCAGCGCCGACGCGATATCCGCATGGATTTGCCCCGACAGCTGACGGAACGCCTGCCGCGCTTCGCCCGCCGTGCCGCTGCCGAGCAGGCTCTCGTACACCGGGTTGCCCGCCGCCAGCGCATCCGCCGCCGCCGCCACCGCCCGCTCGTTCGGCGTCTGTGCCACGCTGGCGAAGCTCGTGCCGTTGCGCCCGACGCTCAGCGTCACCCCGGTCGGCTGGTAGCTCAGCCCGGTGCCGAGGAACAGGTAGTTCGGCGCCACCGCGTCAAACTGCCCGCTCACCCCCTGCTGCGCGCTCAGAATGGTGTACTGCTGGCCCAGCAGGCTGCGTACCTCGTTTTGCGTCAGCAGGTTGGGGCTGTTCTCCAGCGTCACCGCCACCTCGCCGCCGCCGATCGTCGCCGATCCGCTGCTCTGGATCCGATCGCTCTGGCCGTTCGGCCCCACTTCCACCGCGTAGCGCGAACCCGGCTCGAAGCTGACGTTGCCCGCCACGTTCAGGGTGCCGATCGAGTTGCCCGGTGCCACGGTGCCGCCCTGACGGGCGGTCAGCGAACCGACCGTGCCGCTGCCGCCGACGATGCCGCCGTTCTGCACGCTGACGGCCGAGGTGATCGAGCCGTTGACTGCCAGCCGGCCCTGATTGACCAGCGTCGGGCCGGCATAGGTGTTGGTGCCGGTCAGCTCCAGGATTCCCGCGCCCTCTTTGGTCAGGCCGCCGTGGCCGGAAATGTTGTTGGAGTAGATTTCCCATCCACAGTGGAAGTCATCACATTTCCTGGCGTGCAACGTACCGGCATCCACCTCGGCGCCCCTCCCCGGAATATTGGCGACAAACTGGGTCGGGCCATAGGCCACGCCCGTCGGATCCGGGATGCGGAACTCCGCGGGAATATCCTCGACGGTATAGAACATACCCGGGCCGTTGATGGCCTTGCCCAGGTTGATCATCCCCCAGCCGTAGAGTGCATCGATGCCCGGCGCGCCCATGTCGGTGGCGGTGGTTTTCAGCACGTCGGCAATCTGCGCCGAGGTCATGTACGGGAAGCGCTGCAGCAACACCGCCACCGCGCCGGTGACGTGCGGCGTCGCCATCGAGGTGCCGTTTTTATTGCCGTAGTCCGACACCAGGTTGGCCGGATCGGAACCGTTGGCCACGGTGCTGTAGATTTTGCTGCCCGGCGACGAGACGCAGAAGCTGGCGGTATAGCCGCAGCGGGAAGAGAAGCTGCTGATGGTGTAAGGCACGCTGTTGGTCGATGCCGCATCCTGCGCCACGCTGGCAACCGACAACCAGTTCGGCGCGATGTCCGGCACGAAGTAGGCCAGCCCGCTGATCACATCCGGTTGGTTGTAGTTGCCGTCGTTGCCGGCGGCGAACAGCACCAGAATATTTTTGCGCGCCGCGTCGATGGCGCCCTGATAGCCTGCGCCGGCCAGGCTGCCGAGCAGCGGTTTGACCTGATCGAATTGTTCCTGCGCATCCTGCAGCTCAAAGTGCAGCGCGTTAGGATCGCGGCCGCCGTCGGACAGAAAGTCGGGAATACTGACGCCCCAGCTGTTGTTGATCACCCGCGCACCGCTGTTGATCATCGCCTGCCAGCCGGCATTGGTGACGGCGCCGTCCAGGCCGAGAAATTCGCCGTAGGCCGGGCCGTCGTTGTCGTTATCGACGCTGATCACCTGCGAATCGAAGGCCACGCCATGCATGCCGACGCCATCGCGGTTGGCGGCGCTGATGCCCGCGACGTGCACCCCGTGATTGCTCAGCATGCCCTGTGAGCCGCTGTAGAAGTGGAAGGTGCCGTCGAAGTAAAAGCGGTCGCCGGCGTTAATGCCCGGCCGGTGCGGATCGGTGTAGGCGCGATAGCCTTCGGTGACCACGTTGATCAGTTTGCCGTCGCCGGCGAACTCGGGATGGCGGTTGACCGGGGTATCGAAAATGCCCACCTTCTGCCCTTTGCCGGTATAACCGGCGGCGTAGGCCTCATCGGCATGGATCGCCCCCAGCCCCCAGTTGGCGTTGAATTCGGCGCTGCGCCAGCTGGCCGGATCGCCGGCTTGGCCGTTCACCTCGTGCGGTGCCGCCTGCGCATACCCCGCCAGCGCCATGCAGCAGACCAGCGCGTTCAGCCGCCACGGCGAGCGACGAACGTTTCCTTTGCTATCAAAACCCATTGTTGTTGTCATTTCCTTACCTTTTGCTTGTTATTGGCCGACGCCCCAGGTGCGCCGGGTTCTCATTAGCAGGATGTGAAAAAGGAACCGCCCGCAGACGGTTCCCTACAAGGATTAAGTCGATGTTGCTTAGAAGCGCCAGGTGAAGCCGGCGTTGACGCTGTTGTCCTGGTGGTGCTGCGACAGCAGCCCGCCGTAGCCCAGCGACAGCGTGGCGTTCTCGTTCACCGCCACTTCCGCCCCCGCCTTCAGCACCATCCCGTCGCGCGAGACCGGCACGCTGTCCACCACGAACGGCGCGTTGCCGCCGTTGAACCGCAGCCCGGTGCCTCGCTCCAGCCCGCCGTACTGGTGTTGCCACCCCAGCTCGCTGCGCAGCGCCACCGTCGTGCCCGCGCTCACCTGCCATTCGGTGTCCGCACGCAGACCCAGCGTCGACACCGTCGCATCCGTGTGCTGTTTATCCCCGCGCAAGGCCGCCGCGCCGCCGCTTTCCGCGATGCCGTTGTTCTCGAAGTTCACGTACGCCAGGTTCACGAACGGCTCCAGGTTCAGCCACTCACCCTGCACGCTGTAACCCGCTTCCGCGAACAGCTGCTCGGTGCGCGCGCTGTACTTCGCCGTGTCGCGGTCCGACTGCATCCCGTAGTTCACCGACCGCTTGGTATCGATGCGGTGCCAGGTGTAGCCCGCCCCGCCGCGCAGCGCCAGCGCCCCGAACTGCTTGTCGCCGTACGCCGCCAGGTGGTAGTTGTCGCTGTCCGCCTTCGACCCGTACCCGCCGTGCAGCGAGGTGCGGGTGTAGCCGGTCGCTACCCCCAACCGCCAGTCGTCCGCCGCCGCCGAGTCCAGCCCCACCAGCACCCCGTAGGTCGAGGCCTGATAACCCGTGGCGTTGGCGTCGCCCGACGCGTGGTCCCACGCCCCCAGCAGCTGCGCCCAGGCACCACCCTCGTCCGCCTTGATGGCCGACGAGCTCGCCAGCCCTTCCGCCTGACGCAGACGCCCGTTCAGCGCCTCACGCAGGTAGCGGCTGTCGTTCACCAGCGCCGACGCGATATCCGCATGGATTTGCCCCGACAGCTGACGGAACGCCTGCCGCGCTTCGCCCGCCGTGCCGCTGCCGAGCAGGCTCTCGTACACCGGATTGCCCGCCGCCAGCGCATCCGCCGCCGCCGCCACCGCCCGCTCGTTCGGCGTCTGCGCCACGCTGGCGAAGCTCGTGCCGTTGCGCCCGACGCTCAGCGTCACCCCGGTCGGCTGGTAACTCAGCCCGGTGCCGAGGAACAGGTAGTTCGGCGCCACCGCGTCAAACTGCCCGCTCACCCCCTGCTGCGCGCTCAGGATGGTGTACTGCTGGCCCAGCAGGCTGCGCACCTCGCTTTGCGTCAGCAGGTTGGGGCTGTTCTCCAGCGTCACCGCCACCTCGCCGCCGCCGATCGTCGCCGATCCGCTGCTCTGGATCCGATCGCTCTGGCCGTTCGGCCCCACTTCCACCGCGTAGCGCGAACCCGGCTCGAAGCTGACGTTGCCCGCCACGTTCAGGGTGCCGATCGAGTTACCCGGCGCCACGGTGCCGCCCTGACGGGCGGTCAGCGAACCGACCGTGCCGCTGCCGCCGACGATGCCGCCGTTCTGCACGCTGACGGCCGAGGTGACCGAGCCGTTGACTGCCAGCCGCCCCTGATTGACCAGCGTCGGGCCGGCATAGGTGTTGTTACCCGTCAGCACCAGCGTGCCGATGCCCTGCTTGGTCAGGCCGCCGTGGCCGGAGATGTCGTTGCTCCAGAAGTCCAGGCCGCAAAGATCGCTGCTGCAGACGCGCTCGGTCGGTTTACCCTTGTCCAGCACCGCACCGACGCCCGGCAGATCCACCACGAACTGGGTCGGGCCGTAAGCCACGCCTGTCGGATCCGGAATGCGGAACTCCGCAGGAATATCTTCGACGGTCACCAACATGCCCGGGCCGTTGATGGCCTTGCCCAGGTTGATCATCCCCCAGCCGTAGAGCGCGTCGATGCCCGGCGCGCCCATGTCGGTGGCGGTGGTTTTCAGCACGTCCGCCACCTGTGCGCCATTCAAATACGGGAACCGCTCCATCAGCACCGCAACGCTGCCGGCCACGTGCGGCGCCGCCATCGAGGTACCGCTGTATTTGGCGTAGCCGGTCGTCAGATTCTCCACGCTGGTGCCTTCAATCACCGAGCTGTACACCCGGGTACCCGGTGCCGAGACGCACAAACTGGCGGTATAGCCGCAGCGGGAAGAGAAGGTGCTGATGCTGTAATCGCCGGTATTGGTGGGATCTTGCAGGCTGGCGACCGACAGCCAGTTCGGCGCGATATCCGGCACGAAATACGCCAGGCCGGCCATGGCGTCCGGGTTGTTCAGGTTGTAATCGTTACCGGCGGCGAAGATGGTGACCACGCCGCTGCGCGCCGCGTCGATCGCGCCCTGATAGGCGCCGCCGGGCTTGGTGCCCAGGATAACCTTGATCTGATCGAACTGCTTTTGCGCATCGTCGACCGTGAAATGAGGATAAGCGGGATCTTTGCCTCCCTTGGCGAATTTATCGGTAATGCCGATGCCCCAGCTGTTATTGATAATGCGCGCGCCGCTGGCCACCAGCGCCTCCCAACCGGCCTGGTACACCGCGCCGTCGTTGCCGAGGATGATGCCGTCCTCCGGGCCGGGATCGCCGTTTTCCGCGCTGATGATCTGCGCGTTGAACGCCACGCCGTGCATGGCGCCGCCGTCGCGGCTGCCGGCGGCGATGCCGCCCACGTGGGTGCCGTGCGAACCGAGCGTGCCATCGGAATCCACGCTCGGCGTGCCGTCATAGCGGAAAGCGTCGCCTTTTTTCACCGGAATATAGGGGTCGGTGTATTCGCGGATGCCTTCGGTAACCAAATTGATCACCTTATTCTCACCGGCAAATTCGGGATGTTTGGCGTAAACCGGCTGATCGAAAATGCCGAGTTTGATGCCTTTGCCGGTATAACCGGCGGCGTAGGCCTGGTCGGCGTGGATCGCCCCCAGCCCCCATTCCGCGTTGAACTCACTGCTGCGCCAGCTGGCCGGATCGCCCGCTTTGCCGTTCTCTATATAGGTGGCAGCCTGCGCCCCGCCGATCGCCGTCAGGCAGATCAGCATCGCGCTCCATTGTGCGCGATGAACTCCGATTTCAGGCCAGCCGAAGGCCGCCCGAGCGGATTTGACTCCTCTAAGTTTCTTCTCCATCCCAGATACCGTCCGTTGTTGTTTGCAAATGTTTTATAAGATTTTTTGTGTAACAGTTTGGTAACACCAAATAAATAAAGCACAACAATCTCAAGTGCGCTTAATGTGTCATCCGGCAGTCAGGAGGGAGGAGAGAAAGTTTCAGGGGTGGATCAGGCGAAGGAGGATAAGAAATGGCAATGACATCTCCCAACGCCTAAGTCGCGGCATGAGGTGAGAGAAACAATATTATGATTATGATAAATAAGAATATAATTCAGTAAACAACAAAGAGACAGAACGCCTGAAAAGTGATTAACAGGCGTCTTTTATCACTTTTAATTATAAATTTTGCCAATATTCACTCAGTGAATTATGCTGGATTTTCACTCAGCCATCGGCAAAAATTGGATTATCCTGCTGATGTTTTTTTGCTGTTCATCGCGTCTTCTTCCGCCTGACGAAGGATGGCTTTGGCCATCCATTGCGTGACGTCCTGAATATTATCCAGCTCCAGGCCCCAGATATCTTTCAACACCAGAAATACTTCCGAGCCGTAAATCAGCGAGAAAGCATGAATCACTCTCTGCAGAGAGTCCGACGGCAGTTTGCCCTGCAACGGTTCTACCGCCAGCGCCAGCAGACGCTTGCGGTTGCCGCGCACGAATTTTTCGCCCGGCGTCGCGTTCGCCCACTGCTGTAAAGAGAGTTGCAACGCCGCGCGCAACGCCCCCTCATGCCGCTCCATCTGAGGATAGGCGAAGCTCAGCAATTGCTGAATACGCTTCAAAGCATCATCGTCTTGCGGGCGCCATTCCAGGATTGGGCCCAGGCTTTCCGCCACCACGGCGCTAATCAGCGCACTTTGGGTCGGAAAGTAACGGTAGGCCGTCGCACGCGATACCTGTGCATGCGCCGCCAGTTCGGTGATCGAAGGAAACGCGCCTTCGTCATACAGCGCCATCGCGCTGGCCAGCAACAAACGGTAGGTTTTTGCCCGGGCGGAGGTCAGAGAAGGATCGAGAGGGACGGGAAAAGCATCTATCGGCACATAAACCTCATGCATCTGCACACGCTAGCACAACCGGGGACGATGCCTCTGTTGGCCGGTTGCCGGCAAAGCGCCGGCCACGTTGAAAAGCTCAAAAATGAGACAGAAGTCCCATTTTGCATCGCCTAACCCTTGCAAAAATGATACGGCCGTCTCATTATATAAATACATTAATTACTTTAACTTAATAGCCAGCACCAGGGTTCCACTAAAAATATAACATCATAATTTATAAATAAAAACTAGAAACACTCGGGAAAACCCCATGATTGATACTTCAAATTTTGTCTATATTGCTACCACAGCAGATACCAAAGGACAAGAGTTGGAGTACGTACGGCGGCTGATCGCTGCCCTGAATTTACCTACGCGAACCGTCGATCTCTCCACCCGTAGCCTGCCGTTTGATTCCCCCGCCGATATCAGCCCAGAGGACGTTGCCCGCCACCATCCGGCAGGCGCCGGCGCGGTCTTCTGCGCCAGCCGCGGCCAGGCGATCGCCGCCATGGCGACCGCTTTCGAACGCTTTATCCTGACGCGCCGCGATATTGCCGCCCTGCTTGGCCTGGGGGGCTCCGGTGGCACCGCCATCATCACGCCGGCCATGCAGCAGCTGCCGATCGGCCTGCCGAAAATAATGGTCTCAAGCATGGCGGCGGGTGACGTTTCCGCCTATGTCGGCGCCAGTGACATCAACATGCTGTATTCGGTCACCGATCTCGCCGGTCTGAACCGCATCTCGCGACGGGTGCTCGGCAACGCGGCGCGCCAGATAGCCGGGGCCGTACGCTTCGCCGCCGTCGACTATCCCGACGACAAGCCCGCGATTGGCCTGACGATGTTTGGCGTCACCACGCCCTGCATTCAGGCGCTGGTTGCCGACCTTGAGCCGCAATGGGATTGCCTGACGTTTCACGCCACCGGCAGCGGCGGCAGAGCGCTGGAAAAACTGATCGATAGCCGCCAACTGCACGGCGCCATCGACTTGACCACCACCGAAGTGGCCGATTACCTGTTTGGCGGTGTGCTACCCTGCAATGCAGATCGTTTCGGGGCCATCGCGCGTACCGGCATCCCTTGCGTGCTCTCCTGCGGCGCGATCGACATGATCAACTTCGGCGCGCCGAATACGGTGCCGGCTCGCTACGCCAACCGCCTGCGCCACCATCACAATCCGCAAGTGACGCTGGTGCGCACCAGCGCGCGGGAAAGCGCGTTAATCGGACGTTGGATGGGCGAAAAAATCAATGCCTGTACGGGCGAAGTGCGCTTCGTGATCCCGGCAGGCGGCGTATCGGCTCTGGATGCGCCGGGGCAACCGTTCTGGGATCCGGCGGCGCTGGCCGCCTTTACGCAAGCGCTGGAGGAGACGGTATACGCCACCGACAAACGCCGGCTGATAAAAACGCCTTATCATATTAACGACCCGCGCTTTGCACAGGCCGTTGCCGAACAGTTCCGGCACATTGTCGGCGGGGAATGATTATCACTCACTGCAGAACCTGCCGGTGATAACGCCAAATAAAAAAGGCCAGACAAATAGTCTGGCCCTTTTTTATTCACCGCGAGCGGATATTACTGACCGGAGGACATCTGCTCCTTCATTTTATTCATATGGTCCATCATCTTTTGCTCGCGTTTCTGATAATTCTCATTGTATTGTTTTTTCTGCTCAGGAGTCAGCAGGTTATACATTTTATTTTCCGCTTTGGCGCGTTCCAGCATGCGTTCGGATTGCGCTTTGCCCATCGCGTCAATTTGCGCTTTCGCCTTCGCTTCGTCAAAGCTGTCGGAAGCCACCAGATTATGCAGCGCCTGGCGTTCCTCTTTCATGCCCGGCCCGCGCTTCTGGTGCGACTCTTTCATGATGTCGCGCATCTGCTGGCGCTGCTGTTCGGTCAGGTTCAGCCCGGCGAACGGGCCGCCTTTGCCTTCACCCTTGTGATGCATCATTTTCATCGGCGCCGCATCCGGTGCCGGTGCCGTCGTGTCTGCAGCGAACGCCGCAGAAGCAGAACCCAGAGCCAGCGTGGAAGCAATAAATAAAGCCGTCAATTTACGCATAATCATTTCCTTAAAAGTTTTTCTTCATCAGGAGCGCTGTACGTTAACAGGCTCATTCGTCGTCGGAGATAATAATAGGCTGATAAAATTCAAGTAATGCGAGGGTGTGTAAACTTTTTAAAACCCGTCTCGGATTTATTCACCAATTATGAGAAAACTATGAAGATGGCGTTTATTTGATGGAAATTTTAATTTCCCGGTAAAAATCCCCCCGGTGGAGTTATTTTTCCGCTTTCCCCTCACCGCTATAATTTACTCGCCTCCACGGCAACCTTGCATCAACCGTTTTCCGATAGCGGGGAGGTCGGTACAAACATCACAGGATCCGATGTTCTCCTACACTTTAAGACAACCGGCCGCCGGGTGACGTTTACACCGCAAAACTAATCATTGCTTATATAATAGTTTCCATCACCCGCCTCGCTTGTGAAAACCTGTTATATGATGCACAGATGCGCACGGCGACCACTTTCGGGCCAACAGGCTGCCCCGGAGCTGTGCTGACCGGCCGCCCGTGCTCTTTTGAGGAATCATCATGCCCGCAGACCAAGGCCCTGAGCTTCTTAACGCCCACTTCGGCACCCAAAGCCCCCACTGGCGGCTGGCGTTTGACAGCAATGCCCTGGAGCTGTCCGCCGTTAAGGGCAAAGCCCACGTCGCGGTGGCGCTCAGCGCCATGGAAGCGGCGAAAATCCGCCGTCTGACCGGCGTCACCGCCAGCCTTGAACTGACCATTACGCTCGCCGGAGAACCGCTGCATCTGCATCTGGTGGGGCGCCGCGTCAATAATCTCGAATGGGCGGGCACCGCTTCCGCCTTCAGCGACACCCAATCCGTGGCGCGCGATCTGGTGCACGGCCTCTCCTTCGCCGAGCAGGTGGTGTCCGAAGCCAACTCGGTGATCGTGATCGTCGATCAGCACGGCCGCATCCAACGCTTCAACCGGCTGAGCGAGGAGTACACCGGGCTGCGCGAACATGAAGTGATCGGCAAAAACGTTTTCCAGCTGTTTATGAGCCCGGAAGAAGCCGCCGCTTCGCGGCGCAACATCGCCGGCTTCTTCCGCAACGGTTCGTCCTATGAGGTGGAACGCTGGGTAAAAACGGTCAAGGGCGAACGGCTGTTCCTGTTCCGCAATAAGTTCGTGCACAGCGGCAGCGGCAAGAACGAGGTGTATCTTATCTGCTCCGGTACCGACATCACCGAAGAACGCCGTGCGCAGGAGCGGCTGCGGGTGCTGGCCAACACCGATCTCATCACCGGCCTACCGAACCGTAACGCGATCCAGGACAAAATCAATCACGCCATCGCCACGCGCGGCGAAGAGAGTTTCGGCCTGGTCTACCTCGATCTCGACAACTTCAAGAAGGTCAACGACGCCTACGGCCATATGTTCGGCGATCGGCTGCTGGTCGAGGTCGCGCTGGCGATCCTCGGCTGCCTGAGCCCGGACCAGGTGCTCGCCCGCCTCGGCGGCGACGAATTCTTGGTGCTGGCGCCGCAAACCGATCGCGAGCGCCTGCAAACGCTGGCGCAGCGCATCATCGACAGGCTGAAAACCCCTTTCCGCATCGGCCTGATTGAGGTGTATACCGGCTGTTCGATCGGCATCGCGCTGTGCCCGGAGCACGGCAACGATCTCGACAGCCTGATCCGCAGCGCCGATACCGCCATGTACGTCGCCAAGGAGCACGGCAAACGCACCTATACCGTCTTCTCGCCGGAGATGAACAAGCGCGTCGCCGAATACATGTGGCTGGACACCAATCTGCGCAAAGGCCTGGAGCAAAATCAGCTGGTGCTGTATTACCAGCCGAAAATCGACGCGCGCAGCGGTGAAGTGCACAGCGTGGAAGCGCTGGTGCGCTGGGATTCGCCGGAGCGCGGCCTGATCCCGCCGCTGCAGTTCATCTCCTACGCCGAGGAGTCCGGCCTGATCGGCCCACTGGGGCAATGGGTATTGCAGACCGCCGCCGGCCAGGCGGCGCAGTGGCAAGAGCAGGGATTGAATCTGCGGGTGGCGGTCAACCTCTCCGCCCGGCAGCTGGCCGACGACAGCATCGTCAACGACCTGCTCGGGGTGCTGCGCCGTCACCGCATGGCCCCTTGTCTGTTGGACTTCGAGTTGACCGAAAGCAGCCTGATTGAAGACGAGAACCGCGCTCGCGCGCTGATCACCCGGTTGCGCGAACTGGGCGCGCAGGTGCATCTCGACGACTTCGGCACCGGCTATTCGTCGCTGGCGCAGCTGGCGCGTATTCCGCTGGACGCCATCAAGCTGGATAAAAGCTTCGTGCGCGGGGTGAATTTCAACCCGGTATCGCAATCGTTGGTGCGCGCGATCGTTGCGGCGGCAGAGGCGTTGGCGTTCCGGGTGATCGCCGAAGGGGTGGAGACCGAGAGCGAAAACCACTTCCTCGACGAGGTCGGCGTGGACGAAAAACAGGGCTTTCTGTTTGCGCGGCCAATGCTCCCGGAACAGCTGGAGCATTGGCTGCAGTCCTACCGCCCGCACTCACCCTCCGCGTGAGGCGGGCGCGTTAACGTTAGCCGGCACGACGCAGGTTCAGGGTATGGCGATCCTGCAACATCACCAGCCGCTCGATGTAGGCGCGGTCTTTTTCCTCAATGGTAAAGGCCGAGTGCACCCAGTCTTCAGTAATGTCCATCAGCTCGGAACGCGTCAGCTGCAACACGCGCTGACGCGCCCGCAGCATGGCGCGCATGCCGTTGAGCTTCGGCCGTATGGTATCGATAAAGGTGCGCGTCGCCATGTAGGCGTCGCCGGGCTGGAACAGCTGGTCTACCAGCCCGCGGCTCTCGAACCACTCTGCGGTGTGCGACTCGCCGCCCCAAATCAGCTCCTCGGCCAAGCGCATGCCAGCCTTGCGCGCCACCAGCGAGTAACCGCCCATACCGGGAAACAGGTTGAACGCGATCTCCGGAAACCCCATGCGCGCGTTGTTCTGCGCCAGCACGAAATGGTGCGCCAGCGCCGCTTCAAAGCCGCCGCCCAGCGCGCTGCCTTCGACCATCGCAATGCTGACCGCGCCGGTGTCGAAACCGCGCGCCGCCGCATGTACGCAGTCGATGCAGGCGCGCGCGTAGGCCATCATCGCCTCGCGCTTGCGGTTTTTGATCGCTTCGGCGAAGAACTGCAGATCGCCGCCGACGTTGAACATGTTCGGCACCAGCGAGCCGGTGACCCAGAAATCGAACCGCAGCGAAGACTCCTTCGCCGCCTGCGCCAGCGTCATGATGTCTTCGATCAGCGCCTGGTTGAAGCAGGGGCGCGGCGCGGCGCGCAGCAGCATCCACATGATGTGCCGCCCCTCTTCATAGTAGGCGGACAGCTGCGACAGATTGCCCGCTTCGGTAAACGGACGACAGGTGGGGTGATTAAGCAATTTCATAAGACCTTCCAGTTTTTCTGTTGATGACGGATGAGACCGTTCCAGCCCCTACGGCTGCAGCGGAGCGGTGGGCGGCAAAAGCGCGACGCCACATCATGAGTAAACGCTTTCTCGCCGACGAAACAGATAAAAATTGGAGGTAGGGAAGTGAAAAAAACCGAGGCGCCACGGGGTTTTCATAGGAATTTTACCTATCGACCCCTCCCCGGCATTTCATGCCGGGCGCTAACGCGCTAAGCTCGGAAAATGACCGTTTGCCGCCCCGGCGTTCAAAACGCTGCGGGGCTTTGGCTATAATCAACGCTGAAACATGCCGTTTAACGTTAAGGAAATCGTGAAGTAATGCCTACAGGACCAGACCAGGAACGCCACCAGCCCGCACAAGACACGCCGCCGAAGCCGCTTATCGCCATCAAGACCGGCCATGAGACCCTCGACCGCCGCATCGGTGGTTTTTCACGTCTGATTGAACGCATCAAAGCCTGGCCAAGCGTGGCGCACCTGCTGCGCGCCGCCGAACGCTTTAACGATCGGCTGGGTAGCCAGTTCGGCGCCGCTATTACCTATTTTTCATTCCTCTCGCTGATCCCGATCCTGATGGTGTCGTTTGCCGCCGCCGGCTTCGTGCTGGCCTCCAACCCGGATCTGCTGGCCCGCTTGATCAACCGCATCGTCGGCAGCATCAGCGATCCGACGCTGGCCAGCACGCTGAAGAACACCGTCAACACCGCCATTCAGCAGCGCACCACCGTGGGATTGACCGGCCTGGCGCTGGCGCTCTATTCCGGCATCAGCTGGATGGGCAACCTGCGCGAGGCGATCCGCGCGCAGTCGCGCGATGTCTGGGAGCGCAATCCGCAGGATCAGGAGAAAATCTACTTCAAATACACCCGCGACTTCATCTCGCTGACCGGCCTGGTGGTCGCGCTGATCATTACGCTGTCGCTGACTTCGGTCGCCGGGTCGGCGCAGGCGGCGATCGTCAATGCGCTGGGGCTGGACGGCATCGAATGGCTGCGGCCGGCGCTGACGCTGATCGCGCTGTCGATCTCGATCTTCGCCAACTATCTGCTGTTCCTGTGGATTTTCTGGATGCTGCCGCGCCACAAACCGAAGAAAAAAGCGCTGCTGCGCGGCACCTTGCTCGCCGCCATCGGCTTTGAGGTGATCAAGTTCGTGATGACCATGACGCTGCCGCAGGTGGCGAAGTCGCCTTCCGGCGCGGCCTTCGGATCGGTGATCGGGCTGATGGCGTTCTTCTACTTCTTCGCTCGTTTGACGCTGTTTTGCGCCGCCTGGATCGCCACCGCCGACTACAAAGGCGACAAAGCGTTGCCGGAACGCGAGCCGCCGACGCGCTGAAGCCATGCGATCGTGCCGGTGTTATCGCACACACCGGCACTTTCCTCTGGATATCAGCCAGAAAACCAGTCAATACGTCTAAATAACTCGGCACGCGATCCGAAAAACCAGCATAACAAACTGCCCGCTCACTTTTCTTTGCCGCTTTTACAGCCATTCCCTCTGCACGAAAGCCCTTTCTCAACGTTTAACGCTGCAGAAAACAAGCCAGATAAAACATTAGTCTTTTTAACCGGTTAGCGGGGCCATTGCCCAAAGTTCCCGCGTTGAAAAGGCCGAATGCTGTCACTAAGATGGATTTTTACCCCTTCCAACAATAAGAAATATTATGCAAGCCACCATCGCACCCCCACTCGACGCCGACGACGCGTCCACACCGGTGAACTCCCGCGGGAAAGTCATCGTCGCCTCGCTGGTCGGTACCGCCATCGAGTTCTTCGACTTCTACATCTACGCCACCGCCGCGGTGATCGTGTTTCCACATATCTTCTTCCCACAGGGCGACCCGACCACCGCAACGCTGCAGTCGCTGGCCACCTTCGCCGTCGCCTTTGTCGCGCGCCCTATCGGCTCTGCGCTGTTCGGGCACTTCGGCGATCGCGTGGGGCGCAAGGTCACGCTGGTCGCCTCGCTGCTGACCATGGGGATTTCCACCGTGCTGATCGGCCTGCTGCCGAGCTATGAAACCATCGGCATCTTCGCCCCTATCCTGCTGGCGCTGGCGCGCTTCGGGCAGGGCCTGGGACTGGGCGGCGAATGGGGCGGCGCCGCCCTGCTGGCGACGGAGAACGCGCCGGCCAAAAAGCGCGCGCTGTACGGCTCCTTCCCCCAGTTGGGCGCGCCGATCGGCTTCTTCTTCGCCAACGGCACCTTCCTGCTGCTCTCCTGGCTGCTGAGCGACCAGCAGTTTATGGAATGGGGCTGGCGCGTGCCGTTCATCCTCTCCGCCGCGCTGGTGCTGATTGGCCTGTACGTTCGGGTGTCGCTGCATGAAACGCCGGTGTTCGCCAAAGTGGCCAAAGCCGGCAAACAGGTGAAAGTGCCACTCGGCACGCTGCTGAGCAAGCATCTGAAAGCGACCATCCTCGGCACTTTCATCATGCTGGCGACCTACACGCTGTTTTATCTGATGACGGTGTATTCGATGACCTACGGCACCACGCCGCAGCCGTTGGGGCTCGGCTACTCCCGCAACAGCTTCCTGTGGATGCTGATGGTGGCGGTAATCGGTTTCGGCGTGATGGTACCGATCGCCGGCCTGCTGGCGGACGCGTTCGGCCGCCGCAAGACCATGATCGCCATTACCCTGCTGATGATCGGCTTCGCGTTCCTGTTCCCGACCCTGCTGGGTTCCGGTAACCAGGCGCTGGTGATGGGCTTCCTGCTGTGCGGCCTGAGCATCATGGGGCTGACCTTTGGCCCCATGGGCGCGCTGCTGCCGGAGCTGTTCCCGACCGAAGTGCGCTATACCGGCGCATCGTTCTCCTACAACGTCGCGTCTATTCTCGGCGCGTCCGTGGCGCCTTATATCGCCACCTGGCTGGCGGCCCACTACGGGCTGTTCTACGTCGGCATGTACCTGGCGGCGATGGCTGGGTTGACGCTGTTGGCCCTGCTGCTGATGAAAGAAACCCGCCACCAGTCGCTGTGATCCCCTACGGCCCCCTCACTGCGGGGGGCCGCACGCGTTGTTCGTTTCCTGTCATAAAACCGGGCTATGCTGGACGTTTCTCTCGGTAACAGGATTGGCCGATGTCTCTGCGTCGTGGGGTATTTGTCTGCGTTGCGCTGCTGGCGGCTCTCGCCATCGCGCTCTATTACGGGTTGAAGCCCGACCATCCCGATGCGCTGTGGCGCATCGTCAGCCAGCAATGTCTGCCCAATCAGCAGGCGCATGACAACCCGGCGCCCTGCGCGCAGGTGGATGTGCCGGCCGGCTTCGTGGTGTTTAAAGATCGCAACGGGCCGCTGCAATACCTGCTGATGCCCAGCGCCAAAATCACCGGGATAGAAAGCCCGGCGGTGCTGGACGCCGCCACGCCGAATTTCTTCGCCCAGGCCTGGCGCGCGCGCCACGTGATGGCGGAACGCTATGGCAAACCGATCGACGACGGCGATATTTCACTGGCGATCAACTCGGAATATGGCCGCACGCAAAACCAGCTGCATATTCATATCTCCTGCCTGTTGCCGGCGGTAAAACAGCGGCTGGCGCAGATCGGCCCCGATTTTATCGAGCAATGGCAACCGCTGCCCGGCGGCCTGTTGGGGCATGACTATCTGGGGCGGCGGGTGACCCCTGCCGAGCTGGAGCAACAGGGCGCCTTCCGTCTGTTGGCCTCCGGCCTGCCGCGCGCCGACGGGCGCATGGGCAGCTTCGGCCTGGCGATGACCGCGCTGCCGGACGGCGATTTCCTGCTGCTGGCGACCGAGCGCAGCCTGCTGCCGTTCACCCTGGCCTCGGCGGAAGAGATCCAGGATCACGACTGCCGGCTACTCTCACCGCCGCCGCGTGCCTGATTACTTTTTGCCTTTCATCTCCCGCAGGATCTGCCCGCACTGGTTTTCCTCGCCGCCTTCACTGGGCGAGACCAGCGCCAGCAGCGCCGCCGCCGGCGTCAGCACCGCCCCCAACGCCACCGCCGCCGCGCCGCGCGCGATCAGCGGCCCGGCTTTCACCCCGGCGTCGGGGTGCTTGAAGGTGCCTTTCACGTACAGCGGCGAGCGCAGGGTCAGCACGCGCATCCCCTTGCTTTCCGGATCGATGGACAAATCCAGCCGTTCGGTGGCGAGGTTGGTGTTGCCGGTGATGTTGATCACCGCGTTCTCGGTGTCGAACACGAACAGCCGCGGCGCGGCGACGCCGCTGCGGATGCCGACGTCCGCCGCGGCACAGTTGATGCCCACCACGTCGTCGCCGAACAGCTGCGCCACCAGATAGTTGCCGACGTTCAGGCCGAGGATCTCCATCAGGCTACGGCTGATCACCCCGTTATTGATCAACAGGCGCAGGTCGCCGTTGCTGGTCGCCAGCAGCTCGGCCACCGAATTTCCGCTGCCCGTCAGCCTGGCATCGCCGTTCATTTGCCCAAGGCTGCGCTTCATCGCCGCTACGTTCGGCAACAGCTGTTTGAGCTGGAGTTTGCGCGCGTGCATATCCACCTGGCCGCGCATCGGCTTTTTGCCGCCGTCGAGGCGCACCACGGCGTTCAGGCTGCCGCCCGCCATGCCGAAGCGCAGCGGATCCAGACGCAACTCGCCATTGTTCAGCTTCAGGTGCGTGGCCAAATCGCTCAGCGGTAAATCGCTGCCGCGTTCGATGCGCGCGGCGGCAAACTTCACGTCCGCATCCATCTTGCGCCAGCTTTGCGTATCGAACTGCGCGACCGGCAGCACCTTATCCGCCGGTTGGCGGCTCTTCTCGCCGCGCCCGGCTTTGGCAGCGTTGGAATCCGCGCCGATCAACGGCGCCAGATCCGCCAACCTCAGCTGCCGGGAGCTCACCGCGCCGCTCAGCGTCGGCCGCGGCTTACCGGCAACGTATTTCAAGTCACCGTGAATGTCACTGTCGCCGATTTTGCCGTCGAACTTCTGATATTCGAACACGGCGCCGCCCGGCTGATGCAGGCGGGCTATCAGATGGCCATCGGTCGCATACGGCGGCGTGTTCGGCAGCAGCACGCCGGTCAGGCCATAGAGGTCACCCAGGCTTTCGCCGGAAAATTTCAGCTGCACGTCCAGGCCGCCGAGGTTCAGCGGATCGGACAAGGTGCCCGCCACCGCAACACGGGTGCTGCCGGAACGCACGTCGGCCTGCAGCGGGAACGGCAGATCGGCGCTCTGCAGTGACAGCATGCCGCCGATCTTGCCGCTGCCGCTCAGCGGTTCGCCGTTATATTTGCCCTTGACCTGCCAACCGAAAACGTAGTCGGGGGTAGCGGCCTTGCCGCCGCTCTGCTTGCCGGTCACTTCACTGAACGGCAGCGGTTTACCGAGCGGATCGATGACGGCGCGGAAATCCGCCTTCAGGGTGGCGTCTTTAAAGGCGATCTGTCCCTTGTCGAACACGATGTCGTGAACGGTGAACGACCAGGCGGAAGGCGGTTGCTGCGGATCCTGGCCAGCAGCCAGATCAAACGTCCAGTTGTTGTCGCCGTTGGCCAGGCGTTCCAACGACGCATTCGGCTGCTTGAGCCAGATGCGCGGGATCAGCAGTTCTTTCCTCAGCAGCGCCAGCGGCGCGATGCTGGCGTCGACGCGCTGCAGCGTCACCATGCTGTCGCCGGGCATGTTTTTCGGGTTACCCAGCCACACGTCTTCGGCGTGAATATGCGGCCAGGGCACCCAGGCGCGCCAGCCGCCCTCATCCCGGTTACGCGACCAGTCGACGCCCAGATCGCCGCGGATGGCGAACGGCCGCCGCAGTTCGGCCGACACTTTGTCGTTGATGGTGGGTTTGAGTCGATTCCAGTCGAAGGTAGCGATGAAGATCGCCAGCGCGACGATCGCCAGCAGCACAATGCCGCCCAGCCAGCTGAAAACCTTTCCTGTTCTTGTCATAGGGCTCCCTCAGCACATAAACCGGGCTGCCGAATGAAAGGAAAAAGAATGAGCAGCCCCGTTTAAGCCTAGCTGAGGATAGGCCGGAGTTCACGCCGGCGCGCCGGGCGCGGCGAACAGCGTCGGTACGCTGTGCAGAGTTTCAAAGCACGCCGGGCGGGAAAGATAGTAGCCCTGCGCGGCCAACGCGCCGGAACGCTGCACCAGCCGCCACTCCTGCTCGGTTTCCACGCCTTCGACGATCACCCCGTCGCTGTGCTGGTTCATCATCGTGATCAGGGTGCCGAGCAGCTGTACGCCCTCTTCCGACTGTTTGAGCAAGGTGAACAACTCGCGCGCCACCTTGATGTATTGATAGCGCCAGGCGCCGACGGCGGAGAAGTTGGCCAGCCCGCTGCCGAAATCGTCCAGCCACAGCCGTTCGCCGCCGACGATCTGCTGCAACGGGTGGTTTGACGCCGTTTCGGCGTGCTCCACCAGCTCGAAGCGCAGATAGGGCATCTCGGCGATCTGGCGTTGCAGCTCGCTATGACGTTGCAACGCTTGCAGCGCGATGCCGTCGATATTGACCGACACCATCACCGCGTGGCGAATGAACAATGCCTGCCAGCGCTGCAACAACGCCAGCTGTTCCTGGATCACCCGCAAACGCTGGGCGACGCCGAGCGAGGCGAAATACTGTTCGGGAGATTGCCGTTTGTCCGGCTCATTCGGGTGATATACCGCCGTCAGCAGTTCCACCGCCAGCAGCGCGCCGCTGGTGCGATAAATCGGCTGGAAGGTATACAAGCGCCGGCATTGCCGCCAGTAGCGCCGCGATTTGGCGCAGGCATAGAGGGCAAAACAGGGCGCCAGCAGACCCGAGATCAGGTTGGTTATCATCGGTACTATCGCCGTGGCGGGGAAGTGAGAGCGCTGCCGCTGTTTCTTTACCCAGCTTATCGGCCGTACCGCGTAAAACTTTAAGCATGAATTGCCGCGCGCTTTCCTCTTCGCCCTGTTGGCATGGGCCGATCGCGATCATAAAAAATTAAAACACTGTTTTAATTTATTGACTCCCTCACCGCCTTGCGTGGAGACTGATGGCTGTTGCTTCTTCTTTAGCCAGGGCTTATTGACGATGACTATCCGAAATCTCGCCGTGATCGGCGAATGCATGATCGAGCTGTCGCAGCAGGGCGCGCAGCTGACGCGCGGCTTTGGCGGCGATACCCTCAACACCGCCGTCTACCTCGCCCGCCAAATGCCGGAACAGGCGCTGCAGGTGCATTACGTCACCGCGCTCGGCACCGACAGCTTCAGCGGCGAGATGCTGCAGGCCTGGCGGCAGGAGAAGATCGAGACCGGGCTGATTCAGCAGTTGGAAAACAAACTGCCGGGCCTGTACGTGATCGAAACCGACGCCGCCGGCGAACGCACCTTCTACTACTGGCGCAACGACGCCGCCGCCCGGTATTGGCTTGCGGGCCCCCAGGCCGAGGTACTGTGCGCCCAGCTGGCGCAGTTCGATTATCTGTATCTCAGCGGCATTAGCCTGGCGATCCTCGCGCCTGCCGACCGCACGAAGCTGCTGGCGCTGCTGCACCGCTGCCGCGCCAACGGCGGCCAGGTTATCTTCGACAACAACTACCGCCCGCGCCTGTGGCAAAGCCGTGAAGAAACACAGCTGGCCTACCGCGAGGTGCTGGCCTGCACCGACATTGCCTTCCTGACGCTGGATGACGAAGCGTTGCTGTGGGGCACGCAGCCGGTTGAACAGGTGGTGGCACGCACGCAGGCGCTCGGCGTCGGCGAGATCGTTATCAAACGCGGCGCGGATGCCTGTCTGGTGTTCGGCGTGGAGGGAGAGCGACTTGAGGTACCGGCGATTGCGCTGCCGCCGGAGTGCGTAGTGGATACCACCGCGGCGGGCGACGCTTTCAGCGCCGGTTATCTGGCGGAACGCCTGAGCGGCGGCAGCGCCCAGCAGGCGGCGCAGCGCGGCCACCGGCTTGCCGCGACGGTGATCCAACATCGCGGCGCCATCATTCCCGCAACGGCAATGCCCGCATAGCCAATAAGGCGGCGGCGAGGTTACCCCGCCGCCCGCGCAATAGTTCCCAGAAACATTGATCAGAGGATGATTGAAAGAATTTCCCTGGCGTTGGCTTATTTCCGCCCAGAGCTGCTAAGCTCGGGTCTTGGCATTACCGCCTTTTTGAATTTATTAGCCGAGTATAAATTTCAATCCGCCGCACTGACTAGCTGGACTTTGGTGCAGGTCGGGCTGAGCCGCCGAACGACAGGGAGGTTACCGATGGCCGTCGCATTCGCCAACGCCGTCGCCGCAAGACTGCATCTTGACGGCCGACTGCACGCCTTCAGCCAATTCAAATACGCTTATTTGACCTTCAACAAACACCGTCCCGATCGCCATCTGCTGGTCTCGAGCTACCCGCAAGAATGGCTGGACATCTACAGCGCCAATCGCTATCAGCGCATCGATCCCGTCGTGCGCGCCGCCCATAGTCGCTGCGCGCCCTTCATGTGGCACGACACCCCCGTCACCACCGAGGATCGGCATTACCGGAAGATCTTCAGCCAGGCGCGGGAATACGACATCGTGCACGGCTGCAGCTTTGTTTTGCACGATCACGACAACAACCTGGCGATCTTGTCGATCAGCGCCACGGCAGCCGATGACGCCGATCTGCGGCAGCTGATGGAAGACGAGAGGGCCAGCCTGCAGATGGTATTGGTCGATACCCACCAGCACGCTCTGGCCTTGGCCAGCGCCGAGGCGAGCCGGACAGACCGGCTCTCGCCGCGCGAAGGGGAAATCCTCTACTGGGCCAGCCAGGGCAAAACCTACCATGAGATCGCGCTGATCCTGGGGATCAAAACCGGCACGGTGAAGTTTCACATCGGCAATGCGGTGCGTAAGCTGGGGGTCGCCAACGCCAAACACGCGATCCGGCGCTGCCTTGAACGGCAGCTGCTCGCGCCGCCGGAGGCATAAAAAAAGCCGGCATCACAGCCGGCTTTGTGTTCTTTACCTTGCGGAAAATCAGCCCGCAACGGCGATACGTTTCATGTCGGTCATGTAGCCACGCAGTTTGCGACCGACGGTTTCGATTGGGTGGCTGCGCACCGCTTCGTTCACGTCGCGCAGCTGCGCGTTGTCCACCGCCGTACCCGCCGCGGCTTTGCCCAAATCGCCCGCCTGCAGGGTGGTCATGAAGTCCTTCAGCAGCGGCACCGCCGCGTTGGCGAACAGGTAGTTGCCGTACTCTGCGGTATCGGAGATAACCACGTTCATTTCATACAGACGTTTGCGCGCAATGGTGTTGGCAATCAGCGGCAGCTCGTGCAGCGACTCATAGTAAGCCGACTCTTCGATGATGCCGGCATCGACCATGGTTTCGAACGCCAGCTCAACGCCCGCTTTCACCATCGCCACCATCAGCACGCCGTGATCGAAGTACTCTTGCTCGCTGATTTTGCCTTCAAACTGCGGCGCATTCTCGAACGCGGTTTTGCCGGTCTCTTCGCGCCAGGTCAGCAATTTCACGTCGTCTTCCGCCCAGTCGGCCATCATGCCGCTGGAGAACGCGCCGGAGATGATGTCATCCATGTGCTTCTGGAACAGCGGCGCCATGATGGTTTTCAGCTGTTCGGACAGCGCATAGGCACGCAGCTTGGCCGGGTTGGACAGGCGATCCATCATCAGCGTGATGCCGCCCTGCTTCAGCGCTTCGGTGATGGTTTCCCAGCCGAACTGAATCAGTTTCTCGGCGTAAGCCGGATCGGTGCCCTCAGCAACCAGCTTGTCGAAGCACAGCAGCGAACCCGCCTGCAGCATGCCGCACAGAATGGTCTGCTCGCCCATCAGGTCGGATTTCACTTCGGCGACGAAGGAGGACTCCAGCACGCCGGCGCGGTGGCCGCCGGTCGCCGCCGCCCAGGCCTTGGCGATCGCCATGCCTTCGCCTTTCGGATCGTTTTCCGGGTGAACCGCAATCAGAGTCGGCACGCCGAAGCCGCGCTTGTACTCTTCACGCACTTCGGTGCCCGGGCATTTCGGCGCGACCATCACCACGGTGATGTCTTTACGCACCTGCTCACCCACTTCAACGATGTTGAAGCCGTGGGAGTAACCCAGCGCCGCGCCGTCTTTCATCAGCGGCTGCACCGCGCGCACCACGGAAGAGTGCTGCTTGTCCGGCGTCAGGTTGACCACCAGATCCGCCTGCGGGATCAGGTCTTCGTAGGTGCCGACCTTAAAGCCGTTTTCGGTCGCCTTGCGCCAGGAAGCGCGCTTCTCGTCGATCGCTTCTTTGCGCAGGGCATAGGCGACGTCCAGGCCGGAGTCGCGCATGTTCAGCCCCTGGTTCAGACCCTGGGCGCCACAGCCGACAATCACCACTTTTTTACCTTTCAGGTAGCCGGCTTCGTCAGCAAATTCGTCGCGCGCCATAAAGCGGCATTTACCCAATTGCGCCAACTGCTGACGCAGGTTCAATGTGTTGAAATAGTTAGCCATGGTGGTACTCCGGTTTGATGTTGTCTTGCATTGTTATTTTCATTCCCCGCCCTGTCTGTGCGGAGATTCGTTAAACTCAATGTATAACAGGAAATTCGTTGCTTAAATTGATATATTGAGAACGTGATATTGCAATTTATGCAACACTCTCACTGCGAGCGTATCGATATGGATTTACGTGATTTAAAGCTGTTCCTGCATTTGGCCGAAAGCCATCACTTCGGGCGCACCGCCAAGGCGATGCACGTCAGCCCATCGACGCTCTCCCGCCAGATCCAGCGGCTGGAAGAGATCCTCGGGCAGCCGCTTTTCCTGCGCGACAACCGCACCGTGCAGCTGACCGACGCCGGCGAACAGCTGAAAGAATTCGCCCAGCAAACGCTGCTGCAGTATCAGCAGCTGAAGCACTCGCTCGGCCAGCACGGCCCTTCGCTGAGCGGCGAACTGCGGCTGTTCTGCTCGGTGACCGCGGCGTACAGCCACCTGCCGCCGATCCTCGATCGTTTCCGCGCGCAGCACCCGCTGGTCGAGATTAAGCTGACCACCGGCGACGCCGCCGACGCGGTCGACAAAGTGCAATCCAACGAGGCCGATCTCGGCATCGCCGGCCGGCCGGAAACGCTGCCCGCCAGCGTGGCGTTCACCAAAATCGGCGAAATCCCGCTGGTGCTGATCGCGCCGGCGCTGCCCTGTGCGGTGCGCAGCCAGGCATTCGCCGACAGGCCCGACTGGGCCGAGATCCCGTTCATCCTGCCGGAGCACGGCCCCTCGCGAAAACGCATCGAGCTGTGGTTCCGCCGCCACCGCATTAGCAATCCGCTGATTTACGCCACCGTCGGCGGCCACGAAGCCATCGTGTCGATGGTCGCTTTGGGCTGCGGCATCGCGCTGATCCCGAGCGTGGTGGTGGACAACAGCCCGGAGCCGGTACGCAACCGCATCTCGCAGCTGGATAACATCTCGATGGTCGAACCGTTCGAGCTGGGGGTCTGCGTCCAGAAAAAGCGCCTCGGCGATCCGCTGATCGACGCCTTTTGGCGCTTGCTGCATCCCCGCTGACGCGAGGTTTACAGATCCGCCGGATCGATCTGCTTCATCGTCTCTACCTGCATCAGCCAGTGGTAGAGCGGCTCAAGCTGCAAAAAGGCCCCGGTCAGCAGCGGCACCAGATCGGCGCTGAACAGCTTTTCCACTTCGCTGTCGGTCACCATCACCGCAAACGACTTGCGGTTGTACCAGGTGGCGATCTCCGCCGCCTGCTCCTTCACCAGCGGGCGCTTGTAGCTCTCACCCACCAGCTCGAACGGCCGCCGGCAGCAGGCGGCCACCTCAAGGAAAGGCTGCGGCCGCTGCCTCAGCGTATGGCGGAACAGATCCATGGTCGGCTTGTTGGCGCTGTAGTAGCCGAGCCCATAGCGCAGCATGTCCGGCCCCAGTTCGAAAAAGTAGACCGGCGCGTCTTTCCAGTCTTTGCTCGGACGCTTGAACGTCAGCCACATGCGGCTGCGGTAGCGCGATTTGTCATGAGAAAAACGCGTGTCGCGATGAATGCGCGATAGCGTTTTGCCGATCGCCGGGCGAGTCTCGAACTGCGGGTCGATCGCCAGCATGCCGGGAGCCAGCTGCTCCACCAGCGCGCGAAACGGCGCCAGCAGCTCGCGATCGTAGATATCGCGGTTGCCGTCGAACCACGCCTTATCGTTCTCGATCCGCACCTGCTGCAGGAAATTCAGACCCTGCTGGCTAAAGCCGGAGAAGGGTTGCGTCATAAGTTTTTCCGTTCTGACGGTTTATCGGGTGTTGCGCAGATCTTCCCTCTGCCAACGGCGTTTGATAAACACGCGCCGACGCGTGCGAAAGTAAGCGACATAGAGAGAGAACGCCGCCCGGTTGCTGAATAGTGCACCGCCAACCACGCCCCCCAGCAGCATGGCGACGGTGGCGATACCGGTCATCCCCGACGCCCACGCCGCCGCGGCGCCAAGGCAAAACAGGCCGAGCATGCCAAGGTAATATTGCAACAATACCACCCCGCTGTTTTTACCCTGCACCAGTTGGAACAGGATCAACGTCATCCACACCGCCACGATCGCGCCGCTGCCCATGAGAACGGCGGCGGAAGTCTTGCCGCTCCAGGCGGCCGCCACGTCCGTGGCCAGGCCCATCACGCCCGCCAGCCCCAACGTCAGGCATACCATCAGCAACATGACATTGCCGACGCCAGGCGGCGACAGCCGCTGGCCCGGCGTCAGGAAATGCTGCTCGAGCTGTGCATCCACGCCGGCGAACAGTGCGCGATCGCGCGCCGCGATTTGGCGTTCCATCTCCCGGCCCTGCGTCAATAAGCGGGCCAGCCGGCCGGGTAAACGCACCGGGCTCACCCCTGCAAAAAGAAGCGGAACGCCGGGTTGTCGGTTTCGTCGTGGCAATCGTAGCCCAGCGCCTGCAGGTGCCGCTCGAATTCCGGCTCGGTTTGCGCCAGTTCGAAGGCCGCCAGCACCCGGCCGAAGTCGGTGCCGTGGCTGCGATAGTGGAACAGCGAAATGTTCCAGTGCGTGCCCAGCGTCTGCAGGAATTTCAGCAGCGCGCCCGGCGACTCCGGAAACTCAAAGCTGTACAGCCGTTCGCGCAGCGGCTTCGACGGACGCCCGCCCACCATGTAGCGCACGTGCAGTTTGGCCATCTCGTCGTCCGACAGATCCACCACCTGATAACCGTCGGCATTGAGCTCGTCGATGATTTCCCGCCGTTCGGCGTGCCCGCGCGTCAGACGCACGCCGACAAAAATACAGGCGTTGTCGGCATCGGCGTAGCGATAGTTGAATTCGGTCACCGAGCGGCCGCCCAACAGTTGGCAGAACTTGAGGAAGCTGCCCTGCTGTTCCGGAATGGTCACCGCCAACAGCGCTTCACGCTGTTCGCCCAGTTCGCAACGCTCGGAAACGTAGCGCAGCCCGTGGAAGTTGAGGTTGGCGCCGGATAAGACGTGCGCCAGACGCTCGCCCTGAATGTTGTGCTGCTGGACGTACTTTTTCAGCCCCGCCAGCGCCAGCGCGCCGGAAGGTTCGGCAATGGCACGCACGTCCTCGAACAGATCTTTGACCGCCGCACAGATGGCGTCGCTGTCCACAGTGATTACGTCGTCCAGATACTCACGGCACAGGCGGAAGGTTTCGTCGCCGATACGCTTCACCGCCACGCCTTCGGCGAACAGCCCGACGCGCGCCAGATCCACCGGATGGCCGGCATCCAGCGCCGCACGCAGGCAGGCGGAGTCTTCCGCTTCGACGCCGATCACTTTGATCTGCGGCATCAGCTGCTTGATCAGCACCGCCACCCCGGCGGCCAGGCCGCCGCCGCCGACCGGCACGAAGACCCGATCCAGATGCGCGTCTTGCTGCAGCAGCTCCATCGCCAGCGTGCCCTGCCCGGCAATCACCGTCGGATGATCGAACGGCGGCACGAAGGTCATGCCCTGCTGCTGGGAAAGCTCGATCGCCTTCGCTTTGGCCTCGTCGAAATTGGCGCCGTGCAGCAGCACTTCACCGCCGAAACCGCGCACCGCATCCACCTTGATGTCCGCAGTGGACACCGGCATCACGATCAGCGTTTTGATGCCCAGCCGTTTACCGGAGAAGGCGACGCCCTGCGCGTGGTTGCCGGCCGAAGCCGTCACGACGCCGCGCGCCTTCTGCTCTTCGTCCAGCCCGGCGATCATCGCATAGGCCCCGCGCAGCTTGAAGCTGTGCACCGGCTGGCGATCTTCGCGCTTCACCAAAATGGTGTTGCCGAGGCGCGAAGAAATTTTGCTCATGGCCTGCAACGGGGTGACCTGCGCCACCTCGTAGACCGGCGAGCGCAGTACCGCTCGCAGATATTCCGCGCCGCAGGGGGCGCTGGGTAGGGGTTGAGAGACCGCCATGCTGCTTATCCCCCCAGTTTGCTCTTGTCGCGCACCGCGCCTTTGTCGGCGCTGGTGGCCAACGAGGCGTAGGCGCGCAGCGCGAAGGATACCTGACGCTCACGGTTTTTCGGCGTCCAGGCCGCGTCGCCGCGCGCCAGTTCCGCTTCATGCCGCGCCGCCAGCTCCTGCTCGCTGACGTCCAGCTGGATGCCGCGATGAGGAATGTCGATCGCGATCATGTCGCCGTCCTGCACCAGGGCGATCAGGCCGCCGTTGGCCGCCTCCGGCGAGGCGTGGCCGATGGACAGCCCGGAGGTGCCGCCGGAGAAACGCCCGTCGGTAATCAGCGCGCACGCCTTGCCCAGCCCCATCGATTTCAGATACGTGGTTGGGTAAAGCATTTCCTGCATGCCCGGCCCGCCTTTCGGCCCTTCGTAACGGATAACGACTACGTCGCCCGCCACCACTTTGCCGCCGAGGATCGCTTCTACCGCATCATCCTGGCTTTCATACACTTTGGCCGGGCCGCGGAAGGTGAGGATTTCCTTGTCTACGCCGGCGGTTTTGACGATGCAGCCGTTTTCCGCCAGGTTACCGTACAGCACCGCCAACCCGCCGTCCTGACTGTAGGCGTGTTCACGGGTGCGGATGCAGCCCTCCTTGCGGTCGGTGTCCAGCGAATCCCAGCGGCAGTCCTGCGAGAATGCCTGCGTGGTGCGGATACCGGCCGGCCCGGCGGAGTACATTTTCTTGACGCTTTCGTCGCGGGTCAGCATTACGTCGTAGGCTTCCAGCGTCTGCGGCAGGGTCAGCCCCAGCACGTTGTTCACCTCGCGGTTCAGCAAGCCGGCGCGATCCAGCTCGCCGAGGATGCCGATGACGCCGCCGGCGCGGTGCACGTCTTCCATATGGTATTTCTGCGTGCTCGGCGCCACCTTGCACAGGTGCGGCACTTTGCGCGACAGGCGATCGATGTCTTCCATGGTGAAGTCCACCTCGCCTTCCTGCGCCGAAGCCAGCAGGTGCAGTACGGTGTTGGTCGAGCCGCCCATGGCGATGTCCAGCGTCATGGCGTTCTCAAACGCCGCCTTGTTGGCGATATTGCGCGGCAGCGCGCTCTCGTCGTCCTGCTCGTAATAGCGTTTGGTCAGCTCGACGATGCGCTTGCCGGCGTTGAGGAACAGCGCTTTGCGATCGGCGTGGGTGGCCAGCAGCGAGCCGTTGCCCGGCTGCGACAGGCCCAGCGCTTCGGTCAGGCAGTTCATCGAGTTAGCGGTGAACATGCCGGAGCAGGAACCGCAGGTCGGGCAGGCGGAACGCTCGATCTGCTCGCTGTCGGCGTCGCTGACGTTCGGGTTAGCGCCCTGGATCATCGCATCCACCAGATCCAGCTTGATGATCTGGTTGGAGAGTTTGGTCTTGCCGGCTTCCATCGGGCCGCCGGAGACGAAGATCACCGGGATATTCAGGCGCAACGCCGCCATCAGCATGCCCGGGGTGATCTTGTCGCAGTTGGAGATGCACACCATCGCGTCGGCGCAGTGGGCGTTCACCATGTATTCGACCGAGTCGGCGATCAGCTCGCGCGACGGCAGGGAATAGAGCATGCCGCCGTGGCCCATGGCGATGCCGTCATCCACCGCGATGGTGTTGAACTCTTTGGCCACGCCGCCAGAAGCTTCGATCTGCTCGGCGACCAGTTTGCCCAGATCGCGCAGATGCACGTGGCCCGGCACGAACTGGGTAAAGGAGTTGACCACGGCGATGATCGGCTTGCCGAAATCGGCGTCGGTCATCCCGGTCGCGCGCCACAATGCGCGGGCACCCGCCATATTGCGGCCGTGGGTGGTGGTGGCGGAACGGTACTTAGGCATGCTCTTTTCACTCCAAATGTATTTATGACAGGCGGCGAACGAACCGCCTGGATATTCTTATCTGTCTGTCTTGTCGTTACGGATTTACCGGATCCAGCCAGCCGTATTTGTCTTCTGTCTTGCCGCTGAACAGGCCGAAGAACGCCTGTTGGATCTGTTTGGTCACCGGGCCGCATTTGCCGATGCCGACCTGAATGCCGTCCACGCTGCGTACCGGCGTGATTTCCGCCGCGGTGCCGGACATGAACACTTCGTCGGCCAGGTACAGCGATTCGCGCGACAGCACCTGCTCACGCACTTCGAAGCCCATGTCTTTCGCCAGCTTGATGATCGCATCGCGGGTGATGCCCGGCAGCGCCGAAGAGGTGAACGGCGGGGTGTAAATCACGCCGTCTTTCACTTCAAACAGGTTCTCGCCCGCCCCTTCGGAAATGTAGCCGTGCACGTCGAGCGCGATGCCTTCCTGATAGCCGTGGCGACGCGCTTCGCTGCCCACCAGCAGGGAGGAAAGATAGTTACCGCCGGCCTTGGCCGCAGTGGGGATCGTGTTTGGTGCGACGCGGTGCCAGGAGGAGACCATCGCATCGATGCCTTGATCCAGCGCTTCTTCACCCAGATAAGCGCCCCAAGGAAACGCCGCGATAATCACGTCCGTTTTGTAACCGGCCGGCGGGTTGACGCCCATGCCTACATCGCCGACGAACACCAGCGGGCGGATGTACGCGCTGACCAGGTTGTTCTTGCGCAGCGTGGCACGGCAGGCTTCCATCAGCTCGTCGACGCTTTGCGAAACCGGCATGCGGTAGATTTTCGCCGAGTCGTGCAGGCGCTGCATATGTTCGCGATGACGGAACACCACCGGCCCCAAGTGCGAGTCGTAGCAGCGCACGCCTTCAAATACCGACGTGCCGTAATGCAGCGCGTGCGACATCACGTGCACTTTGGCCTCGGCCCAGGGAACCATCTCACCATTGAACCAAATGTAATCGGCTTTCTTTGTCATTGTTATTTATCCTTCTCGGCGCCTCAGGCGCGTATTTGTTGTGATGTTGGCTGCTGGATCTCGACGCAGGAGACGTCCAGCAGTTTGCTTAACTGAGATGACAACAGGGCGACCGGACGCGGGCTGGCAACGGTCAATTCGATATTGATGCTGTCGGCGTTGGCCGGAGAAACCATATTCATAGCACAAACCTGAAAGCCGCGATGACGCACGACCCGCAATACGCGCTCTAACATTTCGGGGCGAAAACGCGCCTGGATAGAGAGTTGATGCTGCATCATGATATTTCCTCCAACATGGTTTCGTTGCCGGCGCCCGGCGGCACCAGCGGCCAGACGTTTTCGAGTTCGTCGATAGAGACCTGCAGCAGATAAGGGCCTTCGGTGTTGAACAGCGCCTCGAGCGCGCCTTCCACCTGATCCTTTCGGCTGATGCGCTGGCCGGGAATGCCGAAGGCGGCGGCCAGCATCAGGAAGTCGGGGTTATCGGACAGGTTGGTTTCGCTGTAGCGGCCGTCGAAGAACAGCTGCTGCCATTGACGCACCATTCCGAGGCGCTGGTTGTCCAGCAGCACGATCTTGAGCGGCAGCTGTTTGCGCTTGATGGTACCCAGCTCCTGCACGTTCATCATGAAGGAGCCATCGCCCGAGACGCAGATCACCGTATCTTGCGGACGCGCGACTTGAGCCCCCACCGCCGCCGGCACGCCGAACCCCATGGTGCCGAGGCCGCTGGAGGTGATGAAATTCTCCGGGCGTTCGAACGTCATGTGCTGCGCGCTCCACATCTGGTGCTGGCCCACGTCGGTGGTCACTACGCTGTTGGCCGGCTTGCGGGCGGACAGCTGGCGCAAGAACAATGGCGCGTAGATCGGCTGGCCGGGGTGATCGTAGCGACAGACGTGCTCGGCTTTCAGCGCCGTCACCTGCTGCTGCCAGGCGGCGATATTCAGCGGGTGCTGCAACGCCGGCAGCAACGCTTTCAGATCGCCCTGCAGGGCCACATGTGCCTGGCGCAGCTTGCTCATCTCCGCCGGATCGATATCCATGTGGATCACTTTGGCGTGCGGTGCGAAGGCGTTCAGTTTGCCGGTCACGCGGTCATCGAAACGCGCGCCGACGGCAATCAGCAAATCGCACGCCTGCACCGCCAGGTTGGCAGCCTTGGTGCCGTGCATGCCCAACATGCCGAGGTACAGCGGATCTTGCGCATCCGGCGCGCCCAGCCCCTTCAGGGTGGCGACGTTCGGCATGCGGGTCACGGCGATAAATTCACGCAGCGCCGGCACCGCCTGTGCCATACCCACGCCGCCGCCGACGTACAGCATCGGTTTGTGCGCCTGCGCCAGCAGCTCGGCCGCTTCTGCCAACGCTGCCGCCGGGAACGCCGGCGCCTCGTCGACCGGCATCAGATGCGGGTGCAAGTCGCCCTGCGCCAGCTGGATGTCTTTCGGGATATCGATCAGCACCGGGCCAGGGCGGCCGCCTGCGGCGATGGCGAACGCTTCCGCCATGATGCCCGGCAAGGCGTCCAGCGATTCCACCAGGAAGCTGTGCTTGGTGCAGGCCAGAGACAGGCCGAGAACATCGATCTCCTGAAAGGCATCGGTGCCGATCAGCGCGGAACCCACCTGACCGGTGATGGCGACAACGGGAACGGAATCGAGCAGCGCATCAGCCAGGCCAGTGATCAGGTTGGTGGCGCCAGGGCCGGAAGTGGCGATGCAAACGCCGACTTTGCCAGTGGCGCGGGCGTAGCCGATGGCGGCCATCGCGGCGCCCTGTTCATGGCGACACAGCAGGTGTTCCACACCGCCGTCGTACAGCGCATCGTACACCGGCATGATTGCCCCACCCGGATAGCCGAATACGGTATCCACACCCTGCGCACGCAACGCTTGAACTACCCACTGAGCGCCATTCATAGTTATTTCCCCGCCTTACTTCGACAACTGCAGGATTTTGTTCTGTTTCTCATGCTCTGCCCCTTGCTCCACTTTTCTCTTGCCAATAAAAAACCCCCGGACCTGACGGTGCGGGGGTTCTCTTGCGATTCCGGCTTGTTTGCTAAGCCTTTCTTCGTCCAAGTGCAGCCCCGCACGGTGGGATAATAATCACCACCACGCTAATCACGACTAGGCTAATCACTTGGGCAAAGGCTTTCATAATGGGTTTGTTCACTGTGCTCATTCAGAACTAATGCTTACAGAGGTACCATAGTCGCGCGCGGCATGACAACACTTTTTTTGCGTTATTATTCGGCGCAATCTGGTCATACCTCACGCAAATCGCCCCTCTTTCACACGTTGGCGCGCATGTCCGGATTTTTCACCGCGTCGGTGATCGCCTTGCCGCGCGTATCCTTGCCAAAGAACACCAACAGGGCGATCGCCACCGCCACCGTACCGGCGACGATCGCCATCGCCAGGCCGTAATTGTGCCCATGATGCTCGGCGATGGTGGCTTGCAGCGTGGCGTTGACCGAGGCTATCAGATTGCCCAGCTGGTACACGAACCCCGGCAGCACCGCGCGGGTGTTGGCCGGCACCAGTTCGGTCAGGTAGGTCGGTATCACGCCCCAGGCACCCTGCACCATGAACTGCATCAGGAAAGCGCCGATCCCGAGCATCAGTGAACCGCTGGAAAACGCCCACAGCGGGATCACCGGCAACGCCAGCAGCGCGGCGATGATGATCGCTTTCTTACGGCCGATCTTTTCCGATAACGAACCGAAGAATACGCCGCCGATAATGGACGCGATATTGTAGCTTATGGCAATGATACTGACGGTTTTAGGGTCGAAACCGTGCTGAACTTTCAAAAATACCGGATACAGATCTTGCGTGCCGTGGGAGAAGAAATTGAACGCCGCCATCAGCAGCACCAGATAGCAGCACAGCTTCCAGTGGCTCTTCAGCACCGGTAGCAAGGCGGTGCTTTCTTTGCGTTCGCGCGCCGCCAGCCACACCGGCGACTCCTGCACGCAATAATAAATAAACGGCAGCAGCAGGATCGGCGCTGCGCCGATAACGAACATGCCGCGCCAGCCGACCGTTTCGAACAGCAGGCCGTACACCACCGCCGCCAGCAGATAACCGAACGGATAGCCGGCTTGGAAAATACCCGACATCAGGCCGCGTGAGCGGTCCGGTATGGTTTCCATCGCCAATGACGACGCCACGCCCCAGATGCCGCCCATCGCAACCCCGTACAGCACCCGCAGCAGCAAAAAGACCGTCAGCGAGGGCGCGGCGGCGGAGAGCAGCTCAAATACCGAGAAGAAGACGATATTCAACATCAGGATCGGCTTGCGGCCATATTTTTCCGCCGCGCGCCCGAAGATCAGCGCGCCGATAGGCCGCACCGCCAGCGTGAGCAGAATCGCCAACGTGACCTGTTCCAGGCCGACGTGAAAGGATTGCGCGATATCGCTGAGTAAGAATACCAGCACGAAAAAATCGAAAGCATCGAGCGTCCAGCTTGAAAAGCTGGCGATTGCCGCGTTGCGTTGCAGCGGGGTCCAACCAAACATAGTGTTATCCCTACCGTAGAGTACGAAGTCAGGAGGCTTAGCGGCTGCCGGGCAGAATGCGGCGGCGGTCGGAGTTTGTTAAAGAAGTGATTTTTCTTTTAATCAATTGTTAAATATACCCATCAAGCCTATGGTTGCAATGCGTCTGGGCCGCTAATGTGTTGCAGCCTTCGGCGATATTGTTAATGGGTATTGCCGCAGCCTGCGAGGCGGATCGCACAATCTCATTCGCTGAAATGAAAATCGGCAATTACGCTGCGAACCTCCGGGAAAAATCGCTAATAACGCCGCGCGAAGCCAGAATGAATCGCGCATCATGTTGCCCTCAGCAAGGAGAGCGATATGTCATTGGCGGTAATCTATAGCCGCGCCATCATCGGCGTTCAGGCCCCTTCAGTAACGGTGGAGGTGCATATCAGCAATGGCCTGCCCGGCCTGACGCTGGTCGGTCTGCCAGAAACCACGGTGAAAGAGGCGCGCGATCGGGTGCGCAGCGCCCTGATCAACAACGGTTTCACCTTTCCCGCCCGGCGCATCACCGTCAATTTGGCGCCCGCCGATCTGCCGAAAGAAGGCGGGCGTTACGATCTGCCGATAGCACTGGCGATCCTCGCCGCCTCCGAGCAATTGCCCCTCGCACCGTTGGCGCGCTACGAGTTTCTTGGCGAGCTCGCACTGTCCGGCGCACTGCGCGCGGTCAGGGGCGCGATCCCGGCGGCGCTGGCGGCGGCTGACGCCGGGCGGCAACTGATCCTCTCGACGGACAATGCCGCCGAAGTCGGCCTGATTGCGCAGTCGCACTCCCATACCGCCCGGCACCTGTTGGAAGTCTGTGCCTTTCTGCTCGGCCAGGGCGAGCTGCCGGTGGCGGCCACGCCTCCCGCTGTGGACATCGCCTGCGACAACGCCGATCTGCGCGACATCATCGGCCAGGAACAGGCCAAGCGGGCTCTGGAGATCGCCGCCGCCGGCGGGCATAACCTGCTGCTGATTGGGCCGCCGGGCACCGGTAAAACCATGTTGGCCAGCCGCCTCACGGGCTTGCTGCCGCCGCTCACGGAGCATGAGGCGCTGGAAAGCCTGGCGGTCGCCAGCTTGCAGCACCATATCCCCGCAGCCCTACCATGGCGCCAGAGGCCGTTTCGCGCACCGCATCACAGTGCATCGATGGCGGCGTTGGTCGGCGGCGGCTCACTGCCGCGCCCGGGTGAAATCTCTATGGCGCATAACGGCGTGCTGTTTCTGGATGAGCTACCGGAATTCGAGCGTAAGGTGCTGGATGCGCTGCGTGAGCCGCTGGAGTCCGGCGAGATCGTAATTTCACGCGCCAACGCCAAGTTCTGTTTCCCCGCCAGAGTGCAGTTGATTGCGGCAATGAACCCCAGCCCGACCGGGCATTATCAGGGGTTGCACAATCGCGCCTCACCGCAGCAGGTATTACGCTATCTGGCCCGGCTGTCAGGGCCTTTTCTCGACCGTTTCGATCTTTCTATCGAAGTGCCGCTGTTACCGCCGGGTACGCTCAGTCAGCGGAAAACGCATGGAGAGAGCAGTGAGCAGGTGCGGAAGCGGGTGCAGCAGGCACGCGCCCGGCAGCTCGAACGCGCCGGGAAAGTCAACGCGCTGTTGAGCAACCGCGAAGTGGAACGTGATTGCGTTCTGCAGGCAGCAGACGCCGAGTTTTTGGAGGCAACATTAAACGCGCTGGGGTTATCGGTCCGCGCCTGGCAGCGCATTTTGAAAGTGGCGCGCACGCTGGCGGATTTGGCGGGGGATGCGGAGCTCAACAGGAGCCACCTCTGCGAAGCGCTGGGCTATCGCAGTATGGACCGTCTGCTGTTACAGCTGCATCGTAGTCTGGAATAGAAAATGGGGCCCGCAGGCCCCATCGTCTTTAGTCGTCGCTGTCGCTGTAATCTTCTACTGCGTCAGCCTGCGGTTTACCGCCGGACAGAGTATGGAATTTCTTCGGGCGACGTGTGCGCGCCAGATATTTAGCCCATACTTTTTCCTGCTCGGTAGCCGCTTCGCGCTCACCGCGGCACACTGCGACGAACAGCTGTTCTTCTTCAGTGACCGGCTGACGTTTGCCCGAGTCCAGCTCGTTAAACGCGTAGCCAAAGCGCTCTAGCAATTGCGCCTCTTTAATGGTGAAATCGCCGTGACGGGAGAACCCGCGAGGGTAATGTTTATTATCAAAAAAACGATTGGTCGTGGTGAAGCTATCCGCCATCTGACACGCTCCTAATTCTCTTATGGCCGTGCTGTTTATGGCGCGGAGTATTAGATAGGCTTGACAGCGTGTAAAACAAAACATTTAAATCTTAACGACAAATTTTTTTGGAGATAGGTGTGGATACCGAATTACTGAAAACCTTTTTGGAGGTCAGTAGAACGCGTCACTTTGGCAGAGCCGCAGAATCTTTGTACTTAACGCAGTCCGCGGTCAGTTTCCGCATCCGTCAGTTAGAAAACCAGCTGGGCGCAAATTTATTTACCCGTCATCGCAATAATATCCGTCTGACACCTGCCGGTGAGCGGCTTCTGCCCTATGCCGAGAGCCTGATGAACACCTGGCAGCTGGCGAAGAAGGAGGTCGTGCGTTCGCTGCAACACACCGAGTTGTCGATCGGCGCGACCGCTTCGCTGTGGGAAGCCTATCTGACCCCCTGGTTGCAGGCGCTCTATCAACAACGCGAGGCGCTACAGCTCGAAGCCAGGGTGGCATTAAGGCACTCTTTGGTAAAACAACTGCATGAAAGGCAGCTCGATTTACTGATCACCACTGAACCGCCGAAGATGGATGAATTGGCCAGCCAGCAGCTGAGCAATTTCTCATTACGCCTGTTCTCATCCGCGCATCGTGATAAACAAGCCCCAATGCCCTACATCAAGCTGGAATGGGGAGCCGACTTTCACCAACAGGAAAGCCGCATGCTGGAAGGCGATAACGTGCCGGTGCTCACCACTACCTCCGCTCACCTGACGCGTCAGCTGCTGGAAACCACGGGCGGATGCGCTTTCCTGCCCAGCCAGTGGGAACAAGAGTACCCACAGCTGGTGGCCGCCGCTGAGATCCCACCGATTATCCGCCCACTGTATGCCGTCTGGTTGCAAAACAGCGATCAACAGCCTTTGATTCGGCAATTACTTAAAATACCTTTAAATACCGCAGCCTAAAGCGTTATGGCGGCCTTAAACGCCGTCATCGTGGTTATGACTGTCTATCAAGCAAAAACGCGCTCATCGCCTTCTGAGAGGAGATAATGCAAAACAGCAAGGGAATCAGGAGGTCACGGGGGTAAAGATCGGAAGAAAGATGGAGCAACCAGGATCGGGCAAACATCGGCACCTAACGTCCATGTGCTCTGTTCCAAAGCGGTAAGGAAGAAAAATGATAGGCAAAAAAAAACCCTTTGCTTTCGCAAAGGGTTCTTAATATGGCAGGGGCGGAGAGACTCGAACTCGCGACACCCGGTTTTGGAGACCGGTGCTCTACCAACTGAGCTACGCCCCTAAATCTCGCTTAACATTATGCCTGCTAATAAAGCAGGCATAATTAAATAAGTGGCGGAACGGACGGGGCTCGAACCCGCGACCCCCTGCGTGACAGGCAGGTATTCTAACCAACTGAACTACCGCTCCACCGATTCTTTTACGTTGCATCTCTCGATGCCGGCAAAATCGCGCTCTGCGATTTGCGCATTACCAGTCGTCACACTGATAACGTTTATTTGATGCCTGGCAGTGTCCTACTCTCGCATGGGGAGACCCCACACTACCATCGGCGCTACGGCGTTTCACTTCTGAGTTCGGCATGGGGT
>NZ_JBSEYF010000008.1:0-123361 GCF_053627655.1 Serratia sp. 121840015-1
TTCGCTTTCTTCTCGCTGACCCGGCGGCTTGTCAGTCGTTGTTCCCGGTCAGTGGAGGCGCATTATAGGGAGTTCTCGGCGGGCCGCAACCCCTATTTTCAATATTTTTTCCGACCGTTGAATGTTTAACCAAAACACCGTTAAAGCGGCAGTTTTTTCAACGATTTAAAGCCGTAGCCCTGCAAAACGGGCAATAAAGCGTCAGTATCTTCATTTAGCGCCATGCAATACGCCAGATTCTCTTCCTGGCTCGAGACCAGATTTTCCTGCGTCGAGATGAGCCAGGCGGTACGACGGGCAATCGCCGCACCGGAATCCACCAGCCGGGTGCCTTCCGGCAACACCTGCATCAGCTCTTCAGCTAATAGAGGAAAATGAGTGCAGCCCAGCACGACGGTATCCGGCGGCTCGCGCATGCTCAGCCACGGATGCAGGATCTTCTTCAGCACCGGTAGCGGCACGGCTTCGCCGTGCAGCTTGGCCTCCGCCAGCTCCACCAGCTCTGAAGAGCCCAGCAGCTCAATCTTGCAGTCGGTAGCGAAACGGGAAATCAGTTCGTGGGTGTAGCTGCGCTGTACGGTGCCGCGAGTCGCCAACAGGCCGACAATGCCATTGACGGTAAGACGGGCGGCAGGCTTGATGGCGGGTACCACGCCCACGACCGGGAAACTGAAGCGCTCGCGCAGGGCCGGCAAAGAGACGGTGCTGGCAGTGTTACAGGCAATGACGACAATCGCCAGAGGATGCCGCTGCTGCACTGCGCCGACAATCTCCACCACGCGCTCAACGATAAACTCTTCGGACTTCTCGCCGTAGGGGAACGCCACGTTGTCGAAAGCGTATATATAGTGGAGATCCGGCAGCAACTGCCGAATCTCTTGATATACCGACAGCCCGCCGACGCCGGAATCGAAAACCAGCACCGTCGGGCGAGGTGTGGCGGTGCTGTTAGAAGGTATAGCTTCCAGTGAGGTAGTATTCTCTTCCTGGAGTAGCGTAGCCATAGGCCGTCTCATAATCTTTATCAAACAGGTTGGCAATTCTACCACGAACTGTCAGATGAGATGTGACCGGATACGAAACTGCGAGATCCCACAGGCTCACGCCGCCAAGTTTCACGCTTTGCTCCGGATAGGTACTGTAGTCCTTGTCATAACGTTGACCCAGGTATTGATAAGTCACCGCCCAGTCAAAGTCATACAACTGCCAATCCAGCTCATACTTCACCTGTTGTTTCGCGCGCCGCAGCAGCACTTCATTGGTCTTGGCGTTGCGAGGATCGACATAGTCATAGCCAATCTGGTGCGTCAGCGGGCCGGTATCAAACGAGGCAGTGGCTTCAATCCCTTTGATGGTCGCCTTACCCACGTTGTAATAGACGTAGTTGGTTTCCCCCGTGGAATCGATCAAATTGTCGATGTCGTTGCGATAACCGGAGATGCGCCAGGTCACCGGGCCGGTCAGTCCTTCAAAGCCGCCTTCCCACTGCTTGCTTTCTTCCGGTTTCAGATCGGTATTGTTGCCGAAATTGCCGTATAGCTGGCTCATATTCGGTGCTTTGAACGCCGTGCCATACGAAGCGATAAAACGGTATCCCTCGACGAATTCCCAGGCTGCGCTGGTTTGCCAAGTGCCGTGCCAGCCAAACTCGGAATGATCGTCACCTCGAACCGCGCCTTCCAACGTTACCGGGCCAACCAGTTGCTGCGCAGTCAGGTAGATGCCTGCATCACGTTGGCTTTTTTCACCCTTCACGGTGGTGGAGTCCGGCTTGATTTTCTGTTGCTGCCAGTCAACACCAGAGCTTACGGTACCCTCTCCAACCTGCAGCGTATTACCCCACTGCAGGTTGTACTGTTCGGAATCCACCAAGCTGGCCGAACTGTCATACATACCGCGACGAGGATCGTAATCGTAATCCTTGCTATGACTGTAGCTGCCGATCAATTGTGTTGCGTAAATCCCTTCTTTATAACGCAATCCGGTATCCCAGGTTTGGTTGTACAGTTTGCGAGTATCTAACAGAGGGCTGGTCGGAGAGGAATAGTAACCATCGTACGCCGTGCGGTTGTCATAGCCATATCCGCGTACAAAGCCGCTGACCGATTCGCTGAACTGGTGCTCAAGCGCGCCATACAGAGACTTACTCATAAAGCCATCGCGGTCCTGCTGGCTTTGCATGCCGGTGCTGCCATAGGCCACCACATCATACCCTTTGGTATAGGTGTAATTCCCTGCCACCGTCGCCACGGTGCTGTCGCCCAGCTGTTGCTGGGTCGACGCGTCATAGGCCTGATAGCCGTTGGAGCCGACGCCTGCAGAGAGCGTAGTACCGTTCTTTTCACGCGTGGTGATGATGTTGACCACGCCGCCGATGGCGTCGGAACCGTACACCGCCGAGCGCGGGCCGCGAATGTATTCGACTTTCTGCACCAGCGAAATCGGGATTTGGCTGAGATCGGAAGAGCCGCTGACGCCCGCCTGGTTAAGGCGAATGCCGTCGATCAATACCAAGACATGGCTGGAGTTGGTGCCGCGAATAAACAGTGAGCTCTTTTGCCCCAGCCCGCCGTTTTGGCCGATGTCCACGCCCGGCAAACGGCGCATCACGTCGGTCAGGCTCTTGGCCTGCCAACGATCGATATCGTTACGGGTGACGATAGAAGTCGGCGCCAGCACGGAAGAAACCGGCTGCGGGAAGCGGTTGGCGGTCACCACCAGGTTATCGCCATTCGTGGCTGTCGTGTTGTCTTGCGCCCATCCAGAAAAAGCCGTGACGGAGGAGACCACCGCCAGCAGCGTATTTTTTGTAATTGTCATGAGAAAAGCATCCAAACTTAATTGGCGGATGCCGCAGGATCATGGCCGGTAGTTCGCGACGGCCACGGACATTGCGACGTAACACCGGCAGGTCTTCGGGCTTGGGATTTGCGGGCCGCGGGGTGCGACCGGCAACGGGCGATGACTTCCCATCCTGCAGTGGACAGTGTCTGCGTCGAAACGCTATCGCCGTGACTTCCCCTTACCGCTGCGCGTCAGCTCCGGATTCACACCGGATTCCCTTTTCACTCGCTGCTTGAGGCCGGACGGCAATGCTACGATCAATGAAAATAGATGTCTAGACTGCTACTAATGTTACAAATAATAAACGCGACAAAACTGGACTTCACGGGCTGATTCCCTACAATCCCCGCTGATCAAATTTGCCTGACGAGAAGACACACATGACGCCCGAGAATTTGCCTATTGAACGTTACGATGACCAACTGGCGGAGAAAGTCGCCCGCCTGAAGACGTTGATGTCACCGTTCGCGGCGCCCGAGCCGGAAGTGTTCCGCTCGCCAGTCGACCACTACCGCATGCGCGCCGAATTCCGCATCTGGCACGACGCGGACGACATGTACCACATCATGTTCGATCAGCAGACCAAGCAGCGTATTCGCGTCGATCGGTTCCCGGCCGCCAGCGAACTGATCAACCGCCTGATGAGCGCCCTGATCGCCGCGCTGAAACCGGAACCGATCCTGCGCCACAAGCTGTTCCAGATCGATTATCTGTCGACGCAAAGCGGCAAAATCATCGCCTCGCTGCTGTACCACCGCAAGCTGGATGACGTTTGGCAACGGCGCGCCGAGCAGCTGCGTGACGAACTGCGCGCTCAGGGTTTCGATCTGCAGCTGATCGGCCGGGCGTCGAAGACCAAAATCATGCTCGACCAGGATTATGTCGACGAAGTGCTGCCGGTCGCCGGCCGCGACATGATCTACCGCCAGGTGGAAAACAGCTTCACTCAGCCCAACGCGGCCATGAACGTGCAGATGCTGGAATGGGCGCTGGCGGTGACCGCCGGTTCCAAAGGCGATTTGCTGGAGCTGTATTGCGGCAACGGCAACTTCTCGCTGGCGCTGGCGCGCAATTTCGAGCGCGTGCTGGCGACCGAGATCGCCAAACCGTCGGTGGCGGCGGCGCAATACAACATCGCTGCCAACCATATCGACAATGTGCAGATCATCCGCATGGCGGCGGAAGATTTCACCCAGGCGATGAACGGGGTGCGCGAATTCAACCGGTTGAAGGGCATCGATCTGAGCGGTTACAACTGCGAGACGATTTTCGTCGATCCGCCGCGTAGCGGGCTGGACGATGAAACGGTGAAGATGGTGCAGGCCTACCCGCGCATTCTGTATATCTCATGCAACCCGGAAACGCTGTGCGCCAACCTGGAAACGCTGCAGGCCACGCACCGGGTCAGCCGCCTGGCGCTGTTCGATCAGTTCCCGTATACCCATCACATGGAATGCGGCGTGCTGCTGGAAAAGCGCTGCTGATACGACAGGGGCGCCATCATGGCGCCCCGTTTCATTACGACTCTTGAGTCGGCGCATCCGGCGCCTTGCGCGCCTTCAGTTTGACTCCGATCCACAGTACCAGCGCCACGCAGATGACCGACGGCAGGAAGTTGGAACCGATCTGCGGGTATTCTGCGCGCACGATGGCGCTGTACATCAGCAGCCCCAGCAGGAAACAGGCCGCCGCCAGCTTCGGCATGCCGTCCGGCATGGCGCGGTTCAGGTAACGCTGATGCAGGCAGTACACCGCCAGCACCAACGCGATCAGCGGGAAGATCGAAAACGGCACCACTGAGCTGAACAGCGCGGCAAAGGAACCGTTGATCGAAAGGCCGGCAATCAACGCCAGCAGTAAGGTGCCATTTTCACGGCCTGGTTTTTCCATCATTTTTTACCTTTTTTATACGTGGGACACAGAAGCTTTTTCTTGTTCGCGACGATACCAGTAATACGCCCCTTTGGAGATCATCCGCAGCTGCAGCACCAGCCGTTCTTCCAGCTGCTGCCGCTGCTCGACGTCGATATCCAGCGCTTCCGCGCCGGCGCTGAACACGATGGTGACCATCGCTTCCGCCTGCGCTTCGGTAAAGCTGCGCGGCATGTGATTTTCCAACTCGAGGTAGTCCGCCAGTTCGGCGATGAAATGCTGGATCTCGCGCGCCACCGCCGCACGGAATGCCGCCGACGTGCCGGAGCGCTCGCGCAGCAGCAGGCGGAAGGCGTTCGGGTTGTTGCCGATAAATTCCATAAAGGTGGACACCGAAGTGCGGATCACGCTGCCGCCCTTGGCGATGCGTTGGCGCGCCTGGCGCATCAACTGACGCAGCATCAGGCCGCTTTCGTCCACCATGGTCAGCCCCAGCTCATCCACATCGCGGAAATGGCGGTAAAACGACGTGGGCGCGATGCCCGCCTCGCGTGAAACTTCCCGCAGGCTCAGGCTGGCGAAGCTGCGTTCGGCGCTCAGCTGGCTGAATGCGGCTTCGATCAGGGAACGACGAGTCCGTTCTTTTTGTTGTGCTCTGACGCCCATATGCATATCCGGATAGGTTCCATTCTCTCAGTCTAACGCCCTAGACTCGGCAATATAGCAAATTTTATTGCAACAGCATTTATACTAACGCGCTCTATCACACTTCCGCCCTGAGCCGATTGTGCTTTGCCTCAAAAAGCCTAATGGTGATTGGGTGAGCAGCGCTATGATGTTAAGATACCGTTGTAATCTTGTATAAAAAAACAGGTCTCTCCTACATGCAACAGCACTATCAATTTGATGCCATTGTGATTGGCTCGGGCCCTGGTGGTGAAGGTGCCGCCATGGGGCTGGTGAAACAGGGCGCCCGCGTGGCCGTTATCGAACGGTACAACAACGTAGGCGGCGGATGTACCCACTGGGGCACCATCCCTTCCAAAGCCCTCCGCCACGCCGTCAGCCGCATTATCGAATTCAACCAGAACCCGCTTTACAACAACTCGCGCACGCTCAGCGCGACCTTCCCTGACATTTTACGCCACGCCGATAACGTCATCAGCCAGCAGACCCGCATGCGCCAAGGCTTCTATGAGCGGAACCAGTGCAAACTGTTCGCCGGCGACGCGCGCTTCATCGACGCCAACACCGTCAGCGTCAGCTACATGGACGGCACCCAGGACACCATCCGCGCCGACCACATCGTGATCGCCTGCGGCTCGCGCCCTTACCATCCGGCCAGCGTCGATTTCAATCACCCGCGCATCTACGACAGCGATTCCATTCTCGAGCTGAGCCATGAACCGCGCCACGTGATCATTTACGGCGCCGGGGTGATCGGCTGCGAATACGCGTCTATCTTCCGCGGCCTGAACGTCAAGGTGGATCTGATCAACACCCGCGATCGCCTGCTGGCGTTCCTCGATCAGGAGATGTCGGATTCGCTCTCTTACCACTTCTGGAACAACGGCGTGGTGATCCGCCACAACGAGGAGTTCGAGAAGATTGAAGGCACCGAAGACGGCGTGATCGTACACCTGAAATCCGGCAAGAAGGTGAAAGCGGACTGCCTGCTGTACGCCAACGGCCGTACCGGCAACACCGATTCGCTGGGGTTGGAAAACGTCGGCCTGGAATCGGACAGCCGCGGGCTGCTGAAGGTGAACAGCATGTACCAAACCGCGCTGTCGCACATCTACGCGGTCGGTGATGTGATCGGCTATCCGAGCCTGGCTTCCGCCGCCTACGATCAGGGCCGCATCGCCGCGCAAGCGATCGCTTCCGGCGAAGCCAGCGGTCACTTAATCGAAGATATCCCGACCGGCATCTACACCATTCCGGAAATCAGCTCCGTCGGCAAAACCGAGCAGGAACTGACGGCGATGAAGGTGCCGTATGAAGTGGGCCGCGCCCAGTTCAAACATCTGGCGCGCGCGCAGATCGCCGGGATGAACGTCGGCAGCCTGAAGATCCTGTTCCATCGCGACACCCTGCAGATCCTCGGGATCCACTGCTTCGGCGAGCGTGCGGCGGAGATCATCCACATCGGTCAGGCGATCATGGAACAGAAAGGTGAAGGCAATACTATCGAGTATTTCGTTAATACGACCTTCAACTATCCGACCATGGCCGAAGCCTACCGGGTGGCGGCGCTTAACGGCTTAAACCGCCTGTTTTAACGCGTTGTCGATGTAGCCCTGCATGTGCTCGCGGATCGCTTCGGCCAACTGCTCATAACGGCTGCGCAGTGGGGAACCGGGGCGATACACCAACGCGATGGTGCGCTTCGGTTCCGGCTTGTAGCAATCCAGATAGCAGACGCCGTCGCGTTCGCGCTGCGGCGGCACCGCCAGTGACGGCAGCAGGGTAATGCCGCTGCCGGCCGCGACCATATTGCGCAGCGTTTCCAGACTGGTGGCGCGGAAGTGGGTATCCTCATCCGCGCCCGCCTGGAAGCAGAAGCCCATCGCCTGATCGCGCAGGCAGTGGCCATCTTCCAGCATCAGCAGCTTCTCTCCCGCCAAATCCGGCATCGCCACGCGCTCGCGCTGCGCCCACGGGTGATCGGAATACACCGCCAGCTTCATCGGTTCATCGAACAGAGGCACTTCGATAAACGCCTCGGTTTCCTTCACCAATGCCAGAATGGCGCAGTCCAATTTGCCGCTGTCGAGTTGCGCCAGCAGTTGCTGGGTTTGCGCTTCGTGCAGGTACATTTCCAGTTTCGGGAAAGTTTTGTGCAGCGTCGGGATGATCTGCGGCAGCAGATAAGGCCCCACGGTTGGGATCAGGCCGATGTGCAGCGGCCCGGACATGGCTTCGCCCTGCTGGCTGGCCATCTCCTTCAATACTTTCACTTCGCGCAGCACGGTACGCGCCTGCTCCACCAGCAACAGACCCGCCTGGGTGAACAGCACCTTGCGGCTGGTGCGCTCGAGCAGCATGACGCCCAACTCGTCTTCCAGCTTGCGGATCTGCCCGCTCAGCGTGGGCTGGCTCACATGGCATGAATCGGCCGCACGGCGGAAGTGCCGGTGCTCGGCCAAGGCGACCAGATACTCTAAATCACGAATATTCATTGTTTCCCTCCATTCCATGATAGCTCATGGCGATAGATAAGATAGCAATGAGCGATTAGATCTATCAAGTCCCAGCGACAATAATGTGTCCCAACGAAGCGATATCGCGCTAAATGCTAAAAATTACTTTTCCTAATTAAGGGGTTAATCAATGTTTACCAGTCAAGAAGGCAAGAAAGTTCCTCAGGTTACTTTCCACACCCGTCAGGGCGACCAATGGATTGATGTGACCACTGATGACCTGTTCAAAAACAAAACGGTCATCGTGTTCTCGCTGCCGGGCGCGTTCACGCCGACCTGCTCTTCGAGCCATCTGCCGCGTTACAACGAGCTGTCCAGCGTATTCAAACAGCACGGCGTCGACGGTATTCTGTGCGTCTCGGTGAACGACACCTTCGTGATGAACGCCTGGAAAGCCGATCAGCATGCGGAAAACATCACCTTTGTGCCGGACGGCAACGGTGAATTCACCAAAGGCATGAACATGCTGGTCGAGAAAGCGGATCTGGGCTTTGGCCCTCGTTCATGGCGCTACTCGATGCTGGTACGCGACGGCGTGGTCGAGAAAATGTTCGTCGAACCGAACAAACCGGGCGACCCGTTTGAGGTGTCCGACGCAGACACCATGCTGAAATACCTGGCACCGGAATTCAAAGTGCAAGAGTCGGTCTCCCTGTTCACCAAACCAGGCTGCCCATTCTGCGCCAAAGCCAAACAGATGCTGCAAGAACGCGGCATTCAGTATGAAGAGATCGTGCTGGGCAAAGACGCCACCACCGTCAGCCTGCGCGCCGTCAGCGGCCGCGCCACGGTGCCGCAAGTGTTCATCGGCGGCCGTCACATCGGTGGCAGCGACGATCTGGAAACTTTCCTGTCAGCTTAATAAGTAATAACAAAGCCAACGTGAACTTTGGCGGGCTACGGCCCGCCCTTTTTTTACCTTTCAGGAGCGGATATGAAACTGTTGAACGTTGATGTCGCGGTCATCGGCGGCGGCACCGCAGGGCTCGGCGCCTATCGCGCGGCCAAACGGTCTACCCCCAGCGTGGTGATGATCGAAGGCGGGCCTTACGGCACCACCTGTGCGCGCGTTGGCTGTATGCCATCCAAGTTGCTGATCGCCGCTGCCGAAGCGGTGCATCAAATCGAACGCGCGCCGGGCTTTGGCGTGCACCCAACCGGTAAAACCCGCATCGACGGACGTGAAGTGATGGCGCGCGTCAAGCGCGAACGCGATCGCTTCGTCGGTTTCGTGCTGGAAGGCGTGGACGAGATCCCGGCCGGCGACAAAATTCAGGGCTATGCCCGCTTTATCGACGACAACACGCTGCAGGTCGATGACCATACGCGCATCGTGGCGCAGCGCATTGTGATCGCCACCGGCTCCCGCCCCAGCTGGCCGGCGCCGTGGAGCGAACTGGGCGATCGTCTGATCGTCAACGACGACCTGTTCAACTGGGATGATTTGCCGCAGTCCGTAGCGGTATTCGGCCCCGGCGTCATCGGGCTCGAGCTGGGGCAAGCGCTACACCGCCTCGGCGTCGACACCAAGGTCTTCGGCATCGGCGGCGCGGTCGGGCCGCTCACCGACAGCGCCGTGCGCGACTACGCCGCCAAAGCACTGGGGGAAGAGTTCTATCTCGACGCCGACGTGAAGGTAGAGATGATGCAGCGCGAAGGCGACAAGGTGTTTATCCGCTATCGGGACCTGCAGGGCCAACCGCAGGAGATCCTGGTGGACTACGTGCTGGCCGCCACCGGCCGCCGCCCCAACGTCGATCGGCTGGGCCTCGAAAACACCGGCTTACAGCTTGACGCCCGAGGCGTACCGCTGGCCGACCGCCTGACGATGCAAACCAGCGTGCCGCATATTTTCATCGCCGGCGACGCCAGCAACCAACTGCCGCTGCTGCATGAGGCCAGCGATCAGGCACGCATCGCCGGTGCCAACGCCGGCAGCTTCCCGGAGATCAATCCGGGCCTGCGCCGCAGCGCGATTTCGGTGGTGTTCTCCGATCCGCAGATCGCCATGGTCGGCTCAACCTTCCGCGAGCTGAGCGAGAAGTTCAGCGCCTGCGGCTGCTTTGAAGTGGGCAACGTCTCGTTTGAGAATCAGGGCCGCTCGCGGGTGATGCTGCGCAACAAAGGCATTCTGCACGTCTACGGCGAGCAAGGCACCGGCCGTTTCCTCGGCGCGGAAATGATCGGCCCGGACGCCGAACACATCGCACACCTGCTGGCCTGGGCGCACCAGCAGCAGATGACCGTCGATCAGATGCTGGACATGCCGTTCTATCATCCGGTGATCGAAGAAGGCTTGCGCACCGCGCTGCGCGATCTGCAGGCGAAGCTCAAACTCGGCACGGCCGAAATCGAGCGCTGCCAGCGCTGCCCGGGCGAATAACCTCTTATTCTCCGTTCATCCCCACCGGGCCTTCAGGCCCGGTTTTCTTGCGCAGCACTTTCCACATTTTCCTCCCTCCTCTTGCCTCACGGCCCTTCTGCGCTCATTTTTTATACTTCAACATTGAAGTGATACCAATATTGATACTAAAATAAAGAAAGGAGCCAGAATGGAGGAAGAACATGGAAAGGCATGAACACTATACCTATCGCATCACCTGGTCAGCGGAAGATCGTGAATATGTCGGGCTGTGCGCCGAATTCCCCTCGTTGTCCTGGCTGGCGGCCACGCGTACCGGCGCACTGGAGGGTATCGAAAAAGTCGTGAGCGAAACGATCGCCGATATGCTGGCGCAAGGCGAAACGCCGCCGCAGGCGCTGGCGGAAAAGAACTTCAGCGGAAAACTGGTGCTGCGCATGACGCCGGAACAGCATCGCCGGCTGGCGCTCGGCGCGATGGAGGAAGGCGTGAGCCTGAACCGCTATCTGTGTGCACGTCTGGCGGAGTAAAGGTTCAAGGGCGGCGCCGGGCCGCCCTTGTCGTCGTCAGGCCAAACGCTGTTTCGCTGCGGCGATTGCCGCGGCCACCTGCTGCGGTGCGACGCCACCTTTGGCCGCACGCTTGTCCAGGCAGGATTGCAACGCCAGGATCGGGTAAACGTCGTCGCCGATCGTCGCGCTAAACTGCTGCAAGTCCGCCAGCGGCAGCGCTTCCAGCGGTTTACCCTGGCGAATCGCTTCTACCACCGCCTCGCCGACGATGTGGTGCGCTTCGCGGAACGGCACGCCCTTGGCGACCAGGTAATCCGCCAGCTCTGTGGCATTGGCATAGCCCTGCTCCGCCGCTTCCTGGCAGCGCGGGCGTTTCACCTGGATGCCGTCCAGCACCAGCGCCGCCATTTGCAGGCAGTCCATCCAGGTGTCGAGCGCGTCGAACAGCCCTTCTTTGTCTTCCTGCATGTCTTTGTTGTACGCCAGCGGCAGGCCTTTCAGCGTCATCATCATACCGGTAAGCGCGCCCTGTACGCGGCCGCACTTACCGCGGATCAGCTCCAGCGCGTCCGGGTTTTTCTTCTGCGGCATCAGCGAAGAGCCGGAGGTCACGCGGTCGGACAGCTCGACAAACGCCGCTTCGCCGCTGTTGAAGAAGATCAGATCTTCGGCGAAGCGCGACAGGTGCACCATGCTGATGGCGGCGTTGGACAGCAGCTCCAGCACGTGATCGCGATCGGATACGCTGTCCAGGCTGTTGCGGGTCGCCGAGGCGAAGCCCAGCCAGCCGGCCAGCTGCTCGCGATCGATAGGATAAGCGGTGCCGGCCAGCGCGCCGCTACCCAGCGGGCTGACGTCCAGCCGTTTCAGGGTATCCTGCAGACGGCTCTCATCGCGCGCCAGCATCTCGACATAGGCCAGGCACCAGTGCGCGAAAGTCACCGGCTGCGCGCGTTGCAGGTGGGTATACCCCGGCATCACCGCATCCTGGTTGGCTTCGGCGGTCTCCACCAGCGCCTGCTGCAGCTGGACGATCGCCTGATGCAGATCGCCGATCTGCTGTTTGCACCACAGCTTCAGATCGGTCGCGACCTGATCGTTGCGGCTGCGGCCGGTGTGCAGCTTCTTGCCCAAATCACCGACCTTCTCGATCAGCTTCTGCTCCACCCAGCTGTGGATGTCTTCGGCATCGCTTTGGACGATCGCCAAAGGGTCGGCCTGGACCTCCGTCAGTAGCGCATTCAGCGCCTGCTCCAGCTGCTGTTGCTCCGTTGCCGTCAACACGTTAACGGTCACCAGCGCCTTCGACCAGGCCACCGAGCCCACGATATCCTGCTCCGCCAGGCGATAATCGAACCGCAGCGAATCGTTGAGTTGCTTGAACCGCTGATCCGCCGCCTGAGTGAACCGTCCACCCCAAAGTGCCATATCTTACTCCTGAATTTTTATGCGAAAGGGCGCAGCATGCTGCGCCCTTGCAGAGTCACGCCAATCGATTATTTATTCTTTTTCTCGTTCAACGCGCGGATGCGTGAAGACAGAGAGAACAGGCGAATAAAGCCGCCCGCGTGGCTGTGATCGTAAACTTCGTCTTCGCCGAAGGTGGCGAACTCTTCGGAGTACAGGCTGTTGGCCGATTTCTTCTGGGTCGCCGTCACCTGGCCTTTGTACAGCTGCAGCACGACTTCGCCGTTCACCTCTTCCGCCAGCGCTTCGGCAGAAGCCTGCAGCGAGCGGCGCAGCGGCGCGAACCAGCGGCCGTCGTACACCACATAGGACATCTCCAGGCCCAGCTGCTCGCGCCATTTGAAGCTGTCGCGATCCAACACCAGCTGTTCGACGGCGCGCAGCGCCGCCACCATGATGGTGCCTCCCGGGGTTTCATAGCAGCCGCGGGATTTGATGCCCACCAGGCGGTTTTCCACGATGTCGATACGGCCGACGCCGTGCTTGGCACCCAGCGCGTTCAGGGTTTCCAGGCACTGGTAAGGCGACAGCGCTTTACCGTTAACCGCCACAACGCGGCCTTTCTCAACGGTAACGGTCACCTGCTCAGGCTGATCCGGCGCTTCCTGCGGATCGACGGTCCATACCCAGCAATCTTTGTTCGGCGCATTCCACGGGCTTTCCAGCACGCCGCCTTCGGTGGAGATGTGCCAGGCGTTTTCATCGCGGCTGTAGATTTTTTCCAGCGACGCGGTGGTCGGAATGTTGCGCTCTTTCAGGTAATCCAACAGCGCTTCACGGGAACGCAGGTTCCACTCACGCCACGGCGCCACCACTTTCAGCTGCGGCGCCAGCGCGGTGTAGGTGGTCTCGAAACGCACCTGGTCATTGCCTTTGCCGGTCGCACCGTGGCACAGCGCGTCGGCGCCCACTTTCAACGCCAGCTCGACCTGCGCCTTGGCGATGATCGGCCGCGCCATCGACGTGCCCAGCAGGTAGCTGCCTTCGTACAGGGCGCCGGTCTGCAGCACCGGATAAACGTAATCGCGGATAAATTCTTCACGCAGATCCACCACGTGACATTCAGAGGCACCGGACTGCAGGGCTTTTTGCTCCACGCCTTCCAGATCGCTGCGCTCCTGACCGATGTCCGCCACGAACGCCACCACTTCACAGCCGCCGTAGTTCTCTTTCAGCCATGGAATGATGGCCGAGGTATCCAGGCCGCCGGAGTACGCCAGAACGATTTTTTTGATGCCTTGGTTTTGCATGATCTATTCCTTTCTAATTCTAAAATTAAGCGAGGATCCGGGTGCCAATCGACACGCCGTTAAACAAAGCAGGAAGCTGATCGGCATGGCGCCAGCTGGCGATATCCACCGGGCGGCCGAGGGTGCGGGCCGCGTCGAGCGCCGCATTCACCTTCACCACCATACCATCGGTGATGATGCCTTGCGCGATCAGTTGTTCCGCTTTTTGCGCCGTCATTTCCGCAATGCGTTGCCCCTTGCCGTCGAGGATGCCGCTGACGTCCGACAGCAGGATCAGATCCGCCCCCAGCGTCGCCGCCAGCGCCGTCGCCGCCTGATCGGCGTTCACGTTCATTAACTGCCCTTCGGCGGTGATGCCGATGGAGCTGACCACCGGCAGGTAGCCGGCGCTCAGCAGGGTATTGAGCAGCGCGGGCGAACCGGGCTGCGCGTTGCCGACGTGGCCCAATGCCGGATCGAGCGGGGTCACGACCGCGCTGCCGCCATCCGCCAGGCTCAGGCCGACGGCGTTGATTTGATGTTTAATCGCCCACGCCAGCAGCGTTTTGTTGGCGGTGCCGGCCAGCGCGCCGGTGATGATGTCGATCTGATCGGCCGGCGTGACCCGCAGGCCGTTCTTTTTCACCACCGGCAAAGAGAGCTGCTTCATCAGTTCGTCCACCACGCAGCCGCCGCCGTGCACGATCACCAGCGGACGCTGATGCTGCTGCCGGTAGCTGTCCAGCGCGGTAAACAGACGCTCCAGCGCTTCTTCACTGTCTAATAACACGCCACCTAACTTGATAATTAACGGGTTCATTGCTGTTTACTCACGCTGGTTTAAAGGAGTGACTGGGTTTCCGGGAAGCCGAAACGGATATTCAGGCATTGCACCGCCTGCGCCGCCGCGCCTTTCAGCAGGTTGTCTTCCACCGCTACGGCGATCAGATGCTCGCCCTGCACCGCAAAACCGATGTCGCAGAACGGCAGCCCCACCACCGCTTTCAGCGCCGGCACGCCCTGGTCGTACAACCGCACCAGCGGCTTGTCGTCATAGGCGGCATGATAGGCGGCGGCGACGTCCTGCGCGGTCACGCCGGCCTTCAGGCGGCAGGTGATGGTTTCAAGGATACCGCGCGGGAAGTTGCCCAGGTGCGGCGTAAAGATAACCGGCACGCCCAGGTGCGCGGCGATCTCCGGCTGGTGCCGATGAGTGAAAATACCGTACGGCTGCAGGCTCACTTCGCAGAAGCTGGTGGTCATGCTGGCCTTGCGACCGGCGCCGCTAACGCCGCTGGTGGCGTTGATCACCGGCCACTGGTCGAGGTTCAGCAGCTGTTTTTCGATTAACGGTTTCAGCGCCAGCTGCGCCGCCGTCGGGTAACAGCCCGGCACGGCAATCAGCTGCGCCTGTTTAATCTTGTCGCTCTGCCACTCCGCCAGGCCGTACACCGCCTGCTCCAGCAGGGTGCCATGCTGATGCTCGAAACCGTAATACTGGCTATAAAAACCGGCGTCCTGCACGCGGAAGGCGCCCGACAGATCGAACACCACGCAGCCCGCCGCCAGGAAGGCCGGTGCGATATCGTGGCTGACTTCATGGGCGGTGGCGAGGAACACCACGTCGATGCCCTGCGCCGCCTTGGCAACGTCGGTCAACGGTTGCAGCGGCAGATCGACGATGCCTTTCAACTGGGGATGGAGATCGGAAAGCAACTTTCCTGCATCTGCACTTTGCGCTGAAACCGCTAAAGCGGTTATGTTCATGTGTGGGTGGCGATTCAGGTAAGCCGTGAGCTCCGCTCCGGCGTAACCGCTGGCACCAACGATCAGCGTATTCAACATGTGGCCTTTCACCTTCTAAACTGACGTGCGGTCGCTTGCGACCCAGGTAACAGGGCTAGCCAGCGTTGTTGCGCCGTTCACCCACGGAGCCAGGCGTTGATGCTTTTATAAACATCCGGGTATCGGGTTCCCTTACGCTTCGGCTTACTGTATTTTTATTCAAAATAAATGCATGAATATTGATACTATCCTAACCAAAGGCTGTCAACAGTGAAGATGAAATTACCTCCATTTATTGAGCTGTACCGGGCGTTGATCGCAACGAAGTCGATCAGCGCCACCGATGCCGGCCTCGATCAGAGCAATGAGGCGTTAATCAACTTGCTGGCAGGATGGTTTGCCGACCTGGGCTTTCGCGTCGACGTACAGCCGGTGCCGGAATCGCGCCACAAATTCAACCTGCTGGCCAGCATCGGCGAAGGCAGCGGCGGCCTGCTGCTGGCCGGCCATACCGATACGGTGCCTTACGACGAAGGCCGCTGGACGCGCGATCCCTTCACCCTGACCGAGCACGACAACAAGCTCTACGGCCTGGGCACCGCCGACATGAAAGGCTTCTTCGCCTTTATTCTGGATGCGGTGCGCGACATCGACGCGAGCAAACTGACCAAGCCGCTGTACATTCTGGCTACCGCAGATGAAGAAACGACGATGGCCGGCGCACGTTATTTCGCCGCCTCCACCGCCATTCGTCCGGATTTCGCCATCATCGGCGAACCGACCTCGCTGCAGCCGGTGCGTGCGCACAAGGGCCACATGGCCAACGCCATTCGCATCGTCGGCCAGTCCGGCCATTCCAGCGATCCGGCGCGCGGCGTCAACGCCATCGATCTGATGCACGAATCCATCGGCCGCCTGATGGAGCTGCGCAAAACCCTGCAGGAGCGCTACAACAACCCGGCGTTCGCCGTGCCTTATCCCACCATGAACTTCGGCCATATCAGCGGCGGCGACGCGGCCAACCGCATCTGCGCCTGCTGCGAGCTGCACCTGGATATCCGCCCGTTGCCCGGCATGACGCTCGACAACATCAACGAGCTGATGCATCAGGCATTGGAGCCGGTGAGCCAACGCTGGCCGGGCCGCCTGACCATCGAAGAGCTGCACGCGTCGGTGCCGGGTTACGAATGCCCGACCGACCACCGCATGGTGGCGGTGATCGAGGAACTACTGGGCACCCGCACGCAGGTGGTCAACTACTGCACCGAAGCGCCGTTCGTGCAGCAGGTTTGCCCGACGTTGGTGCTCGGCCCCGGTTCCATCGATCAGGCCCACCAGCCGGACGAATATATCGACACCGCGTTTATCGAACCGACGCGCAAACTGTTGGGCCAGCTGGTCAATCACTTTTGTCGGCAATAAACCCGACATTTAGCAGGGGAAATGCTTTATGCTTTCCCCTACCTCAAAATAAGTAGAAAACGGCGAAATAAGCCACGCTGATAACCGACGCGGCGTAATTAAATTTCAGAAAATGCGCCGATTTTGATGTTTTTTTGCTAAAAATAGTGTCAATTGACGATTGGACAGGAACGCGATGTGATCAGGCGGGCGGTCTGCGCCTGACGCGTGAAATTTATTTACAAGATAAAAATCATACAGAACTGGGTCAGGGGTTATATGAACGAACAATATTCGGCAATGCGCAGTAATGTCAGTATGCTCGGCAAATTGCTCGGCGATACCATCAAAGAAGCGCTGGGCGAGCATATTCTCGATCGCGTTGAGACCATCCGTAAGCTTTCCAAATCTTCACGCGCCGGCAACGAAGCGCATCGCCAGGAGCTGCTCTCCACCCTGCAGAACCTGTCCAACGACGAGCTGCTGCCGGTGGCGCGCGCCTTCAGCCAGTTCCTCAACCTGACCAACGTCGCCGAGCAGTACCACAGCATTTCGCCCAACGGCGAAGCCGCCAGCAACCCGGAAGCGCTGGCGCAGCTGTTCAGCCGCCTCAAAGACAAAAAGCTCAGCGACAAAGAGCTGCAGCACGCGGTGTCGCAACTTTCCATCGAGCTGGTGCTGACGGCGCACCCGACGGAGATCACCCGCCGCACCCTGATCCACAAGCTGGTGGAGGTCAACACCTGCCTCAGCCAGCTCGATCACAACGATCTGGCCGACTACGAGCGCAACAAGATCATGCGCCGCCTGCGCCAGCTGGTGGCCCAGTCGTGGCACACCGATGAAATTCGCAAACATCGCCCCTCCCCGATCGACGAAGCCAAATGGGGCTTCGCGGTGGTAGAAAACAGCCTGTGGGAAGGCGTGCCGGCGTTCCTGCGCGAGTTCAACGAGCAGTTGGAAAACTCCATCAATTACAGCCTGCCGGCGGAAGCGGTGCCGGTGCGCTTCACCTCCTGGATGGGCGGCGACCGCGACGGCAACCCGAACGTGACCGCCGAAATCACCCGCCATGTGCTGCTGCTCAGCCGCTGGAAAGCCTGCGACCTGTTCACCCGCGATATCCAGGTGCTGGTCTCCGAGCTGTCGATGACCGAATGCACCCCGGAGCTGCGCGCCCGCGCCGGCGGTGACGAGGTGCAGGAACCGTACCGCGAAATCATGAAGCAGCTGCGCAGCCAGCTGATGAGCTCCCAGGCCTATCTGGAAGGCCGCCTGAAGGGCGAACGCGTGCTGAAGCCGCACGACCTGCTGGTGAACAACGAGCAGCTGTGGGAGCCGCTGTATGCCTGCTACCAATCGCTGCAGGCCTGCGGTATGGGCATCATCGCCAACGGTCAGCTGCTGGATACCCTACGCCGCGTGCGCTGCTTCGGCGTGCCGCTGGTGCGCATCGACGTGCGCCAGGAAAGCACTCGCCATACCGAAGCCATCGCCGAGCTGACCCGTTATCTGGGGCTGGGCGACTATGAAAGCTGGTCGGAAGCCGATAAACAGGCGTTCCTGATCCGCGAACTGAACTCCAAACGCCCGCTGGTGCCGCTGAAGTGGCAACCGAGCGCCGACACGCAGGAAGTGCTGGAAACCTGCCGGGTGATCGCCGAAGCGCCGCAGGGCTCGATCGCCGCCTACGTGATTTCGATGGCGCGCACGCCTTCCGACGTGCTGGCGGTGCACCTGCTGCTGAAAGAGGCCGGCTGCCCGTTCGCGCTGCCGGTCGCTCCGCTGTTCGAAACCCTCGACGATCTGAACAACGCCGACGACGTAATGACCCAGTTGCTGAATATCGACTGGTATCGCGGCTTTATTCAGGGCAAACAGATGGTAATGATCGGCTACTCCGACTCGGCGAAAGACGCCGGCGTGATGGCCGCTTCCTGGGCGCAGTACCGTGCGCAGGACGCGTTGATCAAAACCTGTGAAAAAGCCGGCGTGGCGCTGACGTTGTTCCATGGGCGCGGCGGCTCCATCGGCCGCGGCGGCGCACCGGCGCATGCGGCGCTGCTGTCGCAGCCGCCGGGCAGCCTGAAGAGCGGCCTGCGCGTCACCGAACAGGGCGAGATGATCCGCTTCAAATTCGGCCTGCCGGAAGTCACCATCAGCAGTCTGGCGCTGTATGCCGGCGCGATCCTCGAGGCCAACCTGCTGCCGCCGCCGGAACCGAAGAAAGAATGGCGGGCGTTGATGGACGATCTGTCCGAGATCTCCTGCCGGATGTATCGCGGCTACGTGCGTGAAAACCCGGACTTCGTGCCTTACTTCCGCGCGGCCACGCCGGAGCTGGAGCTGGGTAAACTGCCGCTGGGCTCACGCCCGGCCAAACGCAAGCCGAACGGCGGCGTGGAAAGCCTGCGCGCCATTCCGTGGATCTTCGCCTGGACGCAGAACCGCCTGATGCTGCCGGCCTGGCTCGGCGCCGGTGCCGGATTGCAGGAAGCGGTGAAAGCCGGCAAGCAGGCGGAGCTGGAGGCGATGTGTCGCGACTGGCCGTTCTTCTCCACCCGCATCGCCATGCTGGAAATGGTGTTCGCCAAAGCCGATCTGTGGCTGGCGGAATACTACGATCAGCGCCTGGTGGATAAATCGCTGTGGCCGCTGGGCCAACAGCTGCGCGATCAGCTGGAAAGCGACATCAAGGTGGTGCTGACCATCGCCAACGATGCGCACCTGATGGAAGACCTGCCGTGGATCGCCGAATCCATCGCGCTGCGCAACGTTTATACCGACCCACTGAACGTCTTGCAAGCCGAGCTGCTGCATCGTTCGCGTCAGCAGGAGCAGCCGGACGCCCGCGTCGAGCAGGCGCTGATGGTCACCATCGCCGGCGTCGCCGCCGGGATGCGCAACACCGGCTAGTGAGCCTCATCGCGGCCCCGTTTATCGGGGCCGTTTTTTTATGTCTTTCCCCCACAAAAAAAGGGCGCCGCGGTAAAGCGACGCCCTTTTTCAATGGAACAAGCCTGTCAGGCGGCGGCCACCGGGCGCACGCCCAGCGTGTGGCAGATGGCGTAGCTCATCTCGGCACGGTTCAGCGTATAGAAGTGGAAATCTTTCACCCCTTCGCGGCTGAGGATCTTCACCATGTCCATGGCGATGTTGGCGCCGACCATTTTGCGGGTCTCCGCATCGTCGTCCAGCCCTTCGAACATGCTGGTCATCCAGCTTGGCACCCGCACGTTGGTCATGGTGGCGAAGCGCTGCAGCTGCTTGAAGTTGGACACCGGCAGAATGCCCGGCACGATTTCCACGTCGATACCGGCGGCGACGCAGCGGTCGCGGAAGCGCAGGTAGCTCTCGACGTCGAAGAAAAACTGGGTGATGGCGCGACTGGCGCCGGCGTCGATCTTGCGCTTCAGGTTAATCAAATCGGCCTGGGCGCTCTTCGCCTCCGGGTGCACTTCCGGGTAGGCAGCGACGGAAATGTCGAAGTCGCCCACGTCTTTCAGCAGCGCCACCAGATCGGTCGCGTACATTTCCGGCTTGCCGCCGCCCGGCGGCAGATCGCCACGCAGCGCCACGATATGGCGGATGCCGCTGTTCCAGTAATCGGTCGCGATGTCGCGCAGCTGCGCCGGGCTGGCGTCGATGCAGGTCAGGTGCGGCGCCGCCTCCAGGCCGGTGCGCTCCTTGATCCCCTTGATGATGCTGTGGGTGCGATCGCGCTCGCCGGAGTTGGCACCGTAGGTGACGGAAACGAATTTGGGTTTGAGGATGCTCAGACGATCGATCGACTGCCACAGGGTCTCTTCCATCTCGCTGGTGCGCGGCGGGAAGAACTCGAATGATACGTTAATCTGGCCGTTCAACTCCGCCAGACTCTGATTCAGCGCTTCCCGCTGGTTTGCGTGGAAAAAGCTCATACCCTGCTCACCTCTTCTCGATCACTGTTTTTATTTCATTTTGATGAGCGTCTATACGTTTAGACGTCTAGATAGAAAATGCCGCATGTTGGCTAAAGAGTCAACAGGAAAATGAGGGGAATAAGATGATTAATCTTCACCCGCTCAACGAGGGAATTTCATGACGGCGGCAGGGATAAGTATGGCAGGAAAAGCAAAGGGGCGCGGTGAACCCGCGCCCGCAGAGGATTAAAGCAGCTGTGCCAACCGGTTAAGGTCTGACTGGATCGCGCCGGCGGTCACGTCGCGGCCGGCGCCCGGCCCGCGGATCACCAGCGGATTATCGCGATACCAGCGGCTTTCGATGGCGAACACGTTGTCGCACGGCAGCAGCGAGGCCAGCGGATGCTCAGGACGCACCGCCTCCACGCCGACCCGCGCCTTGCCGTTGGCATCGAAACGCGCCACGTGACGCAACACCAGGCCCATTTCGCTGGCGGCCTCAAAGCGCTGCTGCATCTGCTGGTTCAGCGCCTCGCCGTTCTCGAAGAACTGATCGACGGAGCCCAGCTCGCAGCCCGCCGGCACCAGCGACTCGACCCGCACCTGGTTCGGTTCGATGTCGTAGCCCGCTTCGCGCGCCAGGATCACCAGCTTGCGCATCACGTCCTGACCGGAGAGATCGACCCGCGGATCCGGTTCGGTCAGCCCCTGCTGCCAAGCCTGATCCACCAGCTCGGTGAACGGCACCGTGCCGTCATACTGCAAGAACAGCCAGGAAAGCGTGCCGGAGAAGATGCCGCTGATCGCCAAAATGCTGTCGCCGCTGTCGCGCAGATCGCGCACCGTATGGTTGACCGGCAGCCCGGCGCCGACGGTGGCGTTATACAGCCAGTGGCGGCCGGTTTTGGCGAAGGCGTCGCGAATTTGGCGATAGGTATCGCTGCACGAGGCGCCCGCCAGCTTGTTGGCGCCGATCACGTGGAAACCGTAGCTGGCGAAATCCAGATACTGCCCGGCCAGTTCTTCGCTGGCGGTCACGTCGAGCACCACCAGATCGTCGAACGGGTGCGCGCGCATCCACAAGAACAGCGACTCTTCGTCGAGTTCCTGCGCCTCGTCCTCAAAGAACGCCAATGCACGGCTGGCGTCCAGCCCGTCGTAGTTCAGCAGGCTGCGGCGGCTGTCCACCACCCCCGCCAGGATAAATTCGAAACCGCTGCGCGCGGAGATATTGGTCTGCTCACGGGCGAACAGCTCCAGCCAGCGCGACCCGATGTTGCCCTTGCCGAACAGCACCAGACCGATGCGCTTCTCGGCGCGGAACAGGCTTTGGTGCAGCCCCTGAATCAGCAGCGCGGTCGGCCCCTGGCGCAATACCGCCACCAGACTGATGCCATCTTCTGCCTGCCAGATAAACTCGACCGGCTGATCTTTCAGTTGTTGATAGAAACGGTGGCTGTGCAGCGGGTTCTTGCATACCCCGGCACCGACCATCGCCACCAGCGCTAACCCTTCGCGCAGGTGCAGTTCACCCGGCAGCGCCGAGGCCTGCAGGGTCGCCAGCGCGCTGTTGACCACCTCGGAGGTGTAGCACAGCTGTATCCGATTGCGGTCAGGATGGATGCCCACCGCCAGCGGTTTGATCTGCGCGCGCTTGAGCACCAGATCCAACTCTTTCTGCGCCAGTTTGAAGTCGTGCTGAGCGGCGACGTGCAGCTCAATCAGACACACGTCATCGTGGCTGGTGACAATCTTGGCGCCGGTGCCGGACGCCAATACGCGCTCGATGCGCGTCGAGCCCTGCTCCGGCTGGTAGCTGCAGCGCAGCTGAAGATCGATATCGCTGCCGGAGACCGGCTGCAGGGTGCGGGTATGCAGCACCGGCGCCGCCAGGCGCGCCAGCTCGCTGGCTTCGTCCAGGCGCAGCAGCGGCAGCAGGCAGGCGTCTTTCACCTTGCGCGGGTCGGCGCTGTATACCCCGGCCACGTCGCTCCAGATGGTGACGCGCGCCGCGCCGGCCAACGCGCCGACCTGAGTGGCAGAGTAGTCGCTGCCGTTGCGCCCCAACAGCACGGTTTCCCCGGCGTCGTTGCGCGAAATGAAGCCGGTCACCACCAGGCGCTTGCCCGGATGTTGGGCCAACAATTGTTGCAACAGCGGATAAGAACGGCCTTCATCCACCTGCGGCTGCGCGGCGCGCTCGGCGCGCAGGAAATCACGCGCATCCAGCCAGGCCGCCTGCATATCCAGGTGGTTGAGCACCGCCGCCATCAGGCGCGCCGACCAGATCTCGCCGTGCCCGACCACTTCGGCATAGCACACCTCGTCGACGTTGCCGTCCAGCAGCACCGCCAGACGTTCCAGATCCTGAATGAACTCGGCGATCAGCGGCTCGGCGCTTTCCGCCGGCAGCAGGCCGCCGATAAGATCGCTGTGATAGCGACGCAACGTCTGCTGCACCTGGTGCGCAGACAGGCGATCGCTCTGGCTAAGCTTCAGCCAGTTGATCAACTGGTTGGTGGTACTGCCGGCGGCCGATACCACCATCATGTCGCCCGGCTGGCTGTATTCCGCCATAATCCCGGCCACACGCAGATAACATTTCACATCCGCCAGACTGCTGCCGCCAAACTTGTGCAGTTGACGCCCGCTCACCGGCCCTGCTACAGCAATTGCATTCATGCTTACCTCGTTGCCGCCGCCTGGAACGCGCGTTCCAGATCGGCAATCAAATCTTCACTGTCTTCAATACCCACGGAAATGCGCAGCAGGCTCTCGGAGATGCCGGCCGCTGCCCGCGCCTCCGCCGCCATGCCGGCGTGGGTCATGGTCGCTGCATGCGAGATCAGGCTTTCTACGCCGCCCAGCGATTCTGCCAGAGTAAAGAGCTCAAGGGCAGAGAGAAAACGGCGCAGCACCGCTTCATCGCCGTCCAGTTCAAAACTCAGCATCGCGCCGAAGCCGCGCTGCTGCCGGCGGGCGATCTCATGCCCCGGGTTTTCCGGCAGGGAAGGATGATACAGCTTTTTCACCAGCGGTTGCTGCTGTAAATAGCCGACAATCGCTTCGGCGTTTTGCTGCGCCGCCTTGATGCGCGGCGACAGCGTGCGCATGCCGCGCAGCAGCAGATAGCTGTCGAACGCGCCGCCGGTCACGCCGATATTGTTCGCCCACCAGGCCAATTCGACCGCCAGCTCGGGATCTTTGGCAATCACCGCGCCGGCCACCACGTCCGAATGCCCGTTCAGGTATTTGGTGCAAGAATGGACCACCAGATCGGCACCGAGTTCGATCGGCTGTTGCAGGGCCGGGCTGAGGAAGGTGTTGTCCACCACCGTCAACGCGCCCGCCGCGTGTGCGGCGGTGCAGATCGCCGCAATGTCCACCACCCGCAGCAGCGGATTGCTGGGGCTTTCAATCAGCACCAGCTTCGGCTTTTGCGCCAGCGCCTGCTGCAGGGCTTCTTCATTACCCTGATCGACGAACAGCACGCGATAGGCGCCGCGCTTGCTCAGGCTGTCGAACAACCGATAGCTGCCGCCGTAGCAGTCGTGCGGCGCCACCAGCAGATCGCCCGGCTTCAGCAGCACGGTGGTCACCAGATGGATCGCCGACATCCCGCTGCCGGTCATCACCGCGCCGGCGCCGCCTTCCAGCTCCGCCAACGCGCGTTGCACCACGTCGCGCGTCGGGTTGCCGCGGCGCGAGTAATCATGGGCTCGGGGTTGGTTGAAGTCGGTAAAGTTATAGGTGCTGGACAGATGAATCGGCGGGACAACGCAGCCATACTGTTCGTCGTCGTTCAGGCCGCTGCGTACGGCAATCGTGGCTGGTTTACGCGTCATGGGCTCGCTCGGCTCTCGGTTCGGTGAATGAGGCCTAAAGAGTAATCGCAGGATTGATAGACGTCAATACATCTGGACATCTAAACTTCTCTGCGTATAGATTGAGCAATGGCACAATACCCGCTAAAATTATGCCGATATGACATGACGATAAGATGTTAAGCCACAATGTCCGGCCGAGGCGGGGCATTCAGTGACCCTGGTCGCGTAAAATTGACATTTATTTAGTGAGAACAGTGAAGATCGGGCATAATTGGCCGGTTTTTAGAATTTTGTAATTTTTCTGACAAAGTTAAGGTGTCCCATGGCTGAGTGGAACGGCGAGTATGTCAGCCCTTACGCTGAACACGGTAAAAAAAGCGAGCAAGTCAAAAAGATCACGGTATCCATTCCGCTGAAGGTCCTGAAAATCCTCACCGACGAACGGACCCGTCGCCAGGTGAACAACCTGCGCCACGCCACCAACAGCGAACTACTGTGCGAAGCGTTTCTGCATGCCTTTACCGGCCAGCCGCTGCCGAACGATGAAGACCTGCGCAAAGAGCGCAGCGATGAAATCCCGGAAGCCGCAAAAGTGCTGATGCGCGAACTGGGTGTCGATCCCGATACCTGGGAATATTGAGAACCGTCCGGCGAACGCCGGCGGCAGAAACGAAAAAAGGCGCCAAAGGCGCCTTTTTCATCGGACGATAAGAAATCTTATTTCTTAGCGCCTGGTACGCTGAAACGCTTGTTGAAGCGGTCAACGCGGCCACCGGTAGCAACGTCACGCTGCTTGCCAGTGTAGAACGGGTGGCATGCGCCACAAACGTCCAGGTTCAGATCGTGGCCCACGGTGGAGCGGATCTTCATCACGTTACCGCAAGAGCAGTTAGCAGTAACTTCTTCGTATTTTGGGTGGATACCTTGTTTCATGGGAAACCTCAGTTAAGGCCGTGTCGCTATCCAGCCCTGTTTCGCCAGACACCACACGTGGTTGATAATAGAATTTTGGTATCGAATTATACCAAAGGCGGCAAATTATACAGCATTAGCCGAGGCGCGCAATCGGAACCGTACATTTGCCGGTGCGCCGTGTAAACTGATGCCCACTTTTTTCAATTTGGATGAGATCATGCCCGTCGTACACGTTGCCTTGCCGGTCCCCCTCGCCCGCACCTTCGACTATCTGCTGCCGCCCGGCATGCAGCCGGTGGCCGGCGCGCGCGTGGGCGTGCCCTGGGGCAGGCAGCATGCGATCGGCATCGTCACCGGCTGCAGCGACACCAGCGAACTGCCGCTGGACAAGCTCAAACCGATCGACAGCGTGATCGACGCCGAGTCGCTGTTCTCCCCCAGCCTGTGGCGCATCCTGCGCTGGGCCAGCGATTACTATCACTACCCCATCGGCGAGGTGCTGTTCCATGCGCTGCCGATCCTGCTGCGGCAAGGCAAACCGGCCGAGGCCGCACCGCTGTGGCAATGGTTCGCCACCGAAGAGGGGCGTGCCACCCCGCCCGAAAGCCTGAAACGCGCGCCGAAACAGCAGCAGGCGCTGGCGGCGCTGCTGCAACGCCCGGTCTATCGCCACCAGGTCAGCCAGCTGGAGCTGACGGAAAGCGCCCTGCAGGCGCTACGCGCCAAAGGGCTGATCGATCTGCGCGCTCAGGTCGCGGATACGCACGACTGGCGCCCTAACTTCGCGGTGCTCGGCGAGCGGCTGCGGCTGAACACTGAACAGGCTACCGCCGTCGGGGCGATCAGAAGCGAGGATGAGCAGTTCGCCGCCTGGCTGCTGGCCGGGGTGACCGGCTCCGGCAAGACCGAGGTCTACCTCAGCGTGCTGGAGAACGTGCTGGCCAAAGGCCGGCAGGCGCTGGTGCTGGTGCCGGAAATCGGCCTGACGCCGCAAACCATCGCCCGCTTTCGCGAGCGCTTCAACGCGCCGGTAGACGTGCTGCACTCCGGCCTGAACGACAGCGAGCGGCTGGCGGTTTGGCTACGCGCACGCAGCGGCGAAGCCGCCATCGTCATCGGCACCCGCTCGGCGCTGTTCACGCCGTTCCGTCAGCTGGGCGTGATCATCATCGACGAAGAGCACGACAGCTCTTATAAACAACAGGAAGGCTGGCGCTACCACGCCCGCGATCTGGCGGTGTTCCGCGCCCGGGAAGAGGACATCCCGATGGTGATGGGCTCCGCGACCCCGGCATTGGAAACGCTGCACAACGTGCAGCTGGGCAAATACCGCCAGCTGAAGCTCACCCAGCGCGCGGGCAACGCCAAACCGGCGGCGCAGCACCTGATCGATCTGAAGGGGCTGCCGCTGAAGGTCGGCCTGTCGCAGCCGCTGCTGAAGAGCATGCAGCACCATTTAAAAGCCGGCAATCAGGTAATGCTGTTCCTCAACCGCCGCGGTTACGCCCCGGCGCTGCTGTGCCACGAGTGCGGCTGGATCGCCGAATGCCAGCGCTGCGATCACTACTACACCTTCCACCAGCATCAGCGCCAGCTGCGCTGCCACCACTGCGACAGCCAGCGGCCGGTGCCGCACCAGTGCCCGCAGTGCGGCTCCACCCACCTGGTGTCGGTCGGCGTCGGCACCGAACAGCTGGAGCAGGAGCTGGCGCCGCTGTTCCCCGATACGCCAATCACCCGCATCGATCGCGACACCACCAGCCGTAAAGGCGCGCTTGAGCAGCACCTGGCGGATATCCATCGCGGCGAAGCGCGCATTTTGATCGGCACGCAGATGCTGGCCAAGGGCCACCATTTTCCCGACGTCACCCTGGTGGCGTTGCTGGACGTGGACGGCGCGCTGTTCTCCGCCGACTTCCGCTCCGCCGAGCGTTTCGCTCAGCTGTATACCCAGGTCTCCGGGCGGGCCGGCCGGGCGGGCAAACAGGGTGAAGTGCTGCTGCAAACCCACCATCCAGAGCACCCGCTGCTGCAGGTGCTGCTGCAACAGGGTTACGACGCCTTCGCCAAACAGACGCTGGCGGAGCGCAACAGCGTGTTTCTGCCGCCTTACACCAGCCACATCATCGTGCGCGCCGAAGATCACGACAACCAGCAGGCCCCGCTGTTCCTGCAGCAGCTGCGCAACCTGCTGGAAGCCAGCCCGCTGAAGGACGACTCGCTATGGGTGATGGGCCCGGTGCCGGCGCTGCAGTCCAAACGCGGCGGCCGTTTCCGCTGGCAGCTGCTGCTGCAGCACCCGACGCGGCGCGTCCTGCAACAGCTGATGAAAAGCTCGCTGCCGCTGATCGGCACCCTGCCGCAAACGCGCAAGGTGAAATGGACGCTGGATGTCGATCCGATCGACAGCTGATCCCGGAAAAGTCCGATTTAGCTGCCGCAGTGCAAACGTTTACCCTTGAAATTGCGAGCGAACGCTAAAAAACCTTCTCAGGTCACATTTTTTATGCAAATTAGGTAACAAAGGCGGGGCGTATTCTGTTTAGAATGTCTGCGAGGGCAAATTTTGTCGCCACATCGCAGCGCGACGGAGTGCCCGAACGCGAGTGGCGCTCAATGACAACAATCTCGCCACCGCATGCCGGACATTGTGAGCAAACAGCAGTAGTGGCGTCGGCATGGGGCTGACGCAAGGAGAAAGGCGTTGGAACACAAGAAAGAGTTATCCATGGCGACCATGAAAGACGTCGCCGAAATGGCGGGCGTTTCAACGGCTACCGTATCGCGTGCGCTGATGAACCCGGAAAAGGTGTCAACGCCGACGCGCCAGAAAGTGGAACAGGCCGTCCTGGCCGTGGGTTATTCTCCTCATGCTCTGTCACGCAATATCAAGCGCAACGAATCCCGCACCATCCTGGTGATCGTGCCCGACATCTGCGATCCGTTTTTCGCCGATGTGATCCAGGGGATCGAACAGACCGCCGCCCAACAAGGCTATCTGGTGCTGATCGGCGACTGCGCGCAGCAAAACCAGCAAGAGCGCACCTTCGTCAATCTGATCATCACCAAACAGATCGACGGCATGCTGCTGCTGGGCTCCAACCTGCCGTTCGACGCCAGCAAGGAAGAACAGCGCAACCTGCCGCCGATGGTGATGGCCAACGAGTTCGCCCCCGAGCTGGAACTGCCGACGGTGCACATCGACAACCTGACCGCCGCCTTTGAAGCCGTGCATTATTTGCATCAATTGGGCCACCGGCAGATCGCCTGCGTCGCCGGGCCGGAACAGATGCCGCTGAGCCATTATCGGCTACAGGGTTACGTTCAAGCGCTACGTCGTAATGGCATTACCGTCGAAAGCAGCTATATTACCCGGGGTGATTTTACCTACGAAGCCGGCGCGCAAGCGCTGACGGCGCTGATGGCGCAGCCGAAACCGCCAACGGCGGTATTCTGCCACAGCGACGTCATGGCGATCGGCGTGCTGTCCCAGGCGAAGAAAATGGGGCTGCGGATACCGCAGGATCTGTCGATCGTCGGCTTTGATGACCTCAAGCTGGCGCAGTATTGCGATCCGCCGCTGACCACGGTGGCGCAGCCGCGCTTCCAGATCGGCCAGCAGGCGATGTTGTTGCTGTTGGAGCAGTTGAACGGCCAGACGGTGGCCAGCGGCTCCCGGCTATTGGACAGTGAATTGATTATCAGAGGCAGCACCGCTGCCCCGAAACGCTAGTCAAATATTTTAGGGTTCAGTAACATGACGGACTTATCCTCTCATCAGGACACAGCGGAATAATAGTGGCACAAAAAGACTATGTAAGCCGTGGGCGCGCAGCAGGAGCTAAGCGTAAAACCCCCAGCCGTAAAAAACGCAGTTCTCCGAAGGTTTCCAAAACCGTGCTGGCGTTAGCCGCCGCGTTGCTGGTTGTCTTTGTCGGTGGCCTCTATTTCATTACGCACAACAAGCCGGAAGACGCGCCGTTGTTGCCTGCGCACACCACGCGCCCCGGCAACGGCCTGCCGCCGAAGCCGGAAGAGCGCTGGCGCTACATCAAAGAGCTGGAAAACCGGCAGATCGGCGTGCAAACCCCGACCGAACCGACGGCCGGCGGCGAGCTCAATTCCAAAACTCAGCTGACCGCCGAACAGCGGCAGCTGCTGGAGCAGATGCAGGCCGATATGCAGCAGCGCCCGACGCAGTTGAACGAAGTGCCGTATAACGATCCGGGCCAGGCCAACGCGCGCAGCACCCGCCAACAGCAGCAGATGCAACAACAGCAAATGCAGCAGCAGCCGGTACAGCAACAGCAGCAGGTCAGCCAGCCGCCGCGCAACCCGTTCAGCAACGGGGCCACTACCGCGCCGGTGCAGCCGCACCCGCAGCCAAAACCGACTACCCAGCAACCGGTGCAGGTGAAACAGCCTGAGCCGAAGCCGCAACCGAAGCCGGAGCCCAAACCGGAAGTGAAGCAGGAAACGGCCAAGCAGGAAACCAAACCGGAATCGAAGCAGAAGTGGATGGTGCAATGCGGTTCGTTCCGCGCCACCGATCAGGCTGAATCCGTGCGTGCGCGCCTGGCGTTCGAAGGCATCGAGAGCCGCATCACCGCCGGCGGCGGTTGGAATCGCGTGGTGCTCGGCCCGTACAGCAGCCGTGCCGCCGCGGACAAAACCCTTTCGCGCCTGAAGGGCGTCGGCATGTCGAGTTGCATTCCCCTCTCCGTTGGGGGTTGAAAAGCGTCAATCCCCCCCCATCTATACTCTCAATATGCCTCGTAGCGTCTGCGAAAGCAGGCGCTGCGGGGACTTCTTTCCGTCTTTAACGAGGGTCTGCTCGTGACAACAATTGTAAGCGTACGCCGCAACGGCCAGGTCGTCATCGGTGGTGATGGCCAGGCAACCCTGGGTAATACGGTGATGAAGGGTAACGTCAAGAAAGTGCGTCGCCTGTATAACGACAAAGTGATCGCCGGTTTCGCCGGTGGCACCGCTGACGCCTTCACGCTGTTTGAACTGTTTGAACGCAAACTGGAAATGCATCAGGGCCACCTGGTGAAAGCCGCCGTCGAGCTGGCGAAAGACTGGCGCACCGACCGCATGTTGCGCAAGCTCGAAGCGCTGCTGGCGGTCGCCGATGAAACCGCCTCGCTGATCATCACCGGCAACGGCGATGTGGTGCAGCCGGAAAACGATCTGATCGCCATCGGCTCCGGCGGCCCGTACGCCCAGGCCGCAGCCCGCGCCATGTTGGAAAATACCGAGCTGAGCGCCCGCGACATCGTTGAGAAATCCCTCAACATCGCCGGCGACATCTGTATTTACACCAACCATTTCCACACCATTGAAGAATTGCCTTCCAAAGCGTAAGGATCGAATACCATGTCTGAAATGACCCCGCGCGAGATCGTCAGCGAACTGGACAGCTATATCATTGGCCAAAACAAGGCCAAACGCGCTGTCGCCATTGCCCTGCGCAACCGCTGGCGCCGGATGCAGCTCAACGAGATGCTGCGTCACGAAGTGACCCCGAAAAACATTCTGATGATCGGCCCAACCGGCGTCGGTAAAACCGAAATCGCCCGTCGTCTGGCGAAGCTGGCCAACGCGCCGTTCATCAAGGTTGAAGCCACCAAGTTCACCGAAGTGGGCTATGTGGGCAAAGAAGTGGACTCCATCATCCGCGATCTGACCGATGCCGCCATCAAAATGGTGCGCATGCAGTCGATCGAGAAAAACCGCACCCGTGCCGAAGAGTTGGCCGAAGAGCGCATTCTCGACGTGCTGATCCCGCCGGCCAAGAACAACTGGGGCCAGCCGGAAGAGCATCAGGAGCCGTCCGCCGCCCGCCAGGCATTCCGCAAGAAACTGCGCGAAGGCCAGCTGGACGACAAAGAGATCGAAATCGATCTGGCCGCGGCGCCGATGGGCGTGGAAATCATGGCGCCTCCGGGCATGGAAGAGATGACCAACCAGCTGCAGTCGATGTTCCAGAACCTTGGCGGCCAGAAGCAAAAGCCGCGCAAGGTGAAGATCAAAGAAGCCTTCAAGCTGCTGGTGGAAGAAGAAGCCGCCAAGCTGGTGAACCCGGAAGAGCTGAAAGAGCAGGCGATCGAAGCGGTTGAACAGCACGGCATCGTGTTTATCGACGAGATCGACAAAATCTGTAAGCGCGGCGGCCAGAGCTCCGGCCCGGACGTCTCGCGCGAAGGCGTGCAGCGCGATCTGCTGCCGCTGGTGGAAGGCTGCACCGTGTCGACCAAGCACGGTATGGTGAAGACCGACCACATCCTGTTCATCGCTTCCGGCGCGTTCCAGACCGCCAATCCGTCGGATCTGATCCCGGAACTGCAGGGCCGTCTGCCGATCCGCGTTGAGCTGCAGGCGCTGACCACTGAAGACTTCGAGCGCATCCTGACCGAGCCGAGCGCGTCGCTGACCGAGCAGTACAAAGCGCTGATGGGCACCGAAGGCGTCAACATCGAGTTCACCGCCGACGGCATCCGCCGCATCGCCGAAGCCGCGTGGCAGGTCAACGAAAGCACCGAGAATATCGGCGCGCGTCGTCTGCACACCGTGCTGGAACGTCTGATGGAAGATATTTCCTACGATGCGAGTGAAATTAATGGCCAATCCATTACAATTGATGCGGATTACGTGCGCAGTCATCTGGATGAACTGGTGGCGGATGAAGATTTGAGTCGTTTTATCCTATAATCGCTCAATCATTGTCTTGTCAGTCATCTGTGTGGGAGGCATTGCCTCCCACAATTATTTCTAACGGACACCGCAACTCACCGACAGAAGCGAAACATGAGCTCATCAACCTCCACCACCCCGATCTCCGCCTGGCTGGAAAGTCTACGCCCCCGCACCCTGCCGTTGGCTTTTGCCTCCATCGTGGTCGGCTCGGCCATCGCCGCCTGGCACGGCAGCCTGAAACCTGAAGTGGCGCTGCTGGCGCTGTTGACCGCCGGCCTGCTGCAGATCCTCTCCAACCTGGCGAACGACTACGGCGATGCGGTCAAAGGCAGCGACAAAGAAGATCGCATCGGGCCGTTGCGCGGCATGCAAAAAGGCATGATCACCCAGGCGCAGATGAAACGGGCGCTGGTGGTGACGGTGGTGCTGATCGCCCTCGCCGGCTGTTCGCTGATCGCAGTCGCCTGCGAGCAACCCAGCGACGTGGTGGGCTTCCTGGTGCTGGGCGGGCTGTCTATCGTGGCGGCCATCACCTATACCGTCGGCAACAAGCCCTACGGGTATTTGGGGCTGGGCGACATCTCGGTGCTGGTGTTCTTCGGCTGGCTGAGCGTGGCCGGCACCTACTATCTGCAAACGCACACCTTCGACAGCGTCGTGATGCTGCCGGCCACCGCCTGTGGCCTGCTGGCGACGGCGGTGCTCAACATCAACAATCTGCGCGATATCGAGAGCGATCGCGAAAACGGCAAGAACACGCTGGCGGTGCGCCTCGGCCCGCACAAGGCGCGCATTTACCATGCCCTGCTGCTCGGCGGCGCGGTGCTGTGTTTCGCGCTGTTTACGCTGTTCAATCTCCACAGCCCGTGGGGCTGGCTGTTCGTGCTGGCGATCCCGCTGCTGGTGCGCCACGGCCTGCGCGTGTTGCGCGATCCGACGCCGGTCGGCATGCGGCCGATGCTGGAACACATGGTCAAGGCGGCGTTGCTGGCCAACCTGCTGTTCGCCATCGGCGTGGCGCTCAGTTAAAAACTGATGATTTTGCCAACAGGGCGAATAAAGGGATATACTGAACATTCCAGCGGCAAACAGACGTAAAATCCTATGAAATACGATACTTCCGAACTTTGCGACATCTATCATGAAGAGGTGAACGTTGTTGAACCTCTGTTCTCCAATTTTGGCGGGCGTACTTCATTTGGCGGGCAGATCACCACGGTGAAATGCTTTGAGGATAACGGCCTGTTGTTCGATCTGCTTGAAGAAAACGGCCGCGGCCGCGTGCTGTTGGTCGACGGCGGCGGTTCGGTACGCCGGGCGCTGATCAACGCCGAACTGGCGCGCCTGGCCGCCCAGAACGAATGGGAAGGCATCGTGGTGTACGGCGCGGTGCGTCAGGTGGACGATCTGGAAGAACTCGACATCGGCATTCAGGCGATGGCGGCGATCCCGGTGGGTGCCGTGAGCGAAGGCGTGGGCGAAAGCGATATCCGCGTCAACTTCGGCGGCGTCACCTTCTTCTCCGGCGATCACCTGTATGCCGACAACACCGGCATCATCCTCTCCGAAGACCCGCTCGACATCGAGTGATTTTCGGTCATGAAAAAGGGCGCCTGAGGCGCCCTTTTCGTTGCTGCATGGCGTGAGGAATCAGACCTCTTCCATTTTGCCCAGCAGAGCGCGCAGGCGATCTTGCCATACGTGCTGTTCTTCTTTCAGCTGTTGGTTTTCGCGCACCAGCGCTTCGTGGTTGCCGGAGGCAGCCTGAACTTCCTGCGACAGAGAGTTGTTTTTGTCTTTCAGCTCTTCAATTTCCATCTGCAACAAGGTGATGGTATCAATCGCCTGCTGTACTTTTGCTTCCAGTTTCTCAAATACTTCAAATGACATGCTTCAGTCCCCTCATGATAGCAAGGCGTACATCTATAAGTAGCGGCCGCAACGTCGGCTGCAGCTACTGCGAATATTGCATCGCGCTCAGTGACGCGCGCCGTTACGGAAGGCGCGCCAGTCTCGATTCGTTAAAAACGATTGTAAGTAGCCAGTCTCCGCCTGTCTAGCAACATACCGGATCATCGCGCAGTCTGTTGCAATTTTCCTGCCCCCGCCATCAGCAAAAACTGAAAATCCCCGCCGCCACCGCCGCGAGTTGTTAACAACCCTCGCCAAACCACTGGTCAGATCACACTTTTATGGCTCAGAAAGAACACTAAACGACGCGAAATCGCTCAATTTTATGACGCGCCACACACATTTTGATTTCGCTATTTCTCGTTTATGTTCGTTAACGATAAATTTACATCACGTCCTTATTCAATAATTGGACGAGATGAAAAAAACTGTGCCCATAGGCCGGATGTATACCCAACTGAGCCTATAAACCAACAACCGCCGTTTTGCAGGACAACAACATTATGAGCCAAACCACCAGTCCGACATTAAAAGGCCAGTGCATCGCCGAGTTCCTCGGCACGGCGCTGCTGATCTTCTTTGGCGTAGGCTGCGTTGCCGCGCTGAAACTGGCGGGCGCCAGCTTCGGCCAGTGGGAAATCAGCATCATTTGGGGCCTGGGCGTCGCCATGGCCATCTATCTGACCGCCGCCATTTCCGGCGCGCATCTCAACCCTGCGGTCACCCTCGCTCTGTGGCTGTTCGCCTGCTTCGACGGGCGCAAAGTGGTGCCTTACATCATTGCACAGGTCGCCGGTGCCTTCTGCGCCGCTGCCCTGGTCTATGGGCTGTACTACACCCTGTTCTTCGACTTTGAAGCGGCTCACCACATGGTGCGCGGCAGCAACGAAAGCCTCGAACTGGCGGGCATCTTCTCGACTTACCCTAACGCGCACATCTCCGTCGGCCAGGCCTTCCTGGTAGAAACGGTGATCGCCGCCATTCTGATGTGCCTGATCCTGGCGCTGACCGACGACGGCAACGGCATTCCGCGCGGCCCGCTGGCCCCGCTGCTGATCGGTATTCTGATTGCCGTGATCGGCGCCTCCATGGGACCATTGACCGGCTTTGCGTTGAACCCGGCGCGTGACTTCGGGCCGAAACTGTTTGCCTACCTGGCCGGCTGGGGCAAAGTCGCCTTCACCGGCGCACGGGACATCCCGTACTTCCTGGTGCCGATCTTCGCCCCTATCGTCGGCTGTGGCCTGGGCGCTTTCGGTTACCGCGCGCTGATTGGCCGCCACCTGCCGTGCGACGTCTGCGTGACGGAAGAAGAGCCTGATGCCAAGACCCAGCAGCGCAAAGCGTGATGGGTGCAGTTTTACACGGTTAACAACAGCAGGATAATTACCATGACTGTAGAAAAAAAATACATTGTCGCACTCGACCAAGGGACCACCAGTTCACGCGCCGTCGTGCTCGATCACGACGCCAACATCGTTGCGGTATCGCAGCGCGAATTCCCGCAGATCTATCCAAAGGCCGGCTGGGTTGAGCACGACCCGATGGAGATCTGGGCGTCGCAAAGCTCGACGCTGGTAGAAGTGCTGGCGAAAGCCGACATCAGTTCCGATCAGATCGCCGGCATTGGCATCACCAACCAGCGCGAAACCACCATCGTCTGGGAAAAAGAGACCGGCAAGCCGATTTACAACGCCATCGTCTGGCAGTGCCGCCGCACCGCCGACATCTGCGAGAAGCTCAAGCGCGACGGCCTGGAAGAGTACATCCGTCACAACACCGGCCTGGTGGTTGACCCGTACTTCTCCGGCACCAAGGTGAAGTGGATCCTGGACAACGTCGAAGGCGCCCGCGAGCGCGCCAAGCGCGGCGAACTGCTGTTCGGCACCGTCGATACCTGGCTGGTGTGGAAAATGACCCAGGGCCGCGTACACGTTACCGATTACACCAACGCCTCACGCACCATGATGTTCAACATCCACGAGCTGGACTGGGATGAGCGCATGCTGGAAGTGCTGGATATCCCGCGCGCCATGCTGCCGAAAGTCCGTCCTTCCTCCGAGGTGTACGGCCAGACCAACATCGGCGGTAAAGGCGGCACGCGTATTCCTATCGCCGGTATCGCCGGTGACCAGCAGGCAGCGCTGTACGGCCAGCTGTGCGTTCAACCGGGCATGGCGAAGAACACCTACGGCACCGGCTGCTTCCTGCTGATGAACACCGGCAAAGAAGCGGTGCGCTCGAAAAATGGCCTGCTGACCACCATCGCCTGCGGCCCGCGCGGCGAAGTGAACTATGCGCTGGAAGGCGCGGTGTTCATCGGCGGTGCGTCTATCCAGTGGCTGCGCGATGAGCTGAAACTGATCAGCGACGCCGCCGACTCCGAATACTTCGCCACCAAGGTGAAAGACAGCAACGGCGTCTATGTGGTGCCGGCCTTTACCGGCCTGGGCGCCCCTTACTGGGATCCGTATGCCCGCGGCGCCATCTTCGGCCTGACCCGTGGCGCCAACAGCAACCACATCATCCGCGCCACGCTGGAATCCATCGCCTTCCAGACCCGTGACGTACTGGACGCCATGCAGGCCGACGCCAACACCCGCCTGCAATCGCTGCGCGTGGACGGTGGCGCGGTCGCCAACAACTTCCTGATGCAGTTCCAGTCCGATATCCTCGGCACCCGCGTAGAACGCCCTGAGGTGCGTGAATCGACGGCGCTGGGTGCCGCGTTCCTGGCGGGCCTGGCCATCGGCTACTGGAACGATCTGGATGAAGTGAAGAGCAAAGCGGTGATTGAGCGCGAATTCCGCCCAAGCATCGAAACCACCGAACGCAACTACCGCTACAGCGGCTGGAAAAAAGCGGTGGCTCGTGCTCAGGCATGGGAAGATCACGAGTAATCTCGACGCTGCCGTTTCTCCAACAAGCGCTGCCTGCGGGCGGCGCTTTTTTTTGCCCCGCCCCACCGCCACCGCGCTGTGATAGACTTTGCCGATATTTTCTTCCCTTTCTCACAGACAGGTTTGCCATGAAACGTGAATTAGCCATCGAATTTTCCCGCGTTACCGAAGCCGCCGCGCTGGCGGGCTACAAATGGCTGGGACGCGGCGACAAGAACGCCGCCGACGGCGCGGCGGTCCACGCCATGCGCATCATGCTCAACAAAGTGGATATCGATGGCCGCATCGTGATCGGCGAAGGCGAGATCGACGAAGCGCCGATGCTGTATATCGGCGAACAGGTCGGCACCGGCCAGGGCGACGCGGTCGACATCGCTGTCGATCCGATCGAAGGCACCCGCATGACCGCCATGGGCCAGTCGAATGCGCTGGCGGTCTTGGCGGTGGGCGATCGCGGCACCTTCCTGCACGCGCCGGACATGTACATGGAGAAGCTGGTGGTCGGCCCGGCGGCGCGCGGCGCCATCGATCTCGACCTGCCGCTGGCGGAGAACCTGCAGAACGTCGCCGCACGGCTGGGCAAACCGCTGTCGCAGCTGACGGTGATCGTCTTGGCCAAACCGCGCCACGACGGCGTCATCGCGCAGATGCAGCAGTTGGGCGTGCGGGTGTTCGCCATTCCTGACGGCGACGTGGCGGCCTCCATTCTCACCTGCATGCCGGAAAGCGAGGTCGATGTGATGTATGGCATCGGCGGCGCGCCGGAAGGGGTGATCTCAGCCGCGGTGATCCGCGCGCTGGACGGCGACATGCAGGCGCGTTTGCTGCCGCGCCATGAGGTGAAAGGCGACAGCGCCGAGAACCGCCGCATCGGCGAACAGGAACTGACACGCTGCCGGGAAATGGGTATCGAGGCCGGTCAGGTGCTGCGCATGGACCAGATGGCGCGCAACGACAACGTGATCTTCTCCGCCACCGGCATCACCAAGGGCGATCTGCTGGAGGGTATCAGCCGCCAGGGCAACATGGCCACGACCGAAACCCTGCTGATCCGCGGCAAGTCGCGCACCATCCGCCGCATCCGTTCGACCCACTATCTGGATCGCAAAGACCCGGCGCTGCACGAGTTTTTGCTGTAAGCCGACAAGAGACCGCCCCCAGCAGCCGCTGAGGGCGGGTTCATCCCGCCACCGGCGTTTTGGCGGGCAGCAGTTTCCCACGCAACAGCAGCCACAGCGTCTTCACCATCAGGCCGACGAGCAGCAGGTTAGCCAACGCGAACAGCCCCCTGGCCAGCACTTGCATATCTGCCCCGCGCTGGCTCTGCAACAACCGCAGCGACGCGTTCGCCATCGCCGATAAGCCGAACGAGAAAGCCCACATGCCCGGGCTGAAGCCACCGGCAAAAAACCAACGCACCAACCGGAACATAAAAAACAGCTGCAGCAGGCCGTAGCCCAACAGGATTAAGGCGAACGTATCGAAGTCGTTGCCATTGACGCATAACCACGCGTAGCAGGCGACAAAGGCCGGAGCCAGCTGAATACCGATAACGCCGCGGGCGGCGGCCGGCAGCGCGGCCTTGGTGCGCAGACGGTGGATGATGGCGGGTTCGAGGGTCAGCCATGAAATCAAACCGGCGCCAAGAAACATCATGCCGATATCAGGGTGGCCGGCGGTGCCAAACGCCATCGCGCAGATAAAGTTAGCGGCCACCGTCGGCAGGTAGAATCCCGGCGTCGTGGCCTCCGACGCGAACTCGCCGCGCCACAACGGCGCACAGCGCCAGGCCGAGAAGATGAGCTGGCCGACGGAGCCCGCGACCATCAGCCCATTCGCCAGCGGCAGGCAATAGGGGTGCAGACCGATGGACACCAACACGCCGCCTGCCGGAAGCAAGCTGATAAAACTGAACTGAGTGTTGCTGCGAAACTCGTCACGCACCGCGCGTGGGTCAATCAGGCAGCGGCAGAGATAGATCAGCGCCAACGCCAGCCAGATAGCACTGCCGAGAAAGATGAGCGACTCACCCAGCCAGCCGGGCCCATAGCCGAGCGTGGCGGCGTATCGCCAGGCGCTGCCGAGGCCGAAAACCCCCAGAACCATCCCAAAGAAGCCGACGGGAACACGTTGAATGCACTGCAGTGATGACATAGCGAATAACCCGGAAAAATACTGTCGGTAAAGTGTATACCGATCGCCTCAGCGCAGTAATAACCTGGGTCAAACCGGCGGCAGGACCTTAGTCGTCTTGCAAGACTAAGGCCTGCGCCGGTTCAGGAAGAGGGTTATGCGGTATGCCCCTGATGTTGCATCCGGTTGGACAGCGGCCACCAGCACAGCAGGATCAGCAGCGCCATCGCGAACATCAGCAATCCGAGGCTGAACTGCCCGGTTTGCGGCAGCATGGCGGAAAGCCAGGTCGCGAGCCCCGATCCCATGTTCTGCATGCCGCCCACCAACGCGCCCGCCGCGCCGGCCAGGTAAGGGAACGGCTCCATCGCCCCGGTGGTCGCCAGCGGGAACAGCATGCCGGCGCCGAAGAAGAACAGCGCGGCCGGCACGATCAGCGTCCAGATGTTCATCACGCCGAACCAGCCCGGGATCCACATCATCGCCCCCGCCAGCAGGCAGCTAATCACCGAATGCCACATCAGGGTGTGGAAGGTCTTGCCGTCGCGCCCGGCGTACCAGGCGCCGAAAAACGCCGCCGGGATCGGCAGAATGAACAGGATGCTGACGGTCAGACCGCTCAGCCCCAATACGCCGCCCATCAACACGCCACAGCTGGCCTCGAATACCGCAATCCCCGCCAGCGCGCCGATCAGCATCACCAGATAGCAGCTGAAGGTGCTGTCGCCCAGCAGCTGGCGAAAACTGGCCAGCATGCGGCGTTTTTCCGTCTGCACCGGGCGGGTCTCCGGCAACCAGCGAAACATGGCGAAGGCGACGCAGGCGCACAGCGCCAACAGGAAGGCATAACAGGCGCGCCAGCCGAACACCATTGCCAATGCGCCGCCGATCACCGGCGCCAGCAGCGGGCTAACCAGAATCCCCATGTTCAACAGGCTATTGGCGTAGCGCAGCGCGGTGCCGGCATACAGATCGCGCGGCATGGTGCGCGCCATCACGCCCGCCACGCCGGTGCCCATGCCCTGAATCGCGCTGGCGGCGACCAGCATCGTCAGGTTGGTGGACAGCAGCGCGCCCAGCGCACCGACCAGGAAGATCATCATGCCGGTCAGGATCACCGGACGACGTCCGATACGGTCCGATATCGGACCGTAAATCAGCTGGGAGAAACCGTAGGTCAGCAGATACGCCGCCATCACCCGTTGCACGGCGCCGGTGCGAACCGACAGATCGTGGGCGATATCAGCAATCACGGGAACATAAATGGTTTGCGCCATCTGGCCGACGGCGACCAACAGGATAAGCATCACCAGCAGGTGAAAATTCTCTAGTTTTCTCATTATCTTCGTTAACGTTTCAACCCGTCACAGCGTCCCGGTATGGCCGTTGCAGCAGCCAGAACGGCGAGCAGCCCTCTATGGCGGCATAAACTAATCAAATCTGATTTTTTTAGCGAGTTTCAGGCAGATATTGATCCAGGTCACACTGGCAGCAAACCCGACCAGGCTCGTAAATTAAACTGTACGTCTAACGCTTTGGAGTTAAAAATAGCGCCCTTGCAGTAGCCGCGCTTTAGCATTTAATCGATAATTCTTTTCATCAACTTGAAATAAAATAACACCATAGGGATTTGGTTCATGAAAACACCTGAGCTGATTTTATTGCAGTTAAAGGCTCTCGGCCCGCACTCGGCCAAAATGCTGGCGGAGCGTCTGGACATTACGCCGATGGGCATCCGACAACATCTGCAATCCCTGGAAAAACGTGAGTTGGTTTGTTACGAAGAAGCGCGCAGCAAGGTCGGCCGCCCGACGCGCTACTGGTCGCTGACCGAGCGAGGGCACGCCTTTGCCGCCGCCGATCAGGAGCGGCTGCGGGCATCCGCGCTGCAGCTGTTTGGCGGCGCCGGGGTGGAGCCGTTGCTCAACGCGCGCGAAGAGCAGCTTTATCTGCGTTATGCCGAAGAGCTGTCCGCCGAGCGCAGCCATCAGGACCGGTTAGCCCGCCTGGTGCGCCTGCGGCAACACGACGGTTACATGGCCGAATTGTTCGACCACCCGCACGGCGCGCTGTTGGTGGAAAACCACTGCCCGATCGGCGTGGCCGGTTCCAGCTGCAGCAGCCTGTGCAATTCCGAGCTGCAGCTGTTTCACCGCCTGTTCGGCAACGACTACCGGGTAGAGCGCACCGCGCACGCCATTTCCGGCTCACGACATTGTGCTTATTTGATTCGACCACGGGAGCTTTAGAGTATGGCTGAATGGGTAAACGGCAAGGTTACGCAGGTAAAACAATGGACCGACGGGCTGTTCAGCCTGGTGGTCAATGCCCCCATCGATCCTTTCACCGCCGGGCAATTTGCCAAGCTGGCGCTGGAGATCGACGGCGAACGGGTGCAACGCGCCTACTCCTACGTCAATGCCCCCGACGACGCCAATCTGGAGTTCTATCTGGTCACCGTGCCGGAAGGCAAGCTGAGCCCGCGCCTCAGTCAGCTGCAGCCGGGCTCGGACGTGATGGTAACCAAAGAAGCGGCCGGCTTCTTCGTGCTGGACGAGGTGCCCGACTGCGATACGCTGTGGATGCTGGCGACCGGCACCGCCATCGGCCCCTATTTATCGATTCTGCAGCAGGGCGCCGGCCTGGAGCTCTTCAACAACCTGGTGCTGGTGCATGCCGCGCGCTTTGCGCGTGACCTGAGCTACCTGCCGCTGATGCAGCAACTGCAGCAACGCTACAACGGCAAGCTGCGCATCCAGACCGTCGTCAGCCGCGAAGAGGCGCCCGGCTCATTGACCGGCCGCGTACCGGCGCTGATCGAGGACGGACGGCTGGAAGCGGCGATCGGTTTGACTATCGACGCCGAAACCAGCCACGTGATGCTGTGCGGCAACCCGCAAATGGTGCGGGACACCCAGCAAACGCTGAAAGACCACCGCCAGATGCGCAAGCACCTGCGTCGCAAGCCGGGCCACATCACCAGCGAACACTACTGGTAACCCGGCGAGGGTCAGCGGAACTTCACCGGTTCGGCTTCCGGGCCGAACCGGTTATCTCCCGGCGTGCCGACGAAGGCCCCCAGATCGATCATCATCATCACGATAATCAGCGTCGGAATGAAACGCCCGACGCCCCATTGCCAGATCGGCGCCAGCATCTGCCAGTTCCCCGCCGCCAGCATCCACGCCAGGATCAGCAGCAGCGCCCACCAGCCGGCCTTGTTGCGATCGTGCAGGCGCTTGACCAGCACCGCCGCCGTCGGCCACAGCAGCGCCACGATAAAGAAGGCGATGGATTGGATGGCGACCAGCTGATAATTGGCCAGCGTAAACGCCGCCGCCATCAGCGCCAACCACAGCCCCATCCAAATCCAGAAGTCGCGCCGCCCGATGCGGCCCTTAAAAGAAAAACACCACTGTTGTAACGTCATCGATTCCTGCGCTCTAAGCCTGCCCATATTCTGCGCCGCAGTGTAACATAGGCGCTGCCGGGCCGAGTTTTCCGCCTCGCATAACGCGGTGCGCCGCACAGCTTTCTCGTCAGCGAACCGATAATGGCGTGGGATCTTTGACAAGCCCCGCGGGTTATCGCTTTAATCGGAGCCATCTTTGTCCTTGATGCCATACGCCATGCTGAGAAAAACCCTCGTCATCGCCTGCCTGCTTCAGGTGGCCGCCAGCGCCTGGGCCGATCCGCCGCCCGCCGATGCGACGCCCGCCGCACCTTACCTGCTGGCCGGGGCACCGACGTTCGATCTGACGGTGGTCAAATTCCGCGAAAAATACAACCGCGATAACCCGAAGCTGCCGATTGGCGAATTCCGCGCCATTCCCGCCGCCGAAGACGATTCGCCGCTGCTGACGCGCGCCGCCAGCAAACTCAACGAAAACCTGTACGCCTCCACCGCGCTGGAGAAAGGCACCGGTAAAATCAAAACGTTGCAGATCACTCACCTGCCGCTGCAGCAGGCCAATGAAGAAAAAGCCGCGCGCGCCATCGCCATCAGCTACATGGCGGCGCTGATGCGCCAGTTCGAACCGGCGTTGACGGTGGAACAGAGCCAGAACAAGGTGAACAGCCTGCTGGAAAAAGGCAAAGGGTCGCGCTTTTACCAACAGCAGGTCGGCGCCATTCGCTATGTCGTCTCGGACAACGGCGATAAAGGCGTAACCTTCGCGGTTGAACCGATTAAGCTGGCGCTTTCCGAGCCGTAACGGCGCGGCATTTAATGACGAAAAGCAAAGCCTTCGCGCTTAATGATCTCTATACTGTTGGGCAGGTAAACTGCCGGTCCGGCAGTTGTCATTTCGACTCTCGCGTTTTCTAGTTGGAGGAAAAAACATGCGTCATCCATTAGTTATGGGTAACTGGAAGCTTAACGGCAGCACCCACATGGTCAACGAACTGATCGCCGGCCTGCGCAATGAGCTGAGCAGCGTTGACGGCTGTGGCGTCGCCATCGCCCCGCCGGTGATGTATCTGGATCAGGCCAAGCACGCGCTGGCCGGCAGCCGCATCGCGCTGGGCGCGCAGAACGTGGACGTTAACCTGTCCGGCGCCTTCACCGGTGAAGTTTCCGCCAACATGCTGAAAGACGTCGGCGCCCAATACATCATCATCGGCCACTCCGAGCGTCGCACCTACCACAAAGAGAGCGACGAAGTCATCGCCGAGAAATTCGCCGTGCTGAAAGAAGCCGGCCTGATCCCGGTACTGTGCATCGGTGAAACCGAAGCGGAAAACGCTGCGGGCAAAACTGAAGAAGTGTGTGCGCGCCAGATCGACGCCGTGCTGAAAACACTGGGCGCACCGGCGATGAAAGGCACCGTGATCGCCTATGAGCCGGTCTGGGCCATCGGTACCGGCAAGTCCGCTACCCCTGCGCAGGCGCAGGCCGTGCACAAATTTATCCGTGACCACATCGCCAAACACGATGCCGCGGTTGCCGCTGAAATCATCATCCAGTACGGCGGTTCGGTGAACGACAAGAACGCCGCAGAGCTGTTCTCTCAGCCGGACATCGACGGCGCGCTGGTTGGCGGCGCTTCGCTGAAAGCCGACGCTTTCGCCGTGATCGTCAAAGCCGCTGCCGCAGCGAAAAAAGCCTGATTACCTTAGGCTTGCCATAAAAAAACCCCGGCTTGCCGGGGTTTTTTATTGCCGCTCAGACGGCATCAGCGTTTGCTTATCTCGTCGAACACACCGCCGGTGGCGAAGTGCACCTTCTGCGCTTCGGTCCAGCCGCCGAAGGTGTCATCCACGGTAAACAGCTTCAGCTGCGGGAACTGCCCGGCAAACTTGGCCGCCACCGCCGCATCGCGCGGACGGTAATAGTGCTGTGCCGCGATGGTCTGCCCTTCCGGCGAATACAGATACTTCAGGTAGGCGGTCGCCACGTTGCGGGTACCGCGTTTATCGACCACCTTATCCACTACCGACACCGTCGGTTCGGCCAGGATCGATTCACTCGGGGTGATAATCTCGAACTTGTCTTTGCCCAGTTCTTTCTCCGCCAACAACGCTTCGTTTTCCCAGGCGATCAGCACATCGCCGATACCGCGCTCAACAAAGGTGTTGGTCGCGCCGCGCGCGCCGGAATCTAACACTTCGACGTTCTTGTACAGGTTTTTGACGAAGTCCTGCGCCTTGGCCTTATCGTTGTTGTTGTGGTGCAACGCGTAGCCCCAGGCGGCCAGGTAGTTCCAGCGGGCACCGCCGGAGGTTTTCGGGTTCGGGGTGATCACCGACACACCCGGCTTGAGCAAATCGGGCCAGTCGTGAATCTGTTTCGGGTTGCCTTTGCGCACCAGGAAGACGATGGTCGAGGTGTAAGGCGCCGAGTTGTCCGGCAGGCGTTTGATCCAGTCTTTCTCGATACGCCCGCGTTCGGCGATGGCGTCGACGTCATAGGCCAACGCCAGCGTCACCACGTCGGCCTCGATGCCGTTGATCACCGAGGTCGCCTGTTTGCCGGAGCCGCCATGCGACTGGCGCACCGTCACCTTGTCGCCGGTTTCCGCCTGATAGTGCTTGCTGAATGCCGTGTTGTAAGCCTGATAGAACTCACGCGTCGGATCGTATGACACGTTCAGCAGTTGAATATCCTTCGCCATGGCGCCGGACGCCAACAGCACCAATGTCAGACCAACACCCCATTTACGCATCGACAGGCTCTCCCAGAAAATTAAGCGCAACCTCAATCGGTTGATTTAGCATCAGAGCCTGCCAGAAACTTTCCCGGCAATTAAAGAATAAAAAATTTTGGGATAGATGATTCCGGAATATATCGCCGACGGGCATAAAAAAGCCCCCGCGAGCGGAGGCTTTTTTGTCGTGCGGTGAGCGGCATATCAGTACAGTTTTTTCGCCGTTTCCAGCCAGTCACCCTTGAACGGACGCTTCATGTTTTCGATCGCGTCGATGATGTCGTGATGCACCATTTTTTCGTTCTGGATACCGACGCAGCGGCCGCCGTAACCCTGCAGCAGCAGCTCGATGGCGTAGGCGCCCATGCGCGAGGCCAGGATGCGGTCGTAGGCAACCGGCGAACCGCCGCGTTGAATGTGGCCCAACACGGTAGCGCGAGTTTCACGCTTGGTTTCCTGCTCGATGTGGCGCGCCAGCTCATCGATATCGCAGATGTGCTCGGTGATCGCCACGATGGCGTGTTTTTTACCCTTGGCGATACCGGCCTTGATTTCGCACACCAGGTCTTCGCGGTTGAATTCGATTTCAGGCAGCACGATGAATTCGCAACCGCCGGCAATCGCCGCCGCCAGCGTCAGATCGCCGCAGTAACGGCCCATCACTTCCACGATGGAGATACGCTGGTGCGAAGAGGAGGTATCGCGCAGGCGGTCGATCGCTTCCACCACGGTTTCCAGCGCGGTGAAGTAACCGATGGTGTAGTCGGTACCGGCAACGTCGTTATCGATGGTGCCCGGCAGACCGATGCACGGGAAGCCTTCTTCCGTCAGGCGTTTGGCGCCCATGTAGGAACCGTCGCCGCCGATCACCACCAGCGCGTCGATGCCGCGATTCTTCAGGTTTTCAATCGCCTTGGCGCGCACGTTTTCATCCCTGAACTCCGGGAAGCGGGCCGAGCCGAGGAAGGTGCCGCCGCGGTTGATCATGTCGGACACGCTATAGCGGTCCAGCTGCTCCATGCGATCTTCGTACAAGCCAAGGTAGCCATCGTAAATACCAAAAACTTCCAGACCTTCTGAAAGCGCAGAACGCACAACGCCGCGGATTGCAGCGTTCATACCCGGCGAATCACCGCCGCTCGTCAGTACACCGATTTTCTTGATCATGACTACCTCTGAACTGTGTAGATGCAATTTCTTAAGAATTCTGTCTCCGCCGATCGTCTTGAAACCTCTCCGGCTGCAGAAAACCAGCTTTACGGCTTATTGCTGGATATTATATCAAAAACACCCAGCTGAATTGATTCAAGTCACGCAATATAACGGTAAAAATACCGCATGGCACGCTGAGCTAACTCAGATATTCATGATAATACTTCGATCTATGCCTCTATCTGATTATAGCTCCCAATGCCCCTGCCTACCCGGTGGCACCACGGAGCACGGATCCAGGTGAATGATGACGTCTGCCCCCGCAAAACGGTGCCGCAACGCCTGTTCCACCTGATCGGCCAACCGATGCGCCTCACGCAGCGGCAGCGTGTCTTCCATCTCCAGATGCAGCTGGATGAAACGCGTCGGCCCCGACTGCCGCGTGCGCAGATCGTGCGCGCCTTTCACCCCGGGCCAAGAGGAAACCACCTCGATAATCGCCTGGCGTTCGTCATCCGGCAACGCCCGATCCAGCAGCGACTGCACCGCTTCGTAGCCCATGCGCAGCGCGCTATACAGGATGTAAACGCCGATGCCCAGCGCGAACAGCGCGTCCGCCCGCTGGAAGCCGTACCAGCTTAGCCCAAGAGCGATAAGAATAGCACCATTCATCATGACATCTGACTGATAATGCAGCATATCTGCGCGCACCGCCTGGCTGCGCGTTTTTCTGACCACCCAACGTTGATAGGTGACCAGAATCAGGGTGCTGATCAACGCGATCACCGTCACGACGATCCCGACGCCGGGATCGCGCAGCGTTTGCGGCGCATACAAATGCTGGAAGCCGGTGAGGAACAGAAACAGGGCGGAGCCGGAAATAAACATGCTTTGCGCCAGCGCCGCCAGCGATTCCGCTTTGCCGTGGCCAAAGGTGTGCTCGGCATCGGCCGGCTGCAGCGAATAGCGCACCACCAGAAGGTTGGTCAGCGAGGCGGCAATATCGACCAGCGAATCCACCAGCGCCGCCAGCAGGCTGACCGAACCGGTGTGGTACCAGGCGACGATTTTGATCAACAGCAGCGACGACGCCAGCGCGGTAGCGGCCAACGCAGCGGACTTTACCAGGCGTGCATAGCGCTGTTCCATGAAGGGATCCCGGTCAAAAGGTGTGGCGCTCAATATAGCGAAATGTCGGATAAAAAAAACCCCGCCATCATGGCGGGGAAGACAGGGATGGTGTCTATGGCAAGGAAAAACAGGGGACTACTCAGTCGTACTTCACTTCTGGGCAGAAGCTTGCTGCAAACCAGAAATTTGTTGCTCCATCTGCTGCATACGCTGCTGATGTTTCTGGTCTAAAACACTTTTTTGCTCTGGCGTCAGCAGGTTATACATTTGGTTGCGCACCCGGGCCATTTCGACCTGGCGCTTGACCTGCTGTTGGGCCATCTTTTCCGCCTGGGCATACACGGCGGCTTCGTCAAATTTCTCTGCGGTCACCAGTTTATGCATGGCTTCCATTTCAGCTACATTGACACCAGGCAGATCGTGCCGGGCCTGGCGCATCAAATCGCGCATTTGCTGGCGCTGCTGTTCGCTGAGGCTGACACCGTCGAACATATGGTGCTGGCCGGGTATTCGGGTCATCGCGTCGTTGCCGGGAGGTTGGGCTGTGTCCGGTATAGTGTCGGCAGCGAAGGCAGCGGTCGAACCAATTGCCAGCAGTGATGCCATAACTAATGCGGTCACCTTACGCATTTCAACTCCTCAAGCTTTCTCACTTTGCGAATCAACGAGGAGCAGTGTACCGCTACACCTGAAAACCTGCGTCAGTGCATGTAAAACTACGTAAAGTCATGGAATGGCAACAGTTGATGACGTATTTTGCGTCTGGAGGTAAATCATAATGAACAAGATTCTGTTAGTTGACGACGACCGCGAGTTGACCTCGCTGTTAAAAGAACTGCTTGAAATGGAAGGTTTTAATATCGTCGTCGCGCACGATGGCGAGCAGGCGTTGTCGCTGCTGGACAGCTCCGTCGATCTGCTGCTGCTCGATATCATGATGCCGAAGAAAAACGGCATCGATACGCTGAAAGAACTGCGCCAACATCACCAAACGCCGGTCATCATGCTGACCGCGCGCGGCAGCGAACTGGACCGCGTGCTGGGCCTGGAGCTGGGCGCCGATGATTACCTGCCGAAACCCTTTAACGATCGCGAACTGGTCGCGCGCATTCGCGCCATTCTGCGCCGTTCCAACTGGAGCGAACAGCAGCAGCAGGTCGACAGCGGCGCCCCGACGCTGGATGTCGATGGCCTGCAGCTCAACCCCGGCCGCCAGGAGGCCAGCTTCGACGGTCAGGTACTGGATCTGACCGGCACCGAATTCACCCTGCTTTACCTGCTGGCGCAGCATCTCGGCCAGGTGGTGTCGCGCGAACTGCTGAGCCAGGAAGTGCTGGGCAAACGCCTGACCCCGTTCGATCGCGCCATCGACATGCACATTTCCAACCTGCGGCGTAAGCTGCCGGATCGCAAAGACGGGCATCCGTGGTTCAAAACCCTGCGCGGGCGGGGTTATTTGATGGTATCTGCAACATGATCAACAGTTTGACGGCACGCATCTTCGCCATTTTCTGGTTCACGTTAGCCCTGGTGCTAATGTTGGTGCTGATGGTGCCCAAGCTCGACTCCCGCCAAATGACCTCGCTGCTCGACAGCGAGCAGCGGCAGGGGTTGATGCTGGAACAGCACGTCGAGGCCGAGTTGCAAAACGATCCGGCCAACGATCTGATGTGGTGGCGCCGCCTGTTCCGCGCCATCGACAAATGGGCGCCGCCGGGCCAACGCCTGCTGCTGGTCACCAGCGAAGGCCGGGTGATCGGCGCGCAGCGCAATGAAATGCAGATCGTCCGCAACTTCATCGGCCAATCCGATAATTCAGATCATCCGAAGAAGAAAAAGTACGGTCGCGTCGAGCTGGTCGGGCCGTTCGCGGTGCGCGACGGCGAAGACAACTACCAGCTGTACCTGATCCGCCCCGCCAACAGCCCGCAATCCGATTTCATCAACCTGATGTTCGACCGGCCGCTGCTGCTGCTGATCGTCACCATGCTGATCAGCGCCCCGCTGCTGCTGTGGCTGGCCTGGAGCCTGGCGAAACCGGCACGCAAGCTGAAGAACGCCGCCGATGACGTGGCGCGTGGCAACCTGAAGCAGCATCCGGAACTGGAGGCCGGCCCGCAGGAGTTTCTGGCCACCGGCGCCAGCTTCAACCAGATGGTCAGCGCGCTGGAGCGCATGATGAACGCACAGCAACGGCTGATCTCGGACATCTCGCACGAGCTGCGCACGCCGCTGACGCGCCTGCAGCTGGCCACCGCGTTGATGCGTCGCCGCCATGGTGAAGGCCACGAGCTGGCGCGCATCGAAACCGAAGCGCAGCGGCTGGATTCGATGATCAACGATCTGCTGGCGCTGTCGCGCGGGCAGCAAAAAGGCGAGCTGGCGCGCGAGCAGCTGAAGGCCAACGACCTGTGGGCCGACGTGCTGGACAATGCCCGTTTCGAAGCGGAACAGATGGGCAAGCAGTTGGAGATCACCGCGCCGCCCGGCCCGTGGACGCTGTTCGGCAACGCGAGTGCGCTGGACAGCGCGTTGGAAAACATCGTGCGCAACGCCCTGCGTTATTCGCACACCCGCATTGCCGTGGCGTTCAGCGCCGACAATCAGGGCGTGACCATCCAGGTTGACGACGACGGCCCCGGCGTCAGCGCCGAAGATCGCGAGCAGATCTTCCGTCCGTTCTACCGCACCGATGAAGCGCGCGACCGCGAATCCGGCGGCACCGGCCTCGGCCTGGCGATCGTCGAAGCGGCAGTCAACCAGCATCGCGGCTGGGTGAAGGCCGAAGACAGCCCGCTTGGCGGCCTGCGGCTGGTGCTGTGGCTGCCGATGCATCATCAACGTCTATCGACTAAGACAGAACAGTAAGAGTTTGCTATCCTGCGCCCCTCGTTCACGAGGGGCCTGCAACATGCTGAACATCGTTTTATTTGAACCCGAAATTCCACCCAACACCGGCAATATCATCCGCCTGTGTGCCAATACCGGCTTTAACCTGCACCTGATCGAACCGCTGGGATTCCCGTGGGACGACAAGCGCCTGCGCCGCGCCGGGTTGGACTACCATGAGTTCACCCGCGTCAGCCGCCATGCCGATTACGCCGCCTTTCTCGCCGCCGAAAACCCACAGCGGCTGTTTGCCCTGACCACCAAAGGCACGCCGGCGCACAGCGCCGTCAGCTATCAGGCCGGCGACTATCTGCTGTTCGGCCCGGAAACGCGCGGGTTGCCCGCCGACATCCTCGATGCGCTGCCTGCGCAGCAAAAAATCCGCATCCCGATGCAGGCGCAAAGCCGCAGCATGAACCTGTCGAATGCCGTATCGGTGGTGGTGTATGAGGCCTGGCGGCAGCTGGACTATGCCGGCGCGCTGATCAAGGCATAATCCGCGACGACGCGCCATACTGGAGGCATCATCGCTGCGATGTTCTTTCCAGGAACGGCACATGGCTTTCATCGAGGATATTGTCACCCAGCTTCGCCGCCTCGAGACGGCGCTGAACGAGGCGCTGCTGCGGCTGCAGCAGGCGCAAGACAGCGAAGCGCTGCACGACCTGCGCGTCTGTCTGCGCCGCATTCGCAGCCTGCTGCGCCCGTTGCGCGGCTGCCCCGGCGCAACGCGGCTCGATCGGGCCGCCGCCGAGTTGGGCAGGCTCACGACGCCGCTACGCGATCTCGAGGTGCTGAGCGCCGAGCTGGCGCGCCATCGCCTCGATTGGCAGGCCAACGTGCGCCGGAGCGATCTTCAGGCTCGCTGCCGTCAACTGCTCGCCCATCCGCAGCTCATCGACTTTCCCTCGCTGTTGCACGCCTGGCCGCGCCGCTTCCGCCGCACCGCGCGACGCACCGCCAAATACCGCCTGAACCGGCGCCTACAGCGCCAGCAGCGGCAGCTGCGCCGGGCATTGGCCGATACCGGCTACGATCGCCACCGTCTGCGGCTGCTGATAAAACGCCTGCGTTATGCCGCCGAAGCCTATCCGCAACGCCTTTCCCTCTCTGCCGAAGCGACGGCGGGCCTCAAAGCGGCGCAAAACGCCCTCGGTGACTGGCACGATCGGGAGGTCTGGTGCCTGCAGGCCGAGCATCAGGCGGATCTCTGGCCGTTGTTGCCCCTATGGCAAGTTGAGCAACGCCAGGCGCTGGCCAGAACGGATACCCTACTCGCCGCCTTATCACCGGCGCTGGCGGCGAAAACCGGCGGCGCATCACGATCCTGAAAAAAGGCCACGGCAGGGCACGCCCGGCCCCGAAAATGCCCGATGAGGCACAGATAATGCGCTATGTTTTGTAAGGGTAATCACCACTCATCATAGGAAACCATATGAAGAAACAACGCTTGAGCGTTGCCATGGCGGTTCTGGCAGCGGGCCTGTTGCTGGCGGGCTGTTCGTCCAAAGTCACCCAAACGTCTCAATATTCGGGCTTCTTGTCCGATTACAGCAAACTGCAGGAAACCACCTCGCCAAGCGGCCATAAAACGCTGCGCTGGATAGATCCAAACTACAAGGAATCCAACTACCGCGGCCTCTATTTCCAACCGGTGGTCTATTTCCCGGCGGAAAAACCGACCACGCGCGTCAGCCAGGACACGCTGAACAAAATCAAGGCGTATGCGACCCAGCGGATTAAAGCCGCGCTGCAGAACCGCTTCACCATTCTGCCCAGCCCGGCAGGCTCACGTGTGTTAGTAGCCAAACTCGCCATCACCGCCGTTTCTGCCGAAAACGAAGACATGAAGTTCTATGAGGTGGTACCGGTCGCGGCGGTCGTTGCCAGCACCATGGCGGCGACCGGGCACCGGACGCAAAATACCGCGCTGTATATCGAAGGCGAGCTGATCGACCAGGATACCGGTAAAACGGTGATGGAAGTGGTACGCAAGGCTTACGGCAAAACCGTCAACAACGACAGCACGCCGGTCACGGCGGATGACGTCAAGGCGGCGATCGACGACATCGTTACCGATATCACCAACTTCCCGAAACAGGGCTGACCGCCGCCTGAAAAACACAGGGGGAGCCGAAGCTCCCCCTGAATGGCTGCGCAGACGGCACTCAAATGCCGTCGCCGTACTCAAAGCCGTGATTGGTGCCGTTGAAGTATTGGTCCATATCCATCGACGGCGTATCGCTCTCCGGACGCCCGACGATGCGCGCCGGTACGCCGGCGGCGGTGGTGTGCGGCGGTATCGCCTGCAAGACCACCGAGCCCGCTCCGATCTTCGCGCCCTTGCCCACTTCGATATTGCCGAGAATTTTGGCGCCGGCGCCAATCATCACCCCTTCGCGAATTTTCGGGTGACGATCGCCGCTGGTTTTACCGGTACCGCCCAGGGTGACCGACTGCAGGATAGAGACGTTGTTCTCCACCACCGCCGTTTCACCGATCACGATGCCGGTGGCGTGGTCGAGCATGATGCCGCAGCCGATGGTCGCCGCCGGGTGGATGTCCACGCCGAAGGCGACGGAAATTTGATTTTGCAGGTAGATAGCCAGCGCTTGCCGCCCTTGCTGCCACAGCCAGTGACCGATACGGTAAGCCTGCAGCGCATGGAACCCTTTCAGGTAAAGCAGCGGCGTGGAATATTTATCGACCGCCGGGTCGCGCAGCCGCACCGCAAGGATATCGCGCGCCGCCGAAACGATCATCTGGTTGTCGGACTTGTAGGCCTCTTCCACCACCTCGCGCACCGCGATGGCGGGCATGATCGGCGTCGCCAGCTTGTTGGCCAGCATATAGCTGAGCGCGCTGCCCAGGTTCTCGTGCTTGAGCAACGTCGCATGGAAAAAGCTGGCCAGCATCGGTTCACAATCAGCCAGTGCTCGCGCTTCTGATTTAATGCTGTTCCAGACCTGCTCCAACTCTTCTGACGACATCACATTCCCCTCTGCCTTGCCAAACGGGCCGCTTCACACGGTAGCGCGAAGCGGCCCAGGTCATTTGCGGGGTCAGCACGCTGCCCCGGCATATCGTTTTATGTCACGCGCTGGGTTTTTCGTCCTTTCGGGCTCGCCCCAGCAGGCTCAGCGCCGCTTCGCGGGCGTCTTTATGGCAGTAAAGCACCTGATAAATCTGTTCGGTGATCGGCATTTCCACGCCGTGCCGCTGCGCCAGCGCCAACACCTCTTTGGTATTTCGATAGCCCTCGACCACCTGGCCGATGCTGTCCTGCGCTTCCTGCACGCCTTTGCCCTGCCCCAGCATAATGCCGAAGCGGCGGTTGCGCGATTGGTTGTCCGTGCAGGTTAGCACCAGATCCCCCAGCCCCGCCATGCCCATGAACGTCGAAGGATCGGCGCCGAGCGCAGAACCCAGACGGCTCATTTCCGCCAGCCCGCGTGTAATCAACGCAGTGCGGGCGTTGGCGCCGAAACCGATGCCGTCGGACATGCCGGCGCCGATGGCGATCACGTTCTTCACCGCGCCGCCAAGCTGCACGCCGATGAAGTCGGGATTGCTATAGACACGGAAGCTCTTGCCGCAGTGCAGCAGCTGTTGCAGATCGTCGGCGAACTGCGCATCGGTCGCCGCCAGCGCGATCGCCGTCGGCAGGCCGGCAGCCAGCTCTTTGGCGAACGTCGGCCCGGAGAGCACCGCCAGCGGGATCGTCTCGCCCAACGCCTCACGCGCCACGTCCTGCAGCAACCGACCGGTTTCCGCTTCCAGCCCCTTGGTGGCCCACACGATACGGGCGTCCGGGCGCAGATGCGGCTTCAGCTGGCGCAGCACGTCGCCGAACACGTGGCTCGGCACCACCACCAGCACGTCGCGGCTGGCCGCCAGCGCACGCGCCAAATCGGCTTCAAGCAGCAGGGTGTCGGGGAAGGGAACGTCGGGCAGAAACGCCTGATTGCAGCGATCTTGCTGCAACGTTTGAATTTGCGCGGGGTTGTGCCCCCACAGCACCACGGAGTGGCCGTTACGCGCCAGCGTAATGGCCAATGCGGTGCCGTACGAGCCGGCACCGATGACAGTCATTGAAGCATTGACGGTGTTCATCAGGCATCCTGATGTGGTGCGGCACCTTCGCCTTCCGCCTGCTGCTGCAGATAGTTCATGAACAGCGCGTCAAAGTTGACCGGTGCCAGGTTCAGCTGCGGGAATGTACCGCGGGAAACCAGGCTGGTGATGCACTCGCGCGCATACGGGAACAGGATGTTCGGGCAGTATGCACCCAGGCAATGCGCCAGCTGCGTGCCTTCGATGCCTGCTACCGAGAAGATGCCCGCCTGTTGCACTTCGCACAGGAACGCAGTTTCTTCGCCCAGGCTCGCCGTCACGGTTACGCGCAGTACCACTTCATACACTTCGTCAGCCAGCTGGCTGGACGCGGTATCCAGATCAAGTTTAACTTCCGGCTGCCATTCCTGCTGGAAAACCTGCGGCGCGTTCGGCGCTTCGAAGGAGATGTCCTTGGTATAAATACGTTGGATCTGGAAAGCCATTTCGGTGCTGTTTTGTTCTGACATGTGAGTAATACCCTTGGTTAAACGTCCTTATTGACACTCGGTGAACCGGCAAGCTGCTTAAAGCAGCGGATCCAGGCCGCCGCGAGCATCGAGTTCATATAAATCATCGCAGCCGCCGATATGCCGGCCGTCGATGAAAATCTGCGGCACCGTGGTGCGCCCGCTGCGCTCGATCATCACTTCGCGCTTGGCGTTATCGCCGTCGATGGCGATCTCGTTAAACGCCGCGCCCTTGCTGTTCAACAGCGCCTTGGCGCGATGGCAGAACGGACAGGTCGCTTTGGTGTAGATATCAATGTTAGCCATGGATTGCCACCTCAAATAGGTTAAACGGTTACTTACCGCGCACCAGCGGCAGGTTTTCTCCGCTCCAGCCGGAAATGCCGTCTTTCAGCATAGTTACCTTTTCAAAACCGGCCTTGCTCAGGTTCTCCGCCGGCTCGCGGGAGGCGGTGCCGTTGGCGCACACGACGATGATCGGCTGCGCTTTGTGTTTTTCCAGCTCGCCCAGGCTGCCGTTTTTGATTTCGCTGGCGGTCAGGTTGATGGCGTTGGCCAGGTGACCACGGCGGAAATCGTCGCGGCTGCGGGTGTCGACCACCACGGCTTCTTCTTTGTTGATCAGGCGAATAGCTTCACCGCGGGCGATCTCTTTAACCTTGGAGAAACGGCTTTTGAAGGTCATGACGATCACGGCGACCAGCAGAGCGATCCAAGCCAGGCTCAGAATAGGGTGTCTGCTTACGAATGGCATAATTTCTTGCAGCATGGGGTGTAACAACTCCCGTCAGTTAAGGGATAAATAAGTCAAGGTTCCAGAGTATACCTGCCGAGTGCGGCAAATACAGCCAATAAGCAAGCGCGATTGTAGAAACTGCGGGCTGCGCTGAGAAATTCCCGACGTCAGAGCATAAAAGCCCGCGCGATTCGCCGCAACCTTGATCTCTTTGGGCTATTTATCGCCGCCGGCGGTGTAAAATCAGCCGGTTTTTCGAGGGTGAATAGCCATGCCTGCGGCGGGCGCATGGCTATTCGCAGCTTAAAAAGTTCATAAGAGGTCAATGCAATGTCGAGCAACAAAAAACCGATGGTACTGGTGATCCTGGACGGTTACGGCCATCGTGAAGAGCGGCAGGACAACGCGATCCTGAACGCCGGCACCCCGGTGATGGATCGCCTGTGGCGGGAGCAGCCGCATACGCTGATCGCCGCTTCCGGGCTGGATGTCGGCCTGCCCGACGGCCAAATGGGCAACTCCGAAGTCGGCCACGTCAATCTGGGTGCCGGGCGCATCGTGTACCAGGATCTGACCCGGCTGGACAAAGCGATCGCCGACGGCGACTTCTTCGCCAACCCGGTGCTGACCGCCGCCGTCGATAAGGCCGTAGCGGCCGACAAGGCGGTGCATATCATGGGCCTGCTGTCGCCGGGCGGCGTGCACAGCCACGACGAGCACATCCTGGCCATGATCAAGCTAGCCGCCCAACGCGGCGCCAAAGCCGTTTATCTGCATGCCTTCCTCGACGGGCGCGACACGCCGCCGCGCAGCGCCGAAGCCCCGCTGCAACGCTGCCGTGACGCCTTCGCCGCGTTGGGCGTCGGGCGCATCGCCTCGCTGATCGGCCGCTACTACGCGATGGACCGCGACAACCGCTGGGATCGCGTGCAGCTGGCCTATGACCTGCTGACCGCGGCCAAAGGCGACGCCGTGGCCGAGGATGCGATGGCCGGCCTGCAGGCCGCTTATCAGCGCGGTGAAAACGACGAGTTCGTCAGACCGACCGTGATCCGCACCGCCGGTGAGGCTGATGCCGCAATGCAGGACGGCGACGCGTTGATCTTCATGAACTTCCGCGCCGACCGCGCGCGCCAGATCACCCGCGCCTTCGTGAACGCGGATTTCGACGGTTTCCCACGCGCCAAGCAGGTACAGTTCGGCGATTTCGTGATGCTGACCGAATACGCCGCCGACATCGCGACCGCCTGCGCCTATCCGCCGGCGTCGCTGGCCAACACCTTCGGCGAATGGCTGATGAAGCACGACAAAACCCAGCTGCGCATCTCGGAAACCGAAAAATACGCCCACGTCACCTTCTTCTATAACGGCGGCGTGGAAGCGCCGTTCAAAGGGGAAGACCGCGTGCTGGTCAATTCGCCGAAGGTCGCCACCTACGATCTGCAGCCGGAGATGAGCGCCGCCGAGCTGACCGACAAACTGCTGAGCGCCATCCGCAGCGGCAAATACGACGCCATTATCTGCAACTACCCGAACGGCGACATGGTGGGGCATACCGGCGTGTATGAAGCAGCGGTCAAAGCGGTGGAGACGCTGGATGCCTGCATCGCCCAGGTGGTTGACGCGGTGCGCGACGTCGACGGCCAGCTGCTGATCACCGCCGATCACGGCAACGCCGAGCAGATGCGCGATCCGGCCACCGGCCAGGCGCATACCGCCCACACCAGCCTGCCGGTACCGCTGATTTACGTCGGCAAACCGGCGCGGGCGGTCGAAGGCGGCAAGCTTTCGGACATCGCGCCAACCCTGTTAACGCTGATGGGAATGGAAATCCCGCAAGAGATGACTGGTAAGCCGCTGTTCATCGTGGAATAATCCTTCTCCATGAGGGAGAAGGCGTTTTTTGCACTATCAAGGGTAACCCGAAGCGCAAACGCAGGCAGCCGACCGCTGCCTGAACGCACCGCGCCAAGGACGTTCACCGCCATGTGCGCCAGCGTATTTTGCGCTGGCGTCTTGCTGTTGCCGCTCGCCGGCCAGGCGGCGGAAGACAATAAATCCCAGCTGAAAGACATCCAGCAGAGCATCGCCGAGAAAGAAAAAGCGGTGAAGCAGCAGCAACAGCAGCGCAGCTCGCTGCAGGATCAGCTGCGTCAGCAGGAAAAAACCATCGCCCAGGCCAGCCGCCAGTTGCGCGACACCCAGGGCACGCTCACCCAGCTGGGCAAAGACATTTCCGGCCTGAACGCCTCGATAGCCAAACTGCAAAAGCAGCAATCGACCCAACAAAACCTCCTCGCCAAACAGCTCGACGCCGCTTTCCGGCAAGGGCAGCACAGCGCCGTGCAGCTGATCCTCAGCGGTGAAGAAAGCCAGCGCAGCGAACGTATTCTGGCCTATTTCGGCTATCTGAACGAAGCGCGTCAGAAAACCATCGAAGAGCTGAAGCAGACCCGCGCCGAGCTGGCGAAGCAAAAAACCACGCTGGTGGCCAAACAGGGCCAGCAAAAATCCTTACTGGGCGAGCAACAGACGCAGCAGCAGAAGCTGGAGCAGGCGCGTGGCGCCCGCAAGAAAACGCTGACCGCGCTGGAAGCCTCGCTGGAAAAAGACCAACAACGCCTGGTGGAACTGCGCCAGAACGAAGCCCGCATGCGCGACAAGATCGCTCGGGCGGAGCGCGAAGCCCGTGCGCGCGCCGAACGCGAAGCGCGTGAAGCGGCCAAGGTGCGCGAACAGGTGCGCATCAAGGAGCAGCAGGCGAAGAAAACCGGCACGACCTACAAACCTAGCGAAGCCGATCGCTCGCTGATGGCGCGAACCGGCGGCCTCGGTCGTCCGGCCGGCCAGCTGATGTGGCCGGTGCGCGGCCGCACGCTGCACGGCTTTGGCGAACAGCAGCAGGGCGAGCTACGCTGGAAAGGCATGGTGATCGAAGCCCGCGAAGGCAGCGAAGTGAAAGCCGTCGCCGATGGCCGCGTGCTGCTGGCCGACTGGCTGCAAGGCTATGGCCTGATGGTGGTGGTCGAACACGGTAAAGGCGACATGAGCGTGTACGGCTACAACCAAAGCGCGTTGGTCAACGTCGGGGCGCAGGTGCGCGCCGGCCAGCCGATCGCTCTGGTCGGCACCAGCGGCGGCCAGGGAACGCCGTCGCTCTATTTCGAAATCCGTCGTCAGGGACAGGCGGTTAACCCACTGCCGTGGTTGGGAAGATAGATTTGCGCTATGTCAAAACCCGAACAGCTCTGTTAATAGGCTGTCTGCTGCAGGTTTACGCTGCGCAGGCAGGAAAACTCTCCATCGTCATCGATGACGTGGGCTACCGCCCTCACGAAGAAAACGCGGTGCTGCAAATGCCGACGGCGATCTCGGTCGCGGTGTTGCCCAACGCGCCGCATGCCCGCCTGATGGCCACCCGCGCCCACAGCCAGGGCCGCGAAGTCTTGATCCACATGCCGATGGCGCCGCTCAGCAAGCAGCCGCTGGAGCGCGATACCCTGCAGCCTTCCATGAGCAGCGACGAGATCCAGCGCATCATCCGCAATGCGGTGAACAACGTGCCCTACGCGGTCGGCATGAACAACCACATGGGCAGCGCCATGACCTCCAGCCTGCCGGGCATGCAGAAAGTGATGCAGGCGCTCGAAAGCTACCGCCTGTACTTCCTCGACAGCATGACCATCGGCAGCAGCCAGGCGACCCGCGCCGCGGCCGGCACCGGCGTGAAAGTGATCAAACGCAAGGTGTTTCTCGACGATACCGCGAACGAAGCCGACATCCGCCGCCAGTTCAACCGTGCGGTCGAATTGGCGCGGCGCAACGGCTCCGCCATCGCCATCGGCCACCCGCGCCCGGCGACGGTAAAGGTGCTGCAGCAGATGCTGCCATCGCTGCCCGCCGATATCGTGCTGGTCAAACCGAGCGCGCTGCTGAACGAACCGCAGGGCAACGCTGGCGGCAGCTACGTCCCGCCGCCGGTCAAACCGCAAAAACCGCAGCCGAAGAACCCGTTCAGCGGCGGCATCAAGCAGTGCAAGGTCAAACCGCCGAAGGAAAAAACCAACGCCGGTACCGCACTGGGCATCATCGCCGACAGCATCGCCAGCTCGCCGCCGGTGACCTTCATCAAGCGTCATTGGCAGCACTGGACGCAAGCCAAACCGCAAGCATAAAAAAAGGGCCGGAATTCCGGCCCTTTTCACGTTTGCCGGGATCAATCCCAGCTCAGCACCACTTTACCCGACTTGCCGGAGCGCATGGCGTCGAAGCCCTGCTGGAACTCGTCGATCGAGAAGCGGTGGGTGATGATCGGGGTCAAATCCAAGCCGGACTGGATCAGCGCCGCCATCTTGTACCAGGTTTCGAACATTTCGCGGCCGTAAATCCCTTTGATAAACAGCCCTTTGAAGATAACCTGGTTCCAGTCGATCGACATGTCCGAAGGCGGAATGCCCAGCATGGCGATACGCCCGCCGTGGTTCATCGCATTGAGCAGCGTGCGGAACGCCGGCGGCGCGCCGGACATTTCCAGACCGACGTCGAACCCTTCGGTCATGCCCAGCTCGGCCATCACGTCGTTGAGGTTTTCCTTGCTGACGTTCACCGCGCGGGTCACGCCCATCTTGCGCGCCAGTTCCAGACGGTATTCGTTAACGTCGGTGATCACCACATGACGGGCGCCGACGTGTTTGCACACCGCCGCCGCCATGATGCCGATCGGGCCTGCGCCGGAGACCAGCACGTCTTCACCGACCAGATCGAACGACAGCGCGGTGTGCACCGCATTGCCGAACGGATCGAAGATCGAAGCCAGTTCGTCGGAGATGTTATCCGGGATCTTGAAGGCGTTGAACGCCGGGATCACCAGGTATTCCGCGAAGCTGCCCGGACGGTTCACGCCCACGCCGACGGTGTTGCGGCACAGGTGCGTGCGGCCGCCGCGGCAGTTGCGGCAGTGGCCGCAGGTGATATGGCCTTCGCCGGACACGCGATCGCCAATGCTGAAACCTTTGACTTCCTGACCGATCGCCACCACTTCGCCCACGTATTCATGGCCGACCACCATCGGAACCGGAATGGTTTTTTGCGACCACTCGTCCCAATTGTAGATATGCACATCGGTGCCGCAGATCGCGGTTTTGCGGATTTTGATCATGATGTCGTTGTGGCCCAGCTCCGGCTGAGGCACGTCGGTCATCCAAATCCCTTCTTCCGCTTTCAGTTTTGACAGTGCTTTCATGGTTTTACCTTATGCAATAACGCCAAGATCCTTACCGATACGTGTAAACGCCGCCACTGCGCGTTCGATTTGCTCCGGGGTGTGGTCGGCGGACATCTGGGTGCGGATGCGCGCCTGGCCTTTCGGCACCACCGGATAGAAGAAACCGGTCACATAGATGCCTTCCTTGAGCAACGCATTGGCGAATTCCTGCGCCAGCTTCGCCTCACCCAGCATGACCGGGATGATGGCGTGATCGGCACCGGCCAATGTGAAGCCGGCGGCGGTCATTTTTTCGCGGAACAGACGCGCGTTGGCCCACAGGCGATCGCGCAGGGCGTCGCCCTCTTCCAGCAGTTCCAGCACTTTGATCGACGCGGCGACGATCGCCGGCGCCAGCGAGTTGGAGAACAGGTACGGGCGCGAACGCTGGCGCAGCCACTCCACCACTTCTTTCTTGGCGGCGGTGTAGCCGCCGGACGCGCCGCCCAGCGCTTTGCCTAACGTACCGGTAATGATATCGACGCGGCCCATCACTTCGCAGTATTCATGGGTGCCACGCCCGTTGGCGCCGACAAAGCCCACCGCGTGGGAGTCATCCACCATCACCAGCGCCTGATACTCGTCCGCCAGATCGCAGACCCCTTTCAGGTTGGCGATCACGCCGTCCATCGAGAATACGCCGTCGGTGGCGATCAGGATGTGACGCGCGCCGTCGGCTTTGGCCTGCTTCAGCTGTGCGGCCAGCTCGGTCATGTCGTTATTGGCGTAGCGATAGCGCTTGGCCTTGCACAGGCGCACGCCGTCGATGATCGACGCGTGGTTCAGCGCATCGGAGATAATGGCGTCTTCCGGGCCCAGCAGGGTTTCGAACAGCCCGCCGTTGGCGTCGAAGCAGGAGGAGTACAGGATCGCGTCCTCCATGCCCAAGAAAGCCGCCAGTTTCTGTTCCAGCTGCTTGTGGCTGTCCTGGGTGCCGCAGATGAAGCGCACCGACGCCATGCCGAAACCGTGGCTGTCCATTCCCGACTTGGCGGCGGCGATCAGCGCCGGATGATTGGCCAAACCCAGGTAGTTATTGGCGCAGAAGTTGATCACATGGCTGCCGTCGGCAACGGCGATATCCGCCTGTTGCGCGGAGGTGATGATGCGTTCTTCCTTGAACAGCCCTTCACTGCGAGTGGCGGCAAGCTGTTGTTCCAACTGCTGATAAAAAGACGCTGACATTCGGTTATCTCCAGGATTGGGCTATTTGCGGCATATTTTACTGATTTGTAACCAAACTGACGAGAATGCGCGGGAGAGAATATTAAAATTGCAGCAGATATCACGGCAAAAGGCGGGCTTCAATGGCAATGCGGGATATTCGGAGCCCTTCCGCTGTTTGCCGCGGCATGAAATGCTATGATAACCGCCATTGAGCGTGGGGCATTGTGCTCCACCAGCAGCTTAGCAGGGGTAACCCAATGATTATCGTCACAGGCGGCGCCGGCATGATCGGCAGCAACATCATTAAGGCACTGAACGACAAGGGATATCGCGATATCCTGGTGGTGGATAACCTGAAAGACGGCACCAAGTTCGTCAACCTGGTCGATCTGGACATCGCTGACTATATCGATAAAGAAGACTTTGTCGCCAGCATCGTGGCCGGCGACGATCTGGGCGATATCGAAGCGGTCTTCCACGAAGGCGCCTGCTCCGCGACCACCGAGTGGGACGGCAAGTACATGATGGACAATAACTATCAGTACTCCAAAGACCTGCTGCACTACTGCCTGGATCGCGAAATCCCGTTCCTGTACGCCTCCTCCGCCGCCACTTACGGCGGCCGCGAAGAGTTCATCGAAGAGCGGGAGTATGAAGCGCCGCTCAACGTGTACGGCTACTCCAAATTCCTGTTCGACCAGTACGTGCGCGAGATTCTGCCGGAAGCGGACTCGCAGATCTGCGGCTTCCGCTACTTCAACGTTTACGGCCCGCGCGAAGGCCACAAAGGCAGCATGGCCAGCGTCGCCTTCCACCTGAATACCCAGATCAACCGCGGCGAAAACCCGAAGCTGTTCGCCGGCAGCGAAAACTTCAAGCGTGACTTCATCTACGTCGGCGACGTAGCGGCGGTTAACCTGTGGTTCTGGGAAACCGGCAAATCCGGCATCTTCAACTGCGGCACCGGCCGGGCGGAAACCTTCCAGGCGGTGGCCGACGCGGTGGTGGACTTCCACCAGAAGGGCGCGGTGGAATACATCGAGTTCCCGGAGAAGCTGAAGGGCCGCTATCAGGCTTACACCCAGGCCGATCTGACCAAGCTGCGCGCCGCCGGCTACGACGCACCGTTCAAAACGGTCGCCGAAGGCGTGAAAGAGTACATGGCCTGGTTGAACCGCACCGCATAAGCTGAAGGAATTAACGCTGGGTATGAAAATACTGGTTATCGGCCCTTCTTGGGTTGGCGACATGATGATGTCGCAAAGTCTCTATCGCACCCTGAAGGCCGAATACCCGTCGGCGGAGATCGATGTGATGGCGCCGGCCTGGTGCCGCCCGCTGCTGGCGCGCATGCCGGAAGTCAATCAGGCGCTGGCGATGCCGCTGGGCCACGGCGCGCTGGGGCTCGGCGAGCGTCGCCGCCTGGGGCGGGCCCTGCGCGCCAACCGTTACGATCGCGCTTACGTTCTACCCAACTCGTTCAAATCCGCGCTGGTGCCTTTCTTTGCCGATATCCCGCAGCGTACCGGCTGGCGGGGCGAAATGCGTTACGGCCTGCTGAACGACGTCCGCGTGCTCGACAAGGCGGCCTTCCCGCTGATGGTGCAGCGCTACGTGGCGCTGGCCTATGATAAAGGCCGCATTCAGCGCGCCGACGATCTGCCGCAGCCGCTGCTGTGGCCGCAGCTGCAGGTGAGCGACGAAGAAATCGCCGACACCACCGCAGCGTTCAACCTGACCGGCAGCCGACCGATCGTCGGCTTCTGCCCGGGCGCAGAGTTCGGCCCCGCCAAACGCTGGCCGCACTATCACTACGCGGCACTGGCTCAGCGGCTGATCGAGAGCGGCTATCAAATAGCGCTGTTCGGTTCGGCGAAAGACCACGAGGCCGGCGAACAGATCCGCGCCGCGCTGCAGGAAGACGCGCGCGATTTCTGCCTTAACCTGGCCGGAAAAACCCAGCTGGAGCAGGCGGTGATCCTGATCGCGGCCTGCCGGGCAGTGGTCAGCAACGACTCGGGCTTAATGCACGTTGCCGCAGCGTTGAACAAACCGCTGATAGCCTTGTACGGCCCAAGCAGCCCCGACTTCACGCCGCCGCTCTCCGACAAGGCGCGGGTCATTCGCTTGATCAGCGGCTACCACAAGGTGCGTAAGGGCGATGCCGAGCAGGGGTACCACCAAAGTTTGATCGATATTCAGCCGCAGCAAGTGTTGGACGCGCTGACGCCGTTACTTGTCGCCAGCGAGGAATAGTCATGCAGGTGTTAATCGTAAAAACCTCCTCGATGGGGGACGTGCTGCATACGCTGCCCGCCCTGACCGACGCGCTGCAGGCCATTCCCGATATCCGCTTCGACTGGGTAGTGGAAGAAGGCTTCAGCCAAATCCCCACCTGGCACCCGGCGGTGGATCGCGTGATCCCGGTGGCCATTCGCCGCTGGCGCAAGAACTGGTTCGGCAACGACACCCGGCAACAGCGCTGCGACTTCAAGCGCGCGCTGCAAGAACGCCGTTACGACGTGGTGATCGACGCTCAGGGCCTGATCAAAAGCGCCGCGCTGATCACGCGCATCGCCAAAGGCAACAAACATGGCCCGGACTGCAAGAGCGCGCGCGAGCCGTTCGCCAGCTGGTTCTACAACGTGCGCCATGAGATAGACAAACAGCAGCACGCGGTGGAACGCACCCGTGAGCTGTTCGCCAAAAGCCTCGGTTACGACAAACCGGGCAGCTACGGCGATTACGCCATCGCCGCGCGCTTTCTCAGCCGCCCGCCGGCCGATGCCGGGCAGTATTTGGTGTTTCTGCACGCGACGACGCGTGACGACAAGCACTGGCCGGAGCAGAACTGGCGCGAGCTGATCGCGCTGACGGCCGACAGCGGGCTGAAGATCAAACTGCCGTGGGGCGCAGAGCATGAACATCAGCGCGCGCTGCGGTTGGCGGAAGGTTTTTCACATGTCGAAGTGCTGCCGAAGCTCAGCCTGCAGCAGGTGGCCGAGGTGCTGGCCGGCGCCAAGGGCGTGGTCTCGGTCGACACCGGGCTCAGCCATTTGACCGCCGCGCTCGACAAACCCAACATCACGCTGTTCGGGCCGACCGATCCCGGCCTGATCGGCGGCTACGGGCAAAATCAGCACTCGCTGATTTCGCCGGAAAAAAGCATGGCGACAATCGACGCCGATACGGCATGGCAGGCGTTGCAAAAGGTTATAGCATGAAAAAACTGCATATTATCAACCTGGGTAAAATGGGCGGCGTCGAACGCCTGTTCCTGCAGTACATCAACGATACCACCGACGGCAGCAACCAGGTCTTGTGCATCAGCGGCGACATTGGCGAAGAGATCCGCCGCCAGCTGCCTGCGCATCAGCCCGTCACCTTCGCCAACCGCCTGATCAATGCGCTGCCGTTACGCTGCCCGCAGTTCCTGCGCAAATTTTTGCTGAAGTGGAAAATCGAGCGGGCGAACGCCGACGTGGTGATCGTCTGGGACCTGGTGCCGGGGCTGGCGGCCAAACCCAAACGCGGCAAACTGGTTTACTACGATCACGGCTGCTCCTGGCGTTACCCCAAGAATAAAAAGACGCTGAGTTTCTTCGCCATGCTGGACGGCGTCATTTCCGCCTCGCACGCGTCGAAGCGGGTGATGGAGCTGCGTTTTAATCTGCCTTGCCCAAATCACGTGGTGATCAACCGCATCAAGACGCCGGCGGGGATCGACACTGCGCCGAAAACGCTGTCGCAGCCGGTCAGGATCGGCACCGCTTCACGCCTGGTCAGCCTGAAAGGCATCAGCGTTTCATTATTAATGATGCAGGAACTGCTGCGGCGCGGGCATGACGTCACGCTGGAAGTGGCCGGCAAAGGGCCGGATCGCGCGGCGTTCGAGGCGCTGGCGGCCCGGCTTCAGCTCGGCGACCGCGTCACCTTCAGCGGTTATCAGGATGACGTCGCCGGCTTCTTCAATCGCACGCACATCTACATGAGCACGCCGATCACCGAGCCGTTCGGCTTGTCCTGCATGGAATCGCTCTATTTCGGCGTGCCGGTCATTTTCCCGCAGGTTGACGGCCAGCCGGAAGCGGTCAAGGACGGCGTCTGCGGCATTGGCCTGACGCCGTCGGTCACCGTCGAACAACACCGGCAGCTCACCAATATCGAGGTCGACTTCCCGCATGAGGTCTACGATCCGTTGACCGACAGCCTGGTCGCGCCCAAGCTGCTGTCGCATCTCGACTGTGCGGATGCGGTTGAGAAATTGCTGGCGCGCGAAACCTACCAGACTCTGAGCCGAAATGCGCAGCGCTATCCTGCGGAACATTTCAACTATGCTCAGTTCAAAGCTGAGTTCGACGACACGCTGCGATCCTTTATCGCTTAATTGAAACGTGAGCCGGAAAACACGCCCGATGCTAAAACACAGAACGCCGCACCCTGCCTTCAGCTATCTGATCTATCTGGGGTGCGCCATCGCTTTTTGCACCATCCCTTTCGGTTCCGCGACCGGACGCAATCTGTTTTACGTTTCCAGCTACATCGCCTTTATCGCCGTTTGCCTGTACCCGCGCTACTACTTCAGCAACGCGAGAAATCTGCTGCTGCCCGCGCTGATGTTCAGCGTGGGCATGGGAACCATCCTCTGGATGCATCACTTCAAACAGCCGGGTGAGTACATCAATATTTATCGCTCTTATATGTCGACCGGCAAACTGCAGCTCGCGACCGCCTTCATCTTGCTGATCGCACTCAATGAGCGGTTGTGCGTGCAGCGCCTGCTGATCGTTGTAGCTCTCGCCACCGGCCTGGCGATCAACGGTTATTCCCTCTATCAGGGGCTGCGTCTGGATATTCCTCGCGTAGAGCTCAACTTCGATCGCGCCACGGTCGCCGCCTACCTGATGACCGCCATCGATCTGGTCATGATGCAAGCCATCCTGATGCTACGCACCCGCTACCGCCTGGTGTTGTACATTGCGGCATTCCTGCTGTCCTTCTCTGCACTGGTGCTCACCGGCACGCGCGCGGCCATGTTGGTCTACCCGGTAGCGGTCTGCCTGTCGCTGCTGGCGACCAAGCAGCTGGTTTCCAGGAAACACAAACTCGCGTTGGTGGCCTCGGTACCGCTGCTGCTCGTAGCCTGCGGCCTGGTGTTTAAACCGCAGATAGAAGAACGCATTCAGGCCTTTGAGACCGATATGCGTCTGATGGATCAGCCACAGACTGAAAACTCGATCATTTCACGGCTGTCGATGCAAACGCTGGCATGGCGCACCGGTTCACAAGCCCCTTGGGGCCAATCCGCCGAACAGCGCGGCGAAGAGATCCGTGCAATGGTCGCACAGCAACCTCGCCTGTCTGGCGTCATGCCCTACATCAACGTCCACCTGCACAACGAGCTGCTGGAAACCTACTCGCTCAAGGGCGTCTGGGGCGTACTGCTGCTGCTGGCGCTCTATGTCTGTCTGTTCTTCTCTTCGTTCCGGCCACAGCGCAACGCGCTGCTGCTGAGCGTTAGCGTCAGCCTGTTCGTTTACGGCCTGAGCGACGTCATCTTCTTCAGCACGGAAGGCACCGCCATGTTCTGCCTGGCGCTGATCGCCGCCGTTCTTTCCGTCACGAAACAGCCCCCTGTTCAGGAGCCCACCCCGTGAATCCTCAGGAGCCGCTGCTCAGCGTTATCGTGCCGTTTTATAATAATGAAGCGTTCGTTATCGCTGCGCTGGATTCGTTATTTGCGCAGATTAGCGACGATATCGAGGTGCTGATCATCGACGATGGCTCCACCGACGCCTCCGGCGCGCTGGTCAGCCAATATCTGGCGCAGCGGCGGCACCCGCGCGTGGTCTTTACTTCACAGCCCAACGGCGGCATTGCGCACGCCCGCAATGTCGGCTTACGGCTGGCCACCGGCCGCTATCTCACCTTCCTCGACGGCGACGATCTGCTGAGCGACGACTATCTGGCAATCCTGCGGCCCCTGCTTACCACCGGTGAATATGACCTGATCGACTTTAATTATCAGAAGTTCACCGAACAACCGCCGACGCCGGATAACCGCGCGGCGCAGCCCGTAGCCTACGACTTTTCACAGTTGGGGCTCAGCTGCCTGCAACCGCTGTTCGCACGCTCGATGTGGCATCTCTGGAGCCGCGTGTATAAACGCACGCTGCTGGAAGGGGAAACGTTCGAAGACGGCAGGCGCTATGAAGACGTGATTTTCACGCCTTTTCAGTATTTCAAAACCCGCCGCATCGCCCATCTGGACTGCGAGCTCTATTTCTATCAGGATAACAGCCAAGGCATCACTCGCAATATCAAACCCAAAGATATTGAAGATCTGCTGTTCGCCATGGAGAAGATGCTGCGTTTTGTGGCGCAGCATCCCGGGGATGAGCCGCTGCGCCGGTTGGCCGCCCTGATGCTGGCCAACTGCTTTTCCGAGGTGAAAAGCATGTCGAAGGCGGTGTACGGCTATTATCATTACGCGCCGGCAACGCTGCACATCCTGCGCCGCGCCGCCGATATCTGCCGCAACAGCGACGTGCCGGGCAAAAAAGTCCGCCAGATGCGCTATGCGCGAGTGGATACCTTTCTTTCGAAGCTGCGCGGGCGCAAGCCGCGCTAACCGCATCGGCCGGGCGGCCGATGCGTCGTCGCTCCCTCAGCGCGCTAAAGGCACGTGCGCGACCAGCTCCTCATAAATCCGCTGCGGCTGGATGACCCCCATCGGGCTTTCCGCCTCCAGCGGCATCGTATAGCCAGTACGCGACACCTGAATGATGCGGTGCAGTTCAGCATCCTGAATCGGGCCGGTGGAGCGTGAGTCGGCGGTCACGAACAGGCTGATGGTTTTCACCTTCAACGCCACCGCCAGATGCAGCGGCCCGGTATCGCCGGTGACCAGAACATGGAAACTGTCGATCAACGTCAGCAAGCCTTGCAGTCCCGTTTTACCGATCTGGTTATCCACGCAGGCCTGCGTTTGCGGGCCGATCAGGCTCATAAACTGTTTGGCCTTGCCGTCGTCGAACGGTGCGCCAATCAGCACGATGCGCACATTGGGGTGCTTCGCCACCAGCTCATCGGCCAGCCGCGCATAGTGCGAAACCGGCCAGCAACGCGACTCTGTTGACGCCCCCAGCTGAAAACCGATGGTGGGATGCTCGCTGCTTTTGACGCCGCGCTGATAATCCACGGGAATTTCCATCGTCGGATCGTCGCTGCGGCAGCCTAAGATGGAAATCAGCTCCAGTTTGCGGCGTACAAAGTGGCCGTAATAATGGAAGATATAGTTGGTCAGCCAAGGCTCCAGCCCGCAAATGCCCGAGCTGTAGTTATCCCTGATAATGTACTTCGCCCCGGCCAGTACGGCGCTGATGATGTCATAAGGCAGGTGGGAGTGCAGAATCAGCGCCAAATCCGGCTGATGTTCGCGCAGCGATTTCAGCAATGGGCGTATCGTCTTGATCTTGCTGTCCCAATACACCACGCGATCGTAATAACGGCCGTTTTCCACCAGCTCGCGGTTTTTCTTGTGCACCACCAGCGTGATGTGCGCATTGGGGTAGCGTTCCCTCATCGCCCTCAATGCCGGCGTGTTGAACATGAAGTCGCCCAACGCCGTGGTGGAATAGATGACGATATTGTCAAACTGCTGGGCGCCGTCGAACGTCGCCTTGTCCTGAAAACGGCCGTACTTCGCCGTATAGCGCCGCAAGAACCAGTCGGCAACCTTGATTTTCCATTTCTTCGACATGTGCGTGCTTAGTTCGCTTTAAGTTGATAATACTCGGCCAGCGTCATGCCCACCGTACGCTGCTGCAGCCAGTCAAACAGCTGCTCCAGATCGCGGTACAGCCCTTCGATATCCTGCTCGGTTTTGAACGTCGGGCTGCCGCCCGGCATAAATTCGGAGGAGTGCAGCATAAACTCAACAAAATCATTACCTTGAGAAAACGATGCTTCAGCTACAGTTTTCATCAGATCCAGGTTGCTGCCGCTTGGCCGCAACCAATAGACTGATGTCGGGCGCCGTTTGCCACGCAGCCGATCGTACCCTTGCTTGAATGCATTAACGAATGCGGAGTGCTTATACTGGATACTCATCGGCACTTCCAGCAGCGACGAAGCGCCCGGCCTGGCGATATTCTGCGGATCGATGAAATAGGCCTGCGACGGGAACCGACTATAGTCCGTACCGCCGTTACCCTGCGGGTTGCCCGGCGAAAACTGCCAGTTGACCCGCGGCGTCACCGAACAGTCCACCTGATAGCCGTATTCCAGCAGCAGCGAGGCATAATATTCGTTGAACGCCCAGCGGCCGGCGCGATGGCTGAGCATTTTGGTCTGGAAGGCATCTTCCAGCAGCTTGGTCATGTGATCGACCTTGGCGCGGATCTGATCGGCGGGATACTCGATCAAATAAGGCTTGTGGCGCCAGTCGTCGTCGGTGAGCGGCGTCAGCGGCGGGCTGTTCCAGGCGTGCAGGTGCATGCCCACTTCTCCCGCGCCGCGGGCGATCACGTCGCGCGCGAACTCGACGTAAGCCGGATCCATCGCCATTTCATAGTTGGTGAGATAAACCGGTTTGAAGGCGTATTTTTCGCACAATGCCTGAAAGCGCGGCAAGAAACGCGTGTTTTCGGTCGCGATGCGATCGTGGTTTTGCCACAGATTATCGCCTTCGGTATCAATGGTGATGAGAAACGCCGGTTTAGTCATGAATATCGAGCCTGATATCAACAGAATGCACTATGTTACGCAGGCCGTTTCGCCAGGGCAAACGACTTTGCTGCCTGGTTTGGACAACGTTGAAGCGCATTCGTCCCCGGCCCGACGATTTTTTTGCGGCCCGGCAAGAAAACCTTGCAACAGTAGCCACATGCGATCGGGTCATTTAGAATCAAAGATTGGTTTCCCAGAAAGCGACTCATGATGAACGACGCGCCAGCCCCAACTTCCGCCCCATCCGTACAGCGTATTTTGATCATAAAACTGCGCCATCACGGCGATATGCTGCTGGTCACGCCGGTCATCAGCAGCCTGCGGCAAAACTACCCGCAGGCGCAGATCGATGTGCTGCTGTATCAGGAAACGCAGGAGATGCTGGCCAGCAATCCGGAACTATCGACGCTGTTCGCCATCGACCGCCAATGGAAAAAACAGGGCACCCGCGCGCATCTGGGGCACGAGCTGGCGCTGCTGCGCCGCCTGAAGGCGCAGCGCTACGATCTGGTGGTCAACCTGGCCGATCAGTGGCGCAGCGCCATTATCACGCGCCTGACCGGCGCGCGCATTCGTCTGGGCTTCGATTTCCCCAAACGCCGCGGCTTCCTGTGGCGCCACTGCCACACGCAGCTGGTGCCGGTCGACAATCACGCCCACCTGCATACCGTCGAACAAAATCTCTCGCTGCTGGCGCCGCTGAACCTGCCCGCGCTCAGTGATCATGTGACCATGAGTTACGATCCGCAGGATTGGCAGGCCTGTGAGCAACGGTTGCAGAAACAGGGCGTCGCCGGCAGTTATATTGTGGTGCAGCCCACCTCGCGCTGGTTCTTCAAATGCTGGAGCGAAGAGAAAATGGCCGCCACCCTCGCCGCCTTGCAGGCCGATGGCCATCAGTTGGTGATCACCTCCGGCCCCGACGCCAGAGAACAAGCCATGGTAGAACGCATTTTGGCGCTCTGCCCGCCGCAGGGCGTGATCTCGTTGGCCGGCCAGCTGACGCTGCGCCAGCTGGCCGCCCTGATCGACCACGCCAAGCTGTTTATCGGCGTGGATTCGGTGCCGATGCACATGGCCGCCGCGCTGCAAACGCCGTGTGTGGCGCTGTTCGGCCCTTCCAAGCTGACTTTCTGGCGGCCATGGCAGGCTACCGGCGCCGTGATCTGGGCCGGCGACTTCGGCGAACTGCCCGATCCGGACGCCATTGATACCGGCACCGACGAACGGTATCTCGACCTTATTCCTACAGACGCGGTGATTGCAGCCGCGCGGAGCACGCTGGCATGAAAGCATTTCGTTTGGCGATCGTTCGCCAAAAATACCGCCCGGACGGCGGGGCCGAACGTTTCGTTTCCCGCGCCCTGGAGGCGCTGGAGCAACAGGATCTCGATCTGAACGTCATCACCCGCGAATGGCAGGGTGACGCCAATCCCAACTGGCATATCCACCTGTGCAACCCGTTAAAACTCGGCCGCATCAGCCGCGAGCGAGGCTTCGCCGTGGCAGCCAGGGCGCTGTGGCAGAAAGAGCGTTTCGATCTGGTGCAAAGCCACGAGCGCATTCCCGGCTGCGACATCTACCGCGCCGGCGACGGCGTACACCGCCGCTGGTTGCTGCAGCGTGCGCGTCTGCTGCCGGAATGGCGCCGCAAATGGCTGTTCTCCAATCGCTATCACCGCTATGTGATGTGCGCCGAACGCGCCATGTACGCCGCGCCGGAGCTGAAAGCCGTCATCTGCAACGCCGAGATGATCAAGCAGGAAATCATCGCCGACTTTGGCGTGCCCGCCGACAAAATCACGGTGATCTATAACGCCATCGACAATCAAAAATTCCCGCCCGCCGACGAGGCCCTGCGCCAACGTCTGCGCGAGCAGTATCAGATCCCACAACGGGCGCACTGCCTGATCTTCGTCGGCTCCGGTTTCGAGCGCAAAGGGCTGGCCGCCGCCATCCGCGCCGTGGCGGCGATCGACAGCCATCTGTTGGTGGTCGGCAAAGACAAGGCCGAAAAACGCTATCGAGCGCTGGCACAGTCGCTGGGCTGCGGCGAGCGGGTTCACTTTATGGGCGTGCAGAAGCAGACCTTGCCGTTCTATCAGGCCGCGGACGCGCTGCTCCTGCCGACGCTGTACGATCCGTTCCCGAATGTGATTCTGGAAGCGATGTCGTGCGGCCTGCCGGTTATCACCAGCACCACCTGCGGCGGCGCCGAGTTTATCACCCCCGGCCAGAACGGCTTCGTGACCGACGCGCTCGACGTACCGGCCATCACGGAGGCCATTCGGGCGCTGCCGCGCCAGGCGCTGGGATCATCCATGGGCGAAGCGGCGAGATTGCGCATTATGACGGCTACGCCGGCGCATCTGTCCGAACAGCTGATTTCCCTCTATAACCGGTTACTGGATTAGCTATGCGTATTCTGATGATCATCGACGGCCTGCCGGGAGGCGGCGCGGAAAAAGTGGTGCTGACCCTGTGCCAGGGCATGCAGCAACAGGGGCATGACGTCAGTCTGATCTCGCTGCGCGACGTCTGCAATTACCCTATCCCGTCAGGCATTGATTATCAGGTGGTGGCCGATCGCAGCCGTGCCCCCTGGCGCAAGCTGACCGAGCTGTCGCGCCGCGCCGCCGCGCTGGATCGGGCAATCGCCGAACACGAGCGCCAACACGGCGCGTTCGATCTGGTGTTCTCCAATCTGCATAAAACCGATCGCATCGTCAGCCGCAGCAAGCGGCTGGCCGCGGATCGCCTGTGGTTCTGCATTCACGGCATTCTCTCCACCTCCTATCTCGGCCACCGCAAGGGCCTGGATCGCTGGCTGAAGCAGCGCAAAATCGCCAACGTTTACCAAGGAAGAAATATCGTCGCCGTTTCACGGGCGGTTGGCGACGATCTGCAGCAGAACTTGCCGATTCGCCCACGCCGGCTGGCGGTCATCAACAACCCGTTCGACATCGACGCCATCCAGCAACAGGCGGTGGCGCCTTGCGAACTGGCCGGTCAGGACTATCTGGTGCACGTCGGCCGCTTTCACGCGACCAAACGACATGACCGTCTGCTGAAAGCCTATGCGCACTCGGGCATTCAGGCACCGCTGGCCTTGATCGGCACCGGGGATGATGCCAGAGTCGCCGAGGTCAAACGTCTGGCGACAGAGCTGGGTATCGCAGAGCGCGTGCTCTTCCTCGGTTTCCAGGCCAATCCTTATCCGTTTATTCGCCATGCCTCGCTGCTGGTGCTCAGCTCCGACAGCGAAGGGTTTGGTAACGTGCTGGTGGAATCGCTGCTGTGCGGCACGCCGGTGGTCAGCACTCGCTGCCCGGGCGGCCCTGCGGAAATTCTGGAAAAAGCCGGCATGGCTAACGCGCTGGCGGAATTAAACGAAGCGTCGCTGGCAGAAAAAATGGCGGAAATTTACGCCAATCCGCCCCAGATAAATCAACAGCAATTGCTGAGTTATGGGCTGGAGCCTATTTGCCGTCAATATATTGAGCTGAAAGAAAAATAATAGAGAAATAAATAAGGCAGGGGATACCTGCCTTATTTTATTCGTTAGCTGAGCGCCTGCATTTTCTGCCAAACCTCATCGACAGAAACATCTTCACAGTGCCCCGACTCACTCTGCAAAATATGATGACGGCCGGTCCATGGATGCCAGGAGGCTTTATCGGTATCGCCAAAGAACACCACCATGTCCTTATTCAGCGCGGCGGCAAGATGCATCTGCCCACCGTCGCTGCACAGCACCCGGTCGCATAAATCGAACCCACCCAACAGCTCGCGCACCGAGGCCGTCGGATAAAGCGCGACGCGTTCGTTTTGGCACAGCGCCAACAGCTGTTCGGCGCGCTGCTGGTCGCCGATGTCGTCCGGCGCCAGCGTGCCCTGCGGCGACCAGAAGATCAGCACGCCGGTGTGGGGATCGGCAACCAGACGGTTGATGATTTCGGCATAGCGTTCAACCGGCCAACGCCTTTTCGGGCTGCGGCTGCTGATGTGCATGGCGCATACGCGTTCGACCGGCGGCAGACGCTCCTGTAGCCGTTGCGCCGCCAATTGCCGCTCTTCAGGCGTCAGAAACACCCGCACCGGCGGGATCGGAATGGATTGATCGGTTATCGCCGATAAATAGCTGTAGGTATGTTCGACCTGATGTTGACCGTGGAAATCGTCCTTGCGGAACGGGCGATGGATATCTTTCGTGCCCAAATCGGCGCCGATGATATGGGTGGCGCCGGCCATTTTCGCTAAACGCAGGCTGTATTTGCAAGGCACCGGGTTGGCCAGAATGACCGCATCGAACTTTATTTTTCGCAGCTTCAGGAAGATCATCAAGCGTTCGAAATAAACGCCCAACGTCGTTTCATTTTTCGCCTTGTGCTTGGCCTTTTTATAGACAAAGACTTTCTCGAGATGAGGATTGTTTTTAACAACGTCCTGGCTGACTTTATTGATCAGCAGATAAACTTTAGCGTCCGGATAGGCAATTTTCACCCCTTCAATCAGAGGCGTGGTGCAAACAAGATCGCCGATGTTGTCGCGGCGAATAATTAAAATATTCTTCATTCCGAGCCTGTCGGCGAAATCGCTCGCCGGTTGTCTGAAACTGACACCCAAGGTTACCAAATTAGCGCCTTTCCCTTCCAGTTATGGTACTATTCCGAATAACCCATATAAATGAAATTGATAGAATGTTGCTGCGTTTATATCAGGTACTACTCTACCTCATCCAACCCCTGATCTGGCTCCGCTTACTGCTGCGCAGCCGCAAAGCTCCAGCCTACCGTAAACGCTGGGCGGAACGCTATGGCTTCTGCGCCGGGAAAGTCGTGCCAGGCGGCATCATGCTGCATTCCGTCTCCGTCGGCGAAACGCTGGCGGCCATCCCGTTGGTACGGGCACTGCGCCACCGTTACCCCGCTTTGCCGATAACTGTGACCACAATGACCCCAACAGGTTCAGAACGCGTCCAGTCCGCTTTCGGCAAAGACGTACATCATGTCTATCTGCCCTACGATCTGCCCGGTTCCATGAACCGCTTCCTCGACCAGGTGAATCCCAAGCTGGTGATCATCATGGAAACCGAGCTGTGGCCTAACCTGATTAACGCGCTGCATCAGCGGCAGATCCCCCTGGTGATCGCCAATGCGCGCCTGTCGGCCCGCTCCGCCGCCGGCTATAAGAAAATTGGCGGGTTCATGCGCGATATGCTGCGCCGCATTACGCTGATCGCCGCACAGAACCAGGAAGACGGCGATCGGTTTATCGAACTGGGCCTGAAGCGCTCGCAGCTGGCCGTAACCGGCAGCCTGAAGTTCGATATCTCCGTCACCCCGGAACTGGCCGCCCGCGCCGTTACGCTGCGTCGCCAATGGGCGCCGCGCCGCCCGGTGTGGATCGCTACCAGCACCCATGACGGTGAAGAAACCATCCTGCTGGAAGCACACCGCAAACTGCTGGAAAAACACCCCGACCTGCTGCTGATCCTGGTGCCGCGTCACCCGGAACGCTTCCCGACCGCCAAAGAGCTGGTGCAGAAGGCCGGCTTCAGCTACACCCTGCGCAGCAGCGGCGAAATCCCGTCCGGCAGCACCCAGGTGGTGATCGGCGATACCATGGGCGAGCTGATGCTGCTGTACGGCATCGCCGATCTGGCCTTTGTCGGCGGCAGTCTGGTGGAACGCGGCGGGCACAACCCGCTGGAAGCCGCCGCGCACGCCATCCCGGTGCTGATGGGCCCGCATACCTTCAACTTCAAAGACATCTGCGCCAAGCTCTCGCAGGCCGAAGGCCTGATCACCGTGACCGACGTGGATTCGCTGGTGAAGGAAGTGGAAACCCTGCTGACCGACGAAGACTACCGGCGCTACTACGGCCGCCATGCGGTGGAAGTGTTGTATCAGAATCAGGGAGCGTTGCAGCGCCTGCTGCAGCTGCTGGAACCGCACCTGCCGCCCCGGAGTCACTGAATGAGCAGCCGCAAAAGCCTGTCGGTGGTGATGATCGCCAAAAACGAAGCCGGGCTGTTGCCGGACTGTCTGCGTTCGGTCGAATGGGCCGATGAAATCATCGTGCTGGACTCCGGCAGCGAGGACGACAGCGTCGCCGTCGCCGAAGGCCTGGGCGCCAAAGTCTTCACGCACACCGACTGGCAAGGGTTCGGCAAGCAGCGTCAGCTGGCGCAAAGCTATGCCAGCCATGACTACGTTTTGATGATCGACGCCGACGAACGCGTCACGCCCGAGCTGCGGCAATCCATCGAGCGGGTGTTGAATGCGCCGGACGACGGCGCCGTCTACAGCTGTGCGCGGCGCAACCTGTTTCTAGGCCGCTTCATGCGCCACAGCGGCTGGTATCCCGACCGCGTCAACCGCCTGTACGCCAACCAACGCTATCGTTATAACGACGATCTGGTGCACGAATCGCTGAACATCGGCGGCGCCAAAGTGATCCCCCTCAGCGGTGATATGCTGCACCTGACCTGCCGCGACTTCTTCGCCTTCCAGCGCAAACAGCTGCGCTACGCCGAAGAGTGGGCCACGCAGCGCCACCGGGCCGGCAAGCGCTGCGGCTATCTGTCTATCCTGACCCACACGCTCGGCGCCTTCGTCAAAACCTGGCTGCTGCGCGCCGGCTTCCTGGATGGCAAACAGGGGTTGCTGTTAGCGGTGGTCAACGCGCAATATACCTTCAATAAATATGCCGCATTATGGGCATTGGGCCGCAACTACTCAGAGAAGTGAATCATGACCAGCAAAGCCATCTATCCCGGGACCTTCGATCCCATGACCAACGGCCACCTGGATTTAGTGACGCGCGCGTCACTGATGTTCGATCACGTGATTCTGGCCATCGCCGCCAGCCCGAGTAAAAAGCCGCTGTTCAGCCTGGATGAACGCGTGGCGTTGGCGACGCAGGTCACCTCGCATCTGGACAATGTGGAAGTGCTGGGCTTCAGCGAGCTGATGGCGCACTTCGCCGCTCACCAAAATGCCAATATCCTGGTGCGCGGCCTGCGTGCGGTGTCTGACTTTGAATACGAATTGCAGCTGGCGAACATGAACCGCCATTTGATGCCGACGCTGGAAAGCGTGTTCCTGATGCCTTCCGAAGAGTGGTCGTTCATCTCCTCCTCACTGGTGAAAGAGGTCGCCCGTCACGGCGGCGATATCGCACCTTTCCTGCCTGACGTGGTCACCCAGGCACTGATGGCGAAGCTCGCCGCCGAGTGATGCTCAGCGCTGGCAGCGACGGCAAAAGAAGGTGCTGCGCTGCCCGTGCTTGGCGGATTCGATCGGCGTGCCGCACGCGCGGCACGGTTCTCCCGCCCGCCCGTAAACCTGCAGCTCCTGTGCGAAATACCCCGGTTTGCCGTCCGACTGCAAAAAGTCGCGCAATGTCGTGCCGCCCTGCTCGATAGAACGCTGCAACACCGCCTTGATGGTCTTCACCAGCAGTTCCGCTTCGGCTTTGCTCAAGGATCCCGCCGGACGATCGGGCAAGATCCCGGCGCTGAACAGCGATTCGCTGGCGTAAATATTGCCGACCCCGACCACCAGCTTGTTATCCATCAGCCACGGTTTAATCAACGTGCGCTTATTGCGTGATTTTTCATACAAGTAGTCGCCGTTGAACGCTTCGCTCAGCGGTTCCGGCCCCAGGTGCGCCAACACGCTGCTGGTCGCCAAATCTTCGCACCACAGCCAGGCGCCGAAACGGCGCGGATCGGTATAGCGCAGGATCATGCCGTTGCTGATCACCAGATCGACGTGGTCGTGTTTGCCGGCTTCATCTTCGTTTTCCTCGCGCAGCATGCGCAAGCTGCCCGACATGCCCAGGTGCACGATAATCCAACCGTTCTCCAGCTCGATCAGCAGGTATTTAGCCCGGCGCTGCACGCTGAGCACCGGCCGATCGCTCAGCGTCAGGATCTGCTCGGAAACCGGCCAGCGCAGGCGCGCGTTGCGCACCACCGCATACTGAATGCTGTGGCCGACAAGATAAGGCTCTATACCGCGTCTGCTCGTCTCAACTTCCGGTAATTCAGGCATCTGGCTTCCCCTCCGACGTTTTCTACCCTTTATAAAACAAAAAACCCGGCCAAGGCCGGGTTTTTCATTAATCCACTAAAATTATTTAATTTTAGCTTCTTTGTATACTACGTGCTGACGGACAACTGGATCGAATTTCTTCAGTTCCAATTTTTCCGGCTTAGTACGCTTGTTCTTCGTGGTGGTATAGAAGTGACCAGTACCAGCAGAAGAAACCAGCTTGATCTTCTCGCGAACACCTTTAGCCATGATTCAGTTCCTTAATACTTCTCACCACGGGCACGCAGATCGGCCAGAACCGTCTCAATACCCTTCTTATCGATAACACGCATACCTTTAGCAGATACACGCAGAGTTACAAAGCGCTTCTCAGCCTCAACCCAAAAACGGTGTGAGTGCAGGTTAGGCAGAAAACGGCGTTTGGTCGCGTTCATTGCGTGGGAACGGTTGTTACCGCTCACCGGGCGCTTGCCAGTAACTTGGCAGACTCGGGACATGTCTATTCTCCAAAAATCAAATCAGCTCGAGCTTCGTATAGGGTATGGCCGCCTCGTCAGGCTTTTAGAGCCCATCTCAGCAAACTTCATACTGAGGAGACTCTCGTCATCAGGTAGAAACCACACATCAGGTCAGAAACCTGCTGAGATAGGCTCTTGCGCCAAACCCAAGATTCTCAAAGGTGGCGTAGTATACGCTCTGAAGCGTAAGTGCTCAAGTCCCGAACAGCTAAAGATCCCACAAGGATCGCGAAAAAATCGCTTAAAGCCATCCGCGCTCGGCAAAAGAGACGCATTCACCCCGACCGATCACCAAATGATCAAGCACTCGGATCTCCAATAACTGACAGGCTTTCACCACCTGTTCCGTTATCAAACGGTCGGCATGACTGGGTTCAGCCTTACCCGAAGGGTGATTATGCGCGAGAATCAGCGCGGCGGCATTAGCCTTCAACGCTTCACGCACAATTTCTCTCGGGTAGACGACGACGCTGCTGATGGTACCAGCAAACATCTCCTGATGGCGAATAACCCGGTGCTGATTGTCTAAAAACAATACCAAAAAGACCTCACGCTCGCGATGCGCCAGCAGGCTTTGCAGATAATGCTGGGTGACGCGCGGATTGAGCATGGCGTTTTCCTGCGACAAATGGCTGGAAAAGAAGCGCAGCGCCAGCTCGGCAATCGCCTGCAGCTGCGTATAGCTGGCGTCCCCCAGGCCTTTTTGGCTGCAAAAAGCCTGATGATCGGCCGACATCAGGTGATAAAGCGAGCCGAACCGGCGCAGCAGCTGCTCCGCCAGCTGCATCACGTGCACGCCGGGCAGCCCGGTACGCAAAAAAATGGCCAACAGTTCTGCGTCTGACAGCGCCGCCGCCCCCTGCATCAACAGCTTTTCACGCGGCGCCAGCGCGCCCGGCCAGCACGCCACAATCGGGTTGCTCATCGTATTCCTCCCTGAAAGGGCTACAGCATGCCATGTGCTGCCCGGCGCGTTCGACAGGTGTTTGATAACATTGCGAAGTGTTTCGCAAAGCACAATGTAACGCCCTGCAGTCATTGCGGAATCGCTCACCTGAACGGCGGATATGCTAAAATGGCGCATCTTTCGGCTTTCAATCGGACAATGATGATGACGGGACTTTCCGGCAAACATATTGTACTTGGCATCAGCGGCGGCATCGCCGCCTACAAATGCCCAGAGCTGGTGCGCCGCCTGCGCGACAGGGGCGCAGAAGTGCGCGTGGTGATGACCCACGCCGCCAAGGCGTTCATTACGCCACTGACGCTGCAGGCCGTTTCCGGCTACCCGGTGTCCGACGATCTGTTGGATCCCGCCGCCGAAGCCGCCATGGGCCACATCGAACTCGGCAAGTGGGCGGATCTGGTGATTCTGGCGCCGGCGACCGCCGATCTGCTGGCGCGCGTCGCCGCCGGCATGGCCAACGATCTGTTGACCACCGTCTGCCTGGCGACCGACGCCCCTATCGCCGCCGCCCCGGCCATGAACCAGCAGATGTATCGCGCCGCCGCCACGCAGGCCAACCTGCAAACGCTGCAGGCGCGCGGCATGCTGCTCTGGGGGCCGGACAGCGGCAGCCAGGCCTGTGGCGACGTCGGCCCGGGCCGCATGCTGGATCCGCTGGACATCGTCGACCTGGCGAACGCGCATTTCTCCGCCCCGCAGGATCTGCAACATTTACAGGTTATGATCACCGCCGGCCCGACGCGTGAGGCGCTGGATCCGGTACGTTTCATCAGCAATCACAGCTCCGGCAAAATGGGCTTCGCCATTGCCCGCGCCGCCGCCGCCCGCGGCGCGCAGGTGACGCTGATCGCCGGACCGGTCAGCCTGCCGACGCCGCCATCGGTCACCCGAGTGGACGTCACCAGTGCGCTGGAGATGGAGCAGGCGGTGCAACAGCGCGCCGCGCAGCAGCAGATTTTCATCTCCTGCGCCGCCGTGGCCGACTACCGCCCCGAGCAGATCGCCGATGAAAAAATAAAAAAACAGGGTGATGAAATCGTCCTCAAGATGGTAAAAAACCCCGATATCGTCGCCGGCGTGGCGGCGATGACCAAAAATCGACCGTTTGTCGTGGGGTTTGCCGCCGAAACCCAGAATGTGGAAGAATACGCGCGGCAAAAACTGGCGCGTAAGAAGCTGGATTTGATTTGCGCTAACGATGTATCGCTTGCAGAGCACGGGTTCAACAGCGACACCAATGCCCTGCATCTTTTTTGGCAGGATGGAGAAAAGCGCCTGGCGCTGAGCGACAAGGCACTCCTTGGCCAACGTTTAATAGACGAGATAGTCAGCCGTTATGATGAAAAAAATCGACGTTAAGATCCTCGACCCGCGCATCGGTCAGGATTTCCCGCTACCGACCTACGCCACGCCGGGCTCCGCCGGTCTCGACCTGCGCGCCTGCCTGGACAGCGCGGTGGAGCTGGCGCCGGGTGAAACCACGCTGTTGCCTACCGGCCTCGCGATCCACATCGCCGACGCCGGCCTGGCGGCGGTGATCCTGCCGCGCTCCGGCCTGGGCCACAAGCACGGCGTCGTGCTGGGCAACCTGGTCGGCCTGATCGACTCCGATTATCAGGGCCAGCTGATGGTGTCCGTTTGGAACCGCGGCCAGAAACACTTCACCATCGAGCCGGGCGAACGTATCGCTCAGATGGTCTTCGTGCCGGTGGTGCAGGCCGAATTCAACCTGGTGGAAGAGTTCGACAGCAGCGAGCGCGGCGAAGGCGGCTTCGGCCACTCGGGGCGCCACTAAGCGCCACCCAATGCACGATGGCCGGCAGGGAAACGTCGCCTGAACCTTGCCTTTCCGGGGAGAAGGATGTCTCTGCGGCAAGGTTTTACCGCGACAATTGCAGCGCACACCAGGCAGCGCGGAAAAAGGCCGTTAAGGCCGCTGACCCCAGCATCGTAAAAAAGCTATCACATAAGCCACACAGAGCCTGCTCTGCAGCGGCCGGTGCGCGGGTTTCCGTCAGTTAAGTTTTAGCAAGGGTCTAATCAGACATGGCAGAAAAAGAAAAGACGAAAAGGAATCGGCGCGAGGAAATATTGCAGGCGTTAGCCCAGATGCTGGAGTCCAGCGACGGCAGCCAACGCATCACCACCGCCAAGCTCGCCGCGAACGTGGGTGTTTCTGAAGCTGCGCTGTATCGGCATTTCCCCAGCAAGACACGGATGTTCGACAGCCTGATCGAGTTTATCGAAGACAGCCTGATCACCCGCATCAACCTGATCTTGCAGGACGAGAAAGAGACGTTTAATCGTCTGCGCCTGATTTTACTGCTGATTCTGGGCTTTGCGGAACGCAACCCGGGGCTGACGCGCATCATGACCGGCCACGCGCTGATGTTTGAACAGGATCGCCTACAGGGCCGCATCAACCAGCTGTTCGAACGCATCGAAGCACAGCTGCGTCAGGTGCTGAAAGAGCGCAAATTGCGCGAAGGCAAAGGCTTTATCGTCGATGAAACGCTGTTGGCCAGCCAACTGCTGGCCTTCTGCGAAGGCATGTTGTCGCGCTATGTGCGTTCGGAATTCCGTTATCGCCCAACGCAGGAGTTCGACGCCCGCTGGCCGCTGTTGGCGGCACAGCTGCAATAACGAAAACGCCGGGCATCCCCGGCGTTTTTATTTATACCCCGTACTGCTCGCGGTAAGCGCGCACCGCCGCCAGGTGATCCGCCATTTCCGGTTTCTCTTCCAGATAGGCGATCAGGTCCTTCAGCGTGACGATTGAAATCACCTTGCAGTGATAGTCGCGTTCCACTTCCTGAATGGCGGAGATATCCGCGCGGCCGCGTTCCTGACGGTCGAGGGAGATCAGCACCCCCGCCAGCGAAGCGCCGCTGGCGCCGATGATTTCCATCGACTCGCGGATCGCGGTGCCGGCGGTGATCACATCATCCACCAACATCACGCGCCCCTGCAGCGGGCTGCCCACCAGCGAACCGCCTTCGCCGTGGGTCTTGGCTTCCTTGCGGTTAAAACAGTAAGGCACGTCGCGCTCATGGTGTTCCGCCAGCGCCACCGCCGTGGTGGTGGCAATAGGAATGCCTTTATAGGCCGGGCCAAACAGCAGGTCGAAATCGATACCGGAGTCCATCAGGGCTTCGGCGTAGAAGCGCCCCAACAGCGCAAGATCGCGCCCGGTATTAAACAAGCCGGCATTGAAGAAATACGGGCTGGTGCGGCCGGACTTCAGGGTGAACTCGCCGAATTTCAATACCTGCTTGTTAAGCGCGAACTCGATAAACTGGCGCTGATAGGCTTTCATTACTGCTTCTCCTCGTCTGAATCTGCTTGGGTCTTGTCATTACTGCCGCCCGATCGTCGGGCATAAAAAAGGCGACTTCTCAGTCGCCTTAAAAAATCAGTCCGCCAGCGCCGCCTTCTGCGCCTGGAAGATGGTTTCGATGCCCCCTCGGGCCAGCGCCAATAGCGCCAATAGCTCATCGTGGCTGAACGGCTCGCCTTCGGCGGTGCCCTGCACTTCAATCATGCGGCCATCTTCCATCATCACCACGTTCATGTCGGTTTCCGCCGCTGAATCCTCCACATACTCCAGATCGCACAGCGCTTCGCCATTAACGATGCCGACGGAAACCGCCGCCACCATGCCCTTCATCGGGTTGGCTTTCAGCTTGCCGTTGGCCACCAGCGTGTTCAGCGCATCGGCCAGCGCCACGCAGGCGCCGGAGATGGAGGCGGTGCGGGTACCGCCGTCGGCCTGCAGTACGTCGCAGTCGAGGGTGATGGTGAATTCACCGAGCTTTTTCAGATCCACCGCGGCGCGCAGCGAGCGCGCGATCAGGCGCTGGATCTCCAGCGTGCGGCCACCCTGTTTGCCTTTGGCAGCTTCACGGGCGTTGCGGCTGTGGGTGGAGCGCGGCAGCATGCCGTACTCGGCGGTGATCCAACCTTGCCCCTGGCCTTTCAGGAAGCGCGGAACGCCCTCTTCTACCGTGGCGGTGCACAAGACTTTGGTATCGCCAAACTCAACCAGCACTGAACCTTCAGCGTGTTTGGTATAGTGACGGGTCAGTGTCAGGGGGCGAACTTGCTGTGGTGCTCTGCCTGCAGGACGCATGGGCTCTCTCCGGCTTCAAATCAACTATTGGCTGCGCATTATACGGGCTTCGTGACGTAATGCCTATCCTGCCCGCAGCCGCGACGCTATAATCGCCCCATCTTTTCCTATTACGGGTACGCATCAATGATCCGCAGCATGACCGCCTACGCCCGGCGTGAAATCAAGGGTGAATGGGGCAGCGCAGCCTGGGAGCTGCGTTCCGTTAACCAGCGCTACTTAGAAACCTACATCCGCCTGCCGGAACAATTCCGCAGCCTGGAGCCGGTGATCCGTGAACGTATCCGTGGCCGCCTGACCCGCGGCAAAGTCGAATGCAACCTGCGTTTCGAACTGGATCCAAGCGCGCAAAGCTCGCTGATCCTGAACGAAAAACTGGCCAAACAGCTGGTTGAAGCCGCCAACTGGGTGAAAATGCAGAGCGACGAAGGGGAAATCAACCCGATCGACGTGCTGCGCTGGCCGGGCGTGATGTCCGCGCAGGAGCAGGATCTGGACGCCATCAGCGCCGAGTTGATGCAGGCGCTGGACGGCGCGCTGGATGACTTCATCGTCGCACGCGAAAGCGAAGGCGCCGCGCTGAAAACGCTGATCGAACAACGCCTCGACGGCGTCAGCGCCGAAGTGGTCAAAGTGCGCGCCCAGATGCCGAACATCCTGCAATGGCAGCGCGAACGCCTGGTCAGCAAGTTGGAAGAGGCGCAGGTACAGCTGGAAAACACCCGCCTGGAGCAGGAGCTGGTGCTGATGGCGCAGCGCATCGACGTCGCCGAAGAGCTGGACCGTCTGGAAGCGCACGTGAAAGAGACGCACAACATCCTGAAGAAGAAAGAAGCCGTCGGCCGCCGCCTCGACTTCATGATGCAGGAGTTCAACCGCGAATCGAACACCCTGGCCTCCAAGTCGATCAATGCCGACGTCACCGCTTCCGCCATCGAGCTGAAAGTGCTGATCGAGCAAATGCGCGAGCAGATCCAGAACATCGAGTGATCCTGCCCCGCACGCCATCAAGCCCGCGCCAAGCGGGCTTTTTTATGGCTGCAGCTCAGCGATAAGCGGCCACCTGCTCCTCACCGATCAGCCCCATTTTCTGCAGCTGCACCGCAATGCTCCAGGTTGAGCGTTCAAACTCATCGCTCAGCGCTTCCAGCGTCGCCCCGGCCGCATGGCTCTCGCGCAACCTCAGCTTTTCCTCTTCCGGCCAAGGGAAGTAGGCATTGGCCGGCCGCCCCTCGGCCAGATTCTTCTGCCGCTTCTCCTCCGGCGTCAGCCGGGCTTTTTTCTGCAGTTCGGCTTCACCGTCGAACTCGTTGGCCAACGCGAACAGCAGGCGGATAGCCTCCGGCGCGCAGGCCGCCGAAGCCGGTCTCAACAGCTCACCGGTGTCGGGATTAACCCCGTTGGCCAGCGCCCTGAGCAACGTGCCGGTATTCATTGTTCGCCTCCTTATCCGAGAAGATGCGCCGGTCGTGGCGCCTTGTTCAGGCATTTTTCTTTGCCTCCCTCGAGAAAACCACGCTTTACGCCATGAAAAAGCACCAGTTGCGAGCCAGATTCCAGGCGTTTGCACGCGAGTGACAGTGATTGCATCAGGTTGCGAGCCGGCAGGCCCCTGGGGAACCGGCTCACCGGGAAGCTTATGAAAAACTGCCGGACAGCACGTGTGGATGACATTTGGCAAGATATCCCGCATGCCATAAGTATTTTGTTCTAATTATCACGCAAGGTAATGAAAGGACGTCGATGCTGTGGCTAAATGTGTTTTTTCTCTGCCCGTGAACCGTACGGACCGTTTATGCCACAAATTCTGCAATTTATTATGGCTCTGGTGGTGATCATCGCCCTGGCGCTGCTGGTCAGCAATAATCGCAAGAAAATCCGCCTGCGCTATATCATCCAGCTGCTGGTGATCGAAGGCGCGCTGGCCTATTTCTTCCTGCACTCCGCCAGCGGGCTCAGCGTGATCAAACACGTCGCCGGCTTCTTCGACACCCTGCTCGCCTACGCCGCCCAAGGATCGGAGTTCGTGTTCGGCGGCATGAGCAAGGATGGCCTGGCGTTCATCTTCCTCGGCGTTTTGTGCCCTATCATCTTTATTTCCGCCCTGATCGGCATTTTGCAGCATTTCCGCATCCTGCCGCTGATCATCCGCCTGGTCGGCACCCTGCTATCCAAGGTCAACGGCATGGGCAAGCTGGAGTCGTTCAACGCCGTCAGCACGCTGGTGCTGGGGCAGTCGGAGAACTTCATCGCCTATAAAGGCATCATCGGCGATATCTCGCCGCGCCGCATGTACACCATGGCCGCGACCGCCATGTCGACGGTATCGCTCTCCATCGTCGGCGCCTACATGTCGATGATCGACGTGCAGTACGTGGTGGCGGCATTGATCCTTAATATGTTCAGCACCTTCATCATTCTGTCGATCATCAACCCGTATCAGGTCGAAGACGAGCCGGAGCTGAAGCTGAACAAACTGCATGAAGATCAGAGCTTCTTCGAAATGTTGGGCGAGTACATTCTGGCCGGCTTCAAGATTGCGATGATCATCGCGGCGATGCTGATCGGCTTTATCGCGCTGATCTCCGCCGTCAATGCGCTGTTCTCCGCGGTGCTCGGTATCAGCTTCCAGCAGATCCTCGGCTATGTGTTCTATCCGCTGGCCTGGCTGATCGGCATCCCGGCGGAGGAGGCCCTGAAGGCGGGCAGCATCATGGCGACCAAGCTGGTGGCCAACGAATTCGTGGCGATGATTGAGCTGAAGAAAATCGCGGCGGAGCTGTCGCCGCGCGGGCTAGGTATTCTGTCGGTGTTCCTGGTGTCGTTCGCCAACTTCGCCTCCATCGGCATCGTCGCCGGCGCCATCAAGGGGCTGAACGAGCAGCAAGGCAACGTAGTTTCCCGTTTTGGCCTGAAGCTGGTTTATGGCTCGACGCTGGTGAGCCTGCTGTCAGCGGCCATCGCCGGCCTGGTGCTGTAATCCCCACTCCCGGCCGCATGGCCGGGAGTTCGCTTTAAAACGCCACGCACACCGGCGCATCCACCCGCATCACCGAATCCTGCGCAAACTGCTGCTTATAGCCGCTGCGCAGCGCCTCGATATTCGCCTCGCTCTCTTTGCCCGGCGCATGGATCAACAGCAGCGCCTTGCTGTTCTCGCGCGCCAGCTTGCCGTCGTGGCCCAGCCACTGCCCTTTGGCATCAAAGACCGTCAACCCGTCTTTAAAACGCGGCGTCACCTGGCTGTCGACGAAGGTTTGCCACTCGGCGGCGGTGATCGCCGGCCCCGCCGGGCGATTCAGGCCGAAGTAGAGCGTTGTTTGCATCATCGGATCGCCGGTGTGGCAAGCCGGAGCGGGTGACACAGCCTGATGGCCTGGCGCCACGCAGCCGCTCAGCAGCAGGGCGGCCACCACGGCGCCGGCGGCCAGTTTCGGGGAGTTTTTCATCTGCAGTCTCGGTTTCTCGGTTGAAGGATTAGCTGCAAAAAGCATAGTCAGCGATGGAAACCAGCGCGAAATTTCTAATGCTTTTATCAACAGCCAGATGTTAAAAAAGGCTGGTTATCGGCAATAAAAACGGAGTTTGGATTAGCTAAATTAATCCGAAACACCATCAGTGAAAAAAACTCAGTGGCGCGCGCCATCGGCGGCGATTACCCTGCCGGCCATCATTCTGACGCAAGTACGCTGTGAATCCCTTATGTTACTGAGCATCCTTTATATCATCGGCATCACCGCCGAAGCCATGACCGGCGCGCTGGCGGCCGGCCGCCGCCAAATGGACATGTTCGGCGTGATCATCATCGCTTCGGTCACGGCGATCGGCGGCGGGTCGGTGCGCGATATGCTGCTCGGGCATTTTCCATTGGGCTGGGTCAAACACCCGGAATACATCGTCATCGTCGCGATAGCGGCGATCGTCACCACCTGGGTGGCCCCCCTGATGCGCCATCTGCGCCGCCTGTTCCTGGTGCTCGACGCCGTCGGCCTGATCGTCTTCTCCATCATCGGCGCGCAGGTGGCGCTGGATATGGGGCACAGTGCGATTATCGCCGCCATCGCCGCAGTGATCACCGGCGTCTTCGGCGGGGTGCTGCGCGATATGTTCTGCAACCGTATCCCGCTGGTTTTCCAGAAAGAGATCTACGCCGGCATCTCCTTCAGCGCCGCCTGGCTGTATATCGGCCTGCAGCACCTCAGCCTGCCGCACAATCTGGTGGTGATCCTCACGCTGGTCGCCGGCCTGAGCGCGCGCCTGATCGCCCTGCGCTTCCGCCTCGGCCTGCCGGTGTTCAACTACCAGCATCCGGATCACTGATCGTCCGGCAGCATGTACCGCGCCAGATAATCCACGAACACCCGGACTTTCGGCAACATGTGCCGGTTAGAGGGCCACACGGCAGAAAACGCGCCGCGCTCGGGCGTGCTGTCTTGCAGCACCGCCGTCAGCTGCCCGCCGCGCAGGGCCTGGCTCAAAGTGAAATCCGGCAGGTAGGCGATGCCCAATCCCTGCTGCGCCGCATGGATTAGCGCCTCAACGCTGCTGAAACTCATCGTCACCGGCAACCTTAACGACAGCGCCTCATCGTCGGCGCTCAGCCGCCACGCCTGCAACTGCTGCCCGCCCGGGAAGCGATAACGCAAACAAGCATGCTCGAGCAGATCCGTCGGTTTCAACGGCGTTCCACGCCGGCGGAAGTAGTCCGGCGCGCCGACCAAAACCTGGCGAAACGGTCCAAGACGCCGCGCCATCAGGCGGGAATCAGCCAGCTCTCCGCCGCGAACCGCCACATCAACGCCCTCGGCGATCAGATCCGCGATGCGATCGTTGAAGTCCACATCCAACTCAATCTCAGGATAACGCGCGGTAAAATCAGCCAACAGCGGCACCAGCATGCGGTAACCGATGGCAGGCATGCTGACGCGCAGCTTGCCGCGCGGCGCCTCTGAAATACGTGCCATCTCGGCTTCAGCGTTCTCGATATCACTAACAATACGCCGGCAGCGTTCGTAAAATAGCGCCCCTTCCTCCGTCAAATTGATGCGCCGGGTGCTGCGGTTGAACAGCCTAACGCCCAACGACGCCTCCAGCCGCGCCACGCTTTTACCCACCGCCGAGGCCGACACCCCCAATCGCTCCCCAGCAGCGACAAAGCTGCACGATTCGGCAGCGCGAACAAACGCCAGCAGCCCGCTCAAACTTTCCATATGGCCCCCATTAGAGCGTTTTTGTCCTGAAAGTGTGGAATTCAGCCTTATTTTTAACCTATTCAGTCTTATTTATCATCCATACCCATCGAAACCACCGCATCAGGAATCGCCCATGAACGTTCATCCATCCCGGAATGCGCCCCCGCAGCGCTGGCTCATACTCTTTTCCGTGTGTCTCGCAGGCCTGATCATGCCGCTGAGCTTTACCGGCCCCGCAGTCGCGCTCACCGCAATCGCCAAAGATTTGGGCGGCGGACTGGTCGCGCTCAGTTGGGTCACCAACGCGTTTATGCTGACCTTCGGCTGCAGCCTGATGCTCGCCGGAGCGCTCGCCGATCGTTTTGGCCGCAAGCGTGTGTTTATCTGTGGATTGGCGGCGCTCGCGCTCAGCGCTCTGCTCATGAGCGCGGCGCAAGACATTATGTCCTTCGACGCGATACGCGCGCTGCAAGGCATCTCCGCCGCGGCCGCACTGGCCGGCGGAACCGCAAGCCTGGCCCAGGTATTTAACGGGCCGGAGAGAAGCAAGGCCTTCAGCCTGCTGGGCACCACGTTCGGCATCGGGCTGGCATTCGGTCCGCTGCTGGCCGGCACGCTGACGCAGCTCTTCGGCTGGCGCGCACTTTTTCTCTGCCTGGCGCTGCTCAGCGCCATTGCGTTGTTCAGCGGCCAGCGCGATATGCCCGAATCGCGCGATCCCGCCGCCTCTCGCCTCGATTGGCCCGGCGCCATCGTCTTTACGCTGGCGCTGTCGCTGTTGACTTACGCCGTGCTGCTGGCGCCCGACAGCGGCTGGAGCAGCGCGCAAGTCATTAGGCCGCTGACCGGCGCGCTGCTGTTTATGCTGGCTTTTATCCTGATAGAACGCCGCACCGCTCGGCCGATGCTCGATCTGTCGCTGTTTCGCTACCCGCGCTTTGTCGGCGTACAGCTGTTGGCGGCAGCGCCGGCCTATTCATACGTGGTGTTGCTGGTGCTGCTTCCCCTCCGATTTATCGGCATCGAGGGTTACGGCACCGTGGAAACCGGCATGATGATGCTGACGTTGTCCGCGCCAATGCTGGCGCTGCCGCTGCTGACCGGGGCATTCGCTCACCGCTTTTCCGCCGGCGCCGTTTCCAGCCTCGGCTTGTTGATTTGCGCCGCCGGGCTGGCATGGCTGGCGCACTATGCGCCGGGGCAATCGCTCGCGCGGTTACTGCTGCCTATGCTGACCATCGGTTGCGGCATCAGCTTGCCCTGGGGATTGATGGACGGTTTAGCCGTCAGCGTCGTGCCACGAGAGCGAGCGGGCATGGCGACCGGCATTTTCAGCACCGTTCGCGTCGCGGGGGAAGGCATTGCATTGGCGATCGTCGGTGCCCTGTTGGCCTTGTTGGTTGGGCGCCATCTCGCTCCCCCAACCGCAAACGCCGCCGGCGCGCACGCCCTGGCCATGGGGGATATGCCGCGGGCGACCGCCCTGCTCAATGCGGACGCCGCACGGCTGAAGCACGCCTACGAACTGGCTTTCCAGAATCTGCTGTACCTACTCGCCCTGACGACGCTGGCGTCCGCCGTCATTATCTTTCTCTTTCTCCGCCACCCCGCACGGGAAACCCCTTCGTCCGCCCCACGCATTACCGACGCGCCGTAATCTGACATGGCCTCGCCGCCGAGGCCAAAACAGCTGAAATGTTGCCCTTCGACGCGCAAATTCGCTCATTCGCCGCTTTTTCCGCGCAAAGCGGCGGGCAAAATGCGAGCTAACGCTGCACCCGGCGCGTTAGCCGTGTATACTGTGCGGAGAAAATACACATCCGCTGTTATTGGCATATCAACCGTTATCAACGAACATCATCATGGCTCAAGGCACGCTTTATATTGTCTCTGCTCCCAGTGGCGCAGGTAAATCAAGTCTGATTCAGGCTTTGTTAAAGACGCAACCGCTGTACGACACGCAGGTTTCGGTTTCGCACACCACGCGCGACAGCCGCCCGGGTGAAAATCACGGCGAACACTATTTCTTCGTCTCGAAAGACGAATTCCGCCGGATGATCGAGCAGGACGCGTTTCTTGAGCACGCCGAAGTGTTCGGCAACTATTACGGCACCTCGCGCGCCGCCATCGAACAAGTGTTGGCGACCGGCGTAGACGTGTTTCTGGATATCGACTGGCAGGGCGCGCAGCAAATCCGCGCCAAAATGCCGCAGGCGCGCAGCATCTTCATTCTGCCGCCGTCGAAGGAAGAACTGGGCCGCCGCCTGCGCGGGCGCAGGCAGGATTCCGAAGAGGTAATCGCCAAGCGCATGGCTCAGGCCGTGGCGGAAATGACGCATTATGCGGAGTACGATTACCTGATTGTGAACGATGATTTCGATCTGGCGCTGTCCGATCTGAAGACCATCATTCGCGCCGAACGCCTGCGTTTGGGCCGCCAGTTGCTGCGGCATGACGCTTTAATCAGCAAACTATTGGCAGACTGAAGGCAGTTTCAGTATCATGCCCAGTCTTTTCGTCACCTGTGGAGTAGCACAAATATGGCACGCGTAACTGTTCAAGACGCTGTAGAGAAAATTGGTAACCGTTTTGACCTGGTGTTGGTCGCTGCTCGTCGGGCGCGTCAGATCCAGACCGGCGGCAAAGATGCACTGGTTCCGGAAGAGAACGACAAGTACACCGTTATCGCCCTGCGCGAAATCGAAGAAGGCCTGATCACCAGCCAGATCCTCGACGTGCGTGAGCGCCAGGAACAGCAAGAGCAGGAAGCCGCAGAGATTCAAGCGGTTACCGCGATTGCTGAAGGTCGTCGTTAATTAGACTGCGAGTCCGCCTTGTACCTGTTTGAAAGCCTGAATCTGCTGATTCAACGTTACCTGCCCGAGGAGCAGATTAAGCGCCTCAAACAGGCATACCTCGTCGCGCGCGACGCGCACGAGGGCCAGACACGCTCCAGCGGTGAGCCTTACATTACTCACCCGGTCGCCGTGGCCTGCATTCTGGCGGAAATGCGTCTCGATCACGAGACGCTGATGGCGGCATTGCTGCACGACGTCATCGAAGACACCCCAGCCACCTATCAAGATATGGAACAGCTGTTCGGCAAGAGCGTCGCCGAACTGGTTGAGGGCGTCTCCAAGCTCGACAAGCTGAAGTTCCAGGACAAGAAAGAAGCGCAGGCGGAAAACTTCCGCAAGATGATCATGGCGATGGTGCAGGATATCCGCGTCGTGCTGATCAAGCTGGCCGACCGTACGCACAACATGCGCACCCTCGGTTCGCTGCGCCCCGACAAACGCCGGCGCATCGCGCGTGAAACCCTGGAAATCTACAGCCCGCTCGCCCACCGTCTGGGTATTCATCACCTGAAGACCGAGCTGGAAGAGCTGGGCTTCGAGGCGCTGTACCCGAACCGTTATCGCGTGATCAAGGAAGTGGTGAAAGCCGCGCGCGGCAACCGCAAAGAGATGATTCAAAAAATCCTCTCCGAGATCGAAGGGCGACTGACCGAAGCTGGCATCGCCTGCCGCGTCAGCGGGCGGGAAAAACACCTCTACTCCATCTACCTCAAGATGCACCTCAAAGAACAGCGTTTCCATTCCATCATGGATATCTACGCGTTCCGGGTGATCGTGAAAGAGGTCGATACCTGCTACCGCGTGCTCGGCCAGGTGCACAGCCTGTACAAACCACGCCCGGGGCGAGTGAAAGATTACATCGCCATTCCCAAGGCCAACGGCTATCAATCGCTGCATACCTCGCTGATCGGCCCGCACGGCGTGCCGGTCGAAGTGCAGATCCGCACCGAAGACATGGATCAGATGGCTGAGATGGGGGTGGCCGCGCACTGGGCTTACAAGGAAAGAGAACAGGGCGAAACCGGCACCACGGCGCAGATCCGCGCCCAGCGCTGGATGCAAAGCCTGCTGGAGCTGCAGCAAAGCGCCGGCAGTTCGTTTGAATTTATCGAGAGCGTCAAATCCGATCTGTTCCCGGATGAGATTTACGTTTTCACCCCGGAAGGCCGCATCGTCGAGCTGCCCGCCGGCGCCACGCCGGTCGATTTCGCCTATGCGGTGCATACCGATATCGGCCATGCCTGCGTCGGCGCGCGCGTCGATCGTCAGCCATACCCGCTGTCGCAGTCGCTGACCAGCGGCCAGACCGTCGAGATCATCACCGCACCGGGCGCACGGCCCAACGCCGCCTGGCTGAACTTCGTAGTCAGCTCGAAAGCGCGCGCCAAAATTCGCCAGATGCTGAAGAATCTCAAGCGCGACGACTCCGTCGGCCTCGGCCGCCGTCTGCTCAACCACGCGTTGGGTGGCAGCCGCAAGCTGGCCGAAATCCCGCAGGAAAACATTCAGCACGAGCTGGACCGCATGAAGCTGGCGACGCTGGACGATCTGCTGGCGGAAATCGGCCTCGGCAACGCCATGAGCGTGGTGGTGGCGAAGAACCTGCAGGGCGATCAGTCCAGCCTGGGCGCTTCCTCCGGCGTGCGTAACCTGGCCATCAAGGGCGCCGACGGGGTGTTGATCACCTTCGCCAAGTGCTGCCGTCCGATTCCGGGCGACCCGATTATCGCTCACGTCAGCCCGGGCAAAGGGCTGGTGATCCACCATGAATCCTGCCGCAATATTCGCGGCTATCAGAAAGAGCCTGAGAAGTTCATGGCGGTCGAGTGGGATAAAGAGACCGAGCAGGAGTTCATCGCCGAGATCAAGGTGGACATGTTCAACCACCAGGGCGCGCTGGCCAACCTGACGGCGGCGATCAACGCAGCCGAGTCCAATATTCAGAGCCTGAACACCGAAGAGAAAGACGGTCGGGTTTATAGCGCCTTTATCCGCTTGACCACCCGCGATCGCATCCATTTGGCAAACATTATGCGTAAAATCCGTATCATGCCGGATGTGATCAAAGTTAACCGCAACCGAAACTAGCGCTTATGAGTCCTGAACGCTATGCGCGGATTTGTGAAATGCTCGCGACCCGGCAGCCGGATTTGACGGTCTGCCTGGAGCAAGTGCACAAACCGCATAACGTCTCCGCCATTATCCGCACCGCCGACGCCGTCGGCGTGCATCAGGTCCACGCCGTGTGGCCCACCACCCGCATGCGCACCCTGGTTTCCGCCGCCGCCGGCAGCAACAGCTGGGTCAGCGTCAAAACCCATCGCTCCATCGGCGACGCGGTCGGTCACCTGAAAGCGCAGGGCATGCAAATTCTGGCCACCAATCTGTCTGCGCGCGCGGTCGATTTCCGCGAGGTGGATTACACCCGGCCCACCTGCGTGCTGCTCGGCCAGGAAAAAACCGGCATCACCGAAGAAGCGCTGGCGCTGGCCGATCAGGACATCGTCATTCCGATGATCGGCATGGTGCAATCGCTCAACGTCTCCGTGGCCTCAGCACTGATCCTGTATGAAGCGCAGCGCCAGCGGCAGAACGCCGGCCTGTATCGCCGCGACAACAGTATGCTGGATGAAGAAGAGCAGCAGCGTCTGCTGTTCGAAGGCGGCTACCCGGTGCTGGCCAACGTGGCCAAGCGCAAAGGGCTGCCACGCCCGCAGATTGACGAGCAGGGCCAGGTGGTCGCCAGCGCCGAATGGTGGGCGGCCATGCAGGCGACGGTGCGCAAATGAAAGGCCGCCTGCTGGATGCTGTCCCACTCACCACGCTTTCCGGGGTTGGCGCCAGCCAGGCGGGCAAACTGGCCAAGCTTGGCCTCGAGACCATTCAGGATCTGCTGCTGCACCTGCCGCTGCGCTACGAAGACCGCACTCGCCTCTACCCGATCAACGATCTGCTGCCGGGCATCTACGCCACGGTAGAAGGGGAAGTGCTGCGCAGCGACATCAGCTTCGGCCGCCGCCGCATGCTGACCTGCCAGATCAGCGACGGTACCGGCATCCTCACCATGCGGTTCTTCAACTTCAACGCCGCGATGAAGAACAGCCTGGCCACCGGCCGCCGCGTGACCGCCTACGGCGAGATCAAACGCGGCAACCACGGCGCGGAGATCATCCACCCGGAATACCGCATTCAGGGCGAAGCCAGCGAAGTCGAGCTGCAGGAGTCGCTGACGCCGGTCTACCCCACCACCGAAGGGGTGCGGCAAGCCACGCTGCGCAAGCTGACCGATCAGGCGCTGGAGCTGCTGGATACCTGCGCCATCGCCGAACTGCTGCCGTCGGAGCTGAGCGGCGGCCTGATGAGCCTGCCGCAGGCGCTGCACACCCTGCATCGCCCGCCGCCGGACATCCAGCTGGCGGATCTGGAGCTGGGCAAACACCCGGCGCAAAAACGCCTGATCCTCGAAGAGCTGTTGGCGCATAACCTCAGCATGCTGGCGGTGCGCGCCGGCGCCCAGAGTTACCAGGCGCAGCCGCTGCTGCCAGACGATCGGCTGAAAAACCGTTTTCTCGCCCAGCTGCCGTTCTCGCCGACCGGCGCGCAAACGCGCGTGGTGGCCGACATCGAAGCCGATATGCAAAAAGACTTCCCGATGATGCGACTGGTGCAGGGCGACGTCGGCTCCGGCAAAACGCTGGTGGCGGCGCTGGCGGCGCTGCGCGCTATCGCGCACGGCAAGCAGGTGGCGCTGATGGCGCCGACCGAGCTGCTGGCCGAGCAGCACGCCAACAATTTCCGCCAGTGGTTCGAACCGCTGGGGCTGGAGGTCGGCTGGCTGGCCGGCAAACAGAAAGGCAAGGCGCGCATCGCGCAGCAGGAGGCCATCGCCAGCGGTCAGGTGTCGATGGTGGTCGGCACCCACGCCATCTTCCAGGAGCAGGTGCAATTTAACGGCCTGGCGCTGGTGATCATCGATGAGCAGCACCGCTTCGGGGTGCATCAGCGGCTGGCGCTGTGGGAGAAAGGCGAAGAACAGGGCTTCCACGCCCATCAGCTGATCATGACCGCCACGCCGATCCCACGCACGCTGGCGATGACCGCCTATGCCGATCTCGATACCTCGGTCATCGACGAGCTGCCGCCGGGCCGCACGCCGGTGACTACCGTCGCCATTCCCGATACCCGCCGCGCCAACATCATTCAACGGGTGAAGAGCGCCTGTCTGGAAGAGGGGCGGCAGGCTTACTGGGTGTGCACGCTGATCGAAGAGTCCGAACTGCTGGAAGCGCAGGCGGCGGAAGCCACCTGGGAAGAATTGAAAACCGCGCTGCCGGAGCTGAAGGTGGCGCTGGTGCACGGCCGCATGAAAGCGCAGGAAAAGCAGGCGGTGATGCAGGCGTTTAAACAGGGCGAGCTGCAGCTGTTGGTCGCCACTACGGTGATCGAAGTCGGCGTCGACGTGCCGAACGCCAGCCTGATGATCATCGAAAACCCGGAGCGGCTGGGCCTGGCGCAGCTCCACCAGCTGCGCGGCCGCGTAGGACGCGGCGCCGTGGCCTCACACTGCGTGCTGCTGTACAAAACGCCGCTGAGCAAGACTGCGCAAACGCGCCTGCAGGTGCTGCGCGACAGCAACGACGGCTTCGTCATCGCGCAGCGCGATCTGGAGATCCGCGGCCCGGGCGAGCTGCTGGGCACCCGCCAGACCGGCAGCGCCGAATTCAAGGTGGCGGATCTGCTGCGCGACCAGGCGATGATCCCCGAAGTGCAGCGCGTCGCTCGCCATCTCCATCAGCACTATCCGGAGCACGCCCAGGCGCTGATAGAACGCTGGCTGCCGGAGAAGGCGCGTTATTCCAACGCATAAAAAAGGGCGCCGCAGGCGCCCTTTTCATTATGACTCGTGATATCACCCCACCGCCGGGAACACCGGCAGCAGCAGATACAGCTTGATGACGATGGCGTTGGCAATATCGATAAAGAACGCCCCCACCATCGGCACCACCAAAAACGCCACGTGCGAAGGGCCGAAGCGATCGGTGATCGCCTGCATGTTGGCGATCGCCGTCGGCGTGGCGCCCATGCCGAAGCCGCAGTGGCCGGCAGCCAGCACCGCCGCGTCGTAGTTTTTACCCATCACCCGGTAGGTAACGAAGATCGCATACAGCGCCATGACCAGCGTCTGCACCGCCAGGATCGCCAACATCGGCAGCGCCAGCGAGGCCAGCTCCCACAGGCGCAGGCTCATCAGTGCCATTGCCAGGAACAGCGACAGGCTGACGTTGCCCAGCACCGATACCGCCCGCTCGAACACGGTATAGAAACCGGTGAAGGCCAGCGTATTGCTGAGGATCACCCCGACGAACAGCACGCAAACGAAGTTCGGCAGTTCAAACACCGTGCCGCTCAGCAGGCCGGCAATCAGCTGCCCCAGGCTCAGACAGATGGCGATCATGGCGATGGTTTCGATCATCACCAGCGAGGTGATCAGGCGACCGCTTTCCGGCTTCTCGAAGCCGCTCGGCTGCACGCTGTCTTCCGGGGTACCCTCCGGCGTGGAGGAGTGCTTGACCAGATAGCGCGCCACCGGGCCGCCGATCAGGCCGCCCAGCACCAGCCCGAAGGTGGCGCAGGCCATGGCGACTTCCGTCGCGTTTTCAAAACCGTAGCGCTCGATGAACAGCTTGCTCCAGGCCGCCCCGGTACCATGCCCGCCCGACAGAGTGATCGACCCGGCGATCAGGCCCATCAGCGGATCCAGCCCCAGCATTTTCGCCATCCCGATGCCGATGGCGTTCTGCACGATAAGCAACCCCAGCACCACGAACAGGAACACCACCAGCACCTTGCCGCCGGCGCGCAAACGCGCCAGGTTGGCGTTCAGGCCGATGGTGGCGAAGAAGGCCAGCATCAGCGGGTCCTTCAGCGACATGTCAAAACTGATTTCCCAGTTGACGAGCTTTTTCAGGGCTAACAGCAGGAGAGCCACCAGCAAACCGCCGGCGACGGGAGCAGGAATGGTATATTTTCGCAGCAGAGGAATGGTTCTGACGCACTTGCCCCCGAGGAGCAAAACCAGCGTCGCCGCGACTAACGTGCCATAAGTATCAAGATGAAACATCCAGGTACTCCATGTAAGGGAAAAGATCCAAATAAAAATAATAAGTTATAGAAAACCACTTAGTTTTTAAACTTGATGAGTGCGGGATTAAAAGTAAAAAACGCTGAGATGACAAGAAAAAATGAATGAAAATGCGACATAAGCGAGAAAGTCGGCAACATAATATTTACGCGCAACCGTTTGCTTTTGCGGGGCGGAGCATTAAAATGCCTGCTTTGCCGTATCTGGAAACGCCACACCATGAGCATGTCATCCTCCGAGCTTGATGCCGCGCGCCAAGCCGCCTCAGAACCCCGCGCCAGTGAACTGATTTATCGCCTGGAAGATCGCCCGCCGCTGCCGCAAACGCTGTTTGCCGCCGGCCAGCATCTGCTGGCGATGTTCGTCGCGGTGATCACTCCGGCCCTGCTGATCTGCCAGGCGCTGGGCCTGCCGGCACAGGATACCCAGCACATCATCAGCATGTCGCTGTTCGCCTCCGGTCTGGCTTCCATTCTGCAAATCAAAACCTGGGGGCCGGTGGGTTCCGGGCTGCTGTCGATTCAGGGCACCAGCTTCAACTTCGTTTCGCCGCTGATCATGGGCGGTCTGGCGCTGAAAAACGGCGGCGCCGACGTGCCGACCATGATGGCCGCGCTGTTCGGCACCCTGATGGTCGCTTCCTGCACCGAAATTTTGCTGTCGCGCGTGCTGCATCTGGCGCGCCGCATCATCACCCCGCTGGTTTCCGGCATCGTGGTGATGATCATCGGCCTGTCGCTGATTCAGGTCGGCCTGACCTCGATCGGCGGCGGCTACGCCGCGATGAACGATCACAGCTTCGGCTCGCCGAAAAACCTGCTGCTGGCCGGCGCGGTGCTGGCGGTGATCATCCTGCTGAACCGCCAGCGCAACCCTTATCTGCGCGTGGCTTCGCTGGTGATCGCCATGGCGGTCGGCTATCTGTTGGCCTGGACGATGGACATGCTGCCCGCCGACGCACCGGCGGCCCCCACAGCGGCGATCACCATCCCCACGCCGCTCTATTACGGCCTGGGCTTCGACTGGAACCTGCTGCTGCCGCTGATGCTGATCTTTATGGTCACCTCGCTGGAAACCATCGGTGACATCACCGCCACCTCCGACGTCTCCGAACAGCCGGTCAGCGGGCCGCTGTACATGAAGCGCCTGAAGGGCGGCGTGCTGGCCAACGGCCTGAACTCGATGCTGTCGGCAGTGTTCAACACCTTTCCCAACTCCTGCTTCGGCCAGAACAACGGCGTGATCCAGCTGACCGGCGTCGCCAGCCGTTACGTCGGCTTCGTGGTGGCGCTGATGCTGATCGCGCTGGGGCTGTTCCCGGCGGTGGCCGGCTTCGTACAGCACATTCCCGAGCCGGTCCTGGGCGGCGCGACCATCGTGATGTTCGGCACCATCGCCGCCTCCGGCGTGCGCATCGTGTCGCGCGAGCGTCTGAACCGTCGCGCCATCATGATCATGGCGCTGTCGCTGGCCGTCGGCATGGGCGTCTCCCAGCAACCTCTGATCCTGCAGTTCGCGCCGGACTGGCTGAAAACCCTGCTCTCTTCCGGCATCGCCGCCGGCGGCATTACCGCCATCGTGCTGAACCTGGTGTTCCCGCAGGAACACGAGAAAAAGTACCCCGTCCATTGATGTTCAAACGGCCGCTTGCGGCCGTTTTTTATTGTCTATCAGACCATTGCCCTTGAGATGCCCGGCCAATTGCGGCATAAACAGGGTATCTTTTTTGACCGATGCGGATGTAGACGATGAAATTTATCGGAAAGCTGTTGCTGACGTTGCTGCTGCTGATCGTGTTGGCGGTGGTGGTGCTGTACCTGGTGGGGCAAACTCGCTGGGCGGCAGGCCGCCTGAGCGCCTGGATCAGCGACAACAGCGAATACCGCCTGTCGATAGGAAAAATCACCCATTCGTGGAGCCAGCCGGACCAGATCGCTCTGGAAGACGTGCAGCTGGCGCGCAACGGCCAGCCGCAGGCGCTGGTCGCCAAACGCGTCGATCTCGGCCTCAGCCTGCGCCAAATCACCGAACCGCGCTATTTCCACAGCGTCACGCTGCGCGACGGCACGTTGAACGTGCAGCCGCAGGCGGCGGCGCTGCCTGTACAGGCCGACGTGCTGCAGCTGAGCAACATGGCGTTGCAGTCCAACGATAGCGAGTGGCAGCTCAACGCACAGCAGGTCACTGCCGGCATCACGCCGTGGCGCCCGCTGGCCGGCCATCTGCTGGGGGACAACAACCAGTTCCAGTTCAGCGCCGGTTCGATGACGCTGAACGGCATACCCGCCTCGAAGGTGTTGGTGCAGGGGGAGCAAAAACAGGGCCAGCTGCTGTTGAACAACTTCGGCGCCAATCTGGCGCAGGGCGACCTGACCGGCGTGGCCAGCCGCGCCGCCGACGGCAGTTGGCAGGTGGATCGCCTGCGGCTGAGCGGCGTGCGCATGCAGACCCCGCTGACGCTGGCGGAATTCATGCAGCGCTTTACCACGCTGCCGCCGGTCACCCTCAAGCGTTTCGATCTGATCGACGCGCGCCTGGAAGGCAAGGCATGGGCGTTTAACGATCTCGATCTGTCGTTGCAAAACGTCAGCATCGAAAAAGGCGACTGGCGCAGCGAAGACGGCTCGCTCAACGTCAACGCCGGCGACGTGATCAACGGCAGTTTCCACCTGATCGATCCGATCGCCACCCTGCGGCTCTCTTCCGCCGGCATCGCCATTCAGCAATTCACCACCCGCTGGGAAGGCGGGCTGCTGCGCACCTCCGGCAACTGGCTGCGCGCCGGCAAACGCCTGCAGCTGGATGAAGTGGCCATGGCGGCGCTGGAGTACACCCTGCCGATCGACTGGCGCGAGCTGTGGCTGAAACCGCTGCCGGACTGGCTGGCGGAGGTGTACGTCACTAAACTGACCACCAACCGCAATCTGATCATCGATATCAACCCGGCATTCCCGTTCCAGATCACCGCGCTGGACGGCTACGGCAGCAACCTGCTGCTGGCGCGCGATCGCCAATGGGGCATCTGGTCCGGCTCGCTGAACCTGAACGGCAGCGAAGCGACCTTCAACAAAATAGACGTGCGGCGCCCTTCGCTGGCGCTGAACGCCGACGCCAATCAGATCGCCGTCACCGAGCTCAGCGCCTTTATGCCTAATGGGTTGCTTGAGGCCAAAGCGACCGTCGATCAGCTGCCGGGCAAGCCGTTCCAGCTGACGCTGCACGGCCGATCGGTACCGATCAACACTTTGCAGCAATGGGGATGGCAGCCGGTGCCGCTGACGGGCGACGGCAACCTTGAGCTGCAGTTGAAAGGGCTGCTGAACAGCGACGGGCCGTTCAAAGCCTCGTTGAAGGGCAATCTGCAGGCCACCGCCGGCGACGGCCAAGCGGTGAACCAACAACTGCCGTAATGCACTGCGCGGCCCGCCCTCAGGGCAGGGCCGCCGCCTTACTCTTCCAGCGCTTCAGAACCGCCCTGATCCAAGGGCACATCCGGCTCGGCCGGCAACACCATGTAGGTGCCTTCGAACACCGCGCCTTTATCCTCGTCGCCGAACAGATGTACTTCGGCGTGTACGCGCGCGCGGCGGCCGCGCGCCAGACGCGCCAAATCGCCGCTCAGCGAGCCGAGATCCGCCACCGCCCGCGGCCTGCCGGTGATCGGTTTGCTGTAGCGAATGTGCGCGTCCGCCAGAATGATGGTGCCGCCGAGATGGCGCTCGCGCAGCAGCAGCCAAATCAGCCCCCAGGCGGTCAGCGTCGCCAGCGAGAACAGGCTGCCGGCGAACAGCGTATGGTGTGGATTCTGGTTGCCGATCTCCGGCATGGTGGTGACGAAGCGCTGGCCGGTGTATTGGCTGATGCGCACGCCCATCTTTTCGCTCAGCGGGATATGTTCATACCAGGCCTGCTGCAGTTGGCCGCACCAGTCGGGGCGATGCAGGATATCGTCCAGCGTCGCTACCGGTTTGATCATCAAAAAGTGGCGGATCGGGGTGGTCTGCGGCGCAGTGATCTCCCCCTGATTGACGAACCCCAGCTTGGCGAAGAAGTCCACCGCGTCCTCACGGGCGCTACACACCACCCGCTTCACGCCCTCCTGCCGCGCAACGGACTCCAGCGTCATCGCCACCAGCGTCCCCAGCCCTTTATCCTGCAGCGTCGGGTCTACCGCCAGAAAACGGATCGCCGCCTCGTTGTCGGCATTGATGTACAGCCGCCCGATGGCGACGATTTTACCGGCCTCGTCCACCACCATTTGGTGATGGGCCATGGCGTCATAGGCATCCTTTTCCGAACCCACCGGCTGGTGCAGCGGCTTGCGCAGCATTTCCCAGCGAAACTGGTAATACTCCTTCAGTTCTTGCTCTGTTACGGGTACTCGTAGGTGATACATAGACGCCTGTTCTCCGAATGCTTAGACCTGTAGCCAGAATGTCACCGGACCATCGTTGACCAGCGCCACCTGCATGTCGGCGGCGAACTCGCCGGTCTGGGTCTCTACGCCGCGTTCGCGGCACTGGCCAACAAAATATTGATACAACCGATCGGCTTCCTGCGGCGCAGCACCGCGCGAGAAGCTGGGCCGCATGCCCTTTTGGGTGTCCGCCGCCAGGGTGAACTGCGAAACGACCAGCACGCTGCCCCCGGCCTGCTGGACGTTGAGATTCATCTTGTCGTTCTCGTCGCCGAAAATGCGGTATCCCAACACGCGTTCGCACAGGCGCTGCGCTTTTTGCTCGTTATCGCCCTGCTCCACGCCCAATAACACTAACAAACCGGGGCCAATCTTGCCTACCGTCTCGCCACCCACCGTGACGCTGGCGTTTAACACCCGTTGAATCAACGCAATCATTCCTGCTGCCCTTCTGGTTTCTGTTCCTGTTGCTCCGCCTTCTGCCGGCGGTAGTCGCGGTATTCGCCGATGGTCACGGTGATTTCCGCGCCGAGTAACACGATACACCAGCTCCAGTAGACCCACAGGAATAAAATCGGGATCACCGCCAGCACGCCGTAAATCAGCTGATAGGAGGGGAACATGGTGACGTACAGCGCGAATCCCTTCTTGCCCAGCTCGAACAGCAATCCGGCCACCACCGCGCCAATCAGCGCGTCTTTGGGCGGCACCCGCACCGTCGGCACGATGCAATACAGCAGCCAGAAGGAGATGCACGACAAAATCAGCGGGAAGATGCGCAGCACCTGATCCACCAAACCGTTGACGCCGGTCTGTGCCAGCCAGTTGAGCGACAGCAGGTAGGAGCTGATGGCCATGCTGGCACCCACCAGCAGCGGCCCCAGCGTCAGCACCATCCAGTACACGGCGAAGGAGAAGACGATCGGCCGCTTGTTCTTGCTGCGCCAGATGGTGTTCAGCACGCTGTCCACCGAGGAGATCAGCAGCAGCGCGGTGACGATCAGCCCGCAGGTGCCGACGGCGGTCATCTTGTTGGAGTTGGCGACGAACTGTTCCAGGTAGTTCTGTATGACGTTGCCGGCGGCCGGCACGAAATTGGAAAAGATGAAGCTCTTCAGCTGTTCGCTGATGTCGGAAAACATCGGGAAAGCGGCGAACAGCGCGAACACCACGGTGACCAGCGGCACCAGCGACAGCAGGGAAACATAGGCGAGATGGCCCGCCAACATCGTCAGGCCATCGTGATCGATACGCTGGTACAGCAACCGTCCGAAGGTGACGCCGGGCTTAATCGCAGAGGGCAGCTTCTTGCGGCGGAAAAACGACATGGTCACTCCTTGATGTCAGTTGATACGCCTTAAGCTTAACGCGCCCTGCGCTCATTGGGCAAAATAGGCCGGCACCACGTCGCGATCGGTGACGTGCACCGTCTTGATCCCCAGCGCCTGCGCGGCGAGGACGTTCGCCGGGTGATCGTCGAAGAACACCGCGTCGGCGGCGGCGGTGTTTTCCGCAGCCAGCACATGTTGATAGATATCGGCCTCCGGCTTGCGCATGCCGAGATCTTGCGACAGATAAAGATGATCGGCGGCGGCGGCCACTTCAGGATAGTGCTGCGGCCAGTAGTTGCAGTGCAGACGGTTGGTGTTCGACAGCACCACCACCCGGTGACCCTCGTTGCGCAGGCGCTGCATGATGTCGATCACTTCCGGGCGCAGCGCGACGAATACCGCCTGCCAGCCGGTGGCGAATTGCTCGAAGCTGAGCGCGATGCCCATTTCATCGCACAGCTTGCCGGCGAAGTCTTCGTCGCTGATTTCACCGCGTTCATGTTGCTGGAACACCTCACCCATGGTGAAACGATCGGACAGCACCGCCAACGGCGTGCCGCTCAAATTGCTCCACACGCCCAGCACACGCTTGAAATCGATATCGACGATCACATTACCTAAATCAAAGATATACAGCATAGTCCTCTCCTGATGGGCCGGTGAGATTTCACTGTAGCGGGAAAAGGAACAGCTGAACAGGGAGCGAACGGAAAAGCGCATAGCGCGCCGCACAAACGGGGAACAACAGAGGAAAAAACTCAGGGCGCGAGAACCGCGCCCTAAGCATGAGACACTCAATCAGCGATTAAGCGTCTTTAGGACCGCGGCTGGCACGCTTACGATCGTTTTCCGTCAGGTGACGCTTACGGATACGGATCGAGGTTGGCGTCACTTCTACCAGTTCGTCGTCATCGATGAACTCCAGAGCTTGCTCCAGGGTCATTTTGATGGCCGGAACCAGGGTAGTCGCTTCGTCAGTACCGGAAGCACGCATGTTGGTCAGCTTCTTACCGGTCAGGCAGTTTACGGTCAGGTCGTTAGAGCGTGAGTGAATACCGATGATCTGGCCTTCATACACTTCTGCACCGTGGCCCAGGAACAGCTTGCCGCGATCCTGCAGGCCGAACAGCGCGAACGCTACCGCTTTGCCCTGGCCGTTGGAGATCAGCACGCCGTTCTGACGCTGGCCCACTTCGCCCGGACGCACGTCGTCGTAGTGGCTGAAGGTGGAGTACAGCAGGCCGGTACCCGAAGTCATGGTCATGAATTCGTTACGGAAGCCGATCAGACCGCGGCTTGGGATCACGTAGTCGAGACGCACGCGGCCCTTACCGTCCGGATCCATGTTTTTCAGGTCGGCTTTACGCTCACCCATCGCCTGCATCACGGAACCCTGATGCTGCTCTTCGATATCCAGCGTTACGTTCTCGAATGGCTCCTGCTTGCGGCCATCGATTTCACGGAAGATAACTTTCGGACGGGAAACCGCCAGCTCGAAACCTTCGCGACGCATGTTTTCGATCAGCACCGACAGGTGCAGTTCGCCACGACCGGATACGCGGAAGGCGTCCGCATCGTCGGTTTCTTCAACGCGCAGCGCTACGTTGTGTACCAGCTCTTTATTCAGACGGTCAAGGATCTGACGCGACGTTACGTACTTACCTTCTTTACCGCAGAACGGCGAGGTGTTGACGTTGAAGAACATGGTTACGGTCGGCTCGTCGACGGACAGCGCCGGCAGCGCTTCTACGGCATTGGTGTCGCAGATGGTGTCGGAGATGTTCAGCTCGCCCAGGCCGGTGATGGCGATGATGTCGCCCGCTTCCGCCAGGGTGCTGTCGATACGCTCCAGACCCAGGTGGCCCAGCACTTTGCCCACTTTACCGTTGCGAGTTTTACCTTCGCTGTCGATGATGGTGACCTGCTGGTTCGGCTTCACTTTACCGCGCTTGATGCGGCCAATGCCGATAACGCCCAGGTAGTTGTTGTAGTCCAACTGGGAGATCTGCATCTGGAATGGCGCTTCCAGCTCAACCTGCGGCGCAGACACGTGGTCGACGATCGCCTGATACAACGGGGTCATGTCTTCCGCCATGTCGGTGTGGTCGACGCCGGCGATGCCGTTCAGCGCAGAAGCGTAGATGATCGGGAAGTCGAGCTGCTCGTCGGTCGCGTCGAGGTTCACGAACAGATCGAACACCTGATCCACAACCCAGTCAGGGCGCGCGCCAGGACGGTCAACCTTGTTGATGACCACGATCGGCTTCAGACCGTTGGCGAAGGCCTTCTTGGTCACGAAGCGGGTTTGCGGCATAGGGCCATCCATTGCATCCACAACCAGCAGCACCGAGTCAACCATCGACATCACGCGTTCTACCTCGCCGCCGAAGTCGGCGTGTCCTGGGGTATCCACGATGTTGATACGGTAACCGTTCCAATTAATGGCGGTGTTTTTTGCGAGGATGGTAATCCCACGCTCTTTCTCCAAATCGTTGGAGTCCATTACGCGTTCGGTCGCTTCCGCACGCTCTCCGAAAGTACCGGATTGTTGCAGCAGCTTATCAACCAGGGTGGTTTTACCATGGTCAACGTGGGCAATAATGGCGATGTTACGCAAATTTTCGATCACAGCTTTGCCTCGGGCATTAGAAATAGCGCGCTATTGTACACGTATTAAGCGAGGGACTAAACAAGATCACAACCATCTCTTATAAACAACCGCGTACCGGTCAGTTTGTGATCCCTTTCACGGTGCAAAAAGCCGCAATCGTTGCACTTTTGCACCATTTCGGTGCCCGCGCCCACCCTTATTGCACCATAACAGTGCAATTTATCGTTGATGGTGCATACTGTGGCTGGGTAAAACCCGCGCAGAGAGGCGATAAAAGCCTTTTCTAAAAGTTGGCACGCTTTTCGCTTTAGTCTTTTCAAGGCGAAAAAAAGCCAGTTCCACAGATTCGTTCCACGACGACGACAATGATAAACCGGGAGAGTTAAGTATGTCCGCTGAACACGTTTTGACGATGCTGAATGAGCATGAAGTGAAATTCGTAGACCTGCGTTTCACTGACACCAAGGGTAAGGAACAGCACGTGACTATCCCGGCTCACCAGGTAAACGCCGACTTCTTCGAAGAAGGTAAAATGTTTGACGGCTCCTCTATCGGTGGTTGGAAGGGCATCAACGAATCTGACATGGTGCTGATGCCGGACGCCAGCACGGCGGTTCTGGATCCGTTCTTCGAAGAACCTACGCTGATCATTCGCTGCGACATTCTCGAGCCGGGCACCATGCAAGGCTACGATCGCGACCCGCGCTCCATCTCCAAACGCGCCGAAGACTTCCTGCGCTCCTCCGGCATCGCGGATACCGTGCTGTTCGGGCCAGAGCCTGAGTTCTTCCTGTTCGACGACATCCGCTTCGGCAGCAGCATCCGCGGTTCCCACGTGGCCATCGACGACATCGAAGGCGCCTGGAACTCCGGTACAAAATACGACGGCGGCAACAAAGGCCACCGTCCGGCGGTGAAAGGCGGTTACTTCCCGGTTCCACCGGTCGACTCTTCGCAGGATCTGCGTTCCACCATGTGTCTGACCATGGAAGAGATGGGCCTGGTGGTTGAAGCGCACCACCACGAAGTGGCAACCGCCGGTCAGAACGAAGTGGCAACCCGCTTCAACACCATGACCAAGAAAGCCGACGAAATTCAGATCTACAAATACGTGGTGCACAACGTGGCGCACGCCTTCGGCAAAACCGCGACCTTCATGCCGAAGCCTATGTTCGGCGACAACGGTTCCGGCATGCACTGCCACATGTCGCTGTCCAAGAACGGCACCAACCTGTTCGCCGGCGACAAATACGGCGGCCTGTCTGAAACCGCGCTGTTCTACATCGGCGGCATCATCAAGCACGCCAAAGCGATCAACGCCCTGGCCAACCCGACCACCAACTCGTACAAGCGTCTGGTGCCAGGCTACGAAGCGCCGGTGATGCTGGCTTACTCCGCCCGTAACCGCTCCGCGTCCATCCGTATCCCGGTGGTCTCCAGCCCGAAAGCGCGCCGCATCGAAGCCCGCTTCCCGGATCCGGCGGCTAACCCATACCTGTGCTTCGCCGCGCTGCTGATGGCCGGCCTGGACGGCATCATCAACAAGATCCACCCTGGCGACGCCATGGACAAAAACCTGTACGACCTGCCGCCGGAAGAAGAAGCCGAGATCCCAAAAGTGGCCGGCTCGCTGGACGAAGCAATGGCCGCACTGAACGAAGACCGCGAGTTCCTGACCCGCGGCGGCGTGTTCACCGACGATGCGATCGATGCCTACATCGAACTGCGCAAAGAAGAGATGGACCGCGTTCGCATGACGCCACACCCGGTTGAGTTCGAACTGTACTACAGCGTCTAAGCCCTACCCGCGCCGTCTGCACAGGTGGGCGGCGCCCACATTTTTGTTATCGCTTTTTTGTTGCCGTGGAAACTTTCAGCCCATCTTCGGATGGGTTTTTTTCTCCACCGTATTTTCTGCAAAACTATTCCATACCGCGCCGATCCCGGATGGAGTAGGATAGATGCACTAAAAAGGTGCAGGAGTCTGCTGTATGGCAACTGGCAAGCTGCCCGATGCTGGGCAGATCCTCAATTCACTCATCAACAGCATCCTGCTGTTGGATGACTCACTGGCGGTTCACTACGCCAACCCGGCGGCACAGCAGCTGCTGGCGCAAAGCTCCCGCAAGCTGTTCGGCACGCCGCTGCCCGATTTGCTCGGTTATTTTTCGCTGAACGTCTCTTTGATGCGCGAAAGCCTGCGCGCCGGTCAGGGCTTCACCGACAACGAAGTGACCCTGGTAGTCGATGGCCGCGCGCATATCCTTTCCCTGACCGCTCAGGCGCTGCCGGAAGGTTATATCCTCGTCGAGCTGGCGCCGATGGACAATCAGCGCCGCCTGAGCCAGGAACAGCTGCAGCATGCCCAACAGGTGGCGGCTCGCGATCTGGTGCGCGGTTTGGCGCACGAGATTAAGAATCCGCTGGGCGGCCTGCGCGGCGCGGCGCAGCTGCTGGCCAAGGCACTGCCCGATCCGGCGCTGACCGAATACACCAAGGTGATCATTGAGCAGGCCGATCGGCTGCGCAATCTGGTGGATCGCCTGCTCGGCCCACAGCGGCCCGGCCAGCACATTACCCAGAGCATTCATCAGGTCGCGGAGCGCGTCTGCCAGCTGGTGTCGCTGGAAATGCCGGATAACGTCACGCTGGTGCGCGACTACGATCCGAGCCTGCCGGAAATGGCCCACGACCCGGATCAGATTGAACAGGTGCTGCTGAACATCACCCGCAACGCGCTGCAGGCGCTGGGCGAAGCGGGCGGCACCATCACGCTGCGCACCCGCACCGCGTTTCAGATTACGTTGCACGGCACCCGCTACCGCCTGGCGGCGCGCATCGACGTCGAAGACGACGGCCCCGGCGTACCGGCGCAGCTGCAGGACACGCTGTTCTACCCGATGGTCAGCGGCCGTGAAGGCGGTACCGGCCTGGGATTATCCATCGCCCGCAATCTTATCGATCAGCATTGCGGAAAAATTGAATTCAACAGTTGGCCAGGTCATACCGAATTCTCGGTCTACCTGCCCATTCGTCAGTGAGGTTTGCTATGCAACGAGGGATAGTCTGGATCGTCGATGACGATAGCTCCATCCGCTGGGTGCTTGAGCGTGCGCTCACCGGCGCGGGCCTGAGCTGCGCCACCTTCGAAGGCGGCAATGACGTGCTGGAAGCCTTGGCCACGCAAACCCCCGACGTGCTGCTGTCCGATATCCGCATGCCGGGTATAGACGGCCTGGCGCTGCTCAAGCAGATCAAACAGCGCCATCCGATGCTGCCGGTGATCATCATGACCGCGCATTCGGATTTGGACGCCGCCGTCAGCGCCTATCAGCAAGGGGCCTTCGACTACCTGCCGAAGCCGTTCGACATCGACGAAGCGGTGGCGCTGGTCGAGCGCGCCATCAGCCATTATCAGGAGCAGCAGCAGCCGGTGCGCAGCCAGCCGGCCAGCGATCCGGCGGCGGACATCATCGGCGAAGCGCCGGCGATGCAGGACGTGTTTCGCATCATCGGCCGGCTGTCGCGTTCGTCGATCAGCGTGTTGATCAACGGCGAATCCGGCACCGGCAAGGAACTTGTGGCGCATGCGCTGCACCGCCACAGCCCGCGCGCCAAGTCGCCGTTCATCGCCCTGAACATGGCCGCCATCCCCAAGGATCTGATCGAGTCCGAGCTGTTCGGCCACGAGAAAGGCGCCTTCACCGGCGCTAACCAAATCCGTCAGGGCCGCTTTGAACAGGCCGACGGCGGTACACTGTTCCTCGACGAGATCGGCGATATGCCGCTCGACGTGCAAACGCGCCTGCTGCGGGTGCTGGCAGACGGCCAGTTCTACCGGGTCGGCGGCTATGCGCCGGTGAAGGTCGACGTGCGCATCATCGCCGCCACGCACCAGAACCTGGAGCTGCGGGTGCAGGAAGGCAAGTTCCGCGAGGATCTGTTCCACCGCCTGAACGTGATCCGCGTACACCTGCCGCCGCTGCGCGAGCGCCGTGAAGACATCCCGCGGCTGGCGCGCCACTTCCTGCAGATCGCCGCCAAAGAGTTAGGCGTCGAAGCCAAGAACCTACACCCGGAAACCGAAACCGCGCTCACCCGCCTGCCCTGGCCGGGCAACGTGCGCCAGCTGGAGAACACCTGCCGCTGGCTGACGGTGATGGCCGCCGGGCAGGAAGTGCTGATCCAGGATCTGCCGGGTGAACTGTTCGAAACCGCCGCGCCGGAAAGCCCCAGCCACAGTCTGCCGGACAGCTGGGCCACGCTGCTGGCGCAGTGGGCCGATCGCGCGCTGCGTTCCGGTCATCAAAACCTGCTGTCGGAAGCGCAGCCGGAAATGGAGCGCACGCTGCTCACCACCGCCCTGCGCCACACCCAAGGGCACAAACAGGAAGCCGCGCGCCTGCTGGGCTGGGGGCGCAATACCCTGACCCGCAAGCTCAAAGAGCTGGGCATGGAATAGGAGCGGGGTGGATGATGAAAAACACAGTCCGGCGCACAAAAAAACGCCAACCTCAGGCTTTACAGCCGGTGCGGGCGCAGTATGATCGTGTCGCACACTCTGGAGGTTGACGATGCTGGACTCATTCATCGTATTCATTTCTCAGGGCGCGGAGCTGGGCTCCGCTGCCAGCCACACCCCGCAGGCGGCGGTTGCCGCGGTGTTGTGCGCCGCGCTGATTAACTTCTTCAGTTAAAAAAACAGCCGCATCAGCGGCTGTTTTTTCATCCTCAAATCACCCGTGAGAATTGCTGGCTGCGCGCCTGTTGCCGCAGATAGCGGTCAAAACACATGCAGATATTGCGGATCAGCAAGCGCCCGCGCGGCGTGACGCGGATGCCCTGCTCGTCCCGCTCCACCAGCCCATCGCGTTCAAACGGCGCCAGCAGCTGCAGGTCTTCGGCGAAGTAAGCGGTAAAGTCGATGCCGTATTGCCGTTCGAGCGGCTGATACGCCAACCGGAAATTGCAGATCAGGGTTTTGATCAGATCGCGCCGCAGGCAATCGTCGTCCGTCAACGCCAGCCCGCGCCACAGCGCATTACCCTGCGCCTGTACGCTGTCATAGTAATGCTTCAGCTCTTTCTGGTTCTGCGCATAGCTGTCGCCTAGCATGCTGATGGCCGACACGCCCAGCCCCAGCAGATCGCTGTCGCCCTGGGTGGTGTAGCCCTGGAAATTGCGGTGCAGCTTGCCTTCGCGTTGGGCGATTGCCAGCTCGTCGTCCGGGCGCGCAAAGTGATCCATGCCGATGAACTGATAGCCGGCGCCGGTCAAGAAAGCGATGCTCTGCTGCAGGATATCCAGCTTCTGCTGCGCGCCCGGCAGGTCGGCGTCTTTGATTTTGCGCTGGGCGGCGAACAAGTTCGGCATATGCGCGTAGTTGAACACGCTGAGGCGATCGGGATTCAGCTCAGCCACCCGCTGCAGCGTGAAAGCGAAGCTTTCCGGCGTCTGTTTCGGCAGGCCGTAGATCAGATCGATATTGGTCGAGCGGAAGCCCAGCGCTTTGGCCCGCTCAATCAGGGCGAAGATAAAGGCCTCGTCCTGCTCGCGGTTGACCAGCTGCTGCACCTGCTTGTTGAAATCCTGCACCCCCATGCTCAGACGGTTAAAGCCTTCTGCACGTAAATGATCGAGCACATCCAGCTCTATCTCGCGCGGATCGACCTCGATCGACATCTCCGCATCGGGCAGGAAATCAAAGTGTTCGCGCAGCAACGCCACCAGCCGGCTGATTTGCGCTTTATCCAGGTAGGTCGGCGTACCGCCGCCCCAGTGCATCTGGCCGACCTTACGGCCGGCGAACAGCGGCGCACGGCTGGCGATCTCTTGCGCCAAAACGTTCAGGTATTCGTCGGCCTTGTGCGTCTGGCGCGTCACCAGCTTGTTGCAGCCGCAGAAGTAGCACAGCTTATGGCAGAAAGGGATATGCACGTACAGCGACAGCGGCCGCTCAGGGTAGCGCGCAGCGGCGCGTTGAAACGCCGCTTCGTCGTAGCGCTGGTTAAACTCCAGCGCCGTGGGGTATGAGGTATAACGCGGCCCTGAGTAGTTATATTTTTGGATCAGGGCCAAATCCCAGACAATCGTCTGCTCTGACATGCTCACTCCTTCCGATATCTTTTTCTACCGGGCCGGGAGAGGGGCGGTTGTCTGCGCTGTCTGGCCACGGAAGCGCTGCGAAAACGCGCTTTGCGCTTAGACAGCCGCCATAGTTTACCGAATAACCACAGCAGATAACACATCAAGAGTAGGGCTATTGTCGGGATTAGCCACATAGCGCGTTAAAAGGCGTCTTTCGGATTGCCGCCTTTCAGCAGCTTCAGAATATCTTCCTGCTTCTCTTCTTCTTCGTCGTCGTCTTCGCCCAGTTCGATGCCCAGCACGTCCATCAGCACATCGATGCGATCCAGCGTCTTGTCGACATACGCTTGCTCTTCCGCGTTCAGCGTTTCGCCGTCGTCGATGCGATCCAGCAGCGCGTTCAGGCGCTCGTCATTTTCCAGCTTCGCCAGCTCTTCTTCCGGCGACAGGCGCGGTTTCGCTTCGGCCTTTGGTTTCGGCTGCGGTTTGGCCTTCACTTTGGTCTCGTCGACCACCAGCGCAACCGGCACTTTACTGCCGATACGCGGATCTTTGGCTGCCGCCGCCGATTTGTTTTTCTGGCTGCCGGACTCGACCTGGGTGCGCGAACCGGAAGCGAGGCCACGGCGCTTTTTCAGGCGTTTGCGCTCGCGCGCTTCCTGATCGAGCTCCATACGGCTTTTCTTTTTCGTTTTTGACTTCGCCGCGCTGCCGCGAGGTGCTTTTGATGGCTGGTTCATAGCGTGTGCTCTTAGGTATGTAGATTCAGTATAGAATTGCGGCGGAATCTAGCAGAAAGCGGACAAAGAAAAAAGGCGGCAGGTTAAACCTGCCGCCTATTTCGCACCTTCTCGCGAAGGGTATTCCTGTTACGCACTCCTTGCGTACATGCAACATCCCGGTTTTTCCCTCTGCTATAACCGCATTCCCTGCCACTACGTCCTTCATCCTGAAAGAAAAATCGTCCATGGCGCAATCCATTCGCATCCGCTCTTCCCGAGCGCGCTTCCTGCGGGCATCCAAATTGCCGATACTTCACCATCCGATGTGCCTGCCGCCTATTCCGGTGCGAAAGGGTCACTTCCTTTTGCGTTCATCCTGGCACTCATTGCACGCCCTGTGCATTCCCTGAGATTTGTCATCCTTCCCGGATGTTCCCTAATCCTGCGCAACCCTGCGTTAACGACTACTTTACGTTATTGTTGCGAAGGCTCAAGGCACCTGACGCCGATTTGGATGACATTTCCCTACAACGAAAAAACAACATGTTGTTTTTAAAATAAAAACATAAATATCACTTTCGAATAAAGCGACATTACCCGCGATTCGAATGGCAAATGTCTCACAACCTACGCGCGGCATAACTGTCGTTTTATCGCGTCCCGCCGCTTAAAAACCGAGAAACACGCCATTTTTACCGCTGATGCAGTTATAATCGCCAACCAGTTAGCCATCCTCACGGAGACGAAAAATTTTGACCAGCAAGAACTACAACTATCATGTGACCCATTTCGTCACCAGCGCACCCGATATTCGCCATCTGCCGGGGGATGCAGGAATTGAAGTCGCCTTTGCCGGCCGTTCCAACGCCGGGAAATCCAGCGCGCTGAATACCCTGACCAACCAAAAAAGCCTGGCGCGCACCAGTAAGACGCCGGGGCGCACCCAGCTGATCAACCTGTTCGAAGTGGAAGACGGCATCCGCCTGGTCGACCTGCCGGGTTACGGCTACGCCGAAGTGCCGGAAGAGATGAAGCGCAAATGGCAGCGCGCGCTGGGCGAATACCTGCAGATGCGCAACAGCCTGAAAGGCCTGGTGGTGCTGATGGATATCCGCCATCCGCTGAAAGATCTCGACCAGCAGATGATCCAGTGGGCGGTCGACGTCGGCACCCCGGTGCTGGTGCTGCTGACCAAGGCCGACAAACTGGCCTCCGGCGCACGCAAGGCGCAGCTCAATATGGTGCGTGAAGCGGTGCTGCCGTTTATGGGGGATATCCAGGTTGAAGCCTTCTCGTCGCTGAAGAAGATCGGCGTCGACAAGCTGCGCCAGAAGCTGGATACCTGGTTTAACGAGATCCCGCCGGAAGTGCTGCCGGAAGACGAAGCCGGCGAATAAGCCCAGGCTGAACGCCAGAGCCGATGCCTCACCGCATCGGCTTTTTTATGCCCGCAGTTCAGCCACAGGCGGGATTTTTTGTTATCTAATTACAGTTCTGAAATAAAGCCATCATAAAAACTTATCGCCAGGGCAGGCTGATCTCACCAAATCACGGCGTTGAGGGAGCGGAAGCGGGAACGAAAAGCGGTGCGAAGAGATAGGAAAAACGTATGGCTTGCTGCTGTTTTTACAATAAAAAACGCCCCAGTCAATACTGACTGGGGCGGCTAAATATTCAGCCAAATCCGATTACGTGAAGTAAAAGGTCTGAAAGATAGAACATCTTACCTCTGTACCCTACGCCTGTAACTCTACATCATTTTTTCGCAGGGCAAAAGAATTTTTTGTAGTTTACTTACACAATTTGCGGCGCAAGAACGGCGAAGTTGGGGAAACTATCGCCGCATCTTGTAGCTTAATTACGAAAAATGCTTAGGTTCTCGCCAGTTAGCACATCCGGCGATAAACCGGCGATCAGTGCGCCTCATCCCAGTTCATGCCGACGCCCACGTCGACCTTCAACGGCACCGCCAGCGTCATGCTGCCCTCCATCAATTGGCGGATACGTTGGCTGGCTTCTTCGATCACCGACTCGTGCACCTCAAACACCAATTCATCGTGCACCTGCATGATCGCGCGCACCAGCGGCTTCTCCTGCCCTTGCAGCCAGGCGTCGACCTCGATCATCGCACGCTTGATAATATCGGCCGCCGTGCCCTGCATCGGGGCATTGATGGCGGCACGCTCGGCCGCCTTGCGGCGCATGGCATTGCTGGAGCGGACGTCCGGCAGATACAGGCGGCGCCCATCCAGCGTGCTGACATAGCCCTGTTCGGAAGCCTGCTGGCGGGTGCGCTCCATGTAGTCCAGCACGCCCGGGTAACGCTCGAAGTACAGATCCATATAGCGCTGGGCTTCCCCACGCGGGATCCCCAGCTGACGCGCCAGGCCGAAGGCGCTCATGCCGTAAATCAGACCGAAGTTAATCGCCTTGGCGCTGCGGCGCTGTTCGCCGGTCACTTTATCCAACGGCACGCCGAAGACTTCCGACGCCGTGGCGCGGTGAATGTCTTTCCCTTCGGCGAAGGCCTTCAGCAGCCCTTCATCCTGTGACAGATGCGCCATGATGCGCAGCTCGATCTGCGAGTAGTCGGCCGCGACGATGCGGTAACCTTCCGGCGCGATAAAGGCCTGGCGAATGCGTCGCCCTTCGTCGTTGCGCACCGGGATGTTCTGCAGGTTCGGATCGCTCGAGGAGAGACGCCCGGTCGCGGTCACCGCCTGATGATACGAAGTATGCACCCGGCCGCTGACCGGATTGATCATCAGCGGCAGCTTGTCGGTATAGGTGGTCTTCAGCTTCGCCAGGCCGCGGTATTCCAGGATCACCTTCGGCAGCGGGTAGTCCAGCGCCAGCTCGGCCAGCACTTCTTCGTTAGTGGAGGGCGCCCCGCCCGGGGTTTTCTTCAGCACCGGCAGTTTTTGTTTTTCGTACAAGATAGCCTGCAGCTGCTTGGTCGACGCCAGGTTGAACGGCTCTTCCGCCAGCTCATGGGCCTGCGCCTCCAGTTCCGCCAGACGCTTGGCCAGCTCCTGGGAGTGGGCCGACAAAATGGCCGGATCGATCAGCACCCCGGTGCGTTCAATATGCGAGAGCACCGGCAGCAGCGGCATTTCAATCTCGTTGAACACCGTCAGCAGCTCTGCGCTCTGCTTCAGCTGCGGCCACATCGCCAGGTGCAGCTGCAGCGTGACATCCGCGTCTTCGGCAGCGTAAGGCGCCGCCTGCTCCAAGGCGATCTGGTTGAACGTCAGCTGGTTCTTGCCCTTGCCGGCGATTTCTTCGAAGGTGATGGTTTTGTGGCCCAGATAACGATCGGCCAGGCTGTCCATATCATGACGGCCGCCGACGCTGTCCAGCACATAGGACTCCAGCATGGTGTCGTAGGCGATACCGCGCATCTCAATGCCGTAGCGCGCCAGCAGGCTCATATCGAACTTCAGGTTTTGCCCGACCTTCAGCGCTTTATCGTCCTCCAGCAGCGGCTTGAGCGCTTCCAGCACGTAGGCGCGATCCAGCTGTGGCGGGGCATCCAGATAATCGTGCGCCACCGGCAAATAAGCCGCTTCGCCCGGTGCAATCGCGAAGGACAGACCGATCAGGTTGGCGGTCAGGGTATCCAGGCCGTCGGTTTCGGTATCGAAGGCAAACACGTCGGCCTTTTTCAGCCGCGCCAGCCAGTCGGTAAAGGTCGCTTCATCCAGGATAGTGATATACCCCTCCTGGGACAGCTTGGCCTCCGCCAGCGCCTTCGGCGCTTCCGCCGCGGCGGCCGGTTTGGCAGCGCCGGCAGCTTTCGCACCCGCGCCTTTCTTGTTTTCCAGCCATACGCCGGCTTCCACGTCCGCCAGCCAGCGTTTGAACTCGTACTGTTTGAACAGCTGTTGCAGCGTATCGACATCCGGCTCGGACACCGTCAGCTCAGCGCAGGTCAGATCCAACTCGACGTCGGTTTTGATCGTCGCCAGCTTATAGGAGAGATACGCGACCTCTTTATTCTGCTCCAGCTTGGCCGCCATGGTTTTGGCACCGCGGAAGCTCAGCGTGGCGATGCTCTCCAGATTGCCGTACAAAGCATCCAGCCCACCGATGCCCTGCAGCAACGCCTGGGCGGTTTTCTCGCCCACGCCCGGCACGCCGGGAATGTTGTCCGATGAATCGCCCATCAACGCCAGGAAGTCGATGATCAGCTCCGGTGGAATACCGTACTTGTCGCACACTTCCTGCGGGCCGAGGATCGTGTTGTTCATGGTGTTGATCAGGGTGACGTTCGGTGTCACCAGCTGCGCCATGTCTTTGTCGCCGGTGCTGATCAGCACCGCGTGGCCGGCCTTTTCGGCCTCCAGCGCCAGCGTACCGATAACGTCGTCCGCCTCAACGCCGGGCGTCACCAGCAGCGGCAGGCCCATCGCCTTGACCATGCTGTGCAACGGCTCGATCTGCGCTCGCAGATCGTCCGGCATCGGCGGCCGGTGCGACTTGTATTCGGCGAACAGCTCATCGCGGAAAGTCTTCCCTTTGGCATCAAACACCACGGCAACGTGGCTCGGTTGATACTGCAGCAACAGGCTGCGCAGCATATTCAGCACGCCGTACATCGCGCCGGTCGGCTCGCCCGCCGAGTTGGTCAGCGGCGGGAAGGCGTGATAAGCGCGGTAGAGGTAGGAGGAACCGTCAACCAGGATTAGTGGGTTTTCTGCAATCTGGGCCATAGCGTTTCTTTATCGTGATCGGACATAGGGGTAAGCATGCCATAGCTGGCCGCCGGAGACGAACCTTAGCGTGCATTACGGACGAAAATGATGTGATGGTGCGTGAGGATCCGCAAGATCTTACCTGTGGATAACTTTGTGCATAGAAAAGAGACCGAATTATAACGCTCCGATTATCGTTATAACGGCGAATAAAATTCCTATTTAAATCACCGCGTTAAAAGAACGAATTCCGGCGACGCTTTATTACTGGCTTTTATTGGATTTGTGGATATAACTTTCGCCGGATTTTAATCGCACTATTAATCAAATTCGGCGCCTCAATTACCCTAGCACAAGCTGGGAAAGTTGCACGAAAACTCAGCAAATGGTTATCCAATGAGACGAAAAACAGTCATTTTTAGCGGCGCTTTACCCCGGCGATTTCTGTTAAAATATGTTTTTGTTCATGCGCTTCGGCATGCAACGATGTTCTCAACAACCGTCAGCCCATAACCATGCCAAGATTGTTAACGCCTGTTATCTTTATCATTTCCGTCATACTCACGATTCTGGTGACGGTGTTGTGCTCCATCCCCATCACGCTGGCCGGCATCGTGAAACTCCTGGTGCCCATTCCCGCCGTTTGGCGATATATCTCGGCTTTTGCCGATTTCATGATGTGGTGCTGGTGTCAGGGGCTGGCCCTGTTATTGCGCATTAACGGGCAATTGCGTTGGGATATTGAAGGGCTGGAGGGGCTGGATCGAAAAAACTGGTATCTGCTGATCAGCAACCACGAAAGTTGGTCGGACATTGTCGTATTATGCGTGCTGTTCAGAAATCATATTCCAATGAATAAGTACTTCCTCAAGCAACAGTTAGCCTGGGTGCCTTTTGTCGGTCTGGCCTGTTGGGCGCTGGACATGCCATTCATGAAACGTTACTCCCGCGCCTATTTACTCAAGCATCCGGAGAAACGCGGCAAGGATATCGAAACGACGCGCCGTTCCTGCGAAAAATTCCGTCAGCGTCCAACCACCATCGTCAATTTCGTCGAGGGTTCGCGCTTCACGGAAGCCAAGAAAATTAAAAGCAATTCGCCGTATCGCAATTTGCTGGCGCCCAAAGCCGCCGGCATTGCGTTTACGCTCAGCGCACTGGGCAATCAGTTCGACAAAGTGTTGAACGTTACCCTGCTCTATCCGGAAAATAACCAACGGCCCTTTATGGATATGCTGTGTGGGCGGCTGACGCGTATCGTGGTAAGAATAGAAACGCTGCCGATCGATGAAACCCTGCACGGGGACTACTTCAACGACAAACAGTTCAAGCGGCGCTTCCAGCTGTGGCTGAATACGCTGTGGCAGGAAAAAGATCGGTTGCTGGATAAATTGAAGCGGCAATACGGGTAAAAAAAACGCCGGCAATGCCGGCGTTTTTCATGCTGAATCAGGCTTATTTCTGCTGGCTAAGGAATTTAACCACGTCGGCGAACTGCTTCACGTACGCGTCCATCGAGCTGGTGTCCAGGCCATCGTTTTTAACCATGTATTTGCCGTTCACGAATACCGCCGGCACACCGCGCAGCTGCAGATCTTCCGCGGCTTTCTCCTGTTGAACCACCAGAGATTTCACCACGAAGCTGTTCCAGGCCGCGTCATAATCAGCGGCGGTCACGCCCGCTTTCACGAAGACGTTACGGATATCGTCCGGCGTTTGCACGGTCTGGGTTTTCTGTACCGCTTCAAACATCAGCGGGCTTACTTTGTCTTCCACGCCCAGCGCCATCGCAACCGCCCATGCCTGAGTCAGCTGTTTGCCCAACGGCCCCAGGAACTCCACGTGGTACTTGGTCATTTTGGTGCCGGCAGGCAAGGCCTTCTTCACGTTTTCAGACACGTGATAGACCTGCTCGAACTGGTAGCAGTGCGGGCAGTAGAAGGAGAAGAACTCCAGCACCTGCGGCTCGCCGGTCACCGGCTTGTCCAGGGTCACGTACTGAGCGCCATCGCTAAACTGTGCCGCCGAGGCACTGAATGCCATCACCATGCCAACGAGCGCCAACCATATTTTTTTCATAAGACTAAACTCTCCATTGTGTTAAAGCTTCAATACATTGGCGTCAGCTGCAGAGGAGGCTCCTGCAACAGCTTAACCTGTTCGTTGAAGGCCGCAGTCTGAGACAACCAGAAATCAGACTCCGCCATCCACGGAAAACTCTTAGGAAAGGCCGGATCCTGCCAACGGCGGGCGACCCAGGCCAGGTAATACACCATGCGCATCGCCCGCAGCGGCTCGATCAACGCCAACTCGCGCTGATCGAACTCGGCAAATTCACCGTACGCCTCCAGCAAGACGTCCAACTGCATCAGTTGATCGCGGCGTTCGCCGTGCAGCAGCATCCACAAGTCCTGCACCGCAGGGCCATTACGTGCGTCATCAAGATCGACGAACAGCGGGCCGTCGCGCCACAAAATATTGCCCGGATGGCAATCACCGTGCAAACGGCGCGGCTGCCAGTTCAGATGCCAGTGCGGCTTGATCGCCGCGATCAGGTTATCCGTCGCCTGCAGGAACCCCTCACGCTGCGCTGCCGGCAACAGCTCGCAACCGGCCAACACCTGACGCGGGGCGGTGAGATACTCTTCAACCCCCATCGTCGGCCGCTCGGCGAACAAACGCTCACCACCGACCTGATGGATACGCCCCAAGAAACGACCCACCCATTCCAACTGATCCAGGTTGTCTATCTCGTACTGCCGCCCGCCCACGCTGGGGAACAGGGTAAAGAAGAACCCAGCGTGCGTATGCAGCGTAGCGCCTTGCAACGCCAACGGCGCTACCGCCGGGATCTCCGCCTTCGCCAGATCCAGAGCGAACTGGTGCTCCTCACCGATCTGCGCAGCGCTCCAGCGCTCCGGGCGGTAAAACTTCACCACGTAGCGCCGGCGATCTTCGTCCATAAACTGATAGACGCGGTTCTCGTAGCTGTTCAGCGCCGTCAGACCGGAGTCGACGCGCAGGCCAACCCCTTCTAGCGCGTCCATAATCAAGTCGGGCGACAGAGTGTCGAAATTAAAAGCAGAGTTATTCATAACGTTCGTTTGATCGCTGACAGCACGGTGCCGGGAATGAGAAATAGTAGCATTAATGGCGCGTTTCACGAGCTATGCTTTCTCGCACCGCACGAAGGTCAGTCCTTAATAACCCCGCGAGCGCGCAACAGCGCCGTTTTAAAATCTTCTTCGTAATCTTTCTTCAGGCCCGGGATCTGATCCGTGCCGGCGCTGCCGCGCATTTTCAGGTGGTAAATAAGAATATCATCGCTCAGCTCGGACAACTCGCCCTGGAAGCCCGCTTCCTTCGCCAGTTTTTGCAAAAACTGCATCAAATTGAGATCGGGATCTTCCTGCCAGGCCGGGTGCAACAGCTCGATCAACTCGTTTACGCGATGCGTTTTCATCTCAATATCGTCCAATAGCATGAATAAACTCACAAAGTAACAGGCTTACCCACGCAGTGAAAGAACCGGCTTGTCAATAAAGGTAAATCCTGATGTCACGCCGGCTTTAGCGCTACAATCAGCGCATCGACAAGGCGGGATAAACGAGATGCATAAAGAAATCAGCGGCGTAATTTTGGCCGGCGGGCGAGCCACGCGCATGGGCGGTGAGGATAAAGGCCTGGTGTCGATTGGCGGTATCGCACTCTATCAGTATGTTCTGGCCCGGTTACGGCCGCAGGTGGCTTCCGTCGCCATCAGCGCCAACCGCAATCAGGCACGCTACCAGGCGAGCGGTTTGCCGGTGATTGGCGATCTGACGCCCGATTTCGCCGGGCCGTTGGCCGGGATGCTCGCCGGGCTCAAGCAATCTCCCAACGAGTGGGTGGCCTTCGTCCCTTGTGACGTCCCCGACTTTCCCGCCGACTTAGTCGCACAGCTATGGCAGCAAAAAGGCGCAGCGCCAGCGGCCTTTGCCAGCGATGGTGAACGAGATCACCCTACGCTGGCGTTATTGCATACCCAAACAGCGCCGCAGCTGGCTGACTATCTGACGCGGGGTGAACGCAAGCTGATGCTGTTCTTGCATCAGATTAACGCACAACGCGTGGTGTTCAGCGGGCAACAAGCGGCATTTCATAACCTGAATACGCCGGAAGACTGCCGGAATTGGCAGCAAGCACGAGAGCTAAAGAAATGAATCGTTCATTGCCCCCCTTGCTGGCCATCGGTGCCTATAGTGGAACGGGAAAAACCACCCTGCTCAAACAGTTGATCCCGATGCTGAAACAGCGCCAGGTGAGGGTTGGGTTGATAAAGCATACGCATCATGACATGGATGTGGATACGCCGGGCAAAGACAGCTATGAGCTGCGCAAAGCGGGTGCCGACCAAACGCTGGTCGCCAGCGATCGCCGCTGGGCATTAATGACCGAAACGCCGGAACAACAACCTTTGGACCTGCGCTACCTGGCAGAACGTTTTGATGCCGATAAGGTCGATTTGATTCTGGTGGAAGGGTTCAAACATGAGCCGGTCAGCAAGATCCTGCTTTATCGGGCCGAGATCGGCAGACCGTTGGAAGGCATGCTGGATCAGTTTGTCGTGGCGGTAGCCAGCGATCGGCCGCTATCCATCGCGGCTAAGCAATTGGATCTCAATCAACCGGAAAGCATCGCCGATTTTATTGTCGAGTGGTTGAACGGCGCAGCGTAGCTGCGCTTTTTTGCGTTTTACGCATAGCAAAAAGCCCTGAACGTCAGTTCAGGGCTTTCGGCTTTATTTGATGCCTGGCAGTGTCCTACTCTCGCATGGGGAGACCCCACACTACCATCGGCGCTACGGCGTTTCACTTCTGAGTTCGGCATGGGGT
>NZ_JBSEYF010000009.1:0-86511 GCF_053627655.1 Serratia sp. 121840015-1
CGTATGATGGAGGGATTCGGCATCCATACCTATAAAATGATCAATGCTGAAGGCCAGTGCCACTTTATACGTTTCCATTGGAAGCCTGTATATGGGGTCTCCTCTCTAATATGGGATGAAGCTCAATTGCTGACAGGCCGCGATCCAGATTTTCATCGCCGTGAGTTGTGGGAGTCCATTGAAGCGGGTGACTATCCTGAATATGAACTCGGGTTGCAGATAATTCCAGAGGAAGATGAACATAAATTCGATTTTGATATACTTGATCCAACTAAGTTGATCCCAGAGTCTTTGGTTCCCGTTCATCTCGTTGGAAAAATGGTATTGAACCGCAATCCAGATAATTACTTTAGTGAAACCGAACAGGTAGCATTCTGTCCTGGTAACATCGTTCCAGGTATAGACTTCTCTGATGACCCACTACTTCAGGGGCGACTCTTCTCTTACATTGATACCCAAATCAGCCGATTGGGAGGAGTAAATTTCCACGAACTTCCTATTAATAAACCAATTTGTCCTTTCCACAACCATCAGCGTGATGGGATGCATCGTATGAGCATTTCTGGAACAGCCAATTACGAGCCTAACTCTATAAATAACAATTGGCCAAGAGAAACTCCCCCGGCAAAGGGCGGGTTTGCAACCTACCCGCAACCAATAAATGGTGAAAAGACCCGCAGAAGGAGTAGCACTTTTTTTGACTTCTATTCTCAGCCACGTCTCTTTTGGCTGAGCCAAACCAAAGTGGAACAAAATCATATTGTCGGAGGGTTCAGTTTCGAATTGGGTAAGGTTATGCGCCCTTGGATACGTGAACGTGTGGTTGATCAGCTTACCTATATTGATCACCAGTTGGCCCAATCTGTCGCAGATAATCTTGGGATAAGATTGAGCCAAGAACAATTGAAGCATCCATTACCTGGCCCCGTCAACGGGATATCTAAAGATCGTTCATTAAGTATGTACGATGGGCATCATCAGATACTGAAATCACGCCAAGTGGCTATTCTTGCTGCCGATGGTGTTTGTGGGGAATCTATTGATAATATTATGAAAACCCTTAAAAAACATGGTATTCATGGAAAGGTTTTTGCTCCGCACTTAGGTAGAATAACTTCTCTGCAAGATAATGAAATAGAGGTCGACGGTACCATAGAAGGCAATCCATCTGTGATGGTGGATGCCGTTATCATACCGGAAGGAGAAGGCAGCATTGACTCCTTGATGAAAAACGGCAACGCCAAACATTACGTGATCCAAGCATTTAAACATCTGAAAGCGATAGGGCTGCAAGGCAAAGCGTTTAAGCTATATGCTGCATTGCCGTTGCCCAAACCAGATGAAGGTATTATCGTGGGGGATAAGGCTGCGGATTTGGCTGAAGCATTTTGTAATGCTATGAAAGGACATCGTATTTGGTCCAGAGAAAGCGTAGCACAGGAAATTGCTGGCTAAAGTAGTACTAACTTGGGCTCTCATTTAAGGGAGCCCTAACAATGAGGATCAACAGGATTGTCGTTATGGAATACTATGGTTATACACTTGTTAAGTTTATAATAGGTTTTGTTATTGTAATTACTCATCTAAATCTATCGGGTAAAACTCAGCTTTCCCAGATGACCCCCGTAGACTTCATCGGCAATTTCGTGCTGGGTGGAATTATTGGTGGTGTGATCTATAGCGATTCAATACCTATGCATCAATATGTACTGGTACTCTTTATCGGCGTATTTCTTATCTCGTTATTGAATGCATTAAGTAAGCGCATACACTTTTTTCGCACTGTTACTATAGGTCAGCCAATACCGATCATCAAAGAGGGTCGCTTTCTTATTGATGCCATTTCGAGTAAAAGAAACAAAATTGATATATTGAATGTCTCCTCTCAACTTCATGCGCAAGGGATCCCATCCTTCCAGGAAGTCATTTATGCGCAGATAGAGCCAAATGGTCAAATAACGGTTGTATGCGATGGCGCCAAGATGCCTTCAGTTATCGTAATGAAAGATGGTAAGGCCAGGATTGCTGAACTCAGTTCGATAGAGAAAGATGAAGCATGGCTTGCCTGTAAATTAAAGGACGCAGGTATAGATCCTCACGCGGTTTTTCTTACGGAATTTTGGAATGGAAAATTAAGTTTTATATTAAATAACGGCGAGGTTAAATTCTCTCTTTAAGTACTATTCATTGTTATAGCATTTAAAGTAATAATTTTCCTCCGTAGATTTGGCATAACTGATTATTATTGCTATGTTTGTTATTGCTCGATTGAGACTGCTGCATCTCTTTCAGCAAACTTAACACAATGTTAACAACATGAAAAGGATCGTAAATGAAAATGGAAAATGGGATGGTTGTTGAAAAAAAAATATCATGGGGTAGCGTAATAGGCGGTGTGATCACTGTATTGGCCGTGTCATTACTGTTGTCAACGCTGGGTACAAGTCTTGGGCTTTCCATTGTTGACCCGGCTTCGGACGATCCGGTAAATGGAGCGGGAACCACCGTTGCCGTCTGGTCTGCAATCTCGATTATTGTCAGTCTTGCCATCGGCGCTTTCGTCGCCGGTCGTCTGGCAGCAAATGATGGTCTCATTCATGGCTTCCTGGTGTGGGCTACAGCGCTCATTGTTGCTGCAGTTCTGGGAACCTTGTTGGTTGGCTCAGCCGTTAAGATGACTGGTAATGCGCTCGGTGCCATAGCTTCTACCTCAGGTAGCCTGCTTTCAGGTGCAGGCTCTGCGCTTGGAAACGGTGCTTCCGGAGTGGCAAATGTGGGAAAAAATCTCTTTGACCAGCTGGACATCGACACAAAACTTGAGCCGGAAAACCTAAAATCGGATGTGGTAGCAGCATTGAAAAAGAGCGATATACCTTCGTTGCAGCCAGAATTTATGCAGCAGCAGCTTGATGGTGCTAAAACGGATTTGAGTGATGCGATTAAGGCTTTCTTCAACCAGCCTGATAGCAATGACGCTATCGTACAGAAACTGATTAGTAAGCTGAAAAAGCGTGCGGATGCAATTACTCAGGATGTCAACCAGGACTCATTGAAAAAAGCGCTGAGTGAAAACACCGACATGACTCCTGCAGAGGTTGATAAAACAGTCACTAACTTGATCGATACTAAAGAAAAAACAGCTCAAATCGTTAAGCAACGTCTCGATGAAGCAGAAGCGAAAATTAATGAGGCGAAGCAAAAGTATGCCGAGCTTAAACAGGAAGCCCGTGAGCAGGCTGCCGCAGCTGCAGATGCATTGGCGCGTGCGGCTCTGTGGTCATTCTTTGCCTTGCTTCTTGGTGCAATCATCAGTGCGTTGGCCGGATTGTGGGGCGTAAAGACGAATACCCGTCATATTCGAAGCTGATAGGCTGGTTTAGCGTTACCAAGTGACCTAATCAGATTGAGTGCAATTTTAGCTATGTTCACGCAGTTAAGGAGAGACTTATGAGAAAATCGCTAATGTACGCTGCGACCGTCATTTTTTCCATCATGGCCCTATCGGGATGCACACGTTCAAGTTATGCCATCTATACACATGACGGCCGTACTATAGTCAGTAAAGTTAAACCGGCCCAAACCAGCGCAGGCTTGGTAGGCTACACCGATGCTAATGGCGTCAAACAGCAAATTAACCAGTCTGAAGTGAAAGAAATTTCAGAGATCCCATAATGAAGCTAAGAGGATAGAAGTAAGAATCAACTAGTTAAGTAACAGTGTTATTTTAAATGAAGACCCTTGTCACAAGGGTCTTCATTAATCAACAGAACTGATTGGTATCTATAGTTATTATAATGTTACACCTACCACCCAACAATCAAGATGCAGTCTAAGAAACCACTTGTTGATGATAGAGAAGCTCTTCATAAAGAATAAGTGATTAATTTTAAGGGAATAGGTCAGGAGCGTGATTTGTGCTTTTAATCAATCAAGGAAGGCATGGTGGATAAATACAGCATGACAATTTTACGATTTACGTTGATGTTTATTTTCACGTTAAGTCTAGTAGGTTGTCCTGAAACCCCTAATAAATCTTTGCGGGAGCAGGTAAGGGATGCTGAAAAGGCTTCTGGATATAGCTCAGATCCTGCTGTAATTGAAAAATGATGAGGTTAATATGGTTCGTGCAAACTCTGGAAAGTCGATCTCATCCTAAACGTCAATACGCCCCGGATCAGACGACTACTCCCAATATCAAATTGGCACGACCCATCCATCCCCAATAAGGAAATCATGTCATGGATAAACAGGAATACCGGCTGTACCTGGCCATGTTGAAGGCGCGCGGCGAACTGGCGCGCAAGGCAATGGCCGACAACGCCCGGCGGCGCAACATGCTCAAAGCGCATCGTCAACGACGCTCTGACGACATCAGGTCATTGTTGGCCTGGAAAGACAGGGATGTCTCAGTTGACGGGTTACTGGCCAGCGATGAGGAGTTGGAAACTCGTGAACGGGCGTTTGGCAAATAATGCGAAAGCGTAGGCAGCTGGCTGAAGGCGATAATAAGGAGGTTCTACATGGGAACCCCAGATTTTTCGAAGGCTGAAACAGACTAGGGGCGGTGGTTCAATCATGGAGCGCGAAAACCTAAACCAGCCTCTTGTCTTGTTATCTGAACAGGCGGATCCGTTGACGAATAAATTTCATTGCCCCCCATGCGGCCACAGCTCTGCGTGGCCATATGATCAGACGACGTGGTTTAGATTTGAGCGCATACAGGGCGGTTATCCCGATACCGGGAACGATAAAAGCCCGGCAACGGTATAATGCCTGCCAGCTGCGATCAACGGGTTCCGACAGTCTTAGCCAATCACTCTTTAACAGGCTCAATGTCTGTCGCTGTTGTGCTATTTGTTGCAACAGTTGTTGTTTACGGTTTTCCCTGAGTTCCCTGACATTCATGCTTCATCCCCCTTAAGAATGCTCAAATCCTTACTGAGTTGTCTGCGGGTCTCTGGCAATATACTGCTACGGGATATTATTTGTCTGATGAAAATGCTCGAAGCTAATGCGAGAACAATAAACACAGCGGAAGCCCCCCCTAGTACCATGAGGCGATGTTCCGGTGAGGCTAACAACAGAATAAACACCAGAAGGGATATAATACCAAACGCAGTGAAAAGAAGGGTCAGCCCCACCATTATCAGGAGATGGGTAATGCGGCTTTTCTCTTCTTCCAGCTCAACGGTTACAAGCTCCAGGCGGGTATGCAGCGTTCCGGTAAGGGCGGTAAATACGCGGCGAATAGTGTCTATCAGGCCACGGGAGGGGCACCGCTGCGGATCATTCATTTTTCTCATAACGGCGTCCTTCTGTTTTGTCCGACAGGGCTCCTTTGCCACTGTGCTTCATCACTTACCGGCGAGCAATGGCTCTGCCGTGTTTTTTAAATCGCAGCCCAGAGAGGTTAACGCGAAGTTTAATTCGGTATCCCCGGACAGGCCGGGGAATCGAGTTAATGGCCTACTTTTTCGCTTACCGCGTCACCCGCCTGTTGAGCGGCTTCTTTTGTTTTATTCCAGCCTTTTTCTGTGGTTTCCTTGGTCCGGTTCCAGGCTTTCTGTGAGTTTTCCTTTACTTTATCTGTCGTGGTTGCTTCTCCGCCGTTTTTGAGCCGGTTTTCAGCCTGAAGTTGTTTCTCCTCCAGTCGGTTTTTTGCCTTGTGAGTCGTTTCTTCAGCACGATTGGTGGCCTGCTCAGCCTTCTGCCCTGCTTTGTTTTTTAAATGTTCAGCATTGATAGATTCGGCAAGAGCGCCTGTTGATACCAGTGTTGCAGAAAGGATAACCATATTTAATATATTCATTTTTAACTCCTTTAAATTATAGCAAAGCGCCCGCTATCAGAAAAAGCGGGCTTTGCGCCCGCGTTTATATTATTTACGGCCAATGAGCAGACCAATCAGTAAGCCAATGCCCGCAGCGATGGAGATCGCCGCAAATGGATTGTTTTCCACATTATCACGTACGACTTCAGCAGCTTCCTGAGCTGCCTGACTCCCCTGTGCCGCGACTTTACGGGCCGCTCCTTTTACCTGGTGCCCGTAATCGTCGGTCAGTTCACCGTATTTTTCCTGCGCTTCGCCAGCAACTTCTTTTACTTTGTCTTCAGCTTTCCCAAACATGATGTTCTCCATAACGGTTATGACTCAGAATATTTTACCAGCTTTATTTCGCCAGCATTAACGTTATACAAAAAATGTGCCAAATACTCAAACACACGCTATAGCAGCTTTTTTGATAGCTAAGCATGAACTGCTTGGTGCTTTTGACCATAATATAATCAAATTGACCACAGTATCTTAGTGTAAAACCTCTAGCCGAAAATGTTGGCGGTTTTGGCATAACCCTCGATAAGGAGAGATTCTATGGGTGCACAGTATTATTGTCGTGGTAACACTTCGCCTTATGTTGCTTTGCCTGCTGATAAAACGGCTCTTCGCCTGGAGTCGCAGGGGCTGTGGCGGCGTGCCGCCACGCGCTGGCAGCAGGTACTGCTTCGTGAGGCAGACGACCACGTGATAGAAGCGGTGCTGCAGCGCCTACGCTATTGCCTGGCACGGGCGCCAGCACAGGTCCGCCGTGTCAGTGACGGCACTGCGCCGGCGGGCGCGACGCTCGTGGCGAGAAACGGTATGCCGAACGACCCGGATCTGTGGCGAATGGAATAATCAAACAGGAAAGGGTTCTACGCCGGAACCCAATTTGGGTGATGCGGCGACCGGAAGATCCCTACCGATCATAATGTCGAGGCCGAGCGAACCGGTTTGGATTGTTGCCCTTGTGCATTAGCACCTTTGCTGAACGCCTTCTCGGTGGCGGTAATGGCGCTTTACAGTACTTTAGCGCGACTTGGCCACGTCCTGTGGTATGCGGGGTCGTGATACATTGCTCATCGGGCGTTCTCCTCTGGTCGGAAACGAAACGTGTTATTACAATTAAACTGTACATATAACCAGTTCAATATAAAGCCGACGAGGAATGGCAAGGAACTATGGTGAGGTCAACCGCGAAGTGGGCACACGCCCCACATTTTGAGGTGAATATTTTTACCGATGATGCGCACAGGTTATCCCCCAAATTTGTGGATAACGTCCTGGTTGTGAGTGGCGATGCGCCGTTGGCGGAATATTTGAACCGTGTCGGTCGTGGTGTTACGCCGGTTCAAGCGCGATGGTGTGGCAGGCTGACGTGCTGCCCTGCCGGCGCGTACACAGTCCGTACTCGGCCATCACATGCATAAACCGGTCGGCGTCACCGACCACCCGAAACGTGACGGGGTGCAGATGGCGACCGTCCTGGGCAAAAGCGGCGTTCAGTGCCATTTTTTCGACATAGAACCCGTTATGCTGTGACGGTGTCGGCACGACGCCGGACTTCCACTCTTTCGCATCCAGCACATAATTGTCCCAGCCCTGGTCTTTCAGGGTTTCAGAGGCGTAGGTGAGACGGAACAGGTCTGACTGAGCGGCCAGATTGCCGCTGCAGGAACGCCAGAGATACTCAAGATCTGGCGCAGTTTGCCCGCCGGGCCGTGCTTACGGCCGCGGTCGAGTAACCACTGGATATCAATCGCGACGCTCTTGGGGAAGCGTTTTTGCTTTTGGGCGGTGGCCAGCCAGCGGATCAGGAACAGGTTTTCGGCATAGGGCGTGCCGGCGATACCGTCCTGGCGCGCCAGCCCCAGCGCTGCCAGGGCGCAGAACGCCAGATGGCTGAGCGCTGAGGTGGTGTTTTCCGGGGAAACGGATGTTGTTTTATCTGACAATGGCTGCCCTGCCCCTCGACGCAAAGGATTAGTGGCGAATTTGGGCCAGGTCGTCAGCGGTCAGCCCGGTCATCTTCATCACCGCGTCGCGATCGAGGCCATTGGCCAGCATGGTACGGGCAACTTCGAGTTTGCCTTCATTGCGACCTTTCTCAATACCGCGTTGTTCACCTAACTGGATACCTTTCTGGATACCCTGCTCGATACCCTTCTCGATACCTTTTTGTTCAAGCTGTTGTGCGATGGTCATCAGTTCCTCCTCATGTTGCGGAACCCGCAGGGCCAGTTCGCGAACAAATGCTTGCGCATCCGCCGATTCACCGGCCTGGATAATATAGTGTATCAGCGAAATCACCTGTGGCGAAGAGAGATAGCCGCCCAGCAGAATGGCGGACAGCCTGTCGGTCAGTTCGGCCAGGTCGCGCTGGCGAATATGTTTCTGCAGCAGGGTCAGTGCGGCCATGCTGCGGTGACCCATAATCTCTTCGTCGGGAATGACCGTCACATCAACCAGCGGAAAATCGCCGGTGTACAGTTTCCCGGCCAGCGTTGGATCATCAAACTCCTGCAGCCAGTTGGTCGAGTAAGGGTACGGGCTGCGTTTGCCGGTATAGAACAGTACCGGAATGACCAGCGGCAGCTTTTTGTGGCCGGCGTCGAGGTGACGCTGCATGGCGGCGACGGCATAGCGAATGAGGCGAAACGCCATGTGCTTATCCGGGCTGGACTGGTGCTCGATAAGCACGTGCACGTAACCGTCAGCGCCGTCGGTGGTTTTCAGGCTGTAGAGCACGTCGCTGAAATACTGGCGCAGGTCATCTTCGACAAAGGAGCCGGACTCCAGCTTCAGCGTGCTGAGGTCACAGATGGCCCGCAGTTCAGCCGGCAGATGGATGTCCATGAAGTCGCGGGCAATTCCAGGTTGCGTCAGAAATTGCCGGAAAGTGGCATCATGGGGCGTTGGATTTTTTTTCATGGCGCTATCGTAACATGTTCGGTCGATGGCTCACTATGGCTGAACGAAGGCTTCACCCGTTCTCCGGGCAGAATAGCGTCGGGATGTTGCTGCCGCCAGGTTTTTAATATTCGGTAGACGCTGGCCCTGCCAATGCCCAGTTGGTCGGCAACCGCTTCGCGGGTGAGTCCGGCCAGCGTCAATTCAATCACCTGCTGCGCTTTCGCCTGAGCGGTGGGTTTTCTTCCTTTATATGCCCCTCTGGCTTTCGCGCGGGCAATGCCTTCCCGTTGCCGTTCCTGACGCAGGCGTGTCTCGAATTCGGCGAAGACGCCCAACATATCCAGGAAAGCCTTGCCGGATGCCGAAGAAGTATCGATGGCCTGCTCGGTCGCCCTGAGCTTGATGTTTTGCCCTTCAAGTTCATGAACCAGATTTTGTAAGTCGCGCAGACTACACTGTTGCTGCCTAAGAGCAGGGTTCACACGGCCACAAATGCTGTTAATACGTTATACAAAGGCGTGTCGTCCTTTGTCAGCGGTGTCTTTGGCCGATTTTCTAAATGTAATTTCAAGGAGAAGAGATATGAGGGAATTAACGATTCATTAAGTTGAGGATTTCAGCGGCGTGGGCATCATTCAGGATGTTCTGACATGAGGTGACGCAGCCATTGGTAGAAAAAATAGGTAACGCTGTCGGCTCGAACGCTGCAGGGCAGGCTGGTGCTTAATGTGAGCAAGGGTTTATATCTCCAGTAAGAAGTGGATGTTTGCGAGCACATAAAGAGCGTGACCACAAGCGCCACCCCATTGCCATATAACGCTAGCAGAGATTCCCGATTTTTTTGCGCTCGGAGACCATTATATTGACAAACCACCTTAACTGTGCATCACACTTCACATAAAATTTTAAAGAGCGAATAAATATAGATAACTAATACTAGTTAGTAAGTGGGTTCTTTACCTCTTGACAACTAATTGTATCTTTATCCTCAATTTTTTTTAGTGTCGCAGAGTAGTCACTTATTATCCACTCAATCTGACCTCCAACATACTTAACATCAACCAAAGAAATAACATCGACTAAAAGTAGTTCATTTTGATTTGGAATTTCTAAAATAGCAATTGCATTTGTATAGTTATTTATGTAACTGACTCGTAAAGAATCGCCATTCTCACATAGATACCGTTTAAAATTTTCATTTTGCTCGCCAGCCCCAGGTAGATTTATGATGATTGACGAAGGTTCGCACCCGACCAATGAGAACAAAAAAATATTAACAATTATTATCCTGCGCATATCTACACCTTAAAATATAAATTATAACCTTAACATATAAATTATACCACATCATCACTAATATACAAAAACAATTTAAATATTAATTTATAATTCGTTTAATCTTTCAACCACGAATAATTACGAAAAACAGGAAAAATAAAATACACCAATATAAACAGAACATTAACTCATGGTAACCCTAGTAAAATCCATCTCATTTTGAACAAACACCCACATAAACATCAATGTTAAATGCAATTGTTAACTGATAGTAGATAGGCAATTGTCAGATTTTTCCGAAAGTGATTATATCTAAAAAATATAAGAATTATTTTAATTTATAAAATCACAAACTCGAAAAATGCGCTTTTCAGGATTTTATGCTTTTTTTTACCAATAAACACATTTTTTTGACCCTTTATTTGATTTATGTAGTACATTCAGCCTAGAAACGGTTTTCTCACCCAGTTCGGGCTCTGTTAGATAATTAATTAGTTACATACGGGTTTCATCTTCACGATTAATGAAATACTGCTAAAAACCTATCCTGTAGGATAGGTTGCTTATATGACGAGCAATAGCGATAAGCTACAAACTACTCAGGCCAACACATGTGAAAGAGGAGGTTCTCATGCCAGAACGATACCTATAACTTTATGAAGTTGATTTCAACAAACCAAGATTAATCATTTATGTGAAAAGTATAGAACATCATGGGGGTATCATATTGAAAAAACATACGACATTAGGTGCTTTTGTGGTCGGACTAGTGACAACAAGCTCGATAGCGGCAGATAACTCTGCCGGTGGCGTTATTTCGTTTAGCGGTGCCGTTACGGATACCACGTGTACCATCAACGGTGGAAAAAGCGCTGACTTTACCGTTGCGCTCAGCCCAATTTCCGTCACTGATGCGGGCACCGTCGTCGGGCCAATCACCAAAAACAAGAAATCTTTCTCGCTGACGTTCTCCGGCTGCACGCCGGCGGCGGGAACGGCCGGTACGCCGCTGAAGATCTACTTCTCTTCGGCGAATAATATTTCTACCGACGGGAAATATCTGTTGAACAGCTCCGTGAATGAAAGCGACGCCGCCGTAGCCAAAAACGTCGGTTTTTCTCTGGCTGAGCCGGGTTCATCCACGCCGATTCCGTTGAACGTGCCTTATGTCACCAAGATCAAAGGCGATAAAACGGCGCCGGATGCCGAAACGCTGACGCTGGACGCCTATTACTACAAGACCAATGCGTTGGAAGCAAAAGTGGGGGAATTGAGTTCCAACGTGACTTACACCATTTCTTACCTGTAATTGCAATTAAGCCAGGCCTGCGCCCAAGGCAAAGGCCTGGCTTCTGGGGTGACTATGAAACAGTGCTTAATCTTTGCTGGATTGTTTCTCAGCAGCTTTTGCGCCGATGCCAATATTGTAATTAATGGAACGCGCGTTATTTATCCGGAAAAAAACAAGGATGTTATCGTTCAGTTAGTCAACAATGGTGACGATCCGGCACTGGTGCAGGCATGGATTGATGACGGTGATATAAACTCGACGCCTGAAACGGCAAACGTGCCGTTCTTGTTATCCCCGCCGGTTGTGAAAGTTGCCGGAAATAATGGCCAGCAATTACGCATACAAAAAATGAGCGCGGCGCTTCCCGGCGATCGTGAGTCGGTATTTTATTTGAATGTGCTGGATATCCCGCCTACGCCGGAGAATTTGCAGGGCGTCAATACGCTGCAATTAGCCATCAAATCACGCATCAAGCTATTTTATCGCCCGGCAGGATTAACCGGCAGTGTCAATAACATCACCGACTTCATTGAACTCCAGGCGGCGGGGAAGGGATTTAAGGTTATCAACAAAGGCCCTTACTATTTTACGTTGGCCAATGTTGATCAGAAAGGCAAAAAGAATCTGTTGGTCGATTCAGTGATGGTCGGGCCATATTCCAGCCTCTTTGCCCCGACCAAAGTTGGCGTGAGTCGGAATATTCCCTACACCCTGCTCTATATCGACGACCTGGGGGCTTATAAATCTAAAGCCATTACAGCCCGCTAACGTGAAGAACGGCCATGAAGCTTAAACTAAAATTGCTTTCGATACTGACCGCATCTGTATTCATACCGTTAAATAAAGCATCGGCGATGAAATTCGACACTTCTCTATTGGCCGGCGCGTCCAGCGAATCCGATCTGTCGCGTTTTTACCTCAATAATGACATGCCGGCAGGCACGCAAACGGTCGACGTGTATGTCAACCAAAGTTGGAAAGGGCGGTTCTCGTTGCAGTTCGGTGAACATAAAGGCGATATTCGCATCGCCCATCGTGACGCCGCCCTGTTGGGCATCGATATGAGTCGTTTGTCCACCGGGGTGGACAAGGGGCCGATCCCCGTCCAAACGTTGGTGCAAGGAGGAAGGGCGGACTTCGATGTGGGGACGTTGAGCCTTAAGCTGACGGTGCCTCAGTCGCGAGTGATTCGCGCAGAGGCCGGCTATGTTGACGCCAAATTTTGGGATCGCGGCGTACCGGCGCTGTTGTTGGCTTATAACGCCACCTATTACCACGTGCAGTCGTTGCAGGGCGATAAGGCGTTAAACGACGATTTCTATACCGGTTTGGAATCGGGGGTCAATCTGGCGGGTTGGCAATTCAGAGACAGCAGCAATTTCCGCAGCAGTTCGCGGCAAGGCAGCGATTGGCAAAATAATACTCGCTATGTGCAGCGTGGCTTCGCTGCCATCAAATCAAACTTGACCATGGGCGATTTTTACTCGCCGGGCGATTTGTTCGGCTCTATCCGGGTACGGGGCGGCGCCTTAGCGTCTGACATCAATATGCGACCCAATTCACAGCAGGGGTTTTCTCCGATAGTGCGGGGTGTCGCGCAGAGCAACGCCTTGGTGAAAGTGCTACAAAACGGCAACCTTATCTATCAGGAGAACGTCCCGCCGGGCGCTTTTACGTTGGACAACATCCTGCCTACCGGTTCCGCGGGTGATCTGCTGGTAGTGGTCAAGGAAGCGAACGGGCGAGAGCAGTCCTTTACCGTACCGTTTTCTGCCGTACCCAATATGTTGAAGCAGGGCGTCAGCAAGTACGGTCTGGTTGCCGGTAAAGTCAATCAGGCAAATACCGACTACTCTCCCGCTTTCGTTCAGGGCACGCTGCAGTATGGATTCAATAATCTGGTCACCGGTTATGCCGGCACGATCCTCAGCGAGGATTACCGCGCCTGGCTGCTCGGCAGTGGCTGGAACTTGCCGATCGGCGCAGTATCCGTCGATGTGACTCAAGCCTCGACGTCTTTGCAGGATCGCACAGAGGATGGGCAAAGTTTTCGCATCGCCTACAGCAAATTTCTGGATGCCACCGCGACCAACTTCACGCTGGCCGCTTATCGTTATTCGACGAAAGGCTATTACAGTTTCAACGATGCCATCTATACCCATCAAGGTTACCGAGAACGCCACAAGCGCTTCCACGACTACTGGAACAGCCATGATGACGATGATCTTGCACCGCTGGATTTGAATACCTGGGATGCCGTTCGCGCCGCTCGTCCGCGCAATACTTTCAATCTGAACCTTAATCAGCGGCTTGGTGAGGGATGGGGAACGCTGTATTTTTCCGGCACCCAGCGTGATTACTGGTCGGATACGAATAAAAGCCGGGAATATCAACTGGGGTATTCAAACGCCTTTGAACGTATCAGCTATAACGTTTCCGCCAGCAGGGTAAGAAACTCCGATCGAAAAGAGGAGACGCGATTTTATCTTTCGCTGAGCGTGCCGCTGTCGATATTCGACAATAATGCCTATCTCAGCACCGGCTTGTCGGCTACCGATTCACATTATCAACAAAGCACGCTGAGCCTGAGCGGCAATGCGCTGGAATCGAACCGACTGAGTTATGCGCTTGCCGGCAGTAATCAAAGCGGTGGCAACAGCATGGCGAGTGTGAATGCAGCCTATCGCGCCAACGCAACGACCGTCGGCGGCTCCTACAGCGAATCCTCTGACTATCGACAATTGGGAATGAGCGCCCGCGGCAGCCTGGTGGCGATACCTTGGCATTTGCTGGCGTCAAACGAAATGGGCAACACCATGATGGTGGTGGATGCGCCCAAGGCCAAAGGGCTGATGGTGAACGGCGACGAGAGCATCGTCACTAACGACGAGGGATTGGCTTTGGTGCCGTACGCGACGCCTTACCGGCAAAACTCCGTAACGTTGTCGGATTCCGGCAATAGCTCCGGGGCGGAGATCGTCGGCAATATTGCCAACAGCGTGCCTTATGCCGGCGCCGTCAACTATTTGAGATTCGAAACCGATCAGCGTCGGCCTTATACGCTTCGCGCCCTTAAACGTGGCGATGTGCCCTTGCCATTTGGTGCGGAGGTGGCGGATCAAAGCGGGCATGCCATTGGCTTCGTCGGGCAGGCCAGCGTCCTGTATCTGCGTGTGGAACAGCAACCCACGTCGCTGGAAGTCAGGCTGAATGACGGTATCTGCAAGATTGAACGCCCGCAAATCTCGATGGACAGTGCAGCCAACATTTGTCGATAAAAGGATAATTACACCATGCTCAGGATACTCGCACTGACGCTGTCCTTAGTGTTCAGCGGTTACAGTTACGCTTCATGTTACGGCAACGGCATCCAATACGCGCCGCCTATCTACGTCGACTTGTCAGATAAGCTCAGCGCCAAGACACCGGTCTGGGAAGGCAGTTTTTATACGCAATACAGCGGTTCATTTAGCTGTTCAACCTCGAGCAGCGAATTCGGCTATACCCGGATCCTGTCAACCGACAGCTCGAAAGCGACCATTCTGGGATTCAGTAATGGAAAGTATTGGGTGCGGGCAGAGATAATCAACGATGTCGCCAACAAGAAACTCAGGGGCTGGGGAACGCACAACGCTTCTAAACTGAATGAGCCGATGAATATTCGCTTCAGTCTGGTCAGCAAGACAAGCACATCGATACCCGGCGATACCGTCAGCCTTAAGGACGTGATGTTCGTGACCGATCTGAGCGGAATGTCGTTGCTGGAGATTATTTGGTGGCCGGCCAAGCAGTTGCTGAATATTTTGACCTGGCTGCTCAACGGTTTCAACTGGCCTTACGATCAGCGCGACATGTACGGGCAGCCGATGACTATCAAATATGCGCCTAAAATGACGACCTGTTCTTTCGACAACGCCGGCCTGGCGGTGAAACTGCCGACGCTGGGAGTGTCCCAGATAACTCAGGGCGCGCAAAATGGGCTGACGCCTTTTACGCTCAATTTCAGCTGTCAGAATCGACAAAACGACGGCACGACCGATCGTGATATCAATATGTTTTTATCCAGCAACAACCTGCTGTCATCGGATAATTCAGTTTTGATTGACAAGAGTGCTGGGGCGGCGAGAGGTGTAGGTATTCGTCTGGTGAATGCTAAAAAACCGGATACGCCCGTTATGTTAGCGCTTTCCAACACGGTACAAGGCTCGGCGACATCATTATTTCATGTTGGCGTCGGTAATGCATTGAATGCGCAATTTTCCATCGGAATGGCGGCCTATTATTATCCTTACGACAAGGTTACCGTGAGCAGCGGGACGATTAACACATCCGCCACGCTTAATATCATATATAGATAATGAACCTCATTTAAAATAAATATAAATAACTGTTTGCATACGCCATTTGACAATCAACAATGACAACAAAATAACACAGTATACAACCAGCCATCATAAAACACCGGATATTAATTATCCGGTTTTTTAAGTTTAAATCCATCGTATTTTAAAGAGATTCATTCCATCTAATTACCTACTAATTTCATACGGCACTGTTGCAAAAATCTGCAGGCGATAAACTTATCGTCATCTTTTGCTGACGGAGCAGCACATGAATCCATTCAAAGGCCGGCATTTTCAGCGTGACATTATCCTGTGGGCGGTACGCTGGTACTGTAAATACGGCATCAGCTATCGTGAACTGCAGGAGATGCTGGCAGAACGCGGTGTCAACGTTCATCACTCCACGATTTACCGCTGGGTCCAGCGTTTTGCACCTGAAATAGAGAAACGGCTGCGTTGGTACTGGCGAAACCCTTCCAGGTTCTGTTCCTGCCACATTGATGAAACCTACGTGAAGGTCAATGGCAGATGGGCTTACCTGTACCGTACCGTTGACAGCAGAGGACGCACCATCGATTTTTATCTCTCTTCGCGCCGTAGCAGCAAAGCGGCATATCGGTTTCTGGGTAAAATTTTAAACAACGTGAAAAGCTGGCAAATTCCCCGTCGCATCAACACTGACAAGGCTCCCACCTATGGACGCGCGCTGGCGTTGCTGAAATGCGAGGGTCGGTGTCCGCCTGATGTTGAACACCGGCAGATTAAGTACCGCAATAATGTCATTGAGTGCGATCATGGCAAGCTGAAAAGGATAATCAGCGCCACGCTGGGATTTAAATCCATGAAGACGGCTTACGCCACCATCAAAGGTATTGAGGTAATGCGGGCACTGCGTAAAGGACAGGCGGAAAATTTCTACCTTGGCCATCCCTTGGGCGAGGTGCACCTGATGAGCAGAGTTTTTGAAATGTAATACCTCATCACCGGAAAGAGACCCATCCATTTTTATATTTGCAACAGTGCCAAATATTGTGATTTATAAATCGCATTATCCCTTCTCGCCAAAGGTGTGAAGGAAGAATACGGCTTTCATTATTAAATAGCTGACACAGCTCATAAGTTAATTTTTGATGAAACTATACTATTCCCCTCTCCTTTTCACTCGGCGGTTACATTTTAAAGATTATAAATATTTATTGATGAAAAATTCATTTATCCCTCGGAGCTTAATTTTTTTCATGGCGTTAAGCTTGTGCGAACTTACGGTCTTTACCGAGACAAATCGATTTTTGGCTAGCTGCCAGGGTGATACTCCCCGAAGTAAATCCAGGATGATTTCCGTTTCCGTTGGCGTTAAATATTGAACACCATCGAAAGCGTCCCATTCCGCAGCCCAGACGGGAGCCGGCTGAATTGCCTTGATGACAGCATGCAAGTCCGGGCTCATATAACGCACTATCGAAGAGTCCTGAAGAAGCTTGCCAATATTGCTCAATGAGTCACGCAATGAAACAATAAAAAAAATCCCCATAGCACGAAGCAATTTCAGAGTAGGTGCATGTGCATAATCCACCAATGCAATAATGCGTTGCGGAGAGCGTAATGTTATAAGTTTTTGTATTAGTCTCAACTCCGTACACGCATTCATACGCACATGGATAAACACATCATCAAACTCAACATGGCTGTTAAAGTCAAGGTCAAATGCCGGATATTCATGATTTTTAAATAAGTGTGTCACATGTTTTTGCGCAATGTAAGACATCCCTCTAAGGGTGTAATTGCAAGGGCTGGAGATTGCAACTCTCCTCGTGACTGACTTACATGTCTCTCTGGCTTTCATTGGATTTCCAATGCGGTTGATACCTCTTTCGTCACAGGAGAAATGTTACGTTCTATACATAGTATAGAGATCAATACACTAACATGTCTACAATGATCGTTATTTTAGATCGTTATTTTTATAAATTTAGCATAAAATTCTGTTTATCTATAAAATACGCAATAACAGATCGTTAAATAAAGATATTCTCATTTTTTACAGTCATTAATTGGCAAACGAAATTTAAACGAGGTTTCATATTTCTTATATGAGGAACATGATAAGTCGTTAACTAGATAATAGTTTTTGACGTTACTTTTTTGATTCCGCGCTGCAGGCATGGGATTTATTGTATATTTTTATTAAATTAAATATCATGGTTTGTGAAATTTCATCCAACAGGATGGTCTGATAGGTGGCACTGTTGCAAAAATCTGGAGTTGATAAACTCATCGTCACATTTTGCTGACGGAGCAGCACATGAACCCATTCAAAGGCCGGCATTTTCAGCGTGATATCATCCTATGGGCGGTACGCTGGTACTGCAAATACGGCATCAGCTACCGTGAGCTGCAGGAAATGCTGGCTGAACGCGGCGTCAATCTCGATCACTCCACGATTTACCGCTGGGTTCAGCGTTATGCACCTGAAATAGAGAAACGACTGCGTTGGTACTGGTGAAACCCTTCCAGGTTGGGGTTCTGCGCCGGAAACCTGGATTTTTCCGCACCCAAGAACCACGGGCGCTGTCATGTAAACGACCGGTTGAGTGACAATGATTAAAACAACTGTTCTGATGTTGAGATCGGTCACATAACCCGTAATTTATTCAACATCATGCAAATCTGATGGCCTTTAGCTTTGGTGATGGAATTTTCTGAAGTTCCGGCGAAGAACCCCTTAAAAATCAAACGGAACTGTCTTCGCAAGCAATTATGCCTTGTACGGCGACATGTCGGCACGCTGCATAACGGTTTTAGAATCCCTCGCGCCAGCGATGACGATCTATAGCATCGACGAGGCATTTCTTCACGTTGCCGGCATCGATGCCACAGAGTCATTCGAAGACTACGGGCGCCGAGTCCGTGATACGGTGCTTCAGCAAACCGGGCTCACCTGCGGGATCGGCATTGCTCAGACAATGCCCTGGCCAAACTCGCCAATCACGCCGCTAAAACCTGGCCGGCTACCGGCGGCGTCGTTGATCTGACAAACCGGTATAGACAACGACGGTTGATGGCGTTACTGCCGGTTAGCGAAATTTGGGGATGTGGGCGCCAGCTGACCAAAAAGCTGGCTGCGATGGGGATCACGACTGCACTGCATCTTGCCGACAGCAATCAGGCGTTGATACGCAGAACGTTCGGGGTTGTGCTCGAGCGCACCGTGCGTGAACTGAACGGTGTGCCGTGTATATCGATCGATGCGCTGCCGGCAAAGCAGCAGATCATCGTCAGCCGGTCATTTGGCCAGCGCGTCACGCAGCTGCAGGACATGCGTCAGGCGGTGTGCCAATACGCAGAGCGTGCTGAACGTAGCGCCCCTGCGGGGCGAGCACGGCTGCTTTGCAGCCTCAACCGTCTTTAAGCCCCAGTCTCACATCAACACGGTGCCGTCTGACGGCCCGACTGCTCGCATGGTGGCGCACTGACACCGACATAAAATGAGCACGTCTGCGACGTGAGCCCGCTAGCGCCGACACCCTTTTCCTGTTATCTGCCGTCCTGTAGACTCTGCAACATGTATATTCCCCGACCGGCAAAGCTGCTGTTCCAGCACGATGACGGCTGGAGTCGCTATCTCGACAAACACGGTGACGCCCTCAGCGACTGGACCAAACTCGCCGTCGAGCGTATGCTCGCCTGCGGCACCTGCGCCATGGGCGTGCGCCGTTACTGCTGCGCCTCACCGGACTGCACCCATTCCCGTTTCTTTTGCCAGAGCTGCAAGTCCAAGGCCTGCAGCAGCTGTGGCCTCAAGGCCACCGAGCAGTGGATTGCCGAACAGCAGCACATCCTGCCCGACTGCGACTGGCAGCACATCACGTTTACCATGCCTCACCTACTGTGGCCGTTCTTCAACAACAACTGGCCCCTGCTCAATGATCTGTTTCGCTGCGCCACCCGCGCCATGCTCCGCTGGGCGCGCCAACAGGGGATCGATGCGCTCCATACCTACGGCCGACAGCTGAATCAGCACCCACATATCCACGTTTCCGTTACCCGCGGCGGACTTGATGTCAAACACGGCGTCTGGCGCCATCTGTCCTTTAAAAAGAAAGAAGTGGAAGTCATCTGGCGCAACGCCGTGGTTTACCTGCTGCGCGACAACTATGCGCAAATCAATCCCGGCGGCCTGCCGGGTCTCGGCCATATCCGTAACGAGGACCGGTGGCACCGCTACCTGCATGCCCAGTATCGCCGTTCCTGGAAAGTGCACTTCGCCAAAAAGACCCGCGACGCCTGGCGCAGCGTGAAATATCTGGGCCGATACCTGAAACGTCCGCCAGTGGCGGCTTCACAGCTCCGGCATTACCGCGGCGGCGCCGTGGTCCATCAGTATTACGATCACCGTACACAGCAGCACAAACGCCAGAAGATCAGCCAGGAGGAAATGCTGCAACGTTACGTCAGCCATATCCCGGCGCGGCATTTTAAGAGGGTGCGTTATTACGGTTTTCTGGCCAACCGCAAACGGGGCACGTTGTTTCCGAAGGTCTACGATGCGCTGGAAATGACGGTACGGGAGAAACCGAAGTGGCCCGGGTTCACAGTACTGATGAAGGGCTTCCTCGGTACCGACCCTTACCAATGCATCCTGTGCAAAGGTCGGTTGCGTTTTGCCGGCGCCGTGGCTGGTGATCACGCCACCAAACTGCTCTCTGACCGGCTGCGTCGGATGGAAAAAAAGCGATGTCTTCAAAAGCCGACACTGGATCAGTGCGCATGAAAAACAGATTTTAGATTAAAAACACATTAAAACAGGTATTATCGCACATGAATCATTGCTATGCGGTACCATCAGCGGATATAGGGGGTCTACGCCGGAACCGCCGAAATTTCCGACGAAAGGAATTGATGTACCTTTACGCGTGGTTTAGCTTGAGTTTTATATTATTATCAGGGCGCTGCATCTTGCATACGTGCAGTAATCCAGATAACTAACCCACAAAAAGGAATTGATATGAAGGTTTCTGCTATCTTTGCATCTCTAACTCTGGCCGGTTTTTGCTTTGCTGCAAACGCCTCTACTCCTAGTAATGTCGCCGTATACGCCACTGAACAATCTCAGGGGTCTATATCCATTGGTGATAAAACTGCATACACCAAAACCTTTGAGGTTTCCTTAGCAAAATTATCTGCTGATACTATTGATTTATCAAAGCTTTGCCTAAAGGCTTACTCTCCAGACAAGAAAGAATATAAACTCGATACTGTTGATGAGGTTTTAACCTCTGGTTCCCTGAAAGAAGGTAAACCGGTAAAGGGAATTGCTGTGTTTGCTTCTGAGAATGATGACGTTCTCAAAGCCGCTCTGGTAAAGATTTCCGACGATTGTAAATAATCTGATAAAGCAGCCTGCGGGCTGCTTTATGAAGTTTTATAATTCCAAAATTAGTGTATGCCGCGAAAGTGTTCGGTAAACCGTTGGGCGTGAAACTGAAAATAGTTCCGCCAGATCGCTGATCGAGTACTGGCCAGTTTCCCGCATACGGCACAGCTCTTTTTGTTTTTTTTCAGACAGTTTTGGCTGCTTCCCCCTCAGTTTTCCTTTCGCTCTAGCGATGGCCATTCCTTCGCGAGTCCGCAGGCGTATCAGGTCGCCTTCAAATTCGGCAAACGTCGCCAGCACATTGAAAAACATTTTTCCCATCGGGTCTGCCGGATCATAGAGGCTGGTGCCCAGTGCCAATTTCACCCCTCTTGCCTGTAGGGCATCGGCTATCTGACGCGCATCAGGAACCGACCGGGCCAGCCGATCAAGTTTCGGAACGACCAGCGTATCGCCACTGCGAACGGCGGCCAGCGCCTGATCCAGTCCGGGCCGCTGCCGGTTTGAACCAGTCAGTCCTTTATCGATGTAAATTCGATCCGGGGAAACACCGAGTCTGACCAGCGCTTCCTGCTGCGCGGTCAAATCTTGTTTATCAGTAGAACATCGGGCATACCCGATCCGTATTTCAGTCATAATTGTGTACGTTTAAGGGGCCATGAAAGAGATTGATATCGTACCAGTTATGTGAGACAACGTCAGTAGTGATTTTAACTGAAGCGCAAATGTCATTTTTTACTGTCCGCAGAGCGATCCTCTTACGGACATTATTTTCGGGGTCGGGATGACAACTCGCAACAAAGCGACAGGCAAAAGTGAACGACTGGCAGTTTTAAATAGTGACGAGCAGGAAGCGCTGTATGCTCTCCCGGATTTCGATGATGCTCAGCGACTGGAGTTTCTGGCGCTGGATGAATCTGAACTGGCGCTGGCCTGCAGTCGTCGGGGGCTTCACGCTCAAATGTATTGCATAATTCAGATTGCATACTTTAAAGTCAAGCACTTGTTTTTCCGCTTCGGGTGGGATGAAGTTCCGGACGACTGCAGCTTTGTCCTGAGTCATTATTTTCTCGAGGTATTACTTCCTGACAAAATACCCACTAAGCAAGGGAGCTATGCTCAGCGGGAAAAATCTGCGCGCTGTATGGTTTCCGTCCCTGGTCATCGGCACTGTCTTCAGCGCTTGAACAACAGGCCGCCCATATTGTCCACCGCGATGTCACTCCCGGCTTTGTCGCCACAGAGTTGATCATCTGGCTCAACGCGCACAAAATCATCCGACCTGGCTATAGCACGCTCCAGGAGCTCGCTTTCTGATGAAAGGCAGCGGCTGGGGCGTATCCTGACGGAGCGGCTTGATGACGACACCATGAATGGTCTGAACACGCTGATTGAACGCGATGATACCCTTTCCCGGCTGGCGATCCTCAGGCAGGATGCACGTGATTTCGGCTGGCGTCAGATGGTTCAGGAGCGGGAAAAACGGGCCATACTGGCGCCATTGCACCGCAAAGCCTGCGACATCCTGCCGGCACTGAATATTTCTCAGCAGAATCTGCTTTACTACGCTAGCCTGGCAAATTCTATACCGTTTATGATCTCCGAGAACTGAAGCCCGATCAGACCCGCCTTTACCTGCTGTGCTATGCATGGGTTCGTTACCGCCAATTCAGCGATAACCTGGTGGATGCGATGTTTTTCCATATGAAACAGCTCGAGGATGAGAGCCGCAGCGTGGCCAAACAGCCTCTGGCTGACGTCCAGGAAAAACACCGGCGTGAAACGTCTAAAATCGGACGGCTGTTATCGCTTTACGTTGATGACAGTGTTCCTGATCCCACCACCTTTGGCGAAGTCCGCCGGCGTGCATGGAAAATCATGCCGCGGGAGGCGCTGAAAACCACCTCACAGCGCATGAGTGTAAAACCTGTCAGTAAACTGGCGCTGCAGTGACAGGCCGTGGACGGTATGACGGTATTAACCCGGCGTAACCTGCGGCCATTATTTTTGTCACTCGATCTCACCAGCGTTGTCCACGACAGCCCGTGGGCTGAAGCGCTGAGCTGGCTCAGAATGGTGTTCAGCAAAAAGCAGACGCTTTCACAGCGATCACTGACGGAATGCCCGCCGGGCACATTACCGGAGCGGCTGCGCCCGTATCTGCTGGAGTTAGGTGAGGATGGCGAGCCCACAGGCCTGAACGCCGGGCGCTATGAGTTCTGGCTCTACCGTCAGATAAGAAAGCGTTTTCAGGCGGGTGAATTCCACCTCAATGACAGTCTCCGCCACCGCCATCTTTCTGATGAGCTGACACGGAAAGAAGCAAACAAACGAGCACAATATTTTTACAGCGATGATTTTTTTACATCTTTTAAAAACTACAGCATATTCGCGGGCAAGGAATACAACGCAGCCAATACATCACTAAAATGGCGTAAAGCCATGTCTGAAGAGACATCCGGTGCATACATGGATGGGTATGAGGGCCGTAATTAGCTTTCCTGATAGCTGCACGTCGCAGGGAGGAGCACTAACTTCAATGGGCGCAGCTGCGCCCATTCACGCAGTTGCTGCATGTTGCTCTTACGCGAGTTTTCGTTGGATTGAGCGTCAACCATCCCTATAAAGAAACGGCATCTGATCAAAAAACAACCTTAACGTACAATAATTTTCGATATCCAAACTGACCCCTCGTTCATCCAGCCTCGCTCTTTGAGAGTTCACCACGGTAAAAACGTGTCCACTGCGCTACGTAAAAATTCCCACCATAGCCCTGCAGAGATAGCCAGATTTCACGTAGCGCGATCGGCAGTTTTTTCGGCCAAATCGCCCCCTTTCTTCTGACAGCCATCGCCGACTTTGAAAATTATCGCCGAGAGCGGAGAGAGGATCACGCGGATTAATTCGTTTTGGCTGTCGATGTCAGGGTAGCAAAATTTTCCCTTTTCTGGAAAAAACGCCATTTTGAGGACGAAAATAATGGCACTGGGCATACGCCGAAGAACTAGGGATCACGTCTGTAAACACAACATGTAGTAGCCAATCTCAGCTGTATAACCGCTACATCTTGTGCCTGTGGGGCAGGGCGGGGACGTTGCCGAAAATGCCAGAAATCGGATCTGCGCAGAAAAGGAAAACCACACACCTAAGTCAAACACGCCACTCTGATGCAAAACTAATTACTTGCATCACATCTGGTTGACTGAGAAAAAATACCAGTTATCATTTATTCATCACAAAAAAGGAAACTTTATAAATTCAGGGTGCAAAAACAATGACCAGTGAAAAAGACCTCGACTCGAACAAAACCGCCACGCTGACGGTACGAAACATCCCAGATGATGTAGATGATATGATCACAAAGCAGGCTCGGTCGGCTGGTAAGTCCAAAAGCGATTTTCTGAAGGAGTTTCTGACGGCAGAATTTCAGGATTTACTCAAGAACTTCAGCCGTACCAGCCCGCTGGTATCTCTGATGGACGAGGAACTCGGTAAACAGTCTGGGGTAACCGTCGCCGAACACTGGTTCGAGAACGATATGATCGCGGTGACTAACCACAAATATAAGGCGATATTGAAACTGACCACCCCCGATGATTTGCAGCAGATCATGATGAAGAACATGCCATACCTGCAATTGCGGGCCCGCCAAGTGTTGCACAGCAAGTTTGCTTATGTTCCCCGTGGCTTATCCCTGACATTTTCACTGTTCAGCGAAATTGCAAGCCGTGATGAAGATACGATCCACAGAGCATTCAGCGAGATTTTTTATCTGATTGGCGCGGATAAGTATTATCAAGACATCAACGAGATACGTTCAGTAATGAAGCTTGAACCCGTTGAAAAACACTGAAACGAGAAAAGCCGCCTCGAAGGTGGCTTTTCCGTTACTAACTTATACGCGCGGGTCCGAAGAAATCCGTGCCTTGATGACGTTAATCTAACAAGGTCTTAGGTTAACGTCAACCCCATGATGATCCCACCCCGGAGGGCAGGAATGCAGCTGGAAGACTATATTTCAGCAGAGCGGCTGAAGATTTACGGAAGTACTAAAACTCAAACCCGGAGAAGAGCAGGGGGGATACAACTGGAACAAAGCGCTCTGCAGTGCCAAGCAGCCCTTATTACATTGTCTCGAAGTCACCTTGCGAAATGCCATTGACCACGCCATTCGCCATAATCCACCGCCTGGGGCGATCGATCACTGGCGGACCGACACCAATTGGATTTTTGATTTACCCAGATATATGGGAGATAAGGCGTGGATCCGGCAGGGAAAAAGATACCGTCTCGATAGACATGGCGACATTCAACATCGACACGGGATGCCGGTGTATGACCGCACCGCTTGGGAAGAGGACGGTATTCGCAAAGTGGCTAAACGTATCCGAGACGCGGGAAAATTGCCGACTGCAGAACGGGTGATCTCCGGTCTGGATTTTGGTTTTTGGACAAACTTTCTGACACAGCATTATGACGAGCCCCGCCACCGTAGCCTGTTGTGGCCACATCTTCTCGCAGACGTATTTCCTGGCGCACCAGCAGGGACACCCCGGCATGCGATCGAAAAAAGTTCAGCCGCATACGCGAATTGCGTAACCGCCTGGCACATCATGAAGCCATCTGGAAGTTTCAGGAAACGAACCCACTTACCGGTAAGCCTGATTATTCCCGCCCGATATACGGGCTCAATGCTTCCTTACATTTGCTCCGCCGGTCCTGGGACGACATGCTGGAAGCGTTCAACTGGTTAAGCCCTGTGCGATACGCAACATTTAAAACACAAGGCCATCATGTTCGTTTTGAAACACTGGCATCCGCAGACGGACTCGCAAGCTTCACGGGACGAGAGCAATTGACGCATGCCTTGAATATCCGCCGTAGTCAGGAAATCAGAAAACTGCTGCGAGGATTGCAACAGCAAAAAATAGTCAAACTGACACATAAGCGTCGGATCATTGCCATTATCGGGCCGGACTTCATTCGACGGTGAACTAAAGAGCCATAGATTCCAATTCAGGTCGGTTCGAGAATAGGTAATGGGCGGGGCTAAAGAAAACCCGCCCATAGGATTTAGCTTGCGTTCGAATCCGAGCCAGCTTCGTCATTAGCGGCGTTTTTGAGAAGCTCAAGAACGCCGTCCTTGCCATATTCTTTAACCAGGCGGGCAAGCTCTTTTTGCGCCTGACTTTCCTTCTTACGGCAGGCACTTTCATGACGCTCTTTGAAAACGGCTTCCGGCTCTGCTTTCAACCGTATCTGATCTTCATGGGTGATGAAGAACAAGGACTGTTTTGTGCGATTTCCGACATCCGATTCAGTTTCAACACGACGACTGGAAATGGGAAATGAGTGTTGCTTTTCTAAAGCATGGATCACTGCAGAAGCGCGCTTCACACCATAATCAGCAGGAATTGTATAGCCTGACGTAGTGATCGACTTGTCATCTAACAGCGCAGCAAGCACACAGGCCTGTGTACGATTGAGTGTCTGGACAGTTTCCAGTACCGATGGATGTCCCTCAAAAAAGGAGGCTAACTTGATACGAGCCATCTCGGGCGCGTAGTCGTCAGTGACTTTGCGTTGATTAAAATCTTTTTCTGCCATAGTGAGTTACTCCAATCTAGAACGGATAAACCCAATGCAGAGATGTAAATAAGATTTGCAAGAATGCAAAATCTTCTGGAAATCTACGACAATTAGCCGTAATCTTCCGCCACGGCTTGACCAGATCTGGAAAATTTGGTTGAGCCGCTTCAATCTCTGCATTGGAGCGTGAGCAGCTATCGGGCGGGCCTGAGAAACCTAATTTGCCTGATAGCTGCTTTTTCGTCTCTGGGATCCATGATCACCAGAATCCCAATGCTACCATGTCCCGCCGAAACACACATCTAAATTCTTTCGAAGAAGTACATTTTATGCGCACATAGTTCACCAGAGCGATTATCCGGGGTTTTATCGCTATTTTTGATTGCAGCCAGCTTAACAACAGAAAACGCTTGTGGTGTGTTTTGATGGCCTTTTTTCGACCTGTAAAAAAAACCAGAGGTTTAATTTACAGGTATAGACACTTGACGAACCTCACGAGATAAAGAAGGGTGTCTACGCTGAGCAACAATAAGGGACGGCGGGAAAGGACGGCCAGGATAACGGCGGTGCGTACCCAGCAATTCAATTTAACATAATGCACATTATGTGTACTTTTTTAACATTTTCAGCAACTTACAAAAACCACCAAAGATCTTTATTCGCATCAAAAGTATGAAGAAAAGAATCGGCTGAAAAAGACACAAAAAGACCACCCATAAGGTGGCCTTTTTGCACTACAAAAATTTTGAATTGTTCTATCAAGTTTCTCCTGTAAGGAGTACATACCAACGGCAGCAAGCAACCCCTGATCAAGCGCCTTCATATCGTTACGAGATAACCTTCGACCAAACGATTCATCCCGTCGATAAGTTCTATCTCGGCCTTTATGATCTCTAGACTCAGGAGGAAGGATGCGGGTAGGAGAGACAGTCTGTATCATTTCACACACGGCAAAGCTACGCTTACCAGTATCTAACTCTTTGATATATCGTATAGATTCTGTTTCAAGTTCGAAGATCGCACGATTATATTCATGCGCATCAGGCTCTTTGGATGTTACAGGGACAACCGTAACGCCTCTTCTATCAACTTTGACGACCACCGCAGGCCTTCTCTTATGCATTTCCCCTTCTTGGTGATTGCAAGGGTACATTGCACTCTTAGTTAAACCAGTTTGGAAATTTAGAGTTTGATAAATGTGTCCAAACTCAACGATAACGATAGCGCCTTTTTTTACGAACCCAGCCGCATTCCGTATATCTCTTTTGATCAAAATTTCCGACAGATAGATGTCTTTGCTGACGTCTTTCTCCGTTAACCAAATTCCCCAATGATCAGGTGCAATACCCAGAAAGAACCAAACTCGCCAACGTTTACAAACCTCCCCTGAAAATGCTTTCGTAATAAATATTGGGTGTTTTTATCATTTAAAGGTACAAGAATCTCTTCTATGTTATCGATATGTTCCGTACCCAATATGCGCTCATTGGTTTGATCGTTGGGGTCATACGTTGAGTAACTAATGGAAACAGTGGCCATTCCTATTCCTTTGCCCGTCAATGACGAATAAAAATATCACTTATATATCAAAGCATTGAAACCTATTCAAAGCTTAAAAAGTTAATGATTTAACTAAATCTGAGCGTTACTCATTGGTGGTGTAACAAAGGTTCAATATAACCTCACAATGATGAGTATCTGCCTGAAACTGCCAATATTCTATACTTTACTACCCAGTGCCAAAAGGATCACCTGCCTATGTGTGGCCGCTTTGCACAATTCCATAGCCGAGATGAATTTCTCGCCACCCTGGCGCCTGATATACCGGTTAGCACCGCCGGTGACTGGCATGCACGGTATAACGTCGCCCCTGGCACGCCAGTGCCGGTGTTTCATCACCACGATGGCCAGTTGCAGCTGACGCCGATTAACTGGGGCTATGCGCCGGCATGGTGGCGCGAAGAGGGAAAACCGCCGCTCATCAATGCCCGCGTTGAAACCGCAGAGCACAGCCGGATGTTCGCCCCGCTCTGGAAGCATGGACGCGCGCTGGTGCCGGCATCGGGCTGGTACGAATGGAAAAAGTCGACGGAGAATCCACGGCTGAAGCAGCCCTATTTTATCCGTGGCGCCGATCGTCAGCCGTTGTTCTTTGCGGCGCTGTACGCCGCAGATACCGCTGGCAGCGGCAGCTTTGTCATTATCACGGCCGCCAGTCATGCCGGCCTGGCGGATATTCATGACAGGCGCCCTCTGGCGCTGCCACCGGCCGCCGCGCGCGACTGGCTCAATACCAGCTTAGTTCCGCCCTCTGGCCATATGCAGGCTGACGTGTACAGCCTGCAAGCGGAGGATTTCACCTGGCAACCGGTCTCGCCGGCTGTGGGCGCCGTTCGCAATGACAATCCCTCACTCATCCTGGCCATCGAGGCACCAACGGTCTGAGCGGCGCGTTATCCACAGTTTTGGTGGATATCATGTGTGCAAACACACATGAAGAACGTCAAAAGCTGCAGAGAAAATCACTCAGAAAATTATTATATTACGTCGGATCGCGCTACGAGACCCGGTTTCAGGCTTGCATGGCTGCACGTTTCGTTTATGATTTACTGTATATATATGGGTCTTCCCCGATCATGGTGGGAAGGCTCAGAACGCCATATTCAGCTTTCCGTAGTGGAACATCACCCCCAGTTTAAAGCGCTCCCGGTTTCGGTATCCCCTGGCTTTTATCCTCAGCAGCCTGATCTTGCTGTTAAGTGCCTCCGCATTTCCGTTTGAGACACTGTGTCGCATCGCATTCAGGATCCCGTACAGCCTTTTTCCTATCGTTTTCGCGGCATTTTTCATCATGGGAACGTCACTGTTAGCCGCCAGCGCCAACCATCTCTGCCAGTCACTCCGTCTTTCCTCGCTCCATGGCCTGTTCCAGATATCCTTTGCCAGCTCTTTCAGCGCCCAGCACTGGCTCGTCAGCTTCATCTGTGCACGCAGCCACATCAGCTTTTCCTGCCGGGATTCGGTCATCCACTTATCGCTGTACTGCCACAGGAAGCGGGTTCCTTTTGCCTGGTGTCGGCTTTCAACAGGGAGGTGCGGATGTTCATTCTGACGGGTTTTATCAACTACCTCGCCCAGTTGCTTCGCCACATGGAAGCGGTCAAAGGCGATTTTCTCAACCGCACTGGGTAAGTGGATACGCGCTGCTCTTATATAGCCCGCGTTCATGTCCATTGAGAGCGTTTTGATAGCCAGCAACTGCCCATCAGTGAGCGTGCGAAGATAGCCGGCAAGACTCTCTGTGCCGCGATCATCCGTTAAGGCCAGCGCCCGACCATCGCGATCGGAGATCACCGTTATGTAACGATGTCCTTTTTTAAAGGCGACCTCATCCACATTCATATGACGGGCGGATAATGGCTTTTTTATCCGGGCAAGACCTCGCTTAACTGCCCGGGTCATAATGCCGTCAACCGCATTCCAACTGAGCTTAAGTTGCTTCCTGACAGCATCAACGGTGCTGATTTTCAGCCATGAGAGAACGAACGATTCGAATAGCAACGTATACCGGCTTCCGGGGCCAGCCCACGGAACAGGCAACGTCAGGCAGCCATGCTCCGGACACATAATTCGTGGAACATCGGCTTCAACAATAGTGGTGAACTGGCAGGTATCAAGATGGCGCCATTTACGATGACGGTGATCGTGAACAGAACAGGATTTACCGCAGGTCGGACAGGCTAGCCGGGTGTTTTCAGCGATCTCAATAGTGACAGTAACAGAACCGGCATTTTCATCGAGAGAAAGGGACTTTACCTGCCACGGATCGGACAGGTTGAGAATATGAGCGTAGAGGGACTTTTCGTCCATGGCGGTGACCTCTGGCGATTAAATACACCATTATCATGCCTTCAGCCACCACAACAAGGGAAGACCCATGTATAAACAGTTGTTGGAGGCTAAATTATGGCGCTGGATCTCGTTTATCCCCGGCCTTCAGTGGAAGGTGACGCACTCCCTTTTTTTGCCGAGCCCGTTGCGGCCGGCTTTCCCAGCCCGGCCGCAGGCTATGAGGCCAATGAACTTAACCTGCATGATTACTGCGTGCGGCGTCCGGCCGCAACGTACTTCTTGCGTGTGTCCGGCGATTCTATGCGTGATGCCCGCATTCATGATGGCGATGTGCTGGTCGTCGATCGGGCAGAAGAGCCCCGGCACGGCAGCATCGTGATTGCCAGCATCGATAATGAATTTACGGTCAAGCAGCTGCAGCTCCGCCCTTACCCCTGCCTGATGCCGCTGAATCCGGCTTTTCCGCCAATCAGGTTTGATCCAGAGGCGCTGCAGATATGGGGTGTGGTTACGTTCACTGTCATGAGACACCGCCCGTGTACGCCTTAATCGATGTCAATTCGATGTACTGCAGCTGCGAAGAAGCGTTCCGCCCTGATTTACGAGGTCGCCCTGTGGTCGTTCTCAGCAACAACGACGGGGCGCTTGTTGCGGTCAATCGCGCGGCGAAAGCGCTTGGCGTGCGCCGCGGGGAGCCCTATTTCCGCTGCCGCCGCCTGCTGGAACAGCATAACGTTGCCGTATTCAGTTCCAACTACACCCTTTACGCCTCATTCTCCGCCAGATTTGCAACCGTGGTGGAGAGTCTGGCGCCGCGGACATTTGTTTACTCAATTGATGAGCTCTTTGCGGATGCCTCTCATATGGAGGGAGTGATGACGCCGCAGGCGTTTGGCCAGCTTTTGCGGGCTGAAGTGCTGCGCCAGACAACGCTCACCTGTGGAGTCGGCGTCGCGCCAACGAAGACGCTGGCCAAGCTGTGCAACCATGCCGCAAAGACGTGGCCTGCTACCGGGGGGGTTGTGGCGCTCAGTGATCCTGTAAGACTGAAAAAGCTGATGAGCCTGGTGGCGGCCGGCGATGTGTGGGGCGTTGGCCATCGTACCGAAAAAGGGCTGGCGGCAATGGGGATCAAAACGGCGCTGGCGCTCGCAGAGATGGATATCCGTCTTGCACGCCGGCTGTACGGTGTGACGCTGGAAAGGACCATTCGTGAGCTGCGTGGCGAGGCCTGCTTTGCCCTGGAGGAAGGAACCGGCGCGAAACAGCAGCTTGTTGTATCCCGTTCGTTTGGAGCACGGGTCACGCAACTGGCGCAGATGCAGCAGGCGGTGACTAAATATGCCACACGGGCAGGGGAAAAGTTGCGCCAGGAAAACCGCCTGGCGAAGGTGGTAACGGTCTTTATCCGCAGCAGTGCTTATGACGCCGGCGGTGTGCCCTACAGTAACCAGGCTACGGAAGTGCTTCCCGTGCCAAGCCAGGATACCCGCGACATCATCGCCGCGGCGCAGCTGGGACTGTCGCGTATCTGGCGTGAGGGCGTGCGGTATGCAAAAGCCGGCGTGATGCTCAGCGATCTGCAGGGATATGAAACCCAGCTGGATCTGTTTTCGCCGGCTGCTGTGCGGCCGGGCAGCGAAAAACTGATGGCCACCATCGACAAAATAAACAGGGAAGGAAGGTCAAGGATCTTCTTCGCCGGAGAAGGTATTGATCCGGAATATGCCATGCGCCGTGAAATGTTGTCCCCGGCCTACACCACGCAGTGGAAGGATATTCCCGCGGCGTTTATGCGATAACAGCGATGTGCAGCCGCTCTTGACGGCGGCTTGTTTTCCCTGGTGTCGGGAACATTAAAACCTCTCCTTACTGCCCGCGTGATAGGGTTGTATTTCCGGCTAATTCCAGATAGTCCCGGCCCTTATCGTGGTGCATAGCCCTCTTCAGCCAGTGCTTTCATGATCTGGTTGATTCCATCCATCATCAGATATGCCTCAATATCTGACGTCGCCAGGCCGCGGCAGTCACTGAATCCCAGACGCTTAACCAGTTGCGCCAGAGCCTGCGCTTCTCTGTGTGTCAGTTGTATATTCACTTCAACGGGTTTTTCGTGGCGAATTTCATCTTTCATGGTCAGAGTCCTTTTTTGATGTTTCGTGAAATGTACCAGGCTTCTTTTGCCTGAGCTACAGCCCAGATCCAGACGAGAGTTGACACAATGCACAGCCCCGTCATGTTCCAGAAATGACCTGTCGTATATTCATGGCTATGAAGCAGGAGGCCGGCGCCGGCCGCCAGGCTCATGACCAGGAAAAGGACGGCTGCGCCGGCGTGATAAATGATGCTGAACATGTAAAACCCCCTTCTGGCGACGGTAGCGCCAGTCTCTGTCTGTATTAAATGGTCGCCGCCTGCCGGGCGTCTGCCTGCATCATGGCGTCAATCAGGGCGCCGGCGCAGGCAATATTCAGGCACGTCATGTTCGATTTCAGGGTCGCCATCATGTCCGCGCGGCTTCTTTTCAGAAACGGCTGCAGCGGACCACGATAGCCCTGTGAGGTCACGATAATCAGCTGAGTGGCCGCATCATGCAGTGCCGGCACGCCGGCCAGAATATCCTGCTCAGCCGCGCTGATATACACGGGTGAACCGGCGATCACAAAGCGCTCGTCCGGGCAGCGTTGCATCAGCTCAGCCAGGGAGGCGCAGCGGCCAGCCAGCGGGGGCCGTGCCGTCAGTGAGCCCCAGACGGTCGCCGGCGCGAAGGGCATGGCGTGAAACGTTGCCTCATACGCGACCGCCGGATCGGTATGGTGGCGCAGCCCCAGACCGGCCGACATGGCCCACAGCTCGATGCCCGGCCACCGCGCCGCGATACCGCGGGCACGCAGCCAGTGTGCGCCCCGGTAAAGCTCTCCCGTTTCCAGCACCCTGCCAGGACGGCGGGCAGCCTGGGCGATCAGCCTGTACCAGCCGTCAAAGGCGTCATCAAGGGAAGTGTCGCCCGGAAAAACGGTATCCTCCACGCTGCCCGCCTTGCGCCGGGTACAGGTGGTGATGAGGTGAAGACGTCTGTTCATTCAGGGCCTCCCGGCTCTGGTGCGTCTGTGCCTGCCGCGCGCGGTTCGCCGGGCCGCCGGGCACGAATATCGGGCAGACCCCGGCAGGCATCGTTCCAGTGCGTGCCCCGTTCGGGGTTATTGGCCAGCTTACTGATCCAGGTTTCTGACACATTCCAGCGGCGGGCCAGCTCCTTCTGCTTCCAGCCTTTCGCCCTGAGCAGCGCCCGCCACTCCTGCGGGGAAAGCGGCGCCGCCGTGATGCCGGCCGCATGACAGGTCGTTTTCATCGCGTATGCTCCCGGCCCTAATCCTGCCCCGGCCGTGCCGGCTGGATTTGACGCAGTATTGTTGTTGCCTGCCATCCCGTAAACCCGAAGGTATCGGCCAGTTCGCCGGGCAGTGACGCGGCCAGGCGCGGCAGTTCGTCCGGGGATTCATTGTGAAAGACAAAACTGACCCCCTCATCCCTGATGCGCGACATCAACATTGCAATAAGCCGGTGCGGTCCCTCATGGCTGGCGTATTCCGTGACCTTTTCAGTAAACCGCCGGGGATTGCTGCAGCTGATACCCCGGTCGGCCAGGAACGCCAGAAAGCGCTGCAGGAAACCGGGGAGATCCCTGGCGGTCAGGGCGGGTTTCAGCACCGCTTCTGCCTGGGCCTGTGTGAAGCCAAACGCCGCCGCCAGCTCAGGGGAAAAGTCCGGCGTGTCAGCGCTGGCCTCAAAAATGACGCCATCGTTTATGGCCTGCTGTATGCCAGGGGGCATATTCCCGATCATATTTTCACGCACGCCCCATGCACGGCCGGCGCTTTCGGTCAGTCTCTGCGGATCGCAGCAGCTGACGCCCCGCTCCGCCAGGAACGTCAGGAAACGCTGCAGGACGGCGGCGCCGATCTCGCCGGAGACGGGCGCTTCCCCGGAGGGATAGAAGACCCTGACGTTGGTGTTATCCAGTAAGGCCTGTTCAGCGCCGGCGCCGGACCCGGTGCTTTTTCCGCTCCGCCAGGCCGTATTATTTCGACTGACGATGGCAGGATCGACATGTTCGCTGTCCACGATGCTGTTAATGAACGTCACTGACTGTTCTTCGCTGAAATCAAAGTCGCGCTGTAACAGGGACAGCAGCCTGTCATGCCAGTCATCTTTCACGCGACTGGCGGCATTAACCATGAACGTGACGTTCAGTACACCGGCCAGTAAACAGGCAGCCTGGTCGGCCACATACAGGCTGAAGTACTCCAGTACCGCCTGTTCAAATGCAGCGGGATCGCAGCAGACCACTTCCACAGCTCCCAGCGACTGCAGAAACCGCCGGGTGTTTTCGGTCACAGCGTCGGCGGGATTGAGGGCGATGGCGCGGCCGCGCTGTGACTGGATGTCAAATGTGACGATACGCTCCGTGACGGGCATCCGGCCGTGATCGGCGATGAAGCGGTAAAGCTGCTCCACTGCTTCCGTGGCGGTCATGCCCATTGCCTCCAGACGCAGTTCGGCGCGTTTCTTCAGCTGCTCATCGAGACGCACGGTCAGCTGGGCGTTTTTGGCCCGCTTTTTACGTTCAAAAAAACCGGTCATGCTCCTTCCTTTTTGTACAGTCATTTGGCTTTACATAATGTACAGCCATTTGTACCGCACTTTTGCGCGCGGGACCACATTTTTTCACCGTTGCGGTTTAGCGGTATTCTCCGCAGCGCCGCCACTTATCCACCGTTTCTGTGGATAACGCTATATGTAGTGGCTCCGTCAGCTGAGAACGGCACAAGATATGGTGCCCGCGCACGGCAACCGTGCGACCGTCCCCCTGCCTTCCTCTCCCTGTTGATTTCGCTTTTTTCGGTATTTACGTTTTTTCCGCAATGGCGGCACCGGCGAAAAGGTATTTTCCGGTGGTTGCAGGCGTAAAAGTCACAAGGTGAAAAGATAAGGGGGCGAATCATCCGGCGGGGTAAATCGTGCGGTCGTCATGCAGCGTGATGATTACCGGTGTGTCGCTTCATTGAATTAGCTTTTAGTGCTAAATCTAAATATTTATAATATACGCATGAAACCTAATTTATTAGAGTATGGTTATTCAGTAAACAACGGCAAGCGGAGTGAACGGGATGGAATATGAAGCGTACAAGGTTCGCGACTACGGCTTCGGACTGAAGAAAGAGATCACCGGCGTGCTGGGTCGTTACCCCACGCAGGAAGAGGCGCAGAAGGTCGCGGACGACTACACGCAGGCCTGCCTGCGGGATAACCTGCCGGACAGTTACGATATGGGCATGGTCCGGCCGGTCGCTGCCGGCGAACCTGCTGCCCTCGATCCGGACGTGTTTCGCGGTCCGGGCGCGCCGTTCCTGATGGATGCCGGCCAGATAACCACGGGTCACACGGTATGCCTGGGCAAAGCAGCGGATGGAAAACGGTTTTATTTTGGCGGGGAGCATTCCGATGGCCACCAAACATATAAATGATGAGCTCTGGAATCGCATTGAGGCGCTGACCGTCAAAGCGAACACCATGCATGGGCTGCTGCGGCCGATTAAAGAGGCTGAAGTACTGCATCTTGTCCTGCAGCGTGGCCTGGAGCTGCTTACGGACGACGATCTGCTGCAGCTGGGCAAGTACCGGCGGCCGATTGGATTCGTGCTGCGTCGGCCGGGCATGGAGATGCTGAAGCTGGATACTCTGAGTATGGCTGACGCCGCTACTATCCTCATGCGCAGCGGACCGGCAACGCTGTGCATCTGGAGTCGTGACGATATCCTGCGTCAGGCCGGTGAAGATGTGATCCGCGAACGACTGCCGGATGCAGCCCTGCTGTCGGAGGGGGATGACCGGGCCCGGTTCCAGACGCTGCTGCCCGGATTCTGGAACGCCGCGCACCGGGGGGAAACGGCCGTGATTTCCCTGCGGGCTGACAGTGCGGATTACGCGATTGCGCGTATAACCGATCTGATGTGTGAAGCCCTACTGGGTTATAAAGGGCAGCGGGCCTGGCGGCCAGCTGAAGACGAACAGGGGGAATAACATGGTGACTCAGCCTATGGTGCTTCTGGGCGCGGTACACCCCGTAGCGGGTTATCTCTTCCTGGAAGTGATCCCTGACAGTGAGGTTGGCTTCGTTGATATATATCAGCTGACCGACCGTCTTTATGTTGGCGATTATCTGGTCATTAACAATCCGGAATGGCGGCGGCGTGAACCTGCATTTGACGGCCGGCCGTGGGATGAATGGGTGATCCGTGAACACCTGTCCCGCATAGACTGGTATTCGAATGACACCATTCTGAGGTTATGTCAGAGGCACAATCTGTCATGTGCTGACCTGCAAAAGTGGGGAGAAAACGTGGCACGCTGGAAGGATGTACCGGTGATGGTAGCGCGTGAAGAAGACGACGTGTCCATCACACTTCTTTCAGGGTTTACAGATAACTGATGATGCATACACAAAAGGCGTCCAACTGGTGAGGAAGGGCGCCTTTTAATTATAGACCTTTTTATTACTTAACTTTCTGTCGGAGTAAACGGAAAATTAATCTGTTAATCACTGCGAGTATAAATCCCCGATAAGCGTGGTGCAACGCCCTATCAGAAGTAACCGCCGGTGGTTGAATCCAGTGCCCTGAACAACAGGGTTTCCTGTGCGGCTTCCAGCAGACGACCGGGCAGACGGAGTTCATTCACGCGGTAACTCTGCCCGGTCTGTGTGGTCACTGTGAGGTAATACTGATCGTCAAACTGCTGACCGGCACCGATATGCACGATGGTGGCCGTGTCGATCCAGCACAGGTTTGTGCCTTCCGCGTCCTCAAGTGGTTTGATTCGGCCTTTCAGCCACTTCTGCGGGCGACCCGGCCGGCATTTGATCGTGATGCCGTGCTTATAGCCGCGGGTTCTGGCCACAAAGGCCGCTATTTTATCTTTATCCAGTTCCTGCGCCGGGGTGAGCTTACTGAAACTGGACGGAGAGAAGTTATACTGCAATTCTTCAAACAGGTTCAGGTACGTGGCTTCATCATCCAGATTGTCCCCGCGTTCTTTCAGCATGGAGCCCCAGATCCTCTCCATTTCGCCCTTCAGCGCCAGTTTAACCGCCTCAAATTCTTCCTGATGTTCATCGTAGTAGTTGATATCCATCGTGTCTCCTGTTGTGTTTATGGCGAATTTGCGGAATTAATATACATAAAAAATGTTCAAATATGAACATTTTCAGGCTATAAATACAGGCAGATTATAACAGGCCAGTCCACCAGGATTCGGCCAGGAGCTGAGTACGCATGATAAAGAAACCACTTATTGCCGGCATCATGCTGGTTGTGGCGCACACCGCCGGCGCTGCGCAGGGTGATGATACCAATCTGCAGCAGATTTATACCGAGGCGGGCATTCAGGGGATATGCAGCGCCGGGATGCTGGCTGTGCCGGAAGGGGCCAGGGATGAAGTTGTCCCGCAGAACGTCAGACACCTCCTGGTTCAGTGTGCCTATTTCGACGAGCAGCAGTTGCGCCGGCGTGCCGGCCTGCCGGCTCAGACATTTAGCCACTGGCGTGACCGCAATGCGGTCCTTAATCTGTCGTCTGACCAGGTATCTGATGCGCTCTGGCTGTCAGCGTGGCGTGATTTCCGGGCACAACTGGCCTCGGCCTACCCGGCCCCGGCGGAAAAAAAGGCACAGGGGAAAGAGGCCGTACCCGCCGGCACGAAGCCCGGCACTGAGCATGGGAGTGCGGCGGATTGACCGGCTTTGACTTGATCCTGTGGCGACGGGGCCTGAACTGGACCCAGGAACGCGCCGCGGCTGAGCTCGGTATCAGCCGTACCAGCCTGGTAAAATATGAGGACGGTGAGACAGTACCCCGGACCATACAACTTGCCACCGTCGCGCTGACGCTGAAAGCGGAATGGCCCACCCTGAAAACCATGAGCAAAGACAGGCTGCTGCGGCAGCTGAAGTATGAAGTGCTGAGGATCGATAATGAATGAGTCCATCCATGTTGTCGGCTCTTTTATCCTTGCGGGTATCCTGCTGTATGGCCTCTGGCTGGGTACACGGCGACGCCGGCGCCGGCACGAACGGAAACAGGCCAGCGCGGTACGTGTGATCGATAAAATTAATACGTTTCCGCATTTCGGGCAGAAAATTGCCTATCTGCGCAAGATTGACCCGTTTGTGTTCGAAGAGCTGCTGCTTGAAGGCTTTGAACGCCGGGGCTTTGAAGTGATCCGTAACCGCCGGTATACCGGTGACGGCGGGATTGATGGCCGTGTGAAGATTGATGGCCAGACCTGGCTTATCCAGGCCAAACGCTATACCAGCTATATTGCCGTTGGCCACGTCCGTGACTTCAGCGACCTGCTGAACGCCACCGGTGCCCGCGGTTTTTTCTGCCATACCGGCAAAACGCGCGAAGGAACCAAATCGCTCATTCGCGGAGACAGCCGTATGATCCTGGTCAGTGGCCAGAAGCTGCTAGACCTTATTGCCACCGATGCGCCGTTTATCCCGTATCCGGGATACCGGCCACCGGCCGAAATGGTTCAACCTGAACAGGAGACAACATGAAATTCAAAGGATACGTCGCCGCCCTGCCGGCACTGTTGCTGACAGGGTGCGCCATGCTCCCCGGACAGCCCACCGATTATGACCGCTTCTGTAACGTCTCAGGCATCGCCAGCCACGGCGAAACCTACCGTGTCAGTGACAGCCAGGATTTCTGGTTAACCCCGAACGGCCGCTATCTCAGCCAGGCTGAGTACAGCAGTCCGGCTGATACGCTTCAGAAACTGACGGGTGTGGTCAGTGGTGAAGATCCTGACCAGGTGCGGAAGAACGCCGTCAGGGTAAGGGTGTTCCGCGTCGAGAGTGAAAACAGCCATAAAGGTGCGTGCCTGCCTGTGCGTTATGACGATAATGGCGCACAGCGTAAAATGGATTCACTGACTAACGGCCGCCGTATGGTGGTATTCAGTGAAGATGAAGGTCAGTCTGGTCAGCAGATTTACAACAAAAGTCGTGGTACAGGATTCAGTTACAGGTTGTTATGAGTGGATTGAAAGGCCGCCGAATCAGCGCGGATATGTTTGCTATGATGTTAAAAGTACCTGTCGGGGAGCTGGTTTTTGCAGCCCGACACAACCAGCCGCTACACGGACAGGCGCTACCTCCTTACGGGATCGGCGGCGGGAAAAGCTGGAGCTCGACCGCCTCCACCCGCAGTATGACGTTTGATATGCAGGATGCGGTCGATTTCAGCGAGAAATTTCATAAAATTCAGTCGCCTGACGGCTGATTAGCGGATTTTAAAAAATTGAACACTTTCCCCCTGCAAATTTCTCAGAATTCACGTAGCGACGCCATCGGGACCGGGCGCGTGACATATGCCTACTTCGATTATGCCGATGCGCTGGCGCTGCGGGAGATGGCCAGCCAGGCTGATTTACCCAAATACCTGCTGGCCCCGGAGGTGTCGGTGTTTCTGCGGTATGTGCCAGACCTGCGCCAGCAGGTCCTTTTCGATACCCTCTGGAACACGGGCGCGCGTATTAATGAGGCGCTGGCGCTGACCGGCGCCAGCTTTCAGCTTGACGGTTCCCGGCCGTTTGTCCGGCTGAAGACGCTTAAACAGCGTCAGCGTGGCCGCGGCAGGCCGGGCAAGGATGAGGAGGTGTTCCGTCTTGTTCCTCTGACCGATCCTCAATATGTCAGGAAGGTGCGTGAATTTCTGACCACCCTGCGTATTGGTAAACAGCAGCTGCTCTGGCCGGTGCAGAGTGATAACACGCCGCGTAACTGGATCAGGAAGGCACTGGACCTCGCAAAACGTGACTCTGTCACTTTTAGTATCCCTGTTACCTGCCACACGTTCCGTCACAGCTTCTGTATGCACCTGATCCAGCATGGGGTTCCGCTGAAAGTTGTACAGGCCTATGCCGGGCATTCCCGGCTGGAAACCACAGAAACCTACACGCGCGTGTTTGCGCTCGATGTCGGCCGTCAGTATGGCGTCCGGTTCAGCCTGCCAGACAGTCATCTAACGCTTCCGGAATAATCCGTATTCATCCCTGTTATTTCCTTATAAATCTAAAATAATCTCTCATATTTCTATATTAGGCCGTTTTGAGGACGGCCTGACCGTCTTTTGTTGATTTTTATTCGGTATTTTTCTGTATTTTTCTATATTGGTGCATCATTTTGTCTTTACACGTCAGCAGGGATGCGTAATAATCCATTTGAAAGCTGTATTTTTCCTGATTTCTACGGTTTTTTTCTAAATAATGTGAGGTTCAAAATGCGTATTTTTGTTGACGACGGTTCCACCAACATCAAACTGGCATGGATGGAAGATGGTGCGGTCAAAACGTTGATCAGTCCGAACAGCTTCAAGCCCGAATGGTCCATGACGTTGCTGACAGATTCATCAGTGCCGGCTTCCGCCAACTATGAAATTGACGGGGAAAAGTACAGCTTTGACCAGCTGAGCCCGGATGCCGTGCGCACCACGGAAACCCGCTATCAGTACAGTGATGTGAATGTCGTCGCTATCCACCATGCCCTGATGCAGTCCGGCATTGAACCGCAGCCGGTTGATGTTGTGGTGACGCTGCCGCTGGGCGAGTACCTGGATGAAAACGATCAGCCTAATATGGCCAACATCGAGCGGAAAAAAGCGAACGTGAAGCGCGCGGTGGCCGTTCAGGGGCGTGAGAGCTTTACCGTGCGTAAAGTCAGCGTACTGCCAGAGTCGGTCCCTGCAGGCTTCAGTGTGCTGAAGGATCTGGACGATCTGGACTCCCTGCTGATTGTGGATATCGGTGGAACCACGCTGGATATCGCGCACGTTCGCAGCAAAATGTCCGGCTTCACCAAGACGCATTGCGATCCTAAAACCGGTGTATCCATCATCACCGAAGCCGTAAAACATGCACTGGATACCAGCGTGAGCACCCGTACCAGTTCGTATTTTGCCGACCGTCTGATCCAGGCGCGAAATGACGAAACGTTTCTTTCCCGTTACCTCCAGAATGCTGACCAGCGGGCCCAGGTGATGAAGGTACTGCATGAGCGGGAAAAAGCCCTGACGCACCGTGTCACCGATTCAGTTGGCCGCTTTGCCGGTTTCACGCACGTCATGGTTGTCGGTGGCGGCGCCAGCCTGGTCGCCGGCGCAGTGAAGCAGGCCACGGGGGTGAGTGACGATCGTTTCTTCGTCAGTGATAACCCGCAATTCGATCTGGTTCTGGGTATGGTGGCAATGAAGGGCTGAGTATGACTGATAACCGTAAGTGCTCGTTTTATATCTACCCGGAGCGCAATGCGGCGGACCGGGTAGCTGACGGCTTTCTTGAGAAACTGCCTCAGAAAGAGCGTGGCCGCGCGATGCGCGCCATGATGCTCTGTGGTGCTGCGTTGATGAAGCAGGACGAACGCCTGCCGTTCCTGATCGCTGAATTTCTGACGGAGAGCACCTCGATGCAGGATATTCAGCGGATCATCAGCAGTACGCTGCCGCAGCAGGATACAGGAGAGATGGCGCGTCTGGTTGAGGCGTTTCTGCAGGCCACCGGCGGTGGCAGCAATACGGTGTCGCCGGCAGGCGGCGCTGCGCCGGAAAACAGTCCCGCCGTGACTCCCGAACCGGCAGCACCGGAGGATAGGAATCTGGAAGAAACCCGTAAGAACGTCCAGCATCTGTTCCCGGATGATGATTAAGGGGGCAGCGTGAAAAAATATGTGCTGTTAACCCTGACCCTCATCGCCGGCGCCGTGGCAGCAAACCCGGTAACAGCGGCCGGCAATATTGCCGGCGATGTCCAGGCGCAAGCTGCGACTGAAGTGAAAACCGGGTTTTCACCCGGCGGGACCGCATTAAATCTGGTTCTGGATTCAATCGACCACGCGCAGCATGAGATTCTGGTTGCCGCGTACAGCCTGACCAGTCGTCCTGTTGCCGGCGCGTTGCGTGCCGCAAAAAAACGGGGCGTATCGGTGGTGGTGGTGGCCGATCGCAAAGCGAACGACAACCGGTACACCGAAGTGAACTTTCTGGCCAATAACCGCGTGGCGGTGCGGATCAACGATAACTACGAGGCCATGCATGATAAATTCATGGTCTTTGACCGCCGCGCCGTCTTGACCGGATCGTTTAACTTCAGCGCCAGTGCAGACAGTCGTAATGCGGAAAATGTGGTGCTGATCAGCGGCGCGCCTGCAGTAACTGAAGCCTACGTGAACGAGTTTTCCCGTTTATGGGGCGAAGGAAAGGACGTGGCCCCACGGTACTGACCTACAGCAGCGGCAGAAACTCTGCCGCCTGATTTTTAACTTGATTTATATGGCTCATTCGTCGTATTATCAAGGCTCATTTTTCGGTAGCGCCCCGACTGGCGAAGGAGTAAAACCATGCAATCATTCCCCCTGTTCGTTTCCCGTGTCGTACCTGTGATCACCCTGAGCCATTGCCTGCGGCAGCGGCGCTGGTCCCTGCACAACACGCCATGCCAGATTGACCTGAGATCAGGTTGTCACCTGCGCTCACAGCCTTTCGGCACGCTATCCAGACGGGAAATAAGCGACCGGCCACCGGCTATGCCCCGCGGTTACTGGTTCAGGCAATGCAGCCGGGATGTCATGTTAACGGGGCGCATCGATCAGGCAGATCCTATGAAACAGGTCTATTACAACGAAGGCTGGAGCGGTCCGAACAAGTATACGTTTGAAGTTTATCAGCTGGAGAACGGGCGTTACCGGGCGCTGGCCCGCAAATGGAATGGCAAAATCAACAAGGTGCAGCAGGAAACGCAGTACCTGTCTGATACGCGGGAGGGGCTGAAGCACCAGGACTATCCCCGCACGCGCCAGGTGAAAATTTTTCTGAATTCAGACTTCTGGGAGAAGGGTAATGATTAAGATGGTTAGCGTCGTTCCGCAGCCGGAAACAGTGAAGACGCTCCGTGAAAAAATGGGCATGACTGAAACCGCATTAGGGGCTGTCATGGGGTACGAACTGCGCGCCTGGCAGCGTAAGGAAGCTATCAGCGACGATCTCAGCCAGTACAACAAGACCAGTCTTCGCCCAGGCGAATATAACATGCTGATGCTGATCGCCGGCGTGCATCCTGATTACCGCCTGAACAGGACGTTCAGCCCGGATGATATGGTTAAAGAGCCCGCCACGGCCGAAGACGTTCGCCGCCTGCGTCAGGCGCTGGGGCTAAAACACGCTGAAATTGCAGCGCTGTTTGGCTATAAACCGGCGTCATGGCAGACCAAAGAAAAGGCTGCTCAGCGCGGCGTAAAGCTCAAGACCGGGGAATTCAATTTCCTGTTACTTCTGGCCGGTGAGCATCCGTCACTGCAGCTGGTTGAGAAGGCGAAATAAGGCCCGCGGCGACCAGAGAGGACCCTTTATGATCACCACACGCCGAATGTTAATGCTGTATGCCTGCCTTGTGCCCGTAGCCCTGACAGGGTGTGATCTGGCTGATTATTTCCCGAATGTGCCACAGCCCGTGCCCGTGATTTCGCCCGGCTATCAGGTTGATATCGATGGCCACCCGGTCCGAATATCAGGATTTGATGACTGCCCGCGGGAAAAAGATGAAGCCCGGCACGCAGCTGCACAAGATGAGAAAGGCTGCATTGTGCTGTCTGCAGAGCGTTCCGAGGTGAAGGTCAGACTGTATCAGCCAGCCGGCGCCGTCACCGAAACCTGGCGGATCATCCGGGAAAAAGACGCACGCCAGAACGATATTATTCGCCTGCAGCGCCCGAACGGTGCGCTTGTGATGCAAAATTTACAGGGGAAAGAGTCTCCTTAAATCAGGAAAATAACAAAATTAACTTGATTTATATGGCTCATTAGACGTATAATAATTACATCGAAAGGCAATCCGGTCTTTCGACGGTAGCGCCCCGACCGGCGCAGGAGTCACCTTATGACTGCTCTCAATTCTCAGCAACAGGCTGATGTTGCCCGCTATATCCGGGAACATGGCAATAAAACCGTTATTTCCCCTGAATGGTCACTTATTTATTTCTCGCTGTGTCAGTGTGAATTACATCAATCGCATGAAGCCATTATTTTTCATAATGGCCGACCTGCAGGGCTATTTCTTCTGAATGAAACAGGCGAGCTCACCGAATTATATCTGCTGGGGTCGCTTTCTGACATTCTCACCGCCGCTGCGGTCAACAAATAGCTTTCAGGGAGTAAATACACTATGACCATGCAATCAGAACTTGTTTTTACTGATCCTATGCTCAACGTCGTTATTGCTGAAGTTAAGCGTTTTAATTGCCCACTTCTTTTTGTCAAAGATCATGGCGTGTATGTGATGGCGGCGAAAGGTGAGAAAAACAGTAATGGGATGCACAATGTCTGTTACGCCAATGGTTTCAATCCGGATACAACGGATTTTGACGAGCTCTGGGACCGGATGCGTGATGCCTGTGGCGGAGATGATTTTTGCGAATCCCTGGACCTCGATCCGAGGTCGATTGAACTTCTCAGCCGTACCAAACCCTGCCTGAAAATAATGCTTTCAGAGACGGAACTGGAAGTTATTGCAGGGGGACAGAAATAAACCATAAAAGCCCGTTAAATCGGGCTTTTTTATATATCACTGTATTTACATCTAGGACAAAATGTCCTATTATATATTTGTGGCCGGGCATGGTGCTCAGGTCCCCTAACGAGGGAAATATATGAAATTTTCAGCAGAAGAACTCAACATTATCCGCCAGGCGGACGCCATTATTGCCGGTAAAATTACCACAACGGATTTTATCACCGGCGCCGACGCCGCGCGTTCCTTACTGCGGTTTCGTCTTGCTGCAGAACCACGCGAATCATTCTGCGCGTTCTTTCTTAACTGCCACAACGGCGTGATTGCGTTTGAAGAACTGTTTAAGGGAACTATCAGCAGCGTCACCGTTCATCCGCGTATCGTCCTGCAACGCGCCCTGCATCATAATGCCGCCGCCGTGGTACTGGCGCATAACCATCCTTCCGCTAACACTGCACCCAGCCAGGCTGACAAGCTGATCACCGAGCGTCTGGCGCAGGTGCTGGGGATGGTTGATGTCAAAGTCCTCGATCACCTGATTGTGGGCGGCAGCGATATTTACTCTTTTGCTGAACATGGTCTGATTTGATAACCGCGGCCGCACAGTGGTGCGGCCGGCTCTGGAGGCTTGCTATGGGCAATAAATATACCGTGCCGCTTAACGTGGGCGCGATCCGCGAAAGCTGTTTCCGTCCCGCTGATAAATGGACCCCGCCGACGGGGGATGAACTCCGCTATCTGCTGGAAAATGTGCTCAACCTGAGTCAGGAGGGGCTGGCGCGACATGTTGGCGTGAACGGCAGAACGGTGCGCCGCTGGGTGAACGGAGAAAGTGACATCGCGTATTCCGTCTGGTGCGTCCTTTGCATCGATGCCGGCTTACCGCCGATCTGGAAATAGCAGCGCAAAACACCGACGCGCAAACGTGCTTCCTGAACGTATCGGATATCTGGCCGGGGCTGAAGGCTGACGCGGTGGTTGCCGCCTGCAGGGCAATACGGGCATCGAACCCGTATTGCCCTGAAACGCGCTGAGCCGCTCTCTGGGCGCGCATTTAAAAAAACTGTACCCATCATCGTTTTTATGACTTTGACGAGTCCTGCCCCCTATTCTGGCTCTTTCTGATGTGATCCCGCCCTGGTGTCTGCCAGTTACTTAATTTTGACGCCCGCACAGCGTGTCTTCCCTGTTCATTTCTGCTCAGTTGCCGGCGTTTTCTGGCAGGCCTGCCGTACTAAAACACCTCTGGGCCCCTTCGGCTCCTGCCCGTCGGGCAGTCGTCAGCCACACTCCGCTAGCCAGGCAAAGCCTGGCAGCTCCGCCGAACCCCCTGCGGGGTTTCGGGCTATCGCTAGTGTCTGATGCCTGAACCCCTGCACCATGCCGGCAAAGCACCTTCATCGGGCTGATGGGGATCTGAAAAGCAAAATTTACAGGGAAAGGAGTCCAGGAAAAAACAAAGAAAATTAATCAGATAACGCTTGATTGTTATGGCTCATTAGACGTATAATAATCACATCGAAAGGCAATGAGGCTTTTCGCGGTAGCGCCCCGACTGGCGCAGGAGTAACAAATTATGAGTAAAGCACTGACCCCCTCCCAGCTTAAAGCTGAACTGGAAACGCAGAAAGATGCGCTGCTGAAGGCGTGCCTGTATGCCCTCAACGAAATCCCTAACCGTCGTTTAAGTGGCCCGTATGCGTCCACGTATGCGCTGGCCGAGCAGGTCAGTAAACTGCTTCAGCGCTGCAAATAATCATTGATGGGCTGGCATTGCCAGCCCTGTTCACCCCTTACGGTAGCGCCCCGCATGGCGCAGGAGTCTGAAATGTCATCTGAAAAAACTCTCCCGTCGGTCGATCTGATGTCCTGCCAGCATGGCGGTGAAGTGATCCCGTCTATTGCTATTGAGCGCATTATCTCGTTGCGGAATGAAGGTATTCGCGTCTATCTCGACGGCATAGACAAGCTGCGAAAAGCGCGCGATCTGATGCAGCAGGCCGGAGGCTGTCAGTACCTGTATGACTACGACAAAGCCGTAGAGAGCGCGATCAAATGGAGCGACACCAGACCAGACCAGGCCGAAACGGCTATTTCCCGCGTTATCGACGGAAAAATCTGGGATCGGCTGATGTCGGAAACCGGCATGTATACGCTGATGAGCAACAAACAACGTCAGGAATGGGATCGGCAGGTGGCAGGCGAAGAAATGCCGCCGATAACGCTGGAGAACGTTATGAGTACGTTCCGGCACCTGAACGCAAGCAAGGCCGATACTTTCACGCAAGGGCTGATTGATATCTTTAAATCCCTGTCGTGGGATTATAAAACCAATAATCCCTGCATGTTTGGCAAGCGTATCATCATCGCGCCGTTGCTCGATGTCTGGCGCAGTGGCTGGGTGCGCTTCAGCTCAGACGGGCACACCAAAATTGACGATCTGGCGCGGCCGTTCTACGTGCTGGACGGGCGTAACGTGCCTGATTACCGCGTTTCTGACGGTGCCAAACTGGATGCCTTTTTCAGTGAAAACCAGTTCAACGGTAAGGTGTTCGAGTGTGATTACTTCAGCGTGCGATATTACAAAAAGGGCAGCGCCCACATTACGTTTAAACGCCCGGAGCTGGTTGAGAAGATCAATAATCTGGTTGCCAGTCACTATCCCGGAATGTTACCCCCTCGCGTGTAATGCAGATGGCAGGCCGCATTTGCGGCCTGAAATATAAACAGGGAAAGGAAGTATTCCCCGGCCTGAGAAAATCATGCCGGGCATGTATTTATTGCTTGATTTATATGGCTCATTAGACGTATAATAATCACATCGAAAGGCAATGAGGCTTTTCGCGGTAGCGCCCCGACTGGCGCAGGAGTAATAAACATGGCTATTCAATCCCTTCAGTTCCGTAACGGCTCCGTTTCTCTTGGTGATGTTTTTGTTTCCAGCTGGGGTTATGAGCAGACAAATACCTATTTTTATCAGGTGATCGCCCTGCGCGGTAAGAAAACCGCCGTACTGCGCCGCATCGCTGCGCAGCAGGTGAAAGCAGACAGTGCAATGTCTGGCGAATTAAAGCCGGTATTGAATGACTTTAAAGGCGAACCCGTGACCCGTCGTATCTGTGAAAACCATGAGCATCCGTCTGTCAGCATTGACGAGTACGAACAGGCTTATAAGACCGATCCTAACGAAAGCCATTTTTACAGCACCTGGGGCTGACCGCCTGCTACGCCCCGCAAGGGGCGTATAGTCGAAGACTTATTCAACCAAAACGTGAATACTATGCGAAATAACAAGGCGCTCAGGACGCAGATACATGGCGGAAACAGTTTATCAGGCGCGGAGGCGTTTTTACCTTCTCCGTTTTCGGCGCAGTCGTAACCCGGACACACTGGAAAAAATGTACGAATCCATGCGGGATCGTGGACAGGTGCCGCCGGAGGACACCGAGGCTTTTGAGGCTGCCGCCGACCATCGCCGCGCAGAGCTGGCATCGGGACGCATCTGGGATAAGATCCCGCCGCATGTCTGGCAGTATGTAAAATAATCACAGCGCCCCTACAAGGGGCGTTTTATTGCTTGCATATATGGCTCATTAGACGTATAATGTTTTTACTGATTCAAATCAGTACCTTCCTAAACAGCCTTACAGGTGCATTATGACCTCTTCTGAAATCCTCCATAACCTCCCTCAGATTATCACGGCCGTGGCCGCCCTCATTACAGCCATTACCGGGCTGATTAAAGTCATGAAGGATAAGGGTAAGGACTGAACCGCCGCAGGGGGCGACAGCCCCCTGCATCCCTAACCGGCAGCGCCCCGACTGGCGCAGGAGTAAAAAAAGTGACAACGCTGCATATTCGAGAAATTCCCACTGATGGAGCGCCGCCTATCTGTGCAGGCCGCTCAATCTCAGATGATGACCTTTGCGCCTCATGCCAGCATCTCGACTATCGCCCTGGGCACCTCAGCGCCTGCCTGCTGTCAGGTTGCGGGCGTGACGACTGGCCTTCAGAACTGGATGCAAACGGCTACAGCGTTGCCTGTAGCAGCTATGAGCGTGAAAAATCGCTTGATTAATATGGCTCATTAGACGTATAATAATCACATCGAAAGGCATCCGGTCTTTCGCGGCAGCGCCCCGACTGGCGCAGGAGTTTTACAATGCACGGTAACGTAAATGAAATTTGCGCAAGGCTTCTCGATAGTTTTGAACCACAGCAGCGGATCAGCCTTCTGATCTGGACTGCTGAAGATGTCCATGACTGCACCAGTGATATGAACCTCACTGACGATGAGGCCGAAGCCGTTCTGGCAGAAATCGCGGAATGCAGTTCACACAGCCGTTATGGCGTCGGAAAAGATACCGTCTGGAGCCTGGCAAAGCAGGTGCGCGAAGATGCCGCCCGCGATCGAAAGATAGAGGTCAATGCCGAGGCGCTGCAAAAAGTCGTGGCGCTGGCGGCGCAGTTTATCCGGCTGGAAGAAATCCAGTCTGGTGAAGGAGCTGCACGCCGACTTTATCCGCAGGAGTCTGAGGCGCTGGAGTGCATCACGAAGGCGATTAACGGCTAATTCACGCAGTAACGCAGCGAACTTTCACGGTAGCGCCCCGACTGGCGCAGGAGGAAAAAACATGTCCCAGAATGAAGCCTATTACGACACGCTGGCCCTGATTGAAAAGGGGCAATGGTGTTTCGGCAGTATGGACGAAGAAAACGAAGAGCGGGCAATCAAGGCCGCTAAGGCGCTGGCGCTGTTTGCGCGCCTGAATGAGCAGGACTGCGACGGACACCCGGTTTCCGAAATCATCGTTGATTTTATCGCTAACCTGATGCACCTGGGGGAAGCGATAAATTTTCGTGTGCTCGATGAGGAAAGCGCGGTGATCCCGTTGGTCAGGATCGCAGCCGTACACTTTAACGCTGAAACAAAGTCATAGTAATCATGTGAATCAGAAGGGGGCAGGCGTGATCCTGCCCCCAAAAATGGACAGGGGAAAGAGTTCTCCCGCCTGAAAATATTCAGGCAGGCGGGAATATTTTGCTTGATTAATATGGCTCATTAGACGTATAATAATCACATCGAAAGGCAATCCGGTCTTTCGACGGTAGCGCCCCGACTGGCGCAGGAGTACAGAAAATGTCTACTGAACTGAATCAACCCGCCATCACTGCACGCATTATCCCCAATAACCGCCGCATGGCCTTTCTGCCACGCCTGTTCGGCGCCTGGTATCTCACAGGTGAGGCCGGTGTCTACAACCACGCACGTTCTCTCTGCGCCGATTATCAAGGCGGTTCCTGGGAGTTCGTCGAACTGTCTTGCGGTAGCGGCTTCATGTACCCACTGAGCGCAGAGCGCTTCACGGTATCGGTTAGCGGTAACTGGTTCGAAGGGGAACTGTCCGCAGAAGCTACCGGTATCGTGCTGACCCTGTTCACCCTGAACCACATGATCTGGCACGCACATGATGCCGGCTATGAGCACATCTGCGACATGCTGATCACCCAGCAGGAAAAGCTCAAATTATATGCCGACCAGCACGCCGAAGCCGGTTTGATTTACCGCGCGATTGACTGAAACGGCGGCCCCCGCGAGGGGGCCAATACTGACAGGGGGAAAAATGTTAACACTAACTGATATTCGCGCCAGCAATACGGTGCTGGTTACGGAATTTGGCGGCGTGCGTGCTGTGCATTTCTGTCTTCATGAAAAATTAAGCGGTAACGACAACGATCTGTGGTTTCCGCTTGCCAATGGGGCCGACCTGTTCGAGGCGCTGGAAAGCATTATGTGCATCAATTTTGCCGCTGCTAACGTTGTCTCGCTGGAGTTCCTGCGGCAGAACGGGAAGTGCAAAGACTACCGGATCACCTACAACAAGGCCAAATTCAAGCCATTAAGTTAGATATCTGGCATCATTAAATGTTCATATTTGAACAAAATTAAAATATAAAAATACGTCTAATGAGTTGATAAAATGGCTCATTAGACGTATAATTATTACATCGAAAGGCAGTTGAGTCTTTCGCGGTAGCGCCCCGACTGGCGAAGGAGTTGAAATGAAAGAAGCAGACCAAAAAAAAGTGAATGCCGTAATGGCAATTGCTGATTATCTCGGTGTAAAAAATCAAATCGAGGTGATCGAATACTCAGCCGAATCAGTGCAGGTTGAGTGGCGAAATCCTAAAACAAAACAGCTTATTCATCGTGATTACACTTTTGCAAATTCCTTTGTAAAAGACTTTGAAAAAGCTCTGAAATCGAACATGAAGTTTTACTGATAAAGAGGGGGAGAAATCCCCCTTAATCCTCCCATTTTTTACTGATAAACATCAAATATATGAGGTGTATTATGTGGAAACGTGGCGAAAACAAAGTGATTCTGATGGGGCGTTCTGGCAAAGATGCAGAACTGCGTTACACCCCAAACGGAACGGCCATTGCGAGCCTGACGCTGGCTACAGAAATCAGCTATAGCGACAACGAAGGGAAGGAGAAAAAAGAAACGGAATGGCATGATATTGTCATTTTTGGAAAGAAAGCCGAAGCAGCTGGGAAGTACTTCAAAAAGGGTATGATGCTGTATTTTGTCGGGCGCATTCGTAATAACAAATGGCAAGGGACAGACGGCAAAATGCGCAGCAATAAGGAAATTGTGATCGATAATAACGGCGAAATGCAGATGCTGCCGGGAGCTGGGCCACGTAACACCAGTGCAGAAGGCCAGGGAGGCATTGAAAATCATGATGAACCGCCGTTCCCGGATATGAATGATTACCCGCAGTAAGTATTTGAGTTAGAACGGCCCGCAGGACGCGGGCCGCCAATCCAGAGGGGGGAGTATGAATATCAGTGAACAATATCGGGTGGCGGTCGTCAGTACCGGCCATGTAAAAAAAGAAGACGCGGAACTACTGGACAAGGTCTGTAACGATGACTTGTCCGGTCAAGGTTTGTTCTGGATCGAGAAAAATCGCTATGGGTGGATATTGCGTATTTCTGCTACTGAACAATGGCGAGTGGAATTAACCAGGGCGGGGATCAGTGCAAGTGCTTTGGATAATATAGCCGCGTTAAATGGTGCCGGGTTCGACTGGATTTGGTTTGACCGGGATGCAGAACAGGTGCCAGAACTGACCGTTTGGGAGTGGTAAACCGGTTAAAAATATGCCTCGAAAAGGGGCATTTTTTTCTTGCCTGTAATGGCTCATTAGACGTATAATAATCATGAAGTTTAAAAGCGGATATTGATTAAAACGCTCTGTAAATAACGTGGAGAGAATATTATGGCGACCTTATACCCTTTTGAGGTTTATACCCTTATTGTGTCAGAATTAATCGTAAGCCATTTTAATGATGTCGCTATGGTATATCCGGGAAGCGAAGAAATTAAAAAGAACTATGACAGTGAATTAAGTGCTGTACAGGTAGTTAATGGCATCAGAGAAAAACTGATTGAAGATGGTGTTATACAGTGCGAACAGTGCCCACTGCTATCCGAGTGGGATGAGAACAAGGTTATCAACCAGCTAATTAAAGATTACCGCCTGATTCTCAATCGTGACTATGAACTAAACCGTGTTCGTCAGCAGCTGGCCCCGGAGCTGATCGCACAGATAGAAAACTGGAAAGAGCAGAAGTATTCCGATTCTGCGAAGGAATACGAGGTGCTCTATGAAACCATCAACATCAACGGAAAGGAGGTTACAGGCAAACTAAACGTAGTTGCAGTAAGTCGCTTTGATGCTGTTTTCATCGTAGGGCAGCGTCACGCTAACGATAACTTTTTGGTTTTGGATGTGAAGGAGGTGATGAATCATTGAAATCCAGAAAAGATGCCGGATTGCGCCAACAATCCGGCTGGGTAGGCAATTTAAATTGTGAGGTTCAAAATGCCGTTGTGGATTATACACTATGCTGAAGATGTCGCAAACGGAGTGCAAACAAAGTCGCATCCGATGAACGCAGCGCAATGGGATCACTTCCGTTTCTGGTTGGCAGTGTTCCGGCGGATTAAAGAAACCGCGATGTAATCTGTAACTGTCTCAGGGGCGCTGTATGCGCCCCTTTTTAATATCCGTGCCCGGACTCCTTTCCCTGTAAATTTATCGGGATCAAGGGCGGATCGTGGCCCTGAACGTGCGCACCATTGAGCGCTGCATCGCAGCGGAACCGGAAAATTTTTTCCGGCCAATGAGTGCCCTTGTCACCGGAACGGTGACAAGTATGCACGCAAAATTACACGAACAGGCAGCACCCATGCCCGGCCTGACAGGCCGGGAGCTATATCATAATGTGGGATGCTATATGTGAAAGGTGAAGGTTAATACTGCGGACCTGAAGCGTCAGAATTCTGACCGGTAGAGCCATTTTGTGTGCGCTGATCTTCGTCAACTCCAGTGATTTTTTTTCGGCTGTTGCTGGTTCTTTTTTTTCCAACTCGTCCGGCAGTAATGTCCTTGATATCACGTAATGTAACGTCTGAAAAACCCGCATCGTTGAGGAATTTCAGTATCTCTTTATCTTCATATCCTTTCGAATCTTTCAGCTTCTTAATGTCAGATTTAAGCTCATCGAGTACGTGCTTTTTCTCAAGCCTTTCTGACGTCACATCAGGCAAGTCGTCGAGAATGCTTTTGAATTTTCCGATGTCCTCACTGCTATAAAATGCTTTCTTTTTTGCAGGCATATGCCCTCCCAATAATGTCAAAATCGGCCATGCCGAACCGGAGAAAATCGATCAAGCTATTCGGGTGATTTTACATGATGCCCGGCACGATTCAATTGCTCTGCCTGCCAGGCCCTTCGCTGCTGGCTTTCAAACCTCGCCGATGGTAGAATTCAATGAGGTATTTAAGTACGGGACAAGATGTGTTTTTGGTACACCGCCGGCACGCCGGCAGTGACGCAAAAACGTCTTGGTCAGGGCAAGCCCCGACACCCCCTAACGAGGTTAGCTATTAGATGAGTCGTAGTGAGTCACGAAAAACAGATGCACAAATCCATTTCCGCTGCACAGCAGAAATTAAAGATGCATTGTCCAATAAGGCCCATGAAGCAGGGCTTAGTCTTAGTCAATATCTTATCAAATCTGGGCTTGGAAAGCGCATTCAATCGAAAGGTAATTACAATGCACTTGCCGCTCTTGTAAAGATAACAGCCCTTCAAAAACATCTGTTTAACGAAGGTGCCGGGGTTCATAGCAAGGAGTATTCAGAGATTCTGATCGAGGTCAAAAAGGCCGCACAGAAACTGCAACAGGAGATGGATGGTGATACCTAAAATCATTGAGGGCCGAAGGGACAAAAAGTCCAGCTTTGGTCAGCTGATTAAGTACATGGCAGACAAGCCGTCTCAGGAGTTGACTGATACAGTTCAGCCTACTCCTGAGACGGCTTTAGCTGTTAAATCGGATATATTCGAAGGGTTAAACAATTACCTGACCCGTAAGCAGAAAGTGATCAGCACACCGGTGGATGTTGAGCCAGGTGTACAGCGAGTTGTGGTTGGTGATGTTACCTGCCAGTACAATACCTTCTCGCTCGATGGTGCAGCACAGGAAATGAATTCAGTTTCTCAGCAAAGCACACGCTGTAAAGATCCAGTTATGCACTATGTTCTCTCATGGCCTGACTATGAAAAGCCGAATGATGATCAGGTTTTCGATTCAGTGAAGTTTACACTGGCATCGATGGGCATGTCCGATCACCAGTATGTTGCTGCCATCCACCGGGATACAGATAACCTGCATGTGCATGTTGCTGTCAACCGCATCAATCCCCAGACATATAAAGCAGCCTCATCGAGCTTTACCAAAGACACACTTCACCAGGCGTGCCGCTTACTGGAATTGAAGAATGGTTGGTCCCATTCAAACGGTGCATATGTGGTTAATGACCGTCAACAGATTGTCCGGAACCCTCACAGCAAGAAAGAGCGAGGCAACTGGCGCTCACTCGATCGCATCAACAAGATGGAGAATAAAGAGGGTGTTGAAACGCTCTATCGCTATATCGTTGGTGATGAACAGGTAGGCGGTAGTCGTCAAAACTTGATCCATGTTTCAGCTGGGCTTCGTGAAGCCAAAAGCTGGGATGATGTGCATAAGACATTTGCAGGCATCGGTCTTCGTGTCGAAAAAGCACAGGGGAAAAAGGGCTACGTAATTACCCACGAACATCAAAACCAGAAGACGGCTGTTAAGGCGAGTCTGGTATTTAACAAGGCACAATATACCCTGAAGTCGATGGAAGAGCGCTTTGGTGAATACCAGCCTTCACATATTGAACCGGCCAAAGTATCGGTATTTAAAACTGCATATACCCCTGGTGCTTATCGTCGAGATGCCAATAAACGTCTGCAGCGTAAAATTGAGCGCGCAGAAGAAAGAATGCTTCTCAAGGGTCGCTATCGCGCCTACCGGAACAATTTACCGATATATTCTCCGGATAAAGATCGCATCGCCGATGAATACCGGAAAATTGCCCAACATACCCGGTTGGTGAAAAATAACGTCCGGCATTCTGTTTCAGATCCTCATACCAGAAAGCTGATGTACAACCTGGCAGAGTTCAAACGCCTGCAGGCGGTTGCCAATCTGCGTCTTAGCTTGCGTGAAGAACGCAACGGTTTCAGGGCGGCTAACCCACGGCTTTCTTACCGAGAGTGGGTCGAACAGGAAGCACTGAAGGGTGATAAGGCAGCGCTCAGCCAAATGAGGGGCTTTGCCTATTCCTCCAGGAAGAAGGAGAAGTATAAACAGCAGCTGGTTGAGCAGATCGGGTTCAACCGTACCTTTAACGCCATCACCAGTCATGATCGTGATGATGTGGCCGTAATGGCCTCAGCACGTCATGGTGTCAAGCCACGGCTTTTGAAAGACGGTACTGTTATCTTTGAGCGCGACGGTAAACCAGTAGCGGCTGATCGTGGTCACATTGTGCTGACAGAAAGTAATGGAATCGACAAAGAGAAAACGGCTGACCTTGCAATTGCATTAACGATTGCTGGTAAAGCCAAATCTGTTCGTGTTGATGGTGACGGCGAGTTTAAGGAACTGTGCTGTAATCGTATCGTCGATGCAGCTGTGAACCACAATCACCCTGTCGCGCAGGGCATTACCTTCACAGATGCCGCTCAGCAGGCGTATGCTCAAAACGAGAAACATCGTTTGATTCGTGAGCAAAATAATAGTAAAAATGAAATGCAATTAAGAAGTGAAAGCGACGACAAATTCAATCCGAAGTAAAATGGAGTAAGAAATGAAAATCAAAATGCAAACGGTCCTCGCGGCCGTTTCTTTGTTAGCTCTTGCCGGTTGTGCCTCTCAAAGCGAAAAGGAAAAACAAATCTCTGCACAGCAGCTGGTAGATCAGGAATTGCGTGAGCAAGCCATTAAGATAAAACTCGCACAGGATGAGCTTTACCAGGCTGGAGCCATTAACAGGACCCGTTACAAATTCCCTACCATTATCAATGCAAACAGTCAGTATGTTCGTGTGAGCTGGCAGGGTGATGCTTACGAATTACTGGAGCAACTGGCTAAACAGCGTGGCCTTCAATTCACCAGTCAGGGGATCAAGTTACCGCTTCCACTCAATATCGATGTTGGTGGTTCGAAGGTTACGTTTGAACAGTTGCTGACCCTGATCCGACAACAAACGCAGTACCGTGCCACCATCAACCAGAAACCCGGTGAACTGCAGCTGCTTTACCTCACACCATCGAAGAAAGGTTCATTCCTCAGAGGGACCCGCCCATGAAACTTAAACTGATCGTGCTTTTGACGTTACCGCTGCTTGCTGCGAACGTTGCACGCGCGGACGACTCCGATGTTAAAGGCCTGGATTACTACATGGACCCGCCAAGCCAAAGTGACGATGAGGCCGATGTTACTGGCAGTATGCTAAACGACGCAGCGCACACCATAGGATTTCGCGGCGGTAAGGCAGAACGCGCTAAAGAAATTCGCGCCGCGCTGGAAAATCAGCGCAGCAACCTTGATTACATGTATTCGTTCCAGCCGCTGATCTCTTCTGAAGGCTACCTGCCACCGGTCATTGCTGAAGCTAAAGACGTTGCACACATTACCAATGAGCAAATCCGAACGGCCAACCGTGCCTACGACATTGTTGTGCCGGCACGCTTTGTCAGTAACCCACCGACCTGGAAAAGCTATCTTCTGACCGGATTGATGGCGCAGCGGATCGAATTGCCTGAACCGGCGGCGATGCCGAAAGACGGCAAACAACGTGATATCTGGAAAAAGGCTGTCGCGCTGGGCTGGTCTGACGGCCGCCAAAAAGCTGATGAGATATTCACTGCTAATTTCAATCGCCTCACACGGGATTACACCGGCATGTTGCGCTACAGCACGCTACTGCAGCAGGGCATGATAAAGGCTCCAGTTATCACACAGCAGCAGCAAACAGTTACAGGGGATAAAAACCGTCTCATGCTGGGTGATAAAACGAAACGTATGAAGCAGCAAGCTGAGTTTGACATCAACAAACGCAGCTGGAAACCGACCATACGTTGAGGGGCAGTAGATGGAAGCATTCAATTTTGGTCCAACGCTGACGCCACAGACGCTGGAACGTTTTCTCGTACACTGCTCTAACAATGAAGTGTCCGATATCTTGTTGCAGGGTGGGGATAAGATCTGGGTAGAACGTCATGGGCGCCAGCTGCCCATGACAGATTACCCAATCGACACCCTGGAGCTGGAACGCACCGTTGATAAGGTGTTCGGGCAGGAGATCAAAGGGATACTGAAAAGCGCTGCGGTTGTTAATACCGCTATCCAGCTACGAGGTGATGAAGCGGGCACGATTGGACTCGGCCGCGGCGAAACGCGCCGGTTCCGTGCGAACTTCACTCAGGCCGATATTTATAAAACAGAAGCGGCAATGTCTCTGACACTCCGTGTTCTGAATGAGTTTATTCCTCAGCTTAAACAAATGGGCATTGAGCCTGAGCTGTTTAATTCTCTGTTGCCGGCTTCCGGCCTCGGACTGATTTGCGGTGAAACGGGATCGGGTAAGTCAACCCTGATGGCCAGCATCTTCCAGTATTGCGGTGAAACGTACCAGGACCGGAAAATCATCACGGTTGAAGATCCCATCGAATATCGCCTGGGAAGTAGAGACTGGATTGCGCCGGCGCCGGCACAGTCACAGATTGGGCGTGATATAGATTCCTTCCACAATTTTATCACTCTCTCCGGGTTACGTCGTTCTCCGAAGATTATGGGGGTTGGTGAGCTCCTTAACCGCCTGTCATTTGAAGCTGCTGTGCTGGCAGGTAAATCAGGCCATTTTTGTCTCGGAACACTGCACGTCAAAACGGTCGGAGAGGCCATTTCCCGATCATTGCAGAACTATCCGCCGGAAATGCGTGAAGCTGCCGCCTTTGACCTGCTGAGTATCCTTTCGTACATCATCGTGCAACGCTTGCTTAAAACAAAAGATGGCCGGCGCAAGGCTGTCCGTGAATATCTCGTCATTGATAACAGCCTGCGCCGCAAACTCTATGACGTTGATTACAGCAAGTGGGGCCGCTACATCGACGACCTGTTGATCGCTGAAAACCGCAGTCTGATTCAGAACGCCTGGGTAATGCACCAGGAAGGTTTGATCGACGAAGCGGAAGTCATCGAGGTCGCAGGATATATGGACTATCTGGCGTTAAAAGAGGGCAAGTATGGACATTAACAAATGGCGTTATGCCGGCCGGCCACTGACGGTTTTTGGTGTGCCTGTTATCTCGTTTCTTGTGTACTTCATCTGGTTTCCGTTCCCGTCAGTAAAAACCTTTGTTATCTGCACCTGTGTGGTTCTCTTTTACTTTCTGCTGGCCATGATGGGCTACACGTTACCGGTGCTGTACCAGGTCATTCTCCGGGTTATCCGCGGGAAAAAACTTACCGGGCGGCCGTGGTGGTACCGGCGCTCTCAGCGATAACACATAACTACAGGGGTAGACAGTATGGCGAAACCTGAAATTGCAACTGAAAGAACCCGTCTGAGTATTCCCTTTGACGATCGCCAACGTGCAATACGTGCGGCCGGCAAACTGGCTGATGGCAGTAATGCTCTGGACTACGTGAAGGAAGAAAAGGTGTGGTATGCACAGCCGGGGGCCAACCTGAGCCGGCTGAAAGAGTGGATTTTTGACCCCAATAAGGTGATCGAAGAACCGCCCCTGGATATTCAGGCCATTGAAGATGAATTTACGGCGTGGCTTGAAGAGCGCGGTGCCATTATCAAAGACCCCATAGAGTTCGATGGCCAGAAGCATTATGTCGATACAGTGGACGGTAAAGCTGGTTCAAGAAAGGGGGTGTATGCCGCTTTCCTGGATGGCCGGCCTGCAGGGTGGTACAGGGACTATAAGAACGGTGGTGAAATTCAGAAATGGGTATCTACCGGCGCAGCCCCTAACCCTGAACAAATGGCCATGCTCCGTGCTGATGCTGCGGCAAGGCGTGAACAAAGAGCTGCAGCGCAAGCGGATAAGTTTGATCAGACCGCTAACCGGTTGATGGAAGAATATAACCGGCTTCCGGATGCCACGGGAGATCTGGCATACCTGAAAAACAAACAGGTCATTGCCGCTAACGGCCTTAAAGCTGATGAGCGGGGCAACGTTGTGATCCCCCTGTTTAATGCTGATGGCGAGTTCAGGACCCTTGAGCGCATCTGGTCCGACGGTAGTAAACACCTTGAAAAAGACGGCCAGGCATGGGGGAGTTTTTTCGTTGTGGGTGGCCAACTGAAGGATGGTGACAACCTGCTTTATGCCGAGGGATATGCGACAGCAGCCAGTATCAGCGAAGCCATCAATCAGCCTGTGATCATGACGGTTAATGCCGGCAACATGGTGGAAGTTGCTGGCCGCCTGAAAGACGCCTTTCCAAACAGCACTCATTACTTCCTTGCTGACAATGACATTTATAAAGACGAGAACGTTGGACTAGAAAAAGCGACAGAAGCTGCAGAGCTGACTGCCGGCCATGTTCTGGTCCCTGCCTTTAGCAACCCGAAAGAAGGGCTTACAGACTACAACGATTTGCATGTCTCTGAAGGGCTGGAGCAAGTCAGATTGCAGGTAGAAGGAGCCATTAATCAAATAAACAGGGTAGACACTATGCCGACTGATAACCCGAACATTACTGACGTTAATCACAGCTCGACTGACAGCGCTGCCGTTGCAGCCCCTGAAAATGCCGCGCCGGTGGCCAGCGCCCCTGCAGCTGCTGAACCGGAGGAAGCCGCGCCGGTGGCCAGCGCTCCCGCAGCTGCCGAACCGGAGGAAACCGCACCGGTGGCCAGCGCCCCCGCAGCTGCCGAACCGGAGGAAACCGCACCGGTGGCCAGCGCCCCCGCAGCTGCCGAACCGGAGGAAACCGCGCCGGTGGCCAGCGCCCCCGCAGCTGCCGAACCGGAGGAAACCGCGCCGGTGGCCAGCGCCCCTGCAGCTGCTGAACCGGAATACGCCGCACCAACAGATCGAGACGGTGATGATGAAAAGAGTAATAGCGCCAGTGATCTTGAGGCGTATGCCGCTATGATGGCCTTTGGCGGTGAAACAACTGACACCGCTCAGCAAAAGCCTGAAGGGATAGCGCCCAGCGAACCTGTAGCTAATACCGCCCCGGCTGAAAATGAAACCGAGGAGAAGAAGAAAAAAACAAACGAAGAACTGGAAAACGGCATACGCTGGGCAACCAACGATAATGCAGAAACGCCCCCAAAAGAACGTATAGACCTGGAAGGGTTAATTGCCCGGTTTGGGTACAGAGCAGAGAAAGACTATACGGCGTATACGCTTGATGGGCAGGATGCGTTTTACGATTACGGCTCACATCTGCGTATGGCTACCCCTGAAGCCAGCCAGAGTGACGAGATGATCCTGGCGGCCGTTCTTACCGCGGATAAGCAACATCATCGTGGTATTGAAATCACCGGCAGTGACGAATTTAAAGAGCGAGTGTTTAACCTTATCAGTGAATACAACATTGAGGTGAAACTGACTAACCCAGAACAAAGGGTTAAATTGCTCGAACTCAAAAAAGCAAATGAAACAGCAAAAGAAACGGCAAAAGAAAATGTTGCTGATTCAAAAGCGAATAAGCAGGAAGGGGTAAACGAAAAGGCAAATTCATCAGTTCAGCAAAATGGAATGCGCTGGGAAGAATCGGCCTCTGTACAACCGAAGAAGCAGAATGCATCTGATACTCAAAAGGAAGATAAAGCTGCGGGTGAATCCTGGGAGAAAGGCGTTATCGTCGCGCATGGACGTGCTAAGTATGAGTGGAAAGATGATGAATCCATGAACTACTTTGTCACCCTCAAAAATGAACATGGAGAGAAGACACTCTGGGGGAAAGACCTTGAGAGAGCGGTTAAAGATGCTGGTGTAGACACCGAACGTCTTGTTACGGTCAGAAAGCTGGGATTTGTGGATGTTGAGGTGAATGCACCTGTCCGTGATGAAAGCAACAAGATCGTTCGTTATGAAACTATCCAGACCAAACGTAATGAGTGGGAAGTAAAACCTGTATACCCACAGCCAACAGCAGGGAATGAACAGGCCTATAAGCCTTCTGAACTGGTTCCGTATGATGCTGCAACCTTCCAGAAGCTCCGCACAACAATTCAGCAGATTACCGGTGTTGATCTCAGCCGTGAGGCCGTGCCTGAAAAAGAACTGTATTGGTTCCTGCCGAATGGTAAGCCAGCTCCTGAAAGCATGACAAAACCCACAGGCTATAAACTCCCTCAAGAGTCAAAAACCGCGGGTACACCTTTGCTGGTCGCACCGCATAAAAAAGGCGAACGACCTGATTATTACCTTGTTGAGTCTCGTAAAGGATTCATGCAGGGGATCGCAAAGGATAAGGAATCTGGCGAGTACCATAGCGTAATTGGTAAAGTGAACAAGCGTATTGATAAAGATGGAAACTGGAAAACGTATATGACACTTTCAGCAATCAATAAAAATTCTGAAAGTGGAATTGTTTTGCACGGATACGGCCATGTTGATCAGGGAGGTAAAAACCTGCTTTACAAAAACACAATTGCAAATGAAAAACAGCCTCAGCATTTACAACCGGCCTCAGATGAGGTAAAAAACAAAACAGTAATGAAGCAGCTTTTTCATCCTTCTAATGCTGCAAAAAGAAAAGATGATGAAAGGAGAGAACAGACTCATGCACCAGTCGCAAAGTCAGCGCCTCGGCCATAAAACAAAAACCCTACTCGTAGCAGTAGGGTTTTCCTGCATTTCTGTGAGCTCATTTGCAGCCACACAGACCTGTGCAGCATACGAACTGGCAAAAGCTGGTGCTGATGCTGCCTATAAACAGGAGGTTGAACGGATTAACAACGCCGCTAAAAGTGAATCCAGTACATCTGATTCTCTCGGACAGTGCCTGGGGTCGCTATCGGTATCACTAAAAATCCCTCAGTTTCCGTCTATCAGCGACATCATTGATAAGGTGAAGGATGAGGTATGCAATACGGTTAAATCGAAGATTAATGAGAAGTGGGGGAGCCTGACTAATACGACGCTGGACCCGTGGTCAACGATTTCATCCCGACTGCCAGATACGTCAGGTATCCTGCCCAACGCATCTTCTAAGAATGTGCAATTAAACAATCCGGCAGCTGCGAGTGGAAGTGGTGAGGATGCAAACAGTGATGCATTCCCGTTCCATTTGTAACTACCGGAAGAGTCCTTTCGGGATTTTATCGAATAGCTTGCCGGTTCGTATTTCAACGCGGCGGTGTTCCGCCGCGGTTAGTAAACGCATAAATTCTGTGGCAGGTAGAACATCACGTTTTGAGTCTACATACGTATCAAGCGAATCTTCATTCATGAAACGTCTGACAGTATGCAGCCAGTCTTCAGCTGATTTCATATTTTTTGAGCTCATCGTCGCTCATCTCGGCAAACGCTGCAGGTCGGCGACCTTTTCCTGTCCAGGTTATGGACTTTCCATCAACTTCGATCCGGTACTTCACTTTTCCAAAAGTGGATTTACTTTTCGTGGACGGACCAAAGAGATTTTCGAAGATCTGGAGAGCTTCATCAGCCGTAATATTGTGTTCTTCCATGAACCGCTTTGTGGCTGCGGCTTTCTCTTCAGTGGCCTTCTGTTCTTCCTTAAATTTCTCGATCATTCCCTGTGCAATGTCGGACCACATATTAATGAGTTGCTCAAGGTTTTCTGGCGGAATTTTGCGCAAAACGGCGGTGGCTTTTCGTCGTTCGCACATGATAACTGCACAGGATTCGTAATCATTATGTTCGCTCATGTATACCTCATTGTTCATTAACGATCTGCGTGATTTTCTAACACAAACTTTTGAAAAGAGAAACTCTATGAAAACACAAAATGGTGAAAATATTATGGATCAAACTGACTCGGATCAAAACTCAGTCGTTGATGATGACAGCAACGCCCTTGCTCCAGCTCTTGCTGAAGAGAGTAACCGAACGGTGCAAGAAATCGTATCGAAACATGGTTTAAAAGTAATTTTGATTCAGACGCTAATCATATTAGTCGCAATCATTATCATCGGTCTTCAGGGTTACTGGCTTCACCAGAAAAAAACCAAATATATTGCAACGAATGGGGGCATGATCACGGAAGTACACCCAACCGATGAACCGGCTTACACAGCGGAAGAGGTGATGGACTTTGCCAACCGTACAATGATCAAATCGCTTTCGCTGAACTTTGTGAATTACGAAAACCAATTAACCAGCGTCCGTGGCGATTTTAGCACTGAGGGGTACGTTAGTTTCCGTAAAGCGCTGACCGATAGTGGACTGCTGAAAGATATCAGTGAAAAACGTCTGAACGTAAAACTTTCCACAACACCAGGAACCCTGATCACGGAAGGTCTTATCCGTGGCACCAAAACCTATGCCTGGCAATACCGTATTCCGGTGACTGTTCAGCTTGTTGGTCAGGCTCAGGACTACAGACCACAACCTTACGATTTGATGGTTCAGGTACGCCGCGTCAAAGAAGACGAAGATCCACGGGGTATTCAAGTAGCGCAGGCCATTCTCAAACCCCGGAACTACTGAGGTCAATCATGAAGATTAAACTGTTAACTGTACTTATGGCCGCACTGTTTTCGGCAAATTCTGTATCTGCAGCTGATGCACCGACTGGTAATGGAGCGCCGCAGCAAACGGCGCCAGCTGTGCCTGGTGGTGATATTGCTCAATGGCAGCAGGCCAGTTCCGGGTTGCCCGTAAATCAGCAGTCACAGGTGCAACAGCCACCACAGCAAACAGCACAGGAACAAGGTCAGCAGCAGGCGCAAGGCCAACAACCACAGGCACAGCCCCAACAGCAGCCAACTACTGCACTGCCTCCTGCACCCATGCCGCAGATTCCTCCACCACAGCAGCAGGTTACTCATGTTAATCCGCAGACACTGGAAGAGTTACCTGCACCTGTTCTGCAGCAGATCCAGCCTATTACCCCTGGTCAGGTGCGGTCTGCCCGCAGCGCAATGGAAGATATGAGCGCGGCGGCCAAAACCTCACCATTAACGCCGATCCCACGAATTTCAAGCCAGACGGTATCACTGTCAGCTGGTGCATCCATTCCGCAGGTACGGGTATTTCCAAACCAGGCAACGACAGTGACGTTTTCAGATGCAACCGGACACCCCTGGGTATTAGGTGCCCCTCCATATAATTCGAGTCCCTGTGCTTCTGGTGGTGAACTGTGTGTTGGCTATATTCCAGGATCGGCGGTATTCACAATCCAGCCTACCAATGCCTATGCCAGCGGGAACATCACAGTGCTTCTGAAGGGGCTGGCCACGCCGGTCATTATTAACGTGAAGGGGGCAGAACCCTCCGTTAAATCAAAAACCGTTGATGTTGATTATCGTCTGGATCTCCGTATCCCGAAGCGCAGTCCTGACACACCGGTTTATACCGCTACGCCTGAGAAAAAAATCTCACTGTATGACAAGCAGCTGCAGAGCGTGCTCGATGGCATCCCGCCTGAAGATGCTCAGCGGTTGAAACTTAAAAACGCGCCAGGGAGTACCAAAGTCTGGCAGATCGGTGATGAGCTCTACGTCAGAAGTAACATGCAGCTGCAGGATGAGTTTGAAAAAACGCTTTCCGCTATCGATGGCACACATGTTTACGTGCTGCCGGCAACACCAGTGCTGACTTTTTCTGTTAATGGTCAGGCGCGTGACGTTGAAGTTGAGCTGAATTAAGGGGAACGACGATGGCTACAGATAAAGGTAAAGAAACCAGAAAAATGATGCTCTACGTCGGTGGTGCTGCTGCAGTGGTGGCGCTTCTGGGAGGGTACTGGTTGTTTGGCTCATCAGATGAGCCGGCAACGGGAGGGTCGCAGGTGAAAGCCCAGGGGCTGGAAGGGAAAACTGGCAGGGAAAAAGCTAATGATCCCCAATACAACAAGCTGCTGAATGAGTGGAATGCTGATAATTCAGAGAAAGCGGCGCTCACGGGGGATAGCTTCATATCCACGTTGTCAGCCAGTAACCCGGTGGCCGTTGATTACGGCACCAAAGCACCACCACCAAAATATTCGTGGGAATCGTCAGCAAAACCGTCGGGCGATAACAGTAAGGCTAATGATGCTGAGCAGAAAGAGCGTGAGCGTCAGGCTAAAGCGGTGGCTACGTTACTGCAGAAAATAGACCAGGCCAGAACACCGGTTGTCACGGGTGTTGCACTTGCAACCTCTCTGGGAGCTGAGGGAAATGACAAGAACGGCGGGACTTTCTCAGGGTGGACCGATTCGGTCTATCCGCAGAACAAAAAGCCGGATGCTGAAAAACAACAGGGGGCGAAGAATAAGGTCAAAGATAAAGGAGCCCGACTTGTATCGGCTTACACGCTTGTGCCGGCAGTAATGGATACGGCGATGGACAGTGACGATCAGAACAGTATTGCTATTGCCCATGTTCCAACTGGAGCGCAGGCCGGCGCCAAATTCTATTCTGGCCAAAACCGTCTTGCCGGCGATGGTATTCGAATTCACTTCACCGGCATGGAGCTGAACGGAGTGCAGTGTAAGGTCGATGCGTATGGCGTGGCTTCCGACTCGTTGCGCGCGGCCGTTTCCTCAAATGTAAATAACCGCTGGTTCAGCCGTATTATTCTGCCGGCTGTCGCTAACGGATTAGGCCGAACTGGTCAGCTGTATGCGGACAGCAATTCGCAGATGATTATCACTGACGGCGGGAACGCATATCGTTCAACTGGTACACCTGATGGCAAAGCGGTTGCCGGTACCATTATTGGCGGGATGGGTGAGCAGGCAGGGCGTGTCCTGGCCGACGATGCAGCCCGCCTGCCGGTGAAGCAGGTTACGGTTGATCGTAACCAACTCATAGGCATCCAGTTTGTCGCGCCGGTGTATGAAAGCGACTGTGGCGAGAATATGGAAAATGCTTCTGCAGAGCAGGCGCAGCAGCAAGCAACTCCGACACTTTCTAGTGTGCAACCTCAGCAGATGCCTCAGCCTCCGGCTCCTAATTACCCTCAGCAAAACTTTCCAAGCTACCCCGGCTACGGGTATGGCTCCAGTAACCCGTATTACCGTTAAGGAGATTGATAATGAATCTGTTTGAAGATGACAATAAAAACGAAGCAGCTCCTGCCCAGGAACCGGTGTCTGCTAAGCCTGCTGAAAAGCCAAAACCGACAGTGACGCCAGCAGCAAAAGCGAGCAAAAAGCCGCTTAATATCAGTGACTATGCATGGATTGGTGGTATCGCTGTCATCGCTATCCTGCTTTTAGTCTGGTTGTTTGGGGGCTCCGATAGTGATACTGCGCCAGCGACGGGGAATGGGGCGATCCAGTCTTCAGCGCAACGTCCGCGCGTACAGTCTGCCCCTGCCGGGCAGGATTCTGGTGACTTCCGCGAGCAGATTTCCGGGATTCTGCTGCAGCAAAAGGAACGGCTGGACGCGATAGAATCAACTTCTAAAAATGGAATGATGATCCTTTCCAGTCAGTTACAAAGCGCTAATGAACAAATTAAAAATCTGAACAATCAGGTTCAGGAACTGAAAATGAAAGCCGCTGGTTATGGGCCTTCATTTGGTAATCAGAGTGGAACAATTTCAGGTTCAACGTCACAGGCATTACCTTTGTTGAGAGGTTTTTCAATTAATGATTTATCTGGCGATCTTGCTTGGGTAAAATACAAAAACCAGACGTATGCTGTGAAGGTCGGAAGTCAACTTGGCGGAGTCACCATTACGGGTATCGATACTGAAAATAGAATCGTTACAACAAGTAAAGGCCTAATCCGCTAATCAGGACCTAAAAAGGCGAAACTATGGATTTAGAATCGGTATTAATTCAGGTTGCTAACGGTGGTCAGGAACCGCTGACAAGGCTAATCATAGGTGTCGCTGCAATCGTTGGGATCATTGGTGTTATTGGATATCTGATGAGCCTGCGGAAGCAGGCCAGGCATTCTACCAAAGGTGTTGAAGTTGGCAGAATTTTTGCCGGGATCATCTTCTGTGTATGCCTCATCACGCTGAAAGCACAGATGAACTCAGGCGGTGCCACTTTAGGATTTGGCGATGTCAGTTTCGGACCCGTCAGTTATGCGAGCGAATCTACGTTTGGCATGGGAGCCGCAGCAGTCAACGCAGTGCTGGGGATTGTTAGAATTCTCGGTGCATACTTTTTTTACAGGGGTATTAAGGGGTTGAAAGACTCTTACCTTGAGGGCCATACGGAGCTGTCAGCTTCGGGCACGAGAGGGGCATCCATTGTGAAAATTGTATGTGGACTACTTCTGATGTTCGATACACAAACGCTCGATGCGTTGCAGAGCACATTAAACATTCACTGGTAATCAAAAAGGATACTTTATGAAAATTGTTAAATTTATCAAAGACAAGGCGTTATCTGCATCCATCGCAGCGTATCAGCTGCGCGGAACGGTAGCAAAATCGTTAGTGGTATTGCCCCTGGCATTACTGAGCAAAGAGGCTGCAGCTGAAACGACTGTCTGGGAAAAGATCAATACCTTCACGGAAGGTATGGCCAGTACCCAGCCTGGTCTGATTACCGCTGGTAAAGTGGTTGGTGTTGTGTGCTTCATCGTAGGTCTTGTAGCTCTGTGGCTCAAAAACAAACGCGGGAAAGATATCAGTGGCGGCTTCATCTTTTGGTCAATGGTTGTTGGAGCCTGTCTGGTCGGCCTGACCGCATGGATCTCTTCTGTTGGTTCAACCGTTGGCGTTGACGCAACCCTGTAATGTCCTTTCGGCCCCGCCTTGCGGGGCCAATACCGGAGTTCCCCCATGAAAGATTTTAAGCTCACCAGGAATGAACAACCTGCCAGATGCCATGTGTGCGGGATAAAGAGCAAAGATGTTTTCTCCCTCGCAGAAGATGGACAGAAAGAGAGAATGCTTTGCTCTGTATGCCTGTCGCTCGAACACCCGGAGAAAATGAAACTAGAGACTCAAACCGGACTTTTGCTGAAGAGAAATACAAACCGAAAACTCTACAGCCTGTTGTTTCGTTCAATTGCAAAAGCGGAAAAGTCAACGGACGATTCTTACCGTGAAAAGGCACAGAAACTTAAACAGATATTGCTCAGCACAACTGACGTAGTTCTAAACGAAACCGGCAGTGATGATGGATACGATTTACTGCACCTGATAAAAAAACACCATCAGTTACTTCCCATGAATTTTGACGATGAGTTTGTCACTTCTGTCGCAGAGTCAGACGAATTGCCGGATGTAAGTGACTGGAATGAAATTTACAAGGGTAAGAGAGGTTTTAAATGATTTCTTTCTTTGAGGATGTGATCGAAGGTATCTCACGCAATCTTACGTCAAATGACTCGTTAAAATACTGTGATTTGACAACGGTTGTAGGGCTTACGTCGCAGGATCGCGTTGAGCATCCTGAAATCAGGGCTCCGTACATTCTGACTACGAAGAACAACGATTTTCTTACCGTTATTGAGGTTCAGGGCGCTAAATCATCGTTTGACGAGAAGTCGTTTAATGACTTCATCATGCACCTTTCAAACTCGTTGTCGAATTCCTTTATTAACAGTGGCCATAAGCTGTCTGTGGTGTTTGAGCGCGACTTTACCAAGAACCAGGAAGAACTGAATAATGTTTATAAACCGCAGGTAGCAGCAATAGAGCGCCTGCAGATAGACATTAAAGACCTGATCGCCGATGACGCAAAAAAAATTGCTGCCCATTACAGCCGTGAACGCGCTTACATCGTGCTGTATACCTCGAAGGGGATGATTGCGAAGGATGAACTTAAAAACGAGCAGGCAAAAGCTGCCGGCGTTATGAAGGATATCCCGCAGACTCGCTTCAGTCAGAACCCAATCGAATTTCAGCTTGAAGGTTTGAAGATCACGCATGACGCGATGCTGTGGCGGCTGATTGGTATGCTTCAGGGGGATGATGAGTCGGGGATGGGGCTTCTGGTTGATGTCCTCGATGTCAAACACGCCGGCGCCATGATGCGTCAGATGCTGTTCCGGAACTCAACATCAGAAAACTGGTACCCTCGCACGCCGTTTGACCAAAATCTGCGAGTTTATGGCGCTCCACGGAAAGGCAATATCGACTCAGTGCTGCCGCCGCGGCTGAATATCCAGATCATGGAAGGGGAACTGGAAGAAGATGGTGGCCTGATTTACTGCGATGGCAAGTATTACGGCTCTGTTGCCCTTGAGTTGCCACCACTTCACCCTGTCAAATTTAAGCAGTTATTCAACGCGATTAACCGGAAAATCCCGTACCGGATAAAATATGACTTTATGGGCGGGGGCAAAAAAGCACTGTTCTGGCCATCAGTGATCATCTCTTTCCTTCGTTTCATTCCCTCACTCGGTACTATCGCGCGTGATATGGATTATGTCGGGGCCCAGAGCGAAACCGATCCAACGGCTATCATGGCCATCAACTTTGCCACCTGGGGTGACACTAAGGATGAAGCCAAACGCAACCTGGCGGCTTTAACTAAGGCGATTGAAGGCTGGGGTGTATCAGGTGTGTCCAAGACGTATGGTAATCCAGGTAGCGCACTGATTGCATCCGTTCCGGGGCTGACGACGGCCACACCTGGCTCATTGCATTATCCGCCGTTGAGTGAAGGCTTGCGGATGTTACCTTTTGAACGTCCGGCCAGCCCCTGGCATGGTAAAGGCAATATCAACTTCATCACGCTCGATGGCAAGCTGTTCCCTTATCAAATCGCCAGTCCCCTGCAGGAGAAATTTACCGATGTCATCACCGGTGTTCCTGGTTCCGGTAAAAGCGTGCTGGCCAACCGTCTTAACCTGAGCGCGATTTTCCGGGCAGATAAAAAATTGCCTTATCTGACCATCATTGATAAGGGATACAGTGCGAAAGGTATTGCCGACCTGATTTGGGCTGAATTGCCGGCGGATCTACGACACCTGGTTGCCAGTATCACCCTGAACAATGACGAATCGCACTGTATTAACATCTGCGATACGCAGTTAGGTTCAAGGTATCTGACGCAGTTTGAGGAAGTATTCTTAAAGCAGATGCTTAACGCATTCTGTATTGATCCGGCAATTGGCCAGCCGCCAGATGCAATGAGCGTTGGCCAAATCGTCAGTAAAGTTGTATCAAGAGTATACAAAGCAAAAGCTCATTCTGACGCAAATAAGTTTAAGTTTAACGATCCGGTTGTTAATGAAGCTCTGAAAGTATCTGGTCTGGATACAGAGCTCGGTGAAGACTGGTTTGAAAAAGCTACATGGTGGGAAGTCGTTGATAAGCTGTTTGCCAAAAAATATTTCCATGCAGCGACGGTTGCCCAGCGTTATGCTGTGCCGACCATTTACGATTTCATTAGCGAGCTACAAGAAGAAGGTTTTAGTAAGCAATATGCGGATGTAAAAGTCAATGGAAGTGAGCCTGTAGTAAACTTTGTTGCACGTTGTTTCCAGGCTGCCGCTGCTGACTATGCCATTTTCTCTGGGATCACGGTTTATGATTTCAGCCCAGAGACTCGTATTGCGATCCTGGATATGCAAAACGTGCTCGGTGACAGAACGACACCTGCAGGCAAGCTCAAATCCGGCATTATGTATCTCTTTGCGCGCCAGATGGCAGTGCGTAACTACTATCTGCCTCAGTCAGCAGAAACCTTCATTCCTGCTTTACCGGAGCAGTACAGGGCATATCACCAGGCGCGCATCAGGGAGCTTTCAGAAGAGGTTAAACATACCTTTTATGATGAGTGTCATAACTTTGCCGGCATCGACTTTATTCAAAATGCGCTGAATACCGCTGACCTTGAAGATCGTAAATTCAACGTCCGTACTGCGTTCTCGTCTCAGTATCTGAGCCATATGCCTTCGAGCGTGCTTAAAACCATGAACAGCCTGTTTATGATGCGCCTGACGGAAGGGGATGAAGAGTATCTGAAGCAATTAGAGATAAACATCCCGGCCGATATCCTGCGTCGTTTCAGACAGCTTCCGCAAGGGGTTTATCCGGACGGAAGTGGTACTGCATTTCTCGGTATTTTTAAAACGAAACGTGGTCTGATTTGCCATATTCTGAAAAACACATTAGGTCCAAAACTGCTTTGGGCACTGAACTCATCTGCAAAAGATAGGGCGCTCAGGGATGTGCTTTATGAAGAGCTGGGAACGAAACAAGCAAGGGAAGTATTAGCAAATAGATTCCCTATGGGAAGTGCATCAAGTATCATAGATGAAATGGTGGTCAATCAGGGTGGTGAGCGTGATTCAGAAGAAGAATCACAAACTATGGCGATGAAACTCGCTAAAGAAATCATTTCTGATGTGAGAAGGGGATTCAGATGATAAAAATCGGAAACGCAAAACGGTCAGTGATGGCCGTTTCAATTCTGGCCTTCAGCGTACAGTCAGCATTTGCCTATACGGTCAACGTTAACAGCAGCATTCCCATCTCAACGCAGGTTATGCCGGCGTTGAGCACAGCTAATGGCCTGTTAGGTAACATCCAGGCCACGCTGATTAACATTGGTACGGCAATCAGCCAGCAGGGCGATCGCCAGGCAGCATTAATGCAGCAGGTGGCTGAAACTAACCGACAGTTCGAAGTCGAGCAAAAACGTAATGACCGGCTGCTGCAGGCACAGGATAAGTACCGTGTTCCGGATGATATTTGTGCGCAGTCTATTGGCGGTGGTGCCGCGGGGGTATCCTCTGCGGCCGCTGGCGGTCAGCGAACGCTGGGAAGCGCCAGTTCTGCGAAAGATGTAAAGGCCATTTTTGAAGTGCCGGCACGCGCAACCGACGTGGACGCTTCTTCAACGGCCGAAGTTCACAGCCAGTATTGCGACAGTTCGGATTATGCTGCATTTGGCGGGACTTCATTCTGCCCAAGTGTATCTGACATGCCGCGGGCAGATACGTCGCTGAGCTCGTTGCTTTATGGCGCCGGCAAAGAAGGCAAGGCACCTGATCTGACGTTTACAGATGAGCAGACAGATGCGGCGCTGCGTTATATGAAAAATACCGCGTTGCGCAGTGCTGGTCGTCAGCTGAGTCGTGGGGAAGTTAAAGGCGCCAGCGGGCGAATTTACCTGGGCATGATTCAGCAATACCAGGCGCTCACCGACGCGGCCGCACAACCTCAGATGGAAATGATCGCCAACTCCAAACCGAACCCGGCCACTGATGCCGCGCTTGCAGATGCACGCAAAGTGCCGGAAGTCGAATCCTATTTCCAGGCGACGGCCAGTAACAGGGCGAAACAGCTTAACCGTATGTCTGCCAGAGAGTTTGAGGAATTCGAAGTAGGTCGCCGTTACAGCAACCCTGCTTACCAGGCGACGTTGACCAACAAGAACACCGAAGATTTGATGCGTGAGCAAATCAATATCGCCAATCTGAACAACTGGTTAGTGCTGAAAACCAAACAGCAGCTGGAGAAACAAAATGTGCTGCTTGGCCAGATCCTGGCGAACGACGCATATCAAACATACAAACCGATGCTGGCAGCACAGCTGGAGAGTGTGAACGCGGGAGTATCCAGAAAATGACCGACGAAAATAAAACAGGGGATAAAGACACAGCCAAATCAGGGAAATTAAAAAAAGGCCTTGATGTTGTAACAGGCGTCAATGACCTCCCGGAAGGGAAGGCTAAACGAACGATATATTATATTACAGGCATCAGCGATATATATTTTATTATCGCGTCAGTAAAGCAAACATTCAGCCTGCTCTTTCAGCGGGCTTCATTCGTTAAGAAGCAAATAAAAAACCTTGATGGCCCACCTGTTGATTCTGATGCAAATCAGCCGTTCGCCGAAGTTATGAAACGGAGCAATAGACCTATTTCAGAATTGTTGGATAAGGCCAGTTTATACAAGAAATACTGGCTTTGTTGTTTTTTTGCATTAGTCCTCATTCTGCTTTTTTTAACGTCTGGTTATGCCAGATTGCTTCTAAATGGCTCACCGAACATGAGCTTGTTAAGAGCAACTCTCACCTGTGGCGTCCTGTTTGCTGCGGGGATCTTTGCTTTCATTAAGGCTCTCACATGTGAGTTTATGGGGTGGCAGTTACGAAACCAGGCTCACTCTGATGCAGAGCAAGGTACGTTACGTTATTTCCTTAATGATGGGGGAGTGCGTAATACATTTAATTTTTCGCAGGCTGGTCAAGAGCGGGGGCCACATGAGTAAATTAAAAAGGTTGCTTCTATCTCTTTTCGTTGTGGCGTCGCCTTCATATTCAGCGGATTTGGGGATTGATGGCATAACTGAAGCGGCTAAACGTTCAGGTGACCTATCGCGTCAAATGTTACATACCGTATTTGGTGAGGTAGTTAATAATCCGTTTAGCCCTTCCGGCGATGGCTTGCTTAATAACGTTTTCTTCACTGTCAACGAAGTTATAGCGATTCTTGCCCTCGTCTATATGGGGATAATCAGCATTAAGAAACTTCACCAGGCAGGTCAGTTGGGAAGTTTTATTGAGGGTGATGGCAACAACGCATTCAAAATTGTTAAAACGACTTTTGGGTGGTTGTTGCTTGTACCTACCGTTGTCGGTTGGTCTGTGGCACAGCTGCTTTTTCTATGGTGCGGTTCAATCATTGGCGTAGGATCTGCCAATGTTATTGCAGACAAAACTGCTTCGGAATTAGCGAGTGGTAAAGCTGTCTATATAGCCCCTGTTATGCCAGAAATGGCGTCTGTTGCAAAAGGGATGTTTGAAACAAACCTTTGTGCTTTGGGTGTAAATCAGGGGATTGCTCAAATGGAGGCTTCTGGCCAACATTATGAGAATAACGCCAGAATGCAATACCAAACAGGTGATAGCACATATTCGATATCTGTAAACAACGGCTCAGCTGTATGTGGGACCGTTTCGCTGCCACAACGTCCAGCAGGATGGACTTCTATCTTCGCTAGCGGTTATGCGGATTCCGTCTACAGCGTTCAGCAACAAGCAACGGACACGTTGTGGGGAAAAATGAAGACTGCTGCAGAACAGTTTAATGCAGCATATATGGCAAAAATGCGTTCCGGGGACGGTGAGCTGCCAGATGTTGAAAGCGCGATCCAGACTGCTGCGCGTGATTATCAGCTTCAGGTTCAACATGCTGCTAATTCAGCAGCCGGTGACGACGAAATTGTTCAAAAAATGGAGTCGGATATCAAAGAGAAAGGGTGGCTATATCTTGGTGTGTACTATCACACATTAGCTACTGCGAATACCGAGATGAAAGATGTTGCTAACCTGAAGCCGGTAGTTTCAGGAATGAGTAACGATGGCGATATCGGCTCTATCGATTACTTTAAAGGCTTGTTCCAGGCTTACCATTCTCAGCTGAAAAATAGTAATTATACGCCGCCTCTTGGCACCGAATCTAACGCACTTGCAAGGAACATTGATCAAAAAAGCCTTGAAAATGCCGCCACAACTGGAGACGGAACGTCCCTTATTACAAAAATTTTCGACTTCAACGTTACAAACTGGCTTGCAACGAGTAACTACGGCACTGGTGATGGTTACAGTGACGTGACCAACCCTTTACTCAAAATGAAAGCTATCGGCGATTACACGTTAGGTGTAGCTGAGGTTGGACTCGCCAGTTGGACCGCTATCAATGTTGCAGTGAAGGTTTCAGAAGGGAAGAGTCTACCCGGTTTTGCTGCGGGAATGATGAACAAACTTACAGGGATTCGAGATGCTATTGCTGGCGTATTAGAATCGGTTTCGTTCTTGGTTTACCCGCTGTTTTATAGCCTCTTTGGTATCGGTCTTGCGCTATCTATCTGGCTGCCGTTTATACCGATGATTTATTGGTTTGTAGCTATGGCAGATTGGCTGGTTACGCTTATGACAGGTGTATTGGCGTCTTCCCTGTGGGCAGCTACCCATATCAACATTGGCCAGAGTAATGATGAGCGGAGTACATATGGTTATGTGTTCCTTATCGATGTAATGATTCGGCCGATGCTCATGGTAATGGGGTTTATTTTTGCTTCACTGGCCATCGTAGCTTTGGGAACGGCGTTAAACATGATGTTTAAATTCGCTATGGAACAGGTCCAGTCTGACTCTTTCACTGGCCTGCTGTCATCGATCGGATTTTTGATGTTATATGCAAGGCTTTGCACAGGTATGGTGGCTCGCGTATTTGCACTTCCTGCGAGGATGCCGAACTATGTTATAAACTGGATTGGACAGAAGATGAACGATTCAGTGTTGGGTGATATGCAGAACCATGTTCATGACATCTTTGCTGCGTTCGGTCGTGGAGCCAAAAATATGAACCGTAACAACCCTAAGCAATTTAATCCTGACGCAGGTGTAGATAAGAGCAAGGACGGCATCAAAGGAGCTTAAATATGAATGCGTTATCAAACACTGACTTTAAGAAAATTAGTAACAATGCGCGTCCTAAAAGGCTTGGATACTACGCATCATGGCTCTGGATGATGTTTGTATTCCTCTTTCTGTTCGTTAGCGCTTTCGTGTTTCTGAGCGGCTTATACTGGACGATTAGAGACGGTTCAATTCAGGAGCACTGGTTTAGTACAGTCGGTATCTTTGTGATCGATTCAGTGCTGATCTGGATGTTGAAAAAGGACTTCAGGAGCCGCAAGCTCTACCAGGTAACTGCTTCAATGAAAAACTCTGGTTTCTTTGAACCTCATAAGGACTGCGAGCACTATGACTTGGCCCGGAGGACTTACATAGGCTTTGACTTCAGTACTGGAATCATAGGAGTAGCATCCCTGTATGCCACATCCAGTATTAAACGTGAGCGGCTATTTTTTGAAGCCGAAACAGTCGAGTCATGGGAGTCAGTCGGCAGGGAGTTAATCATAAACCTGCGAAATACGGGGCTTACGACGATAACGATCACAGCTCCAAATATCAATAAAGCGTACAGGGATATGGAAATCATCTGCAGAACGCATAAAAATAGGGATGAAAACTATCAGCATCTGAAGAGTAAACTGACAGACGCTGGATGGTTCATAAACAGCAATTATTGAGTTTAACCCGCCGAATATGGCGGGTTTTTTGTGTATACTCAGGTGGTTATAGTCGTTTGTAGTCGGAGGGCTTGTGAGCAGAGTAGTTGAGCGGCAGGTGCATAAGAGTAACCTGGATAAGCAGAAGGATTACAGGAATCGCATCAGAGATACTCATGACCAGCTAAATCTTTATCTGCCCAAAGATGCAAAAAGAATGTTGATAGAGATCACAAAAGTAAAAAAGCTCACTCAGGCGGAGGTTATTGAATTTCTTGTGAAAAGTTATTACGACGGCTTAAAATTTGACGATTCTGAAGAGTGAGGTTACTCTGTAACTGCGGGATCGCAGGTATTGCCCCGCTTAGAAACGCATGATATGTTAAGCGGCGTTTACATAACCTTACGGGGTTATTACAGAATTTAGCACGGGAAGAGCGGCCCGGAGATGTACCGCTTAGGAGTGGCAGGAGCCACAAAAAGTAAAACCCCCTGATCCTATCTCAGAACTTTGGCCGGCTCAGAATAGAATCAGGGGGTACAAACTGCCCACTGGCAGAAAGGATTATAGCAAATGCGTACCCTATTGCAATACAGCCCGGCCAATATGTGCAGGGGCTGGTGAATCAAAAGAATCCATACCTACAGCTTTCTGACATTGAGTCAGTAGAAGGTCTTTCGCCGGAGTTCATCTCCTGGCTAGAAAGCCAATCCCCTAAAGAATCACCCCAGCAGCTGCCTTTAAATGAAGGTGCTGAACCAGCGCGCAAAACCCGCCGTCGTCGCGGTACGCACTCAACGGCGTGTCTCTGCCCGGAACCCAGCTGGTACCGACCGGACAACTTCAAAAAGCTCCCTGGCCAGCTTGGCCATGCCTACAACCGCCTTGTTCGCCGCGATCGTAAAACCGGCGCGTTAAGTCTGCGTATGCGGATCAGCCGCCACCCGTACTTCGTGCAGCTGCGTGAGCAGGCCGGCCGGAAGCGTGACTTCCGCCCGGAGCGGGAGAATCTGCTTGATGCCATCGTGCCGCTTATGGTCAGCACCGTTGACCGGGCAACCCATATAGACACTATCAACCTCAGCAAAATGGCGTGGCAGCTCAGCGAAAAAGACAGCGAAGGGAACGTGATCCGGAAGGTGACGGTTCCGCGGGTTTGCCGGCTGCTGCAGCACATGATGGAGTACGGGTTACTGGCGCTGCCTGAAGGTGTCACATGGGACCCGTTTAACCGCAAGTGGTTCCCCAAGCATGTCGTGCTGACGGAACGGCTCTGGAAGATAATCGGCGTTGATCTCGATAAACTGTATGCGGAGCAGGCCGAACAGGTCGCCGCTGAAGCGGCAGGATGGATAACCCGCGATGAGCATGGCCAGGCGGAAGAAATCTCTGTCAAAGCGGCGCGCCGGCGCTGGTATGAGAACATGATGCACGCCACGCTGGTTCGCCGGCGTGAAGCCGCCCTGAAGGGGAAGCGCGAGAAGAAGCTGAAAGCGCTGGCAGAAAAGCCCTTTGACGACCGTGTATATGCCATGTCCGTTCATCTGATGCGGACGCTGCCGAAAGACGAACTGCACGCGCTGTCGCCTGAACAGTTCACGCAGCGCGTATTCAGCCACCTTTATCAGCTCGATCTGGGGCTGGAGAGGGAAGCAGGCCCCCCTGCTTATCACTGATTTTATCCCCCTGTAATTTTCTAACCGCCGCCTGGCGGTTTTCGTGCTGGCCAGCCGGCGCGACCTGCTCAAATTTCCTCCAGTTTTAACGTGTGGCCATCGTGATTTTTTGACCTTCTGGCGCCGCCGGTGGATAACCGGCAGTGAAATCACCTCTATCCACAGTTATCCGCAAAGGAGGAAATAAAGTGACCTGCAATCGTGGTCAAAGCAAGCTGCAATACACTCTTAACTTCTTTAAAAAGATGTTTATTCAATAAAAGAGATCACTGTTATTCAGGCGCAATTTTCTGTGGATTATGGGAATATGCCTGGCCTTTCAGCGCCGCTACGCGGCACGACGGCCAGAATGGTCGCTATGCTCCCAGGTTAGCACCCGGCAAATGCCGGGCAGGGTGTCCAGCAGAAACCTCCAGGGCAGATTCTTCTTTGCCCCACCGTGCTTTTCCCCGCCGAGCCAACGGCTCGGCAGAAAAAAGCATGATGGATGATGTAACTAAGAACACCCCCGTAAGACGGCAGGGCTGCGACACGCACCCCTGACGTCAACGCTACTACCCACGCGGGCGGTGTGCCGCTAACGTCACACCGCCCGCTCGCAGTAGCCAGGGGGTAATGTGGCCACAGCGTCACCTGCAGGGCAGTCTGGCAGGTAAATCGCCTGCCATATCGTGCAATGCCTTTCAGGCAATCAACGCCAGTTTCAGCTGTGAGTTTTAAAATTAACAGGGAAAAGAGGATCGATTTAGCCGCGGTTATCCACGTCAGCCGCTCGCAGGCGCGTTAAACAGGGTGAAGACAGGGGAATGTTGCTCTTTTTGCAGTGAAGGCCACAGAGAGCGTTTCAGGCGCTTATTTGAGGAAATGCGATTTCTGCCAGAATGGAGGCACAAAAAAACCCGACTGGTGAGATCGGGTTTTTATGTTTTGCCCCGGATGGAGGCGGGAACAACCAAAACAATTGACGGTTAAATATTACGCCATGAGTGCAGTAAATGCAAACCACCGGGAATAGGGTATACTGCGCGGGTCAATCTGTTGACGTTCTTCTCCAGCCCCCCGCTTATGCGGCATGAACGGATTAAAGTCCTGGTTGAAAAACAGGTGGTGCTGTTTCAATGCCCTGGCTGGAGTGGGAACGGCCAAAACAATTGACGTGAGGTAGCCGCTGTGACAGGCAGTGTAAGGGCGATCAGCGGTGTTCCTGCTCTGTATGGAGCTAACGGATGATTAACTTGTTAATCGTCGTTCTGCGGGCAGTTGTTGCAGTGTCTAACGCTGTGATAGCGGTCCTGGAGCTGATCCGGCAGTATTTTGACTGACCGGAAACGTAACTAAAGGCGGGGGGACCACTCCCCGCCTTTTAACAGGGTTACATCTCGATCATCGGGAACAGATCGTCTTCCTGGTGGTAAAGCACGTCGTCCGTTTCCGTTCCATCAAGCCATTCAGCGAACAGTTCAAACAGGCACACCGACATTTCCTCCGGTGAAATTGCGCCACACTGCAGCTCGTAGAAGACCTCAATTTTTTCCAGCAGGCTGTTGGCCGCTTTGTCGTAGCCGAACAGCTTGATCGGCGGGAATCGCATTGCATCCGGGTTGGTTTCCGCCAGTTCATCATCCTTGCGTTCCGGATAAATGCTGTACAGCGTTGCCGGCGATGGCGGCAATACCTCGATAAAGCGGTTTATCCGCATCGGCAGTTCGCTGGAAAACTTCTCATTGTCCGGAATGTAAAACGCGGCGCTGCGTACCAGGGCATCCTGGAAAGAAATTACCCCCTGACCTTCGGTCTGCTTACGTAGCTCACGAATGTTCACGCGGTCCTTTTCACGGATTTGGTACAGATCCCCTTCCCGGACCGTTTTGGAAAACGTGCCGTGTTCGGCTTCCTGCCCGGAGAGCTCAGAATAATAATCCTGGCCGACGGTTTCGCGCAGTATTTCAAAGGTTTTCCGGTCTTCAATCGACTCAAAATATTTCACGCGGGTGTTGGCGATCAGCGAATCCACCTCGCCGTTCGCGCCGCGGGCGAGCGACGGGTGATCCTGGGAGGAAAATACGCCCATTTTTTCCAGTGAACGCATCTGCGCACTCAGCGTATCCATACCGCTGGTGAAATACTGGCCCAGCTCGTCATAAATCAGCCCGTATGGCGCCTGATTATTCAGCGCGTGAGTGAGCAGGACTTCCTCTTTTTTCCCTTCCAGCTGGTAGCCCAGGTCCTTACTGATGGTCATTCGCTGCAGCGTCACATATAAACGGCCAAGCGTGGCCGCTTCACCGCGTGACAGCTCCAGCGACGGGATCATGACGATGAGAATGCGGTCATTGTGGAAAATATCGTCCATCCGGATATCGCCGCTGTCTTCCGGAAAAACATGGCCATAAGTTTCATTGAACAGGGAGAGCGTCTTCAGGAACTGACGGCTCATGTAGTTATGCTGTTCGAAGGCGCGGGCTTCCCACGTTTCCGGGTATTCCGCGTTGGCCAGCAGGAAGCCTGGTGTATTTTCCAGATAACTTTCCAGCGCGGCGTAACCCTCGCTGTGCCAGCCGTTTTTCTTTGCCTCCACGTACAGCGCGGCCATTGCCGGCAGCGACATGTTTTTCTGAATAGTGCGCTGTGACAAAAGCAGTTCGCCGCGGGCGCGCTTATAACACAGGGCATTGATCAGCGCCGACATCATGGCTTTTGCCGTATCCTGCCACTGTGCCGAATCCCCGCCCACCTGGGGGAGCATGGATTCCATCAACTGGATGATGAAGGTCGGCGGGGCAACGCTGAAGAGGTTGACTGAGTTGGATTGCGCGGGGATGCTTTCCTGCTTCACCAGGTTCACGAACCTGTCAATACTGCCGGTCAGCAGGTTGAGAACGTAATAATCATCCTCACGGCCGAAACGGCGCGCCAGCGACCAGGTGGCGAAGGCCAGCTTGTTATCTGCTTTACCGTCTGAGAGGCAGTAGCCACGGCACCACAGCAGGAAGTTAACGATAAACCCATAGAAGGTTTCGGTTTTACCCGACCCGGTGGTACCAAAAAATACCATGTGGCGCAGCAGGTCCGTCATGTTCAGCCACAGCTCGCGGCCGAACAGGCGTCCCCGCTCATACCCGACATATAAAATTCCCTTCGCTTTCTTTCGCTCCCGGACCTTATGCGGGATGCGAATGGGCCCCAGACGGTATTCCGCCTGGGTTTCCGTGGTCAGGGTGTCGTCGAACATTTCGCAGTCTTTCGGCATTCGCAGCGGTGGCCGGAATTTACGATCCGTGAATGCCACCATCAGCGGCGGAAGGATGAGGATGCTCAGCAGCATGGTAAAGGGGAGAAACAGACCCAGCACGGTCAGTATGGCCAGCAGGCCAAACTGTACGTTCGGAGTGAGGAACCACTCCATGAACGAACCATCCGGGCGGAGGACTTTTTTACTGTCTACAGATTCCTGTTGCATAGCGGCTCCGGGTTATTCTCCTATTGCCTGCTGCAGGCGGGCATCGTCTTTGACGACGGAAACCGGGATCACATCACCCGAATCGGCAACGATGGACGGGGTACCGATAAACCCGAATTTCGCAAATGCCATATTGTTCGCGTCAACCAGGCGGGCGCCGGTGGTATCCGGGGCTGTTTTCGGATCGTCAATTTTCGGGTTCATGGTGGTGTATCCCATGTTAATCGTGTCTTCCCAGCTTTTCAGTCGGGTATCTTTCCCGGTATCGAGTACAGGAGCGGCGCGGACCATCGAGCGCAGGTCGCCATAAACGGACACGGGGAAAATCTCGACGTTATAGCGTTTGCTCAGTTCCTGCAGTCGGGGTTCCAGCGCGCGGCAGTGCGGGCACATCGGATCGGAAAACACATACAGGGTGTGTTTATGCCCGGTTGAAAGCGAGATTGTAAAGCGTCCGCTGGTGACGGCATCTTTCAGTGACAGCAAGTCGTTATCAGCCAGTTTTTTAGGGGCTTCAGGTGCTGCCTGAACCTGCAGCTGCTCCGGCGCAGTGGCAGGCTGCTGCAGACCCGGCGCGGGAGCATACGAGTTTGCCTGCAGTGGCTGTGCCGGCTGATGCATATTCATCAACGCGCCGTTGATGGAGACGATAAAGCCCAGCGCGGCGACTGGCCAGAAGATAAAGTTAGACAGCCGGCGCACGGCATTGAGTCCGCGCTGCTGTTTCAGCTTTTTACGGATATTGTTCAGCGCCTCGATGGCCTGATATTCGTTTTCAAAGCGGAACAGCTGCACCGCTTCACCAGAAAACGTATTGTGCGTCAGGATGTGGCCGCTGCCGGCATCATGGCCAAGTCCAAAATGACAGGCTGACAGGGGGAAGGAGTGCAGGGCTTGTTCCTGGTAGTTTCCGTCAGCGGAAAGATAAAGTGTGTTGCGATCGGTTTTTACGGTGAGTTTCATACTTCCTCGCTTAGAGTTCCAGGTGATCGGGTCGGGTTGCCGGCTGAGGTTTAGCCGGCGTCGGTTCATCGTCTGTCAGTCGCAGACTGTTGTTCGGGGTGTCGTGCGGAGCTGCAGGCGGCGTAGCCGGCTCGTCTTCCGCTTCAGCGTCAGATTCAAATGCAAATGGCGGTATAACGTCTTCCTGCCAGTGAGCGACCGGAATGGCGGGATCGCGGCGGTCAATATGGCGGTAATGGAGCAGATCCAGCTCAAGGCCCAGCACGGCCGCCCGCACGGTCGGCGGGAATTTCGCCGCCTTTTCTTCATCGAGCGTCAGCCGGTAACTTTCGCACTGACTCCAGGCAATAACACCACCTCCCTCAATGAAGAACTTCCCGCGGCCGGCGCTTGAAAGTGCATACCATAACGTGCGGTCCACACCTTTAAGCCACCGGAAATTAGCGGATGGCAGCTGCAGGTCATCATCGAACAGCGCGTAGAGTAGCGAACGGGAGCTGCGGCGCCCCTTTGCAAATTCTCGGAACGCTTCACACTGGCTGGCGACGGTCCAGAACCCGGCGGCCAGCGAATAATCAGGGAAACCGTCTTTAGTCCGCAGGCAGGAACGGTTGAGATCGTCGAGAATGGATTTAGCCGTTGGCCGGTCGCCCATAAACCGCAGATGTACAAACGAGGCTGCGAGCGCTTTTTCCCAGGGCGCCAGGGAAAGGGCCGCCCCTTCGGGGGCCAAGTTTACCTGTGACAGGAAGACTTTATGTGCGGCTTTTTTACGGAGGCGGCGCTTAGCGGTATCAATCAGGTTATGTTCCTGGGCAAACTCAACGGGTGACTGCGCGCTGCGTGCTTCTTCCGGATCTTCATTCAGCAGCAGCTGATCGAGGTGGCCAAACCGGGCGAGGATATGAGCTATCCCCGGATAGTTTTTTACCATCACCCAGGGAAGGTTCCGGATGGTCAGTTTACGGGTCAGACGGTAGTAAGGATTGCGCGAGATAACCCAGACGAACAACCCGATGATTAAAATGAACAGGGGAAAGAGCACGCTGGCCGTGTCGTTCATCACGCTGATAAAGTCCCACAGCGAAACCTGGTGGTTATACCGCGCCGCCGACAGCAGCATGTCGCGGCGCTCGGCCGCATTACCCGGTGTAATGGCGTCCGGCAGTACACCGTAGATCCAGTAAAGCAGGCGACAGACTCCGTAAATCACATAATCACGAAAGCCAAACCACATCACTGTGATCATGATGAGAAGGGCCCCGATAATCATCAGGCCATCATCCCCTCCCCCTTTCCGTTGTGGCTGGTTTTGCATCAGAACCTCAGAGAATTTTGGTAAACCTTCCCGATATACCAGGCCTTACGCGCCGGCGTGTTGGAGTGATAGCGGCCGACACCCTGCCAGAAATCCCCCCCTTCGAGAATGATGTTGTATTTGAGGATGTAGGCACTGGCCATTGCAGAGGCGCAGAAGTCATGCTGCAGCTGCTCCGCTTTTACTCCAAAATCGGACGCCAGCTTATTCGCCCAGATGGTGTTTATCTGGAATGCGCCGTAATCGTAAGTGCCGTTTTTGTTTTTATTTTTCATTCCCGGTTTTCCGCCTTCAGTCAGCCACAAGGCGAGGAATCCACGGAGAGGAATGTGATAAATCTGTGCTGCTTCAACCATGCAGGTTGGCAGCGGGATTGAGGGCGGGGCATCAACCATAACAATCTCCTAATGATTTCTATTTTGAGTAAAAAATATACCATCAAAAGGAGATTTTTTTAAATCATTTTGGTGCGGATAATTGAGAGGCTGTCAAAGGGATTTTATTTGCCTTCGACAGAGACAATATTGCCCTCGTTCACATTTTCCCATGTCGGGATTTCGCCACTCAGCGTGCAGCGGAGTGTTTCTTTTCCGACGGTAAGTGGTGCGCCACTGCTGTAGTAATGACTTTCATACAGGCAAGAGGTTTTCTTTTGTTCCGGGGTCAGTGTAATACCGGCATCCTGATCCTTTGCCAGCAGTTGTACAAGATGTTGGTTTGTCTGTACCTGCTCACCCAGAATGCTGCTCAGTAAAGAATCGGTTTTCGGCGCGGATACGCTCTGAGCAAAGGCACTGCAACTGATTACGGATGCAGCCAGAATAAGAGCAATCTTCGTGGTGAATTTCATTTCACTTTCTCCATTAAAAAAATCGGCAATCATTTTCTGTATCATTTAAATTAGGTCTGAAAACCGGCCTGAGTGTCAAGCCGATTCTGTTTAAAAATTAACAGGGGATAAAATGATTCAGTCACGTAATAAATATCTGCAGTTTATGCTGGTTCTGCTGGCAGCCTGGGCCATAGCCTGGGGGGCCATGTTTGTCATGGGGCAGGCTGTTCTGCTCTATGGGCTGGGGAAAAATACGCTGTTCTTCAGTCATGGTGCTGTACTGGTGTACCTGCTGTGTGTTTTCCTGGTATACCGCCGCTGGGTTGCTCCGCTACCGGTCGTTGGCCAGCTGAGCAACGTTGGCGCACTGTGGCTGGTTGGCGCGATGGCCGTGGTGTATGTCGGTGAATTTCTGCTGGGTAAAGTGCTGGACCTGCCCGCTGAGCCATTTATGACGAAACTTTTTGCCGATAAGTCCATACCCGATGTGATCCTGACGTTGCTGGCCGTCTTTATCCTTGCCCCGCTGAATGAGGAAATCCTGTTCCGTGGTGTCATGCTGAACGTCTTCCGTTCGAGGTACAACTGGACGATGTGGCTGGGCGCGCTGATAACGTCTTTGCTGTTTGCCGCCGTGCATATGCAGTATCAGAACCTGCTGACCCTGGCAGAAATGTTCCTGGTGGGGCTGATTACATCAGCTGCCCGGATCAGAAGTGGCGGCCTGCTGCTGCCGGTATTGCTGCATATGGAAGCTACCGCGCTGGGTTTACTGTTGGGCTGAAAGTTATATTTTTATTAAACATTGTGCGTTAAAGGCTGGTATGTTTTTTTAGTGAATGTTATATTTAAATATAACTTTTATGGAGGGAAAAATGCATACCACTCGACTGAAGAAGGTTGGCGGCTCAGTCATGCTGACCGTCCCACCGGCACTGCTGAATGCGCTGTCGCTGGGTACAGATAATGAAGTTGGCATGGTCATTGATAATGGCCGGCTGATTGTGGAGCCGCACAGACGCCCGCAGTATTCACTGGCTGAGCTGTTGGCACAGTGCGATCCGAACGCTGAAATCTCGGCAGAAGAACGTGAATGGCTGGATGCGCCGGCGGCTGGTCAGGAGGAAATCTGACATGGAAAGAGGGGAAATCTGGCTTGTCTCGCTTGACCCTACCGCAGGTCATGAGCAGCAGGGAACGCGGCCGGTACTGATTGTCACGCCGGCTGCTTTTAACCGCGTGACCCGCCTGCCTGTTGTTGTGCCCGTGACCAGCGGAGGTAATTTTGCCCGCACAGCAGGCTTTGCTGTGTCGCTTGACGGCGCCGGCATACGTACCACCGGCGTTGTGCGTTGCGATCAACCCCGGACGATCGATATGAAAGCCCGCGGCGGCAAACGACTCGAACGGGTGCCAGAGACTATCATGGACGACGTTCTTGGCCGTCTGGCCACCATCCTGACCTGACCCCAGCGTGCCGGCATGAAATATGCCGGCATTGCCTGTTTCCTGAAGCCTGCAATATACTGTATGTATAAGGGTCTTCCCCGATCATGGTGGGAAGGCTCAGAACGCCATATTCAGCTTTCCGTAGTGGAACATCACCCCCAGTTTAAAGCGCTCCCGGTTTCGG
>NZ_JBSEYF010000010.1:0-54837 GCF_053627655.1 Serratia sp. 121840015-1
TGGGTTCTCAGCATTGACAGCAACACCAGAGAATGCAATGGCCGCTTTGGTAGCAACGGTGGTATCGCAATCGTTCAGCTGAATGTTGAAGCCTACAGCAGAGCTGGTTTTACCCGCCTCGCTCAGCGTGGCAGTTTTGACCTGGCCCAGCTGGACGGTTTGGTCTACAGAACCGGCATCAACGGCGCAAGCAGCGTTAACTACTTCACCTTTAAAGTGAACGGTACCACCGTTAACGGTAGTAGTTGCTGCATGAGCCAGGCCAGCAGTCATCAGAGAGGCGGCAATCAAGGTGTTGATAAGACGGATCTTACGCATAAGTTCAAAACTCCATGTCTTGGTAAAAGGCCAATAATTGGCATAACAACTTGATTCAAATGAGCATTTTTTCTGTTTGTCTCGCGCCAAATCGAACACGGAAAGACAAAAAAAGTAGTCAAAATGAACCAAATTGTATCATTTGGAGTTAAATATCGTTTTTGGCATAATTACAGTTAAATGTTTCGAAATAAATATGCATTGCAGTCAAAAAAGCTGGAGAGGCGATTGATGGGATAATATAAGAATGGATAAAGTATGGATTGCGACTGCAAAGAATTTTGCACTCTCAGATGTTTCTGCTGCGGTTGGCTAGTTAGGTAACTAATAAAAGCGGATATTCTGTTAAAAAAAAGAATCCAAGAAGAATTGACTTGGCGCAAATTATAGACGAAACTAATTACAATTTGGTTCATTTTGACTAATTCCTCTACAATTCCTTTTGCCAAACCTCTGCAAACCGACGATGATTGCTCGAGGTATATAACACTGTGTGTTGAATGTTTCTATGTCCCAAATAGTCCTGTATCAGCCGCGTATCTGTCCCCCTGTTAGCCAAAGCATATCCGCATGAATGCCTCAACATATGTGGATTAAGAGAGACGGCGATACTTGCCAAGGAACCGAACTTCTTCATCATGTTATAAACTTGTTGGCGAGAAAGAGGACCGCCTTTTTGCGAGAGAAATATCCAAGGTGATTCGCAGCCACGCCATGTTACTCTTTCCTCTAGCCAAGCTTTTAGAAGCTTTATCTCTGAAGCCAAAAGTGGATGCGTTGTTTTTAAGCCGCTTTTTAGCCTGTTTACGTGCACGACTTTATCAATGAGATTGATATCCGAAAATTTTAAGTGGCAGAGCTCACTAACCCTGAAACCATGAATAAAACACATTTGAATAAAACACTCATCTCGCTTAGGGAAACTTCCTTTACGAGATGCCTCAAGCAAGCGATCTATTTCATTTTGTGTAAGATATTTTCTTTTCTTCACAGAAACACCTCCATATTTTAGGCCGTGTGAAAAATTACCGTCGATTTTCAAGCTTCTTGATATCAATAGTATTATCTCAAGTGAAACATAGTTAGGCAATATAATTAAGGTATAAATCAAGATGGTTTAATCCGTGTATTAATATCACAGCCTATTTATTGAACGACATAACTTAATTGCGGACACCATCTATTTTTCAAGCTATCTTTTCCATGCATAATAACTTTTAAATAAAAAACGAATCACATTCCAATATGGAAACATCTGATTTCATCATGTCAATAAAAATGACTATACATACTACTTATCACTCTCCCGTCTATTAAACCCGACTAAGAATGCATTTCACATCATCATTGACCTGTTCGCGTCGTTGGCTAATACACTGCGACCTGGGTGATCCGCTAATACGTTCTTCTATTTATCTCATATACTGAGCACAAAAAGATTGTGTGGTGTGGAAGTGGCTGAAGTGAAAATCTCAAAGCTCCTGTGCAAGTGTAAGCATCCAGTAAATCGAATTATTCAATTTTAGAGATCTTTCGGCATATAGAATGTGTCCTTTAAAGAGATCATCATGCGCAAAGCCCATTTTACTGAGCATCAGATCATCCTCGTACTGAACTCCGTCGAAGCAGATTGGACCGTCAAAAATGTTTGCCGCGAAGCAGGAATATCTGAGGCCTCGTACTACAACTGAAAAGCAAAGCGCGGCGGGAATTCACCCTATGATATTAAATAAATAAAATATTTTAAGGAGGAAATAAAACGAGTATGCTTACATTTTCTGGTATTAGGTTTCTTTGTTGTGCAATTTCCTCGCGGTTATCGCTTTGTCCCTTCGTTATTCAAACGTCATCGTTCGCTTCCTTTCAGTGGCGATTACCCTTTGGTGAGCTGATACGTGCTTAAGCCACATTCCCAAATATCCGGCATGCCCGCAGGCATGCCGGACGCTACCTCACCGCCCCTCTTTCTCCCCCAGGAAGAAATACCACAGCGGAATGGAAAGCAGCAGGGTGAACACCAGCGTATACAGCAGCACCATCAGGCTCTGCATGATCACCATCTGGGCACTCCAGGTGCCGATCGGCAGTTGGAATTGCTCGACGGTGCCGCCGAGGATCGCTCGGCCCATCACGCAGCCGACCGCCACCGCCACGGTCGCCACCGCCGCGCGGAACTTGCGTACCTCGGCACGGCGGGCGGCCGCTTCCGGCGTTTCGTCCCGGTGGCTTTGCCGTTGGCCGCGCCAGCGCCACACGTCCACCAGCAGCAACGCCACGAGGCTCACGCCCATCACCGGCAGGCAATACCCCAGCGCCGATGCCACCAACAGCGTGACGGCACGCGACGGCAGGGAAAGCGCCAGCCAGGCGGCAATCAGCGTATGCACCGGATGCTGCGCCCCCGCCGCCGGGCGGCGGATCCACCACATGCGGTAACCCAACGCGACCATCAAGCACAACCCAAGGCCAAACGCCGCCAGCAGCAGCTGATTCGGCAAGCCGAACAGAATGCCCATGTGGGCGTCGATGCCCCAGCGGGTCAGCTTGGCGATGAGTGGGAAGGTGTCGAACCGCACCTGATCGATGACGACGAAGCTTTGCGGTGCGATGGCAACCGCGTCCACCTGCGTCGGCCAGCTGCGATCCACTTCGGTCACCGTCCAGGCTTTGCCCTCGCCTTTCGGCTGGCGCAGCTCGACCTTGGCGGCATCTATTCCGGCGGCGCGTGCAGCGTGCAACGCCCGATCCCAGTCGCCGTTCAGCGCATTGCTCTGCGCGGCAGGGCCCATCTTCATGCCCGGCATCATCCCGCGGTGCTCGGCGTGCGGATCGGCCGGCGTCTGCGGCGCATCGGCCTGCAGGCTGGCGTTGACCTGCGGCGTCAGCCAGCCCAGGTTGGCCCGCAGCGTGTCGATGTTGCCGCCGGCCCACTGCGACCAGGTCAGCCCGGTAGCCGAGAAGAACAGCAGCCCGGCCAGCAGCGCCACACCCAGCGTGATATGCCAATGGCGGCTGGCGGCGAAGCCCCCTTTTGCCCTTTTCAGCTTGCGCTTCGGCCGCGTCGCCAGCCACAGCGCCACGCCGCCCAGCGCAGCCACCCACAGCCAGGAGGCCGCCAGCTCACTGTAGTTGCGCCCTAGATCGCCAAGCAGCAGGCTGCTGTGAAGCTTGTCCAGCCAGGTGCGCAGCGGCAGCACGCCGGAGGTGCCGTACACCGTCATATCGCCCTTGATCGCCAGAGTGTAAGGGTCGACAAACAGCGCGCGCGATTCGGAAGCGCCCAGATCGGCGCCCGCGAACTGCACTCGCGTGGTGTCCATTGCGCCGGGTGCCGGGCGCACGGCGTAAATGCGCGCCTCGTCACCCACCGCGCGGCGGGCGGCGGCGATCTGGTCAGCCAGCGATCTCGCCTGTTCGTGCGGTTCGGTGAAAAGCGCATCGCGATACAGCGCCTCTTCAAGCTGCGGCGTCAGCACATACAGCGTGCCGGTCAATGCAGCGACCAGAATAAAAGGAGCGACCAGCAGGCCGATATAAAAATGCAGCCGTCTGATCAGGTTCAGCATCGCGCCACGCGGCGATGCGGCAGGTGGAGTTTTGGTTATTGAAGACATGGCCTTTCTCGTTTTTCAAACTGTGCGCGCAGGCAAACCGTCCGCAGCGATACGGACGGCGTTACCCATGATCAAGCAATAGGGAAAAACGGTTGGCCGGGCGGCCCGCGCGGGCTCGGCCGCAGAGTAAGGCGCCGAATGGGCGGAGAAACGATGCGCGGCGCGCAAGGCAGGCGCGCGATGCGCGCCATCAGCCACAGCAGCGGGACGAATGCCCACAGCAGCAGCGGCACGTGGATCAGCAGCTCGCAATAGCCGCAGAAAATCATCTCCGCAGGATCCATGCCGTGGTGGCCGGCATGCTCGGCAGCGGGCATCGCCATCGCGTGCATGTCGTGCGGCATAGCGGCGTCCGGTTGCGCCATGCCGCCCATCATCGGGTGGTGCATCAGCGATTTCGACACCACCGGCGCCACAAACAGCAACAGCACCGCCATAATGGCGATGCAGGCGGTAAAGCGTTGCTGTAGCTGGCGTGGCACTCTCATCGCGGCGGCGAATTAACCCGGTCGGTGGCGAACAAGCAGTCAGTGTAACCCGCGATGCGCGATGAGGTGAAAGAAAAGTCAGGTTTGTCTTACGCGCCCCCGACGGCGGCGATCACAGCACCCGCGAATAGACCCGCGAGGCTTCGCCCCAGGGGTGATACCCGAGCCCGTTATAAACGAAGCCGTTGCGCTCGTAGTAGCCCTCCAGATCGGTGCACAGGTGCAGCTGCGGGAAGCCCAACCGGCGGGTTTCCGCCGCCACATGTTCAATCAGTTTGGCGCCGTAGCCCCGGCCGCGCTGCGTTTCCTCTACGTAGAGCGCACACAGCCAGGGATACAGCTCGCCACGGCTGATAAAGTCGTTGGTGATGAGCCCCGCACAGCCGAGGATCTGGTCATTTTCCATCAGCAGGTACCACTGCGGCAGCGGGTTGGCGGCGCCGAGGCTGCAGTTGATGGCGTCTTCATACATCATCAACGTCTCTGCCGTGGCCCAGTGCCGCTGAAAATACGCAATGGCGCGCGGCGCCAGCTCGGGCGCTTGCCGCACCGAAATCATGTCCATCGTCATTCCCGTTATTCATGTTGTCAGCGTAGAATTATGCAGCAATATGCAGGGTATGGCAGCGGCATTCCGCCGCCGTCATTCACTAAGGAGTCATCATGACGCAAAACATCTATGACAATCAGGCCTTTTTCGACGGCTATGCGCAGCTCAGCCGCTCGCAGCACGGCCTGGACGGCGCGCCGGAATGGGCCGCCATCCGCCGCATCCTGCCGGATTTGCAGGGCAAAAGCGTGGTCGATCTCGGCTGCGGCTACGGCTGGTTTTGCCGCAGCGCGCGCGAACAGGGCGCCGCCGACGTGCTGGGATTGGACGTCTCGGAAAAGATGCTGGCCAAGGCGCGGGAGATGACCGCCGACGCGGACATCGAATACCGTCGGCAGGATTTGGCGCAGCTGCAGTTGCCGCCGGAAAGTTACGATCTGGTCTACAGCTCGCTGACGCTGCACTACCTCGAGGATCTGGCCGCCCTGTTCGCCACGGTGTATGCCGCGCTGAAACCCGGCGGGCAGTTCATCTTCACCGCCGAGCACCCGATCTACACCGCCCCGGCGCAGCAGGGCTGGTTGACCGACGGCAACGGGCAGAAATCCTGGCCGGTCAACGGTTACCAGCGAGAAGGCCAGCGCGTTTCCAACTGGCTGGCGGAAGGCGTCATCAAGCAGCACCGCACGCTTGGCGGCTATATCAACCCGCTGGCGCAGCAAGGGTTTATCATCCAGCATTTGAACGAATGGGGCCCCAGCGCGCAGCAAATCGCCGCTAATCCGGCGCTGGACGAAGAGCAGGAGCGCCCGATGATCTTCATTCTCGCCGCCCGCAAACCCGCCTGATTGATCCGCAGTAAACCGTTCACACCACCACAGTTGGGGAGGCTACCTCCCCCCAACGGCTATTATGCCGGCAACGCCACCCCGTGCGCCGCGAAGTGCGTCAGCGCCTCGCCTTCCATACGATAGCGCACCCACTCGCCCTGCGGCTGCGCGCCGATGCTGAGGTAGAAATCGATGGCCGGTTGGTTCCAGTCCAGCACGCTCCACTCCAGGCGACCGCACTGCCGTTCGCACGCCAGCTGGGCGATGTGCCGCAGCAGCTTTTTACCTGCGCCCGCGCCGCGATGCTTCGGCGCCACGTACAGGTCTTCCAGATAGATGCCGTTTTTACCCAGCCAGGTGGAGTAACTCATAAAGAACACCGCATAACCCGCCGGCTCGCCGTTCACCGTACAAATCAGCGCTTCGGAACAGGCGCCCGGCCCAAACAGGCTGCGTTCGATATCTTCCACGCTGGCCAGCACCTGCTCGCGCGCCTTTTCGTACACTGCCAGCTCGATAATCATATCCAGAATCAGTTTGGCGTCGCTTTTTTGCGCCGGGTAAATCTCGATGGTCATGGCAAATCCTGAGTGTGTTAATGACTGTGCTTGCCAGCATATCGCGCCTCCAATACTGTATGAACTGCATTTTCATCAACAGGTAATGAATATCATGCATCTGGATTTGAAGCGTCTCGATCTCAACCTGCTGCTGGTGTTCGAAGCGGTCTATCGGCTGCGATCGGTGACGCGCGCCGCGGCGGAGCTGGCCCTCAGCGCGTCGGCGCTGAGCCACGCGCTGATCCGGCTGCGCAAGGCGCTGGCGGACGAGCTGTTCTACCGGGTCGGTAACGACATGCACCCGACGGTGTATGCCGACAGCCTGGCCCCGACCGTCAGCGAAAGTCTGGCGCTGCTGGCCAAAGGGCTGCATCCGCGCCCGCGCTTCGTCCCCGCCGAAAGCCGGGAGAGCTTCACCTTCGCCATTACCGATTACACCGCCTTCGCGGTGTTTCCCGCGCTGATGGCGCAGATGCAGCGCCTGGCGCCAGGGCTGTCGTTCCAGCTGCGCTATTCCGAGCGAAAGGTGGCGCTGAACGATCTGCTGGCGGGGCATATCGACTTTGCACTGGGCTTTACCGAAACCGACGGCGAAAGCTACCCGGATATCGACGAGGTGAGCTGGCTGGAGGATGAGTATGTGGCGATTTGTTCACCCGCCTTCAGCGTAAAATACGGCGAACTGACGCTGGAAAACTACCTGCAGGCGCGCCATCTGGTGGTGACGCCGTGGAACGAACAGCGCGGCGTCATTGACTACCAGCTCGATAAGCTGGGGCTGCAGCGCGATATCGCCATCCGCACGCCTTCGCTGCTGGGAGCGCCGTTCATCGTCGCCGACAGCGAACTGGTGATGAGCATGCCGCGCTACGCCGCGCAAAAATTGCGGCAGGCGGCGGCGCTGGATATCCACCCCCTGCCGTTTCCGGTGCCGCCGTATCAGATTAAAATCTACCTGCACCGCAAGAACGGCCGGCCGGAGGCCTGCCGCTGGTTGCGGCAACAGCTGCAGGCGCTGGCGGCGTTATAACGCGGGTTCGCCGATCGGCAGATACCCCTGCCACAGCGGCCGGGCCGGTTTGCCGTGCGGGTTGGCCCGCAGATGCACGTGGTAGCCCTGCAGCGCCTGCAGCAGCAGGCAGTCGTCCACCTCGGCCAGGTCATCCTTGTGCTGCTGCGCGCTGTCCGTCAGCAGCACCCGTTTGGCTTTGTCCTTCGCCTCGTCGACGGAACGCGCCACAAACAGGCCGAACTGGTGCAATTCCGCCAGCTCATCGCTGCGGTAGCCGCCCACGTTGACGAAAAACAGCTTCTCTTCACCGGCGAACGGCGCAGGCTCCAGGCTCACGTCGTAACCGTCCGCCCAGTCGATGCGCGCATAGCCGTCGACATGCACCTTGCGCTTATCGCCGAACCACTTTTCACGCAGCAACGGATACGCCTCTTCCGGCCGATCCGCCGCCGCGAACTGCACGTCGTGCAGCTCAATATTGGCGCCCGGCGCCGTACCGCCCACATAAAACATCAATAATCCCGGCATGTTATTCTGCTCTCCTTGGTGATAATCGCTATATAAAATAATACATAACGAAACTCGTGCCAACGGCAGCGCCATTCTGTGTTATCAATAGGTGAGGTTTAATCTGTTGTGGAGGAACGCATGGCATTCAATATCGGTGATTTTGTTCAACGCACCACCGGCGGCCCAAAGATGACCGTGGTGGCGATCGACGGTGAAACCCTGGTTTGCAGCTGGAATGAACTGGGCAAAGAGCAGCGCACGGAGGTGCAGGCCAGCGACGTGGCGCTGTACCACGAAGATGGCGATTTCGGCGTCTGCTGAATGACCGGGGCGCACCGCGCCCCGTTATCGCTTCAGGCGCGAATGTCCTGATAGGCCGGCGTGGTATCAAACTCATGCTTGGCGAACGGGCAGAGCGGAATGATTTTACGCTGCTCCGCGCGCATCTTCTCCACCAGCAGCGCCACCAGCTTTTTGCCGACGCTCTGCCCCTTCAATGACTCATCCACCCAGGTGTGATCGATAATGGTCAGCTTGTCGCCGCTCGGCACGAAAGAGATCTCGGCGATCAGCTTGCCCTGCTCGTCATTGATATAAAAACGCTTGTCGTCTGCCAGTATTTTATGTTCCATATTATTTCTCCCTATATTTAAGTGCGCCGCTGGGGCAGGTGTCGATAACGCGTTTCACCTCCGCCGCGTCGGCATTGTCCGGCATAATCCACGGGCGGCGGTTCAGGGTAAAAATAGCCGCGTTGCCACGCACGCAGTTGGCGGAATGGCGGCATATCGCGCTGTTAAAATAAACGTCAATCTTGTCGCCGGAATAACGGCGGTAACCGGCGGCGGTCAATTCCTCGTCCATTTTGGCCTCACATTGCCTGTTTTATTGTTTTTGCTCCAGGCTCAAGTATAGGCAATGCCGCCGGCTTCACCACGCGTCTCGCTCACCGAAAAAAGTGGCGCAACTGCCCGCCGCCGCTAGAAAAAAACGTAAATTGTTCTAATCTTTATTCAGTAAGACAACATCATTCCGACAGTGGCTAAGGAGTTCGAAATGGGTGATAGCTCAAAAGACGGCGTAATTCTGCTGTCTCGCATATTACTGATGGTTCTGTTTATCATTTTCGGCTGGATGAAACTGGTCAACTTCGGTGCGACCGTCACGGCGATGGAAGGCTACGGCACGCCGATGCCTTATTTAGCGGCGATCGTTGCCGTGGTGGTGGAGTTTATTTTCGGCATCGCGCTTATTCTCGGTCTGTTTACTCGCCCTATCGCGGTCATTTTCGCCCTGTATGTGTTGGGCACCGCGTTTATCGGCCATCCGTTCTGGAAAATGACCGGCATGGAAATGATGGGCAATGAAATCAACTTCTTTAAAAACATCAGCATCATTGGCGGCTTGCTGTTGCTGGCGGTAACCGGCGCCGGCCGTTATTCGCTGGACTATAAAATATTTAATAAATAATTCATCGATGGCCGGCGATATTCGCCGGCCATTTTATTTCGGCTATCCCTTCAACGGCTGCGCTTGGCGTGGCGCTCAAAGTTTTCCGCCTTGGCCTGCGCCGATTTACGCAGCGTGACATAGCAGGCGCCCTCGCCGCCGTCGCGCGGTAAGGCGCGGCAAAATGCCTGTACCTGTTCAAACTGCGCCAGCCACTTGGCGACGTAACTGCGCACGATATTCGGATGGCTTTCGTTCTGCCGCCCGCGACCGTGCACGATCAGCAGCGAACGCAGGTTTTGCGCCTCCGCCTGCACGATGAAGCGAAACAGCGCCTGCCGGCTGGCTTCGACCGACTGACGCAGCAGGTTCAGCGACGCCTGCGGCGGATAACGCCCGTTGCGCAGCTTGTCCAGCACGCCCTGCTGAATGCCTTCCCCTTTGAACTCCAGCGGCTGTTCGCAGGGGATCACCTCGAGAAAATCGGTGCTGAGGAAGTTTTCCTGCATCAGCCGATGCGCTTCGCGCCGCGCGCTTTTGTCCACCGCCTCCTGCGGCTTGAGGTACAGCGTCTGCCGTCCGCTCGCCAGCGGCACCACGTCCGCCATCGCCTGTTCAAAAAAGTCTTTTTCCTGCTCGCTCATGTTCCACCTCTCTTGAACGGCAGCCTTTACGGCCGGGAATGGGGTCGATTGTAAGACGCCTTGGCGCGGTTGCAAGCCGGGAATTGTCAGCAGCATTTGTCTCATTTGTCGTCAACGGGTGAGCTTGCGAACAGTTTTCGCTATACTGCTAAGCCATCATTGAGTGCCGCAAAGGATCGAGCCCATGACAATGCGCGAGCTGGAAATCCAGTTTCAAAATGCGATGAATGAGTTGCAGAGCAGCTTCGAACGGCAACACCGCGAATGGCAGCAGAGCTACCAGGCGCTGCAGCAACTGCTGGAAGAAGCCAAACAGCGCGAAGCCGCGCTGCGGGCGCAGAATGAACAACTGGCGCGCAAGCTGAGCACCGCCAGCTCGGTACCGGAACAGCATGCGCTGGTGAAGCAGATCAAAATGCTCGGCGCTCATCTGGACGCGCTGGCCAAAGACGCGGCCACCTTCAATCACCACCTGCGCCAACAGAGCGCGGTCGGTAATTTCAGCGGCGAACAGCATTGATAGCGGGCGCTGTCGCACAGCGCCTCCCGCCCCTCTTCTGGCGTATTGAGAGTGTAATAAAGCCTAAATGACCTGGATCATCCTCGCCGCCCTGATCGTCGTATTTATTATCGGTTACCGCGTCCTGACGTCCGACACCCGCAAAGCCATCGATTCGCTGGCCCATCTGCTGAGGGTCAAACCGATGCTGATCGAATCGATGATCCAGGAAATGGGCGGCCGCCAAAGCCAGACCTTTATTCGCATGCTGAACAACGGCTACACCGAAGAGATGCACCAGGCGGCTTATCTGCTGTTCATCTACCTGACGTTCATCAAACAGGCGGACGACGAACAGATTGCCCTGTGGCGCGACGTGCTGCTGCGCGCCGGGCTGTCGCCGGAGCTGCACGCCGAGCACACCGAAGCGGCGCTGTTTTACTTCGCCGAGCTGGATATCGATGCGTTTGAACTGGCGCAGTTCCGTCGCGCCTACAACGAGCATTTCAACCGCGAAGCGTTGGCCCACGGCTGATCGCGTCCCCCAAGGCGGGGGACCGATTACAGGAACATGCTGAAGAGATAGCGCGACAGCGCTTCGCGCGAGCTGAAGCCATGTGCGATGCCGTAACGCAGGTTCGGGGCGTCGCCGCTTAAATCCAGGGGAAATTCCAGATACTGCTCGCTGGTGCGCACCGGGGAGGTTGGCGTGGCGAAATGCACGCTTCTCTCTTTCAACGCCGGGTGGATCACCAACGCGGTTCTGCCCATCCGCGCTTCGCGATTCACATACACGTAGTGTGCACCCTTGCGGTAGCCATAGGCCTGATCGGTGACATAATCACGCTCAAAGCCGGTATTCTCCAACACTTTAGCCACTTCATCCGGCCGTAAATACATCGATTCCTCCTCTCATTCTGGACCGCTGAGCGACCTTACCGTAATCATTCACCGAAACAATGATTTTCTGGGGAGGAATCCGGGTTTCAGACTATTCCTGAATCAGCTCCGGCTGCGCTGCAGCAGGCGCAGGGTGAGCAACACCCCGAGCGCCACCAGCAGGGCCGCCGCCAGATAGATCGACGGCACGCCTGCCTGCCCGATTAACAATCCAGCCAGCGGTCCGGTGATGCCCAGCGTCAGGTCGAGGAACGCCGAATAGGTGCCGAGCGCCGTGCCCTGATTCTGCGGCGGCACCTGTTTCACCGCCTCAACGCCCAGCGCCGGGAACACCAGCGAAAAACCGGCGCCGGCCAGCAACGCGCCGGTTTGCACCATCCAGGGCTCGCCGGCCTGCCAGATCAACAGCAGCCCGACGATCTCGACCAGAAACGACGCCAGCGTCACCTTCAGACCGCCGTGGCGGTTGATGACGTTGCTGAAGATCAGGCGGATGCCGACGAAGGCGCAGCTGAACAGCGTCAGCGAAAACGCCGCGCCGCTCCAACCTTTGTCGGCATAGTAAAGCGTGATGAACGTGGCGATCACGCCGAAGCCGACGGTGCCCATCGCCAGCCCGAGACCATAGGCCCAAATGCGACCGAACACCGCGCGAAAGGCGATGCGCTGCCCGGCGGCGATCGAGACGTCCGGCTTGCCGCTCGCCAACAGCAGCGCCACCGCGACCGCCAGCACGATCAGCGCCGCCACCCCGGCCAATCCCCACTGTTGATTCAGGTACACGCCGAGCGGCGCCCCGGCCGCCATCGCCCCGTAAGTGGCAACGCCGTTCCAGGAAATCACCCGCGCGGTATGCATCGCTCCGACCCGGCCGATACCCCACAGCGTGGAACCGGTGCTGGCGAAGCTTTCGCCGACGCCGAGAAACACCCGCCCCACGCACAGCAACAGCAGGCTGAGCCACGGGTAACCGTCAACGCCGAATGCTAGCGCGTAAAACAGGCCGCTGGTGCCGCAGCACGCCAGGCCGAACAGCACCACCTTCTTCGGCCCCAGCTGATCGGCATAGCGCCCAGCGTGCGGGCGGCTGAACAGCGTGGCGAAGTACTGCGCGCTGATGATAAGGCCCGCCAGCACCGAGTTGTAGCCCAGATGCTCATGCACAAATCCCGGCAGCACCGCCAGCGGCAGGCCGATGGTCAGGTAGCAAACGAAGGTGAACATCACCACGGACAGAATGCGTCGGTTCAGCTGGAGGTTATTTTCTGCGGTCATCGAAGGTGGCTCGCATCGGACGGGGTAGACAGAGATTGCCAGCATACCCCGATGGGATCTGATGATAAATGAGAGAGTTATAACGAATTATTATTTAACTAAGCGTTTGCTGCCTGCGCCATTCGCTGGGGTTGGCACCGTATACGCGCAAGAATTCGCGATTAAAATTCGATTTGGTGGTAAATCCCGACTCATGCATGATTTCGGTTATCGGGCGGTCGCCGACAAGCAGCCTTCGCGCCGCCTCACGGATACGCAATTGGTTCACGTATTGCGAGACATTCATCCCGGCATACTGATTGATGGCCTGCGACACCCGGCGTGCCGGTAATCCGCTTTTGCGCGCCAACAGCGCCAAATTCAGCTCCGGTTGCAAATAAAGATCGTCTTTCAGCAATCGCTGTTGCACCTGAACAAACCAGTGGTGGATCAGGTCATCGTTCACCACGCCGGCTTTAACAGGCTCCGGCGTTTCCTCGACCGGTTGCTCCGCCGGCCGGGTGCGGGACAAGACCAGGTACACGCCCAACGTAAGCAGGAAAGTGTCGACCGTCACCAACAGGCCAGCATGTCGCCCGCCAAACCAGGCAAAATCGAGGGTAATGATCAGCTCCGCTATCGCGACGGTGAACAATAAAATGGCTAACCCACGCCACAGCCGGCAGCAGAGCCAGCTTTCCGCCAACGCCACCTGCTTCAAACTATTCTCACCGCCACGCAGTGCATACCACAAGGCCACGCCGTAACCCGCATCGGCGACAATAATCAACGCATCCAACCAAACTGGCGCATACCGACTGGCCAACAACGTCAGACACAAGGGCGTCAGATGCCAAACATCAGCCAGCCGCAATCGCCCCTGTGTGCTCATCCGGAAAGTCAGCCAGACCAGCACCGGGATCATGACGGCGCCAATAGGCTGCAATCGGTTGAACTGCGTTAAGTCGTAACCGTAACGCAACCCCACCAGCAGGCTTTGCCATGCGCACAGCAGCAGCAACAGCTGAAAAACCCAACGCCGGGCGCTGGGCCGGCCAAGGCGAAGCAACAGCCCGCAGCACAGCAGGCTGAACAAAAAGGTAACGGGAATGAGCGGCATGCATTACGCCTTATCCAAAGAGACGAAGCGGAAAAGTGTAGGGTGTGAAGTCTATTAAAACAATAATTTAACGACCTTGATCGCGATCGAGGTCGCCGAGAGGCACCGCCGATGTCACCTTTGCGCTTTTGTCGTAATGAGGATGTGAGGATGAAAAAATTACTGTCTCTGTGGCTGCTGCTGTGCACGACGGCCAGCGCATCGCCTTATCAGATCGCCATACATGATGAAGCGTTCTCCCGGGGTTCACGCACGCTCGCCAGCCGTATTTATTATCCCACGGATGCCGAAGGCCCACGACAAAGTGTCGGAGCCAATCCGGTATTCACCGGTATTGCCGGCCAAGTTGACGCACCACCGGCCAAGGGCACCTTTCCGTTGGTAGTGTTCAGTCACGGCAGCGGAGGGAACCATGCCAGCCAGGCCTGGCTGGCGGCAGCGCTGGTTCGCCATGGCGTGGTGGTGATCGCCGCCAACGCACCCGGCAGCACCACCGGCGACTCTATCCCGGCGCAGTCCGTCAATCTTTGGCGGCAAACCGAAGATATCTCCACGCTGATTGACGCTATCCGCGCCTCTCCTCGCTGGGCTGCGCTCGTTAACCCCGATGCCATCGGCGTTGTCGGCCACTCCAAGGGCGGTTACAGCGCCATCGCGGCCATCGGCGGCAGAGTCAGGCTGGCAGATTTCATCGCCGGTTGCCGGCAACGGCCGCAGTCACCCAACTGCCGGTTCTATACCCAGGCCAGGGTTGACCTGACGCAGGTCGCCGCCGATCGGTTCGATGCCGATTATACCGACCCGCGCATCCGCTTTGCCGTCGCCCTCGATCCCGGCATGGTGCCCTATCTGCAGCCGGAGAGTCTGCGCCACCTAAACGCCCCATTATTGATTATTGAACCGAAAGACTATCTGCCAGACGAGAAAGGCACGCGTTTGGGTGGCGCGTCGCTGGCAGCTGACGGCGGTGAACAGCCTATCCGCGCACAGCGATTAACCCACGGCAATCATTTCGATTTCTTGCCCATGTGCCAACCCAACGGCCGCCACATTTTGGCGTCCGAAGAAAAAGACGCGGAAGTCCTGTGCGCAACCACGCCTGCCCAACGGGAATGGGTACATCAGCAAACGGTGGCGGCCATATTGCCGTTCATTCGCCCCTGGCTACCCGCGCACGCAGAAAATCGATAAAGGCTCGTACCTTCTCCGGCACATGGCGGGTGTTCGGGTAGAGCGCATAGATGCTCTGCTCGGGGAAACGGTGATCCGGCAGCAACCGCTGCAGCCGGCCGGCGTCGATGTCGGGCTGCGCCAGCCACGCCGGCAGCAGCGCCACCCCGGCGCCATGCAGGGCGAACGCCAGCAATGCTGCGGCGCTGTCACCGGTGAGCGTGGCAGCGTCCGCGACCTTGAACAGCACCGCTTCGCGCTGCGGCGTGGCCACCTGCCAGCTGAGCGGTGAACTGAGCCGGCTGTGGGCGATCCACTGCGCCTGCGCCAGATCCGTCAGCGAATGAATCGGCCGGTCGGCCAGATAACCCGGCGCCGCCACCGGAAAAATGGCGAAGCTGTCGATCAGCGCCGCGCGGTGGCTGGAATCCGCCAACTGGCCCAGGCGGATCGCCACGTCGAAGCGCTCAGAGATCAGATCGGCGTGATAAGAAGAAGAGACATGCTGGATGCGCAACCGTGGATGCTGTCGCGAAAATGCCGCCAGCGCCGGCACCACCACCTGCGCGCCGTACTCCGGCGTACTGGTGATACGCAGCACGCCGCTCAGCCCGTGATGATCGCGACGCACGTCGTCCAGCACGTTTTCCGCCTCCTGCAGCAGCTGCAGGCTGCGCTGGTAGAAGCGTTCGCCGGCATCGGTCAGCGACAGCCGTCGGGTGCTGCGCGCCAGCAGTGACACCCCCAGCTCGTTCTCCAGCTGCTTGACGTTAAAGCTCACCACCGCCTTGGTTTGCCCCAGCGCCGCCGCAGCAGCGGTAAAGCTACCCGCTTCCACCACCGCCGCGAAGGTCGCCAGACGCTGCAAATTCAGCATTTCACCGCCCTTATTGTCAAAATCATTTTGACAGTGTAATCGCCCGCCGCCGATTTATCCGCACTTTTTCCCCCGATACACTGCTCGCCTTCAACCGGAGGCACCATGTCTTATCGCAGCAAAGTGGCAATCGTCTATCTGCTCGGCTTTTTCGTCGATCTGATCAATATGTTTATCGCCAACGTCGCCTACCCCGCCATCGGCCAGGCGATGCGGGCGTCGGTCAGCCAACTGGCGTGGGTCAGCAACGGCTATATTCTCGGCCTGACGCTGGTGATCCCGCTCAGCGCCTGGCTGGCGCAGCGCATCGGCGGGCGGCGGGTGTTCCTTCTGTCGCTGGCGCTGTTCATGCTGGCTACCCTCGGCGCGGGCAACGCCGACAGCATCGGTGCGCTGATCGGCTGGCGCACCCTGCAAGGCATGGGCGGCGGCTTGCTGATCCCCATCGGTCAAACGCTGACCTACCAGCTGTACCGCAGCCATGAACGCGCCGGGCTGTCTGCGGCCATCATGCTGGTGGGGCTGCTGGCCCCGGCGCTGTCACCGGCGCTGGGCGGCTGGCTCGTCGATCGGCTGGACTGGCGCTGGGTGTTTTTCGCCAACCTGCCGCTGGCGGCCGTGGCCCTGGCCCTGGCGGCGCTGTGGCTGCGCGCGGAAACGTCGGCGGCGGTGCGTAAACCGCTCGACGGCAAAGGACTGCTGAGCGCCTGCGCGGCGTTGACGCTGCTGCTGCTCGGCCTGACCCGGCTGAGCGAGGCCGGTCATCAGGCTTCCGGCGCGGCGCTGCTGGCCGCCGGCCTGCTGGTGCTAGCCTATTATCTGCGCCATAGCCTGCGCACCCCGCAGCCGCTGCTGAACCTGCGGCTGGTCGCCGATCCGCTGCTACGCAACGCCATGGCGGTTTATTTGTGCATTCCCGGCCTGTTCATCGGCGTCAGCCTGGTGGCGATGCTGTATCTGCAAAACCAGCTGGGGATGCCCGCCGCCCAGGTCGGCGGCCTGATGCTGCCCTGGGCGCTGGCGTCGTTCCTGGCCATCACGCTGACCGGCAAAACCTTTAATCGCCTCGGCCCACGGCCGCTGCTGATCGCCGGCTGCCTGTTGCAAGGCGCCGGCATGCTGACGCTGGCGCAGATCGATCTGGCCGGCCAGCACGCATTGCAGATCGCCGCCTTCGCCCTGATGGGGTTTGGCGGCAGCCTGTGCAGCAGCACCGCGCAGAGTAGCGCGTTCCTGCAGATCCCCGACGCTCAGTTAGCGGATGCCAGCGCGCTGTGGAACATCAACCGCCAGCTCAGTTTTTGCCTCGGCGTGGCGCTGCTCAGCCTGCTGCTGAATTTGCTGCTGACCGGGCTACCGCCCGCGGCGGCCTACCGCACCTGCTTCATTCTGGCGGGCGCCAGCGTATTTATCCCGCTGCTGCTGTGCCTGCGCCTCGCCAACCGCGCCATCGTGCGCCAACTCAACGCTCAACAGGATGCTTTATGAACCCGTATTTTACCGAAGTGATCGACGCCCACATCGCCATTGAACGCTGGCTGGGCAAAGGAGCTGGAGAAGAACAGGCGCTGCTGGCGCGCTTTACGCCGGATTTCAGCATGATCGCGCTGAGCGGCGCTCCGCTGGATTTTGCCGCGCTGTGCGCCTTTTTCCGCGCGCATCGCGCCGCCAAACCGGGATTGGAAATCGAGATAGAAGAGATGAAGCTGGTGGCCGAATGGCCGACGGGCGCGGTAGTCAGCTACCGGGAAAAACAGAGCCTGCCGGGACAAAGCGCTACGCTGCGCTATTCCACGGTGGTCTTTGAACGTCAGCCCAACTTACTCAGTTGGCGGCATTTGCACGAAACCGCCGCGGCGCAATAATTACAAAAAGCTGCCGGCCAAAAACAGTTCCCAACCGACGATCACCCCGCACAGGGTTACCGCACTGAAAATGACTTCAAACAGATAGCGATTGATCATCGTTCGTCGCCTCAAAAGAAGACACCCGGAAGAACCGGGTGTCTGGAGTACGGGCTGGAGAGTGCGGAACCTTTCGGTTCCGCAAACATCACTTAATTAAGCTTTTTTACCGGCTTTTTTGTGGTGTTTTTTAGCGGCCTGAGCTTTCTGCACTGGCGCTTTTTTGTGGTGTTTTTTAGCAGCCTGGGCTTTCTGAGCTGGCGCTTTTTTGTGGTGCTTTTTAGCGGCCTGAGCTTTCTGGGCTGGCGCTTTTTTGTGGTGCTTAGCTTTCTTGTGGTGCGTTGCTTTAGCTGGCGCTTTTTCAGCAGCAGCCGCTGGCGCAGCGGTAGTGGTGGTCGCAGCTGGCGCGGTGGTGGTAGCCGGAGCAGTAGCTGCAGTATCAGCAGCGAAAGCAACAGAAGACAGACCCATAGTGGCAGCAACGATCAGCGCTAATACTTTTTTCATCTTTAAATCCTCAGAGTGTTGTTTCGGTAAGCTCCGGTGGAGCCGTTGAAACAGATACTAGTGGAATCAAACTGCCGTTTCCGTGAGTGATTGGTTTCGCCGAGTAACCAAATGTACAACGTTTGTGAACGGCGCTTGTGAACCGCATCGGCGGGTATATGCTGAAGGAAGACGCCCCTCGGTACAGGCTCGCTCACGCTATGAAAACCGTCTCGCTGAAACACGCGCCGGGCCGCTACGCCGGTCTGGCCCTCGCCGGTCTGCTGCTGCTGACGCTGCTCTACCTGTTCGTGCGGCACTGGGCCGAGTTTGTGCAGTATTGCATCAACTTCCAGATTTACATGCACCGCTATCTGGTGCTCTATCTGCTGCAGCAGCGTAACCAGCAATACAGCGGCGGGCTGATGCTGACGCTGGCCAGTTTCGCTTACGGCTTCCTGCACTCCATCGGCCCCGGCCACGGCAAGTTCGTCATCACCACTTATCTGGCCACCCACCGCGAACGGCTGAACGCCAGCCGGGCGATCACCCTGCTGGGCAGCCTGATGCAAGGCGTGGTCGCCATTGTGTTCGTGGTGGTGCTGGCGGTGGCGCTCAACCTGTCGATGGGCGATCTCAGCCTCAGCCGTTATTGGGTGGAAAAAGGCAGCGCGGTCTTCATCGCCGCCTTCGGCCTGATGGTGATCCTGCGCGCCAGCGGCTGGCGCTGGCGTCGGCGCCGCGCGCCGGACATTCAGGCGCTGCACCCGGCGGACCACGCGCATAGCGCGGCGTGCGAGTGCGGCCACCGGCATCAGCCCGGCGCGGCCGAACTGACCGGCGGCTGGCGTAACGCGCTGTGGCTGATCGTCTCCATCGGTATTCGTCCGTGCAGCGGCGCCATCCTGATTCTGGTGTTCGCCAACGCCATCGGCATGTTCACCTGGGGGGTGATCTCCGCCATGAGCATGGCGCTGGGCACCGGGCTGTCGATCATGATCCTCGCCACGCTGGTGCACCACGCGCGCGAGCGTTTTCTGGCCCATCAACCCGGCCTGACGGGCTACTATCTGGCACAGGCGTCGCGCATCGCCGTGATGTTCGGCGGCGTGATCCTGATCCTGTTCGCGCTGGTGTTGTTCAATTCGGTGATCCCGGTCAGCGCCAACGGCGATTTTATCGCCGCCGGCTGCTAACGCCGGTAAATCGTCGTTTTTTTGCGTGATCGGCCACACAAATCTCGGCATGGTCTACACTTAAAAGACATGTGTCGAAATGGAGAGCTGAATGTTTAAGAAAGCGGAAAGAACAGAACGCGATATCGATCAGGACGTCACTCTGTTGGCCGATACGCTGGATGAAGTGTTGCGCGAGTCCGGTGACAAGACCAAAGAGGAACTGAAAGAGCTGCACAGTAAGGCGAAAGGCGTGCTGCGCGACGCCCGGGCGCGGTTCAATGGCTCCACCAGTCTGACACAGCATGCGCGCGACGCGGTCGATCAAGCCGACAGCTATGTGCGTGACAAACCTTGGCAGGGCGTAGGGATCGGTGCCGCCGTCGGCATCGTGCTCGGCGTGCTGCTGGCCCGGCGTTAACACCCCTGCAGTCATAAAGATAAAACAGATGTGCGTCTGGCCCGCGGAAATCGCGGGCCGTTTAATTGAGGCGTTTGAACAGCTGCGCCAGCCCCTGCACCGCCCGCTCCGTCTCCTCTTGCCGAGTGAAATTGGCGAACCCCAGCAGTAACCCCTGCCCCGCCGGATGGTCGATTCGCCAGTCCGACAACGCCTGCGCCGCCAGCCCCTGTTGCCAGGCTTGCGCCGCCAACGGCGTATCCGCCACCCCGTCACGCAACCGGGCCAACAGCTGAATGCCGCCCTGTTGCGGCACCGCCGTCAGCCACGTCCCCAGCTGCCGTTCCAGCGCCTGCGTCAGCCACTCACGCCGCTGGCGGTACAGCGGCCGCATGCGTTTCAGGTGGCGGTAGAAATGCCCTTGCCGGATAAAATTCGCCACGCCGGCCTGCAGCAGCGGCGGGCAGCCGCAGCCACGTAGCCGGCTGCTGCGCGCAAAGGCCTCCGTCAGGCCGGCGGGCACCACCAGGTAAGCCATGCGCAGCGCCGGGAACAGCGTTTTGCTGAAGGTGCCGGCGTACAGCACCCGCCCCTGAACATCGAGGCTTTTCAGCGGCGGCAATGGCCGCCCGTGATAGCGAAACTCGCTGTCGTAGTCATCTTCCAGGATCCAGGCCCTGCGCTGCTGCGCCCAGTCGAGCAGCGCCATGCGCCGCGCCAGGCTGAGCGTGACGCCGAGCGGGCTTTGATGGGTTGGCGTCACCACCGCCAGCCGCGCCTCAGGCGCCGTCAGCATACCGGCGGCCACGTCCATGCCTTGTTCATCCACCGGCACGGCGATCGGCCTGACGCCGGCGGCCCGCAGCAGCGGGCGCGTGACCGGATAGCCGGGATCTTCGATCCATACCGCGTCGCCGGCGTGCAACAGCGTCTCCACCACCCAGTCCAACAGCGCCGGATAACCGGCGCAGAGGAAAACCTGCTCCGGCCGGCAGCTGATGCCGCGCGACAAATGCAGATAATGGGCGATCGCCTCACGCAGCTCAGGCAGGCCGCCGGCCGGCGGCAGCGCCAGGGAAGCCACCGTGGAACCGCGCAGCTGGCGGGCGACAATGCGCTGCCATAACGCCCGGGGAAACGCGTCCAGCGCCGGCACGCCCAGTTGGAAAGGCTGCAGCATGCCCTGCGGCTGCAGCGGATCGGGCGCCATCGCCGCCAGCGGCGGCGCAGCGGATACCCCGCCCGGCGGCACGTGCGGCAGCTGCGGCGAGACATAGGTGCCCGCCTGCCCGCGGCTCTGCAAGAAACCTTCGGCAATAAGTTGCGCGTAGGCGCTTTCCACCGTGGCGCGCGCCACGCCCAGATCGCTCGCCAACCCGCGCACTGAGGGTAATCGGCTGCCCGCCGCCAGGCTGCCCTGGGCGATGGCGTCTTTAATCCGCAGGTAAATCTGCCGGTACAGCGGTTCCGCCAGCCGGTTGTCCAGCCGCAGCGAGGTCAGGAAAGATGGCATCATGGCCCGGTTAAATAATCATTTTATGGCCCTATAGCATAGACCATAAGGCCGCTAAAGTAGCGTCATGATTTCGTTACTACCGATTGAGGTTGACCATGATTAAGCAACGTTTGAACTATGCCGAGCTGGCGCCCGCCCCGTACAAAAATATGGTAAGCGCGCTGATGGCGCTGGAGAAAGGTGCCCTGGACAAGGCGACCATCGAGTTGATGTTTATGCGCGTTTCGCAGATCAACGGCTGCGCCTACTGCCTGGATATGCACGGCAAAGCGCTGCGCGAAAGCGGCTTCAGCCATGCCAAGCTGGATACGCTGGCGGGCTGGCGCGTCAGCCATGAGTTCAGCGAGCGCGAACGCGCCGCGCTGGAATGGGCCGAGTCGGTGACGCTGATCGCCGCCACCGGCGCACCGGACAGCGCTTTCGAGGCGCTGAAAGTGCACTTCAGCGATACCGAGATCGCCGATCTGACCTTCGCCATCAGCATCATGAACGCCTTCAACCGGCTGGCCGTCAGCATGCGTCAGTAATGCGCTCGATTCCCCCTCTTCACTGAGAGGGGGAATTTCTCACCCGCAAAAATTTTTTCCCTCGCCTTTTCCAGCCCCGGCGCGGCCTGCGCCTCCAACCCGACAAAACACCATATATAGCGTGGTTGATAAAACAAATATCAACATATAGTATTTTATGGGTCAGCCGCAGGGAGTGTCGTTCGGTTGATAACGCCGTCAGAAACGCCAGGAACGATGCTCCGTTATCTGACTTGTCCGCCTTTCCTTCAGCCTAAAGGTAAATGCGAATCATGAGCATTATTATTTACAGTAAGCCGGACTGTGTCCAGTGCAACGCCACCTATCGCGCATTTGATAAACAGGGGATTGATTATCAGGTGATCGATCTCACCCAGGATCAGCAGGCGATGAACCACGTTAAATCCTTAGGTTATCAGCAAGTTCCGGTGATTATCGCCGGTGACGATCACTGGTCCGGGTTCCGGCCGGACAAGATCGGCGCGCTGGCGCTCACCTGCTGAGGCCCGCCGATGAATCCGCTGGTCTATTTCTCCAGCAGCTCGGAGAACACCCATCGGTTCGTTGAGAAACTGGGCCTGCCGGCGATCCGCATTCCGATCGCCGGAGCCCGCAGCAAATTGCTGATGGAACAACCCTATATCTTGATCGTGCCCAGCTATGGCGGCGGCAGCGCCGTCGGCGCGGTGCCGATCCAGGTCATCCGCTTTCTCAACGTTCCGCAAAACCGTTCATACCTGCGCGGCGTCATCGCCGCCGGGAACACCAACTTCGGCGCAGCGTACGGCATCGCCGGCGACATCATCGCCAAAAAATGCCAGGTGCCTTTTTTGTACCGCTTCGAGCTGCTCGGCACCGCGCAAGACGTTGAAAACGTTCGACAGGGAGTAACCGCATTTTGGCAACGACAGAACTGACCAGGCCCGAGACGGGCGCGCTGGATTACCATTCGCTCAACGCGATGCTCAATCTTTACGATGCGGAAGGCCGGATCCAGTTCGATAAAGATCGGCTGGCGGCGCGGCACTACTTCCTGCAGCACGTCAACCAAAACACCGTGTTCTTCCATAACCTGGAGGAAAAGCTGCACTATCTGGTGGAGGAAGGCTACTACGAGCCGCAGGTGCTGGCGCAGTACGAATTCCCATTTATCAAGCAGCTGTTCCAGCAGGCCTACGCCAAAAAATTCCGCTTCGAGACCTTCCTCGGCGCCTTTAAGTATTACACCAGCTATACGCTCAAAACCTTCGATGGCAAACGCTATCTGGAGCGCTACGAAGATCGGGTATGCATGGTGGCGCTGACGCTGGCGGCGGGCGACACCGGGCTGGCGCAGGATCTGGTGGAGGAGATGATTTCCGGCCGCTTCCAGCCGGCCACCCCAACCTTCCTCAACTGCGGCAAACGCCAGCGCGGCGAGCTGGTCTCCTGCTTCCTGCTGCGTATCGAAGACAATATGGAATCGATCGGGCGGGCGGTGAACTCCGCGCTGCAGCTGTCGAAACGCGGCGGCGGCGTGGCCTTCCTGCTGAGCAATATTCGCGAGGTGGGCGCGCCAATCAAGCGCATCGAGAACCAGTCCTCCGGCGTCATTCCGATCATGAAAATGCTCGAAGACGCCTTCTCCTACGCCAACCAGCTCGGCGCGCGCCAGGGGGCCGGCGCGGTGTATCTCAACGCCCACCACCCGGACATTCTGCGTTTCCTCGACACCAAACGGGAAAACGCCGACGAGAAGATCCGCATCAAAACGCTGTCGCTGGGGGTGGTGATCCCGGATATTACCTTCGAGCTGGCGAAGAACAACGAAGAGATGTACCTGTTTTCGCCCTACGACGTCGAACGGGTGTACGGCGTGCCGTTTTCGGAGATTGCCGTCAGCGAGAAGTACCGCGAGATGGTGGACGACAAGCGCATCCGCAAGTCACGCATCAACGCGCGCGAGTTCTTCCAGGTGCTGGCGGAGATCCAGTTCGAATCCGGCTACCCGTATGTGATGTTCGAGGACACCGTAAACCGGGAAAATCCGATCGCCGGGCGCATCAACATGAGCAACCTGTGTTCGGAGATCCTGCAGGTCAACCGCGCCAGTACGTATCACGAAGATCTGAGCTACGATCGCATCGGCAAGGACATCTCCTGCAACCTCGGCTCGCTGAACATCGCCAAAACCATGGACGCGCCGGACTTTGGCAAGGCGATCGAGACCGCGATCCGCGCGCTGACCGCGGTGGCCGACATGAGCGATATCCGCTCGGTGCCGTCGATCGCCGAAGGCAACCGCAGCGCCCGCGCCATCGGTCTGGGCCAGATGAACCTGCACGGTTACCTGGCGCGCGAGCGCATCTTCTACGGCTCGGAAGAAGGCATCGACTTCACCAATCTCTATTTCTATACCGTGGCCTATCACGCCATTCGCGCCTCGAACCGGCTGGCGATCGAGCGCGGCGGCGCCTTCGACGGTTTTGAGCACTCCCGCTATGCCAGCGGCGAGTACTTCGACAAGTACACCGAACGCGACTGGCTGCCGCAGACCGAGCGGGTGCGCGAGCTGTTCGCCGCCGCCGGTATCGCCATTCCTGGCCGCGACGACTGGCGCGCACTGCGCCAGTCGGTGATGCTGCACGGGCTGTACAATCAGAACCTGCAGGCGGTGCCGCCGACCGGTTCTATCTCGTACATCAACAACGCCACCTCCAGCATCCACCCGATCGTCTCGCGCATCGAGATCCGCAAGGAAGGCAAGATCGGCCGCGTTTACTACCCGGCGCCCTATATGACCAACGACAACTTGGCGTATTACCAGGATGCCTACGAGATTGGCCCGGAAAAGATCATCGATACCTACGCCGCCGCCACGCAGCACGTCGATCAGGGGCTGTCGCTGACGTTGTTCTTCCGCGATACCGCCACCACCCGCGATATCAACCGCGCGCAGATCTACGCCTGGCGCAAAGGCATCAAGACCATTTACTACATCCGCCTGCGCCAGATGGCGCTGGAAGGCACCGAGGTGCAGGGCTGCGTGTCCTGCTCGCTGTGAGGCAACTTATGACAACCCTAACATCGGCGCCGCTGGTGCGCGCCATCAACTGGAACATCATCGAAGACGACAAGGATCTGGAGGTATGGAACCGCCTGACCTCCAACTTCTGGCTGCCGGAGAAGGTGCCGCTGTCCAACGATATCCCCTCCTGGGCCACGCTGACGCCGAAGGAGCAGCAGCTGACCATTCGGGTGTTTACCGGGCTGACGCTGCTGGACACCATCCAGAACACCGTCGGCGCGCCGGCCCTGATCGCCGATGCGCTGACGCCGCACGAAGAGGCGGTGTACTCCAACATCAGCTTTATGGAGGCGGTACACGCCCGCTCGTACAGCTCAATCTTCTCCACCCTGTGCCAAACGCCGGACGTGGACGATGCCTACCGCTGGAGCGAGGAAAACCGCGCGCTGCAGAAGAAAGCCGGCATCATTCTGGCCCACTACCGCAGCGACGATCCGCTGCTGAAAAAGGTCGCCAGCGTGTTCCTCGAGTCGTTCCTGTTCTATTCGGGCTTTTACCTGCCGATGTACTGGTCGAGCCGCGCCAAGCTGACCAACACCGCCGATCTGATCCGCCTGATCATTCGCGACGAGGCGGTGCACGGCTACTACATCGGCTATAAGTTTCAGAAAGGGCTGGAGAAAGTGGACGCCGCGCGGCGTCGGCAGGTGAAAAACTTTGCCTTCGACCTGATGCAGGATTTGTACGACAACGAGGTGCGTTACACCGAGGAGCTGTACGACGGCGTCGGCTGGACGGAAGACGTGAAAACCTTCCTGCACTACAACGCCAACAAGGCGCTGATGAACCTCGGGTATGAAGCGCTGTTCCCACCGGCGATGGCGGAGGTCAACCCAGCGATCCTGTCGGCATTGTCGCCAAACGCCGATGAAAACCACGACTTCTTCTCCGGCTCCGGTTCGTCTTACGTCATCGGCAAGGCGGTCAACACCGAGGATGAGGACTGGGATTTCTGAGGACTGGCTGGCCGTATCAGGAAAAGGCTTTCGCGGGAGTGTGACGTGTCGTGCTCCCGCGACTATGTGTTTTGCTTGAAGTCCGCACGCAGCTCAAGCCGCCGCCAGATGGCGCGTTTCTCCGCGTCGCTGGCGGTCGGCCAGGCGGCGATCTCCGCCCGCGTGCGCAGGCATCCCCGGCACTGCTGGGTTTCGTCGTCAATCCGGCACAAGCTGACGCAGGGCGATCTGACGCCAGGATGGGATTGCTGAGTGTGGCCCGCCATACGCTGCCCTTGATGTGATGTGTACCGCCACAGGATACCCGATCCTGCGGCGGCGCGTCGTCAATCAGATGATGCCACCGTTGGCGCGCAGGGTTTGGCCGTTGATCCAGCCGCCGTCGTCCCCGGCGAGGAAGGCCACCGCCGCAGCGATATCTTCCGGCGTGCCCAGGCGCTCCAGCGGCGCCATCTTCGCCAGCCGCTCGATAAGCTCCGGGGTTTTACCGTCGAGGAACAAACCGGTGGCGGTCGGCCCCGGCGCGACGGCGTTCACCGTGATATTGCGGCCGCGCAGCTCTTTCGCCAGCACGCTGGTCAGCGCCTCGATCGCCGCCTTACTGGCGGCATACATGCCGTAACCCGGCTGCAGCAATCCCACCACGCTGGAGGAGAAGTTGATGATGCGGCCGTTGTCGCGCAGGCGCTTCGCCGCCTCGCGCATCGCATTGAAGCTGCCTTTCAGGTTGATGTTGAGCAGGCGATCCACGTCTTCATCACGCATGTCCGCCACCGGCGCCAACGCGATCACCCCGGCGTTATTGACCAGCACGTCGACGCCGCCAAACGCCTGTTCGGCGCTGTCGAACAGCTGGGTGACCGCAGCCGCATCGCTGACGTCGGCTTTGGCGCCGAGCGCGCGGCCGCCGCGCTGTTCTATCTTGCGCACCAGCTCATCGGCCGGCGCCGGGTTGCCTGAATAGTTGATGATGACGGTAAAGCCGTCGATGGCCAGACGCTCGGCGATGGCGGCGCCGATGCCGCGCGATGCGCCGGTGACGATGGCGACGCGTTGAGCCGCGTGATTCATGGATATCTCCTCATCGGGTTAATGTACTGTCATCATGCACCTTTCGGTACAGCGAACAATCCCCTATTCTTCGCCATCACTATCCGAAATAAGCGAACAATTATGGACAGAATCGACGCCATGCGTCTGTTCACCCGCGTGGTAGAACAACGCAGCTTCACCCAGGCGGCGCAGGATCTGAACTTGCCGCGCTCCACCGTGACCGACGCCATCAAACAGCTCGAAGCCCGGCTGCAGGTCAGGCTGCTGCAACGCACTACCCGCCACGTCAGCCCGACGCTGGACGGCGAAGCCTACTATCAGCGTTGCCTGAGCATTCTGGCGGACATCGAAGAGGCGGAGATGGCATTCGCCGGCGCCAAACCGCGCGGGTTGCTGCGCATCGATGTACACGGCACGCTGGCGCGCCATTTTCTGTTGCCCGATTTGCCGGATTTTTTGGCGCAATACCCGGATATCGAGCTCTATATGAGCGAAGGCGATCGGCTGGTAGACGCGCTGCGGGAAGGCATCGACTGCGTGGTGCGCGTCGGCACACTGCGGGACAGCGACATGGTGGCGCGCCGCCTGGGCGAGCTGGAAGAGGTGACCTGTGCCGCCCCGGCCTACCTGCAGCGCTTCGGCACGCCGCAAAGCCTGGACGATCTGCGCCATCACCGCATGGTGGGCTTTCGCTCTTCGGCGACCGGCGCGTTAATGCCGCTGGCGTTCACGGTGACGGGGCAAGCGCAGCCCATCACGCTGCCGGCGACGGTATCGGTCAGCGCGGCGGAGAGCCTGGTCGCCGCCGCCCGCGCCGGGTTGGGCATCATTCAGGTGCCGCGCTATCACCTGCGCGGCGATCTCGCCGACGGCAGCCTGTTGCCGCTGCTGCCGGATTGGCCTTCTCCTCCGATGCCGGTCTCGCTGCTTTATCCGCGCAACCGCCAGCTGTCGCCGCGGGTGCGCGTGTTTCTCGACTGGTTCAGCCGGGTGTTCGCCGAGCGGAACCGATAACAAGAGCGTGCGTTACAGCGCGCCGTAGTTCAACGGCACCCAGGTGTAACCGTCGCCCTGGCGGTTCAGATACCCCAACCCCGGGAACGACAGGTGTGCGCCGCCGACCAGTTCGCTCTGCCGCGCGCTGTCGCCAAATATCCGCAGCCGCTGAGCGACCGCCGCCTTGGCGTCGCTGTCAAAGCTGATAGCCACCTTCGGATGCGGCAACTGCACCGCCGCCACGTGGATCAGATCCCCCAACAGCAACAGCTTCTTGCCCTGGCTGGTCACCTGATACACGCTGTGCCCCGGCGTATGACCGTGGGCGGCGAAGGCGGCAATGCCCGGCGACAGTTCACCGTCGCTGCTGAACGGCTTAAAGTGGCCCAGCGCCTGGTACGGCTTGATCACCGCCTGAGCCCGTTCGAAGTTGCTTTTACTGCCCGCGCTGGCCTGTTTCAGTTTATCCGCGCTTAGCCAGAAGTCCGCGTCCTGACTGGCGGCGCGCACCACCGCATTGGGGAATACCGCCTTGCCGTCGTGCGTCAGGCCGCCGAGGTGGTCCGGGTGCATGTGGGTCAGGTAGATCTCATCCACCTGCTCCGGCTGGTAGCCCGCCGCACGCAGGTTATCCACCAGCTTGCCCAGGCCGTCGCCCAGCAGTTGGCCGGCGCCGCTGTCGATCATCACCAGCTTATCGCCGGTATTGATCAGATAGGCATTGACCGAGGTGACCACCGGCAGGCTTTGATGCCGCTCGGCCAACCCGGCGGCGATCTGCTGCGGCGTGGTGTTCAGCAACAGCTTGTCCGCCGGCAAACGAATAATGCCGTCGGACAGCGCGGTCACTTCAAAGCTGCCCAGCATGATGCGATAAAATCCCGGCGTCGGGGTTTTGGCCTGCGGCGCGGCGGCCCCGGCCTGTAATGACATAACGGCCAGCGCCGCGCCCAGCAGACAACGTTTCCAGAACATGATAACTCCTTGCGAGAATTGAACAGCGCTAAGTATTGACGCAAAAAGCCCAATGCGCCTGTTTAATAAATGCCTTTGATAAATATATAAATAATATATTCATTATGAATGATTTTGTTTGCCGAGCCACACAACCCCAATCAATATTTTCTCGCTCGCCACTTGGTTATTTTTCTTACTCCCTAAACCAATAGTGAGGAAATATCATGAACTATCAATTCGAAAATCTGGTCTTTGAAGGCGGCGGCGTAAAAGGCATCGCCTATGGCGGCGCGCTGGAATTGCTGGAAGCCAAAGGCATCATGCCGCAGATCAAGCAAACCTCCGGCGCCTCGGCGGGCACCATCGCCGCGCTGCTGGTCGGCCTGGGCTGCAGCTCGGCGGACGTCACTAAAATTCTGTCGGCGATGGATTTTAAAAAATTCCTCGATTATAACGGCGGCTTTTTCGGTACGCTCCAGGACGCCTACCGCCTGTTCAATCAATACGGCATCGCGCCCGGCGATTATTTCTATCAATGGTCGCGCGATATTATCAAGCAATATACCGGCAAGCCGGATATTACCTTCGAGCAGTTCGAAGCGATGAAAGCGGCGAAAGGGTTCAAGTCGATTTACTTTATCGGCGCCAACCTCAACAGCGGCCAGCGCGAGGTCTATTCGCATCGCACCACGCCGCGCATGAAAGTGGCGGACGGCCTGCGCATTTCGATGTCGTTCCCGTTCGCCTTCGTGGCGAAGAACAATACCCTGGGCGATCTGTGCATCGACGGCGGCATGATCGACAACTACCCGGTGCGGCTGTTCGACTATGACTTTTCCGCCACGCCGCCTTATATCGACAGTTCCAGCCAGCGCATCAACACCCGCACCCTGGGCCTTCGCCTGGACTCCGCCGGCGAAATCGCCCAGGCCGCCGGGCAGGCCGGCCCGCGCACGCCGGTCAACAACCTGTTTGATTTCACCCTGGCGGTGGCCAACGTGATGCTGGACATCCAAACCAAGGTGCACCTGGACAGCGACGACTGGAAGCGCACCGTGTATGTCGACACGCTCGACGTCGGCACGCTGGAGTTCGGCATCAGCGAGGAGAAGAAACGCGCGCTGATCGAATCCGGCCGCCGCGGCGTAGAGCGCTACTTCGCCTGGTACGACGCCGCCATGAAACAGGCAGCGTAACCGGTATTACCCCTGCCCGCGCGTACGGCCGGCGCGCGGGCAAAAAAAATCCCCGCGGGGGCGGGGAAAGGCAAAGTAACGCTAAGGATTTATAGGAGTTATACGAAGAACTTGGCCAACACCAGCAGCGACAGCGAGACGTTGATAGCGCCGCCGATACGCGTCGCGATCTGGGCGAACGGCATCAGCGACATGCGGTTGCCGGCGGTGAGGATCGCGACGTCGCCGGTACCGCCCTGCCCGCTTTGGCAGCAGGAGACAATCGCCACGTCGATAGGGTGCATGCCGATTTTCTTGCCGACGAAGAAACCGGTCGCCACCAGCGCGCTGACGGTTGTGACGATCACGATCAGATTCTGTACGGTGAACGCGTCCACCAGCTCCTGCCACGGCGTGATGGCCACGCCGACCGCGAACAGGATCGGATAAGTCACGGCGGTGCGGAAGAATTTGTACACCACCTGCGAGCCTTCCTGAATGCGCGGCGACACCCCGTGCGCCAGCTTCACCGCCACGGCGGCGAACAGCATGCCCACCGGCGCCGGCAGACCGATCAGGCGGTGCAGCAGCATGCCTACCATATACAGCAGGATGGCCAGCAGCGCGCCGCAGGCGATGGTGCTGACGTCCACCTTGCCGCTGATTTTTTCCACCGCGTTCATGTCGCTGTCGCCCTGCTTGCTCGGCATCAGGCTGCCTTCGCCGGTCAGGTGCGGATAACGCTTGCCCAGTTGGTTGAGCAGGCCGGCGATGACGATGGCGGTCAGGCTGCCGAGCATCACGATCGGCAGAATGCGCCCCAACGCCACGCCCTGCTCCATGTGCAGGATCGCCGCGTAGCCCATCGACAGCGGGATCGCCCCTTCACCCACGCCGCCGGCCATGATCGGCAGGATCAGGAAGAAGAAGATCTGGAACGGCTCCAGGCCCAGCGCCATGCCGACGCCCATCCCCACCAGCATGCCGACGATCTCGCCGCACAGCATCGGAATGAAGATGCGCAGGAAGCCCTGGATCAGCACCTGGCGGTTCATGCTCATGATGCTGCCGACAATGATGCAGCAGATGTAGAGATAAAGAATGTTGGTCGATTTGTAGAACTTGGTGGTCGACTCCACCACCACGTCCGGCAGCAGACCGTAGTGCACCAGCGCGGAAGGAATGAAGGTGGCGCAGATCGCCGCCGCGCCCATTTTGCCGATCAGCGGCAGGCGCTTGCCGAATTCGCCGCAGGCGAAACCGAAGAACGCCAGGGTGGCCACCATCACCACGATATCGCTCGGCAATTTGCCTTCCAGGCAGTCGAGCAGAATCAATACACCGGCCAGAATAAAGAACGGTAACGGAATAATCCCTACTTTATAATTGTCCAGTATCCGCCACCATTTCTCACGCAGAGGAATATCGGCGGCCTTGTCTTTGGCTACGAGGTAAGAATCATCTGTTGTGCTCATAATCTGGCCTCTTATTAGTTTGTTCAGCCATCATAGAGAAGCGCACGGATTATCTGCTGTGATTATGTTCAAAGTTAAAAAGGGTTTTTAATGGTGGTTATGGTTTCTATGGGGTTAATTAAGATTATGTAAAAACCGGCGTGGTTTTAATGGTGTTAATACCGTTTTTATTTTAAAGCTTATCAACTTTATCGCAGACGAACAATTCTCGTCCGGTTCACTCTAATCCCGTGTGAGGGATCACAAGTTGATCGGGCGCAATATTACAGACCCCGCTTCTCGTGATAGGGTAAGGTTTCAGGATCTCTTTACGGTGAAGCACCGCCATGCGCCTCAAACTCTCATTTCAAATCAAGCTGTTTCTGTGCCTGGTGGCCTTCTCCTGCCTGTTGCTGACCTGCATCGGCGCCTATACCTATTACCAGTTGGATGCGCAGCTGCACCGCGATCTTGGCGCCCGCGCCCAGGTGCAGGCACGGGAAATCGCCCTCATCCCTTCGCTGGTGGACGCGGTCGAAAACAACGACGCCGCCCGGATCGCCGCGCTGATGAAAAAAATCCGCGCCAGCAGCGACGCCAGCTATATTGTCATCGGCGATAATCATGCCCGCCATCTTTATCATTCCGAATACGAAGGCCGCCTGGGCACGCCGATGATCGGCGGCGATAATAAAGAGGTGCTGGAAGGAAAAAGCATTATTTCCATTCGCAAGGGCGGCATCGGTGTTTCATTGCGCAGCAAGGCGCCGATCCTGGATGAAAATAATCGCGTGATCGGCATCGTTTCCGTCGGCTATTTGAAATCGCATATCGATAATTTAAATGCCAGGACGTTGACGCAAATTATCGGCTCCATCGTCCTGCTGCTGATCGCCCTGTTCGTCTTTTCCTGGCTGCTGTCGAAAAACCTCAAGCGCCAGATGTTCTGGCTGGAGCCGAAAGAGATCGCGCTGCTGGTGCGCCAGCAAAAAGCGCTGCTGGAAGCCATCTATGAAGGGGTGATCGCCATCGATCCGCAGCTGCGGATCATCACCATCAACCATGCGGCGCGCGAGCTGCTGGATCTGCACCAGCCCGCCGCCGGCTTGCTGGGCCGGCCGCTCGGCGACGTGATCCAGGCGCAGCCGAACTTCTTCGCCGCCGCGCAGCTGGGCCAGGATACGCACGACGAGGTGTGCCGCTTCAACCACGTGCGGGTGATCGCCAGCCGAGTGCGCATCATGCAGGAGCAGGAACTGCAAGGCTGGGTGATCAGCTTCCGCGACAAGAACGATATCAATACCCTGAGCAGCCAGCTCAGCCAGGTGAAACGCTATGCCGACAACCTGCGTATCATGCGCCACGAGCAGCTGAACTGGACCGCCACGCTGGCCGGGCTGCTGCATATGCAGCGCTACGATGAGGCTATCCGCTACGTGGAGGCCCAGTCGGAGGGCGCGCAGGAGATCCTCGATTTCATCTCGCAGCGCTTCAGTTCGGCGGCGCTGTGCGGCCTGCTGCTGGGCAAATACTCCAGCGCCAGAGAAAAAGGCATTGAGCTGCGCTTCGATCCGGCCTGCCAGCTGCGGCAGATCCCGGCGGCGCTGAATGAGACCGAACTGATGTCGATCGTCGGCAACCTGCTGGATAATGCGGTGGAGGCGACGCTGCACTACCCAGCCCCGCACGAAGCGATCGAGCTTTATATCAGCGACGGCAGCGACGAGCTGGTGATCGAGGTGGCGGATCGCGGCACCGGCATCGCCGAGGAGATTCGTGATACGCTGTTTGAACAGGGCGTCACCACCAAAGCGGATAAAAGCGACCACGGCATCGGCCTGCATCTGGTCGCCAGCCACGTGGCGCAGGCGCACGGCAGCATAGAAGTGTCGGACAACGAGCCGCACGGCGCGATATTCTCTATATTTATCCCTAAATAAAACCCATAACCCGATTTTTTGAGCACCCGATTATGTCACACCAAGCACTGGACGTTCTGATCGTGGAAGACGAGCCGCAACTGGCGACGCTGCACGCGGAGTTCATCGAGAAAAATTTCAACCTGCGGGTGGTGGCTTACGCCGCCACGCTGGCCGAAGCGCGGGCCAAAGCCAATACGCATCAGCCGCGGCTGATCCTGCTGGATAACTTCCTGCCGGACGGCCAGGGCATCGAGCTGATGGAAGAACCGGCGGTGAAGAACCCCGCCTGCTCGGTGATCTTCATCACCGCCGCCAGCGACATGCATACCTGCAGCCAGGCGATCCGCAACGGCGCCTTCGACTACATCATCAAGCCGGTGTCTTACAAGCGGCTGCGCAATTCGCTCGAACGCTTCATGCAGTTTGTGCAGACCCAGCGCACCTTCAAGATTATCGATCAGGACAACGTCGATGCGCTGTACAACCTGCAGTCGAAGCAGTTCTCCAGCGAGCCGAGCGCCAAAGGCATCGAAACCAATACCCTCGAGCTGGTGCAGGCGCTGTTTATCGCCCAGCCGGCGGTGGCGCATGCGGTGGAAGACGTGGTGGAGCAGGTCGGCATCAGCAAGACCACCGCCCGCCGTTATCTGGAATATTGCGTCGCCACCCAGTTCGTGCGGGTGGAGATGCTGTACGGCAATATCGGCCATCCGCGGCGGCTGTATCGCAAGGCCTGAGGCTGCCATCTGGCTGTCATATTACGGCGATAACATAGCGCCCGACGATATCCCCCTCGATATCGGCACCTGTCGTTAAAACTGATGAAATACTGATGACTTTTGCCCGGCCTCTGGTCGGGTTTTTTATTATCCGAACGGCAGACGCAGAAGCGAAATATCTCATTGCTTCACGCCACGTTATTTCCCCCAAAACCAATCCATTATGGCGAATAACGGCCGTCAATTTTGAGTCACGGGCCAAATTACCATAACTAATTAAAACCTTGATGTAAACCACTAATATCCCATTTAAACGACATTCAGGGTTGTCTCAGATATTCACTGTGTTAGGGTAAAAAGCTCTTTTATTTTGCTAAGGACAGCTCATATCGCTTTAATTAAACCAGAGGAAACAGCAAATTGCATGGCAATTAAACTTGAAGTAAAGAACCTGTATAAGATATTTGGCGAACACCCGGAACGCGCATTCAAACTGCTGGATAAAGGTCTGACAAAAGATCGGCTGTTTGAAAAAACCGGCTTATCGCTCGGCGTAAAAGACGCCACTCTGGCCATTGAAGAAGGCGAGATATTTGTCATCATGGGGCTCTCCGGTTCCGGCAAGTCCACCCTGGTACGCCTTCTCAATCGTCTGATAGAACCCACCCGCGGTCAGGTACTGATCGACGGTGAGGACATCGCCAAAATATCCGACACCGCGCTGCGTACCGTGCGGCGAAATAAGATCAGCATGGTATTTCAGTCATTCGCGCTAATGCCGCACATGAATGTCCTGAATAATACCGCCTTCGGTATGGAATTAGCCGACATACCGCTGCAGGAGCGCCAGGAAAAAGCGCTGGACGCCCTGCGCCAGGTCGGGCTGGAGAATTATGCGCTGTCTTATCCGGATGAATTATCCGGCGGTATGCGCCAGCGCGTGGGATTAGCCCGCGCCCTGGCCAATAACCCGGATATATTATTGATGGACGAAGCCTTCTCGGCGCTCGATCCGTTAATTCGTACCGAAATGCAGGATGAGCTGGTGAAATTACAGGCCCAGCATCAACGCACCATCGTGTTTATTTCCCACGATCTGGACGAAGCGATGCGCATCGGCGATCGCATCGCCATCATGCAGGGCGGTGAGGTGATCCAGGTCGGTACGCCGGACGAGATCCTGAATAACCCGGCCAACGACTATGTGCGCACCTTCTTCCGCGGCGTGGACATCAGCCATGTGTTCAGCGCCAAGGATATCGCCCAACGGCGCCCGGTAACGCTGATCCGCAAAACCCCCGGTTTTGGCCCCCGTTCGGCGCTGCAGCTGCTGCGTGATGAGGACCGGGACTATGGTTATGTGGTTGAACGCGGGAAGAAATTTATCGGCGTAGTGTCGATAGAGTCGCTGAAAAAGGCGCTGTCCGCCAATCAAACGCTGGACGATGCCCTGCTCGAGGACCCCGCCGCCGTGCCGGCCGACACGCCGCTCAGCGATCTGATCTCCCTGGTCGCCCAGGCGCCGTGCGCGGTGCCGGTGGTGTGCGAAGAACATAACTATCTCGGCATCATCTCCAAGGCCATGCTGCTGCAGGCGTTGGACAAGGAGGGCTCCGCCAATGAGTGATACCACGCAAACCCAAGATCCCTGGGCTACCGCACCGGTCGATGCCGGCGCCGCACCCACAAACGATGCCGCCGCCAACGCCGGCGACGCCTGGTCCAGCGCGCCAGCGCCGGCCGCCCATGACGCCGCCGCGTCAGGCGCCGATTGGCTCAGCGGCGCCCCGGCGCAGCCGGAGCACTTCAGCCTGCTCGATCCGTTCCACAAAGCCTGGGTGCCGTTCGACGCCTGGGTCACGCAAGGCATCGATTGGCTGGTGCTGCACTTCCGCCCGCTGTTCCAGGGCATCCGCGTGCCGGTCGACATGATCCTGAGCGGCTTCCAGCAGCTTCTGCAGGGCATGCCGGCGCCGATCGCCATTCTGGTGTTCTCGCTGCTCGCCTGGCAGGTCTCAGGCCTCGGCATGGGCGCCGCCACGCTGCTCTCCCTGGTTGCCATCGGCGCCATCGGCGCCTGGTCGCAGGCGATGGTCACGCTGGCGCTGGTGCTGACCGCGCTGTTCTTCTGCATTCTTATCGGCCTGCCGCTCGGCATCTGGCTGGCGCGCAGCAAGCATGCCGCCAAGGTGATTAGACCGCTGCTCGACGCCATGCAGACCACCCCGGCCTTCGTCTACCTGGTGCCGATCGTCATGCTGTTCGGCATCGGCAACGTGCCGGGCGTGGTGGTCACCATTATCTTCGCGCTGCCGCCGATCGTGCGCCTGACCATTCTGGGCATCAAGCAGGTGCCGGAGGATCTGATCGAGGCCGCCGAATCCTTCGGCGCCAGCCCGCGTCAGCTGCTGTTCAAGGTGCAGCTGCCGCTGGCGATGCCGACCATCATGGCCGGCGTGAACCAGACGCTGATGTTGGCGCTGTCGATGGTCGTCATTGCCTCGATGATCGCCGTCGGCGGCTTGGGCCAGATGGTGCTGCGCGGCATCGGCCGGCTGGACATGGGCCTGGCCGCCGTCGGCGGCGTCGGCATCGTGATCCTGGCGATCATTCTCGATCGCCTCACCCAATCGCTGGGGCGCGATCGCCGCAGCAAAGGCATCGGCCGCTGGTATCGCCGCGGCCCCATCGGGCTGCTGACTCGCCCGTTCATCAAACAAGCCTGACGCTTTTCCCGCCGGTGGCTGCGGCCCCGGCGGGCTATGACACCACCACATCGAAAAAAAGGGGAAACACTATGCGCACTACGGGCATCTGGGCTCTCGCCCTGACGACGCTGATCGGCTCACAGAGCGTGAGCGCGGCAGATTTACCCGGCAAGGGGATCGCGGTACAGCCGGTGCAAAGCACCATTTCCGAAGAGACGTTCCAGACGCTGCTGGTCAGCAAGGCGCTGGAAAAATTGGGTTACGACGTGAAGGAGCCGCGTGAAGTGGATTACAACGTCGCCTACACCTCGATCGCCTCCGGCGACGCGACCTTTATCGCGGTCAACTGGGATCCGCTGCACGCCGATCAGTACAAGGCCGCCGGCGGCGACGCCAAGTTCTACCGCGAAGGTGTCTACGTCAACGGCGCCGCGCAGGGCTACCTGATCGACAAGAAAACCGCCGAACAGTACCACATCACCAACGTCGAGCAGCTCAAGGATCCCAAGATCGCCAAGCTGTTCGACACCAACGGCGACGGCAAGGCCGATCTGACCGGCTGCACCCCGGGCTGGGGCTGCGAAGCGGTGATTAACCACCACATCAAGGCCTATGGCCTGAGCAATACCGTCGAACACAACCAGGGCAACTACGCGGCGATGATCGCCGACACCATCACCCGCTACAAAGAGGGCAAACCGGTGCTGTATTACACCTGGACGCCGTACTGGGTCAGCGATGTGATGGTGCCGGGGCGCGACGTGGTCTGGCTGCAGGTGCCGTTCTCCTCCCTGCCGGGCGAGCAAAAGAACGTCGACACCAAGCTGCCTAACGGCGCCAACTACGGCTTCCCGGTCAACACCATGCGCATCGCCGCCAACAAGCAGTGGGCCGAAGCCAATCCGGCGGCCGCCAAGCTGTTCGCCATCATGAAGCTGCCGATCGCCGACATCAACGCGCAAAACTTGCGCATGCATGAAGGCCAGGCTTCGGAAGCCGACATCCAGAACCACGTCAACGGCTGGATCAAGGCGCACCAGGCCACCTTCGACGGCTGGGTGAAAACCGCCGCCGAAGCGGCGAAGCCGTAACCGTTCAGGGGCGCCGCCAGTGCCGCGCCCCTACCCCGCCATATCGATGCCGCTGAAATGCAAAAAGCGCTCGGCGATAGTCGACATGGGCTGCGGCCAAATGCAATACACCTGGCGCCGCGGCCCGTCTTCAATCGGAATCGACACCAGCGCGCTTAAGCGTTGCGCGGTCGAAATCGGTACGATGCCCGCCGCCAGCCCGCGCCGCACCAAATTCTCCAGCCATTCGATATGATCGATTTCAAAACTGACGTGCCGACGAATGCCCGCCGCCTGAAAGGCGCGATCGGTTTGGCGCCGCGCGCCGGTGCCGCTGTAGAAATCCACCAGCGGCACTTCCGCCAGCGCCTGCAGGTTCACCCGCTCGCGGCCGGCCAGCGGATGCTGCGGCGCCACCAGCGCCACCAGCGGCTCATCGGCCAACTGCCGGTGCGACATCGGCAGCAGATCGGCATCGCCCGGCCAGATGCCGACGAACGCCATATCGCATTTTTGCTGGCGTACGTCCTCCAGCAGCGCTTCGCTCATGCCGACGTACAGGCGGATATTCACCGCCGGATAGTGGCGATGAAACTTGTCGAGCCTTTCGGTCAGAGCCATCACGTTTATCGTTGAAATGGTGCCGATGGTCAGGGTGCCGGACACCGCGCCGTCGGCCGCCGTCACCTCCTCCACCAGCGCCTGCTGCGCCGCCAACAGGCGCTGCGCAGGGGCCACGAAAGCCTGGCCGGCCGGGGTCAACCGCACCCGACGCGAAGTGCGTTCAAACAGCGTGCAGCCCAGCTCCTCTTCCAGTTTGGCGATCTGGTGGCTCAGCGCCGACTGCACCGTATGGCAGCGCTGCGCCGCCCGGGTAAAGTTCAGCTCTTCCGCCACCGCCAGCGCATAGCGGATCTGTTTCAGGTTCATGGCATCTATCTTGAAATGAGATAAATAAAATGAAAATTATACATTGGTTTCCCGGCGTGCGTTGCCGGATACTGCGCGCCATCTTCTTCCCGTGATGAAAAAACCATGAGCCAACAAAACGCCCACCTGGGCCTCAGCCCGGCGCTGACCGTGCTGATCGCCATCGCTACCGGCCTGGCGGTCGCCAGCAACTATTACGCGCAGCCGCTGCTGGAAACCATCGCCACCGGCTTCAACCTGTCGGTCAATCAGGCCGGCTTTATCGTGACCGCCGCGCAGCTCGGTTACGCCACCGGGCTGCTGCTGCTGGTGCCGCTCGGCGATATGTTCGAGCGCCGCGGGCTGATCGTGTTCATGACGCTGCTGGCCGCCGGGGGCATGCTGATCACCGCCACCTCCGCCACCCTGCCGATGATGATCCTCGGCACCGCGCTCACCGGGCTGTTCTCGGTGGTGGCGCAGATCCTGGTGCCGCTGGCCGCCACGCTGGCCCACCCGGAAAAGCGCGGCAAGACCGTCGGCATCATCATGAGCGGCCTGCTGCTCGGCATCCTGCTGGCGCGTACCGTCGCGGGCGCGCTGGCGTCGTTCGGCGGCTGGCGCACCATCTACTGGGTCGCCAGCGTGCTGATGATCCTGATGGCGCTGATCCTGTGGCGCGCGCTGCCGCGCTATAAGCAACACTCCGGGCTGAACTACCCGCAGCTGCTGGCCTCGATCTTCAGCCTGTTCTGCCGCACGCCGCTGCTGCGCACCCGCGCCATCCTCGGCGCCCTGTCGTTCGCCAACTTCAGCGTGCTCTGGACCTCCATGGCCTTTCTGCTCGCCGCGCCGCCGTTCAACTATTCCGAGGGGGTGATCGGGCTGTTCGGCCTGGTGGGCGCCGCCGGGGCGCTGGCCGCTTCACGCGCCGGGCATCTGGCGGACAAGGGCAAAGCCGGATTGACCACCACCGTCGGCCTGGTGCTGCTGCTGCTGTCCTGGATACCTATCGCGTTCGCCAAACAATCGCTGTGGGCGCTGATCGCCGGCATCCTGATCCTCGATCTGGCGGTGCAGGCGGTACATGTCACCAACCAGAGCGTGATGTACCGCATCATGCCGGACGCGCGCAACCGCCTGACCGCCGGCTACATGACCAGCTACTTTATCGGCGGCGCCCTCGGTTCACTGCTCTCCGCCTCGGCCTATCAGCATGCCGGCTGGTACGGCGTGGCCGCCGCCGGCGGGGTGCTATGCCTGCTCAACCTGCTGACCTGGTGGCTCGGCAAGCACCACGATCCGCAGGGGCCGGCGACAATCTGATTATCGTGCAAATAGTCACTTAAGAAATTTATTAGCGGTGCAGGGTATAAACATTACTTACTCTCTGGTAATGTTCTGGGCATAAACTATTGAAGTCCTATCTACCCTGCGACCCACAACCATGCAAAGCCAAGCTGCAGACAGCCTCAATCCGCCCGCCGTCAGCGCCACCTTCGCCAACGGCGTCGTCGACAGTTTGCCGATCGTCATCGGGTATGTCCCGGTGGCGTTCGCCTTCGGCCTCAGCGCCGTCAAACTGGGCTTTTCCCCGCTGGAAAGCATTTTCTTCTCCTGCATTATCTACGCCGGCGCCAGCCAGTTCGTGATCACCGCCCTGTTGAGCGCCGGGATGTCGCTGTGGGTCTCCGCGTTGACGGTGATGGCGATGGATGTGCGCCACCTGCTCTACGGCCCGGCGCTGCGCCACCGCATCGTCTCGCGCATGTCGCCCGGTAAAACGGCGATGTGGGCCTTTGGCCTGACCGATGAGGTCTTCGCCGCCGCTACCGCCAGGCTGATGCGCAATAACCGCAGCTGGAGCGAAAACTGGATGCTGGGCATCGCGCTCTGTTCCTGGCTTTCCTGGGTGGCCGGCACCGCGCTCGGCGCGCTGTTCGGCAACGGCCCGCTGGAGCAGTTCCCGGTGCTCGAAGCCTCGCTGGCCTTCATGCTGCCGGCGCTGTTTCTCAGTTTCCTGCTGGCCGCCTTCCGGCGCCCGCAGAGCCTGACCATTGCTGCCGCATTGGCCGGCGCGCTGCTCGGCGTGGTGCTGTTCTCCATTCCGGTCGCCATTTTGGCCGGCATCGGCGCCGGCTGCGTCGCCGCCCTGTTCCAGCCCGCCCCTGCGGAGGCCAACCATGAACACTGATGTGCTGGTGATCGGCCTGGTGGTGGGCTGCGCCAATTACCTGTTCCGTTATCTACCGCTGCGGCTGGCGCCGGCGCGCGCCCAGCCCGGCCTCAAACGCGGTAAAGCCGCCCTGCTGCTCGACAGCATCGGCATCGCCTCGATCTGCGCCCTGCTGGTGGTCTCCAGCACGCCGGTCGTCATGCGCGAACCGGACAAGCTGCTGCCGACGTTGGTAGGGTTCGCCGCGCTGGCGTTGTGCTTCTACCGCAGCAAAAGCATCATTCTGTCGACGCTGCTCGGCGCGACGGCCTTTGGCGTCACATTAAAGCTGTTAATGCTTTTCGGTCCGGGCTGACGCCGCTCCCGATCGTTTGGCTTCACTTTGGCGTTTTCATGCGCCACATCTTTACAAACACTGACAAATGACACGAATTGCTAAATTATCCGCACGGCTGAACATTTACATTATTTGTCACCGTCGTTACTATCTCGAACGAAATTAATGAGGCCCTAAATTATGGAAAGCTCGTTTGCCCCCATAGAACAAATGCTGAATTTCCGCGCCACCCGGCAGAAAGATTTCCCTTATCAGGAAATCCTGCTGACCCGCCTATGCATGCACATGCAAGGCAAGCTGCTGGAAAACCGCAATAAGATGCTGAAGGCGCAGGGGATTAACGAAACACTGTTTATGGCGCTGATCACCCTGGATGCGCAGGAAAGCCACAGCATCCAACCTTCTGAGCTAAGCTCTGCCTTAGGCTCCTCGCGCACCAATGCGACCCGCATCGCCGACGAGCTGGAGAAACGCGGCTGGATCGAGCGCCGGGAAAGCGACAACGATCGCCGCTGCCTGCATCTGCATCTGACGCCGCAGGGGGAAGAATTTCTCAGTCAACTGCTGCCGCCGCAGCACCAATGTCTGCATTTCCTGTGGTCCACGCTGACCGACGATGAGCAAAAACAGCTGGAACAGCTGACGCGCAAATTGCTGGCACGTCTGGATCAAATGGAAATCACAGAACAGTTATCCTAATTCACAATTTCTGTTCAGGTACCTACTTATGCGATCCCCATTTAACTGGAGATTCACCCCGCTGTTCGCCGTGTTGCTGCTGGCCGGGTGTGCTTCGACCGATAATATTGCCCCGCAATCCACGCTGATGGATCCGCAGAGCCTGCAGTTGGCTCAGCCGAAAGTCAGTTCGCTGACCGTCAGCCCGCAGTGGTGGCGCGCCCTCAAGGATCCGCAGCTGGACGCCTTGATGACGCAGACGCTGCAAAGCTCGCCGACCCTGCGGCAGGCCGCCGCCCGCGTGCGCGAAGCGCAGAGCGTGGTGGGTGAAGCCAGCGCCGCCAACGGGCCGAACCTGGATCTGAATGCCAGCACCCAACGCCAGCGCGTGCCGCAAAACGTCAATATGGGGCTGGGGTATCCGCATAAGCCGATCTACGAAAGCTCCAATTCACTGGGGCTGAACCTGGCGTACGAGTTCGACTGGTGGGGCAAATACCGCAACCAGGTGAACGCCGCCAAGGCGCAGGTCAACGCCGCGCGCGCCGAGCAGGAACAGGCGGCGCTGACGCTGACCAGTTCGGTGGCGTCCGCCTACTATCAGCTGCAGAGCAATCTGGCGCTCGAGAAGCTGCTGCAGCAGGAAGTGAACAACAATGAGCGCCTGACCGCGCTGCGCCAACAGCGCTATCAGGCCGGCCTGACCGGCGTCGACGTGCCGCAACAAACCCAGGCACAGTCCGACGTCGCCAAGCAGCAGATCCTGCAGCTGCAATCGCAGATCGAGCAGCTCAGACACCAGCTCGCCGCGCTGGCCGGCCAGGGGCCGAACGCCATGCAGCACCTGCGTCAGGTGCCGTTGCCCGCAGACAACCTGATGGCGCCGCAGGGCGAGCTGACGGCGGATCTGCTGGGCAAACGCCCGGACATCGCCGCGCAACGCCAGCTGGTGGAGTCTTACAGCCAGCGCGTCAGCGCCGCGCGTAAAGAGTTTTACCCCAGCCTGACCATTTCAGCCTTCGCCGGCCTGATGACCACCAATACCAGTGGTACCAGCCCGAACCTGTTTGAAGCGGCCAGCCAGGCCTGGAACGTGATGCCGGCGATTTCGCTGCCAATCTTCCACGCCGGGGCGCTGCGCAGCAAGCTGGGCGAGGAATCCGCGCTGTATGACGAAGCGGTGGAATCCTACAACCAAACCATCCTGAATGCGGTACAGGAAACCGCCGACGCCATCACCATCCAGCAGAGCTCTGCGCAACAGCAGCTGCAGGCGGCGTCCGCGGCCCAGTCGATGCAACAGGTGTATCAGGTCGCCAACGCCCGTTACCAGGCAGGGATTATCGGGCGCGACGATCTGTTGACCAGCCAGACGCAGCTATTACAGCAGCAACAGGCGGAGTTGAATGCCAGCAGCAATTTACTGCAGGCGAAGATAGGACTGATCCGCGCGCTGGGCGGTGGCTATCAGGCCCCGGCCGCAGCGGATTCGAAAGCATAATAATATAAGGCTTGGAGAACACCATGAGCGCAAGCGCGGAAATCCAAAACCCGCAGCAGCCGAACGGCAAAAAGAAGCAGCGTAAATTTTGGCTGCTGTTGCTGACGGTTATTTTCATTGTTATAGGGGTGGCTTACTTAGTGTATTGGTTCCTGGTGCTGCGTCATCACCAGGAAACCGACGACGCCTACGTCTCCGGCAACCAGGTGCAGATCATGGCCCAGGTGTCCGGCAGCGTGAACAGCGTCAATTTCGACAACACCGACTACGTCAAGCAGGGCGACGTGCTGCTGACGCTCGATCCGACCGATGCCGAGCAGGCGTTTGAACGCGCCAAGACCGGCCTGGCCAACAGCGTGCGTCAGACCCACCAGCTGATCATCAACAGCAAGCAATATCAGGCCAACATCGCCCTGCGCAAGACCGATCTGAGCAAGGCCGAGAACGATCTGAAGCGCCGCGTGGTGCTGGGCAGCGTTGACGCCATCGGCCGCGAAGAGCTGCAACACGCTCGCGATGCGGTCGACAGCGCCAAGGCCGCGCTGGAAGTGGCGGTGCAGCAATACAACGCCAATCAGGCGATGGTGCTGAACACCCCGCTGGAACAGCAGCCGGCGATCCAACAGGCCGCCGCACAGATGCGCGATGCCTGGCTGGCGCTGCAGCGTACCAAAGTGATCAGCCCAATCACCGGCTATGTCTCGCGCCGCAGCGTGCAGGTCGGCGCGCAAATCGCCGCCGGTTCGCCGCTGATGGCGGTGGTGCCGGCCGATCACATTTGGGTTGACGCCAACTTCAAGGAAACCCAGATCGCCAACATGCGCATCGGCCAGCCGGCGACGGTGGTCAGCGACGTCTACGGCGACGACGTGGTGTATCAGGGCAAAGTGGCCGGTATCGACATGGGCACCGGCAGCGCCTTCTCCCTGCTGCCGGCGCAAAACGCCACCGGCAACTGGATCAAGGTAGTGCAACGTCTGCCGGTGCGTATTGAGCTCGACGCCAAGCAGGTGGCCGATCATCCGCTGCGCATCGGTCTTTCGACGCTGGTGACCGTCGACACCGCCAACCTGGACGGCCGCGTGCTGGCCGACGTGGTGCGCGACAAACCGCTGTACCAGAGCGACGCGCTGGCGTTGAATCTGGCGCCGGTTAACCAGCTGATCGCCGACGTGATCCATGCGAACGCCGGCTAAGCGCGCGGGAGGCCATCTTGCCACAGAAACCGCTTGAAGGCGCCCAGCTTGCCTGGATGACGGTCGCGCTCGCCATGGCGACCTTCATGCAGGTGCTGGACTCCACCATCGCCAACGTGGCGATCCCCACCATTTCCGGTAACCTCGGGTCTTCCAACTCGCAGGGCACCTGGGTGATCACCTCGTTTGGCGTGGCGAACGCCATCTCGATTCCGATCACCGGCTGGCTGGCGAAGCGCTTCGGCGAAGTGCGGCTGTTCCTCTGGTCCACCGCGCTGTTCGCCCTCGCCTCCTGGCTGTGCGGCATCTCCAACAGCCTCGGCATGCTGATCTTCTTCCGCGTGATCCAGGGCGTGGTGGCCGGGCCGCTGATCCCGCTGTCGCAGAGCCTGTTGCTGAACAACTATCCGCCCGCCAAGCGAGCGATGGCCCTGGCGCTTTGGTCGATGACCGTTATCGTCGCGCCGATCTTTGGGCCAATCCTCGGCGGCTACATCAGCGACAACTACCATTGGGGCTGGATCTTCTTCATCAACATCCCGATCGGCGTCTTCGTGATCGTGGCGGCGATGGCGACGTTGAAGGGGCGGGAAACCAAAACCGAGATCAAACCGATCGACACCGTCGGCCTGGTATTGCTGATCGTCGGCATCGGTTCGCTGCAGATCATGCTCGATCAGGGCAAGGAGCTGGACTGGTTCAACTCGACCGAGATCATCACGCTCACCGTCGTCGCGGTGGTGGCGCTGCTGTTCCTGGTGGTGTGGGAGCTGACGGACGACCATCCGGTGGTGGATCTGTCGCTGTTCAAGTCGCGCAACTTCACCATCGGCTGCCTGTGTATCAGCCTGGCCTACATGCTGTACTTCGGCGCCATCGTGCTGTTGCCGCAGCTGCTGCAAGAGGTGTACGGCTATACCGCCACCTGGGCGGGGCTGGCGTCGGCGCCGGTTGGGCTGATCCCGGTGCTGCTGTCGCCGATCATCGGCAAGTTCGGCAACCGGCTCGACATGCGCCGGCTGGTCACCTTCAGCTTCATCATGTATGCCGTGTGCTTCTACTGGCGCGCCTATACGTTTGAACCGGGCATGGACTTCGGCGCTTCCGCCTGGCCGCAGTTTGTCCAGGGCTTCGCCATCGCTTGCTTCTTCATGCCGTTGACCACCATCACGCTGTCCGGCCTGCCGCCGGAACGCATGGCGGCGGCGTCGAGCCTGTCGAACTTTACGCGAACGCTGGCGGGGTCGATCGGTACCTCGATCACCACCACCCTGTGGACGCAGCGCGAATCGCAGCACCATTCGCAACTGACGGAGTTCGTCAACCCGTACAACCCGCAGTCGCAGGAGATGTACCGGCAGCTGGAGCAGCTCGGCATGAGCAAACAACAGGCGTCGGCGTATATCGCCAACGAGATCACCGCGCAGGGCCTGATCATCTCCGCCAACGAGATCTTCTGGCTGTCGGCCGGGGTATTCCTGGTGCTGCTGGTGCTGGTGTGGGTGGCGAAACCGCCGTTCAGCTCCGGCGGCGGTGGGGGCGGCGGCGCTCACTAAGCTTCAATAAACGAAACGGGCGCCCTGGGGCGCCCGTTTTTTTATCCGACGTAGAACAGATTACGCCTGATTCTGACGCCACCAGTCCGCCAGCAGAATGCCGGTCGCCACGGAAACGTTCAGGCTTTCCACCTTGCCGGTGCCGCCGATAGACACGTTCATGTCGCCCTGCTGCCAGGCGCTGTCGCTCAGACCGTCACGTTCCTGGCCCAGCACCAGTACCATCTTGGCCGGCAGCTTGGCCTGCGCCAGCGCGGTGCCTTTGTGGCTGGAGGTGGTAACGATGGTGTAACCCGCCTTGCGGAAGGTGTCCAGCACCGACAGGAAATCGTCGGCGTTGATCGCCTTGATGTGCTCCGCGCCGCCTTCTGCGGTACGCACCGCCGCGCCGGATTCCAGCAGCGCCGGATCCTGCAGCAGCACGCCGTTGACGCCGAAGTGAGCGCAAGAACGGACGATAGCGCCCAGGTTATGCGGGTTACCCACTTCTTCCAGCGCCAGCACGCAGTCGGTCGCCGGTGCGCTTTTCAGGTAGGTCTGCGCATCCAGGCCCTGACGCTTTTTGATCAGGAAGCAGACGCCGCCGTGGTGCTCGGTGCCGGAAGCCTTGGCCAGCTCTTCCTCATCCACCACGTGGTAAGCCTTGCGGTTAGCCGCCATCCAGCGCAGCGCTTCGCGGAAACGCGGGGTGACCGACTGCACGAACCAGGCGCGCACGATCGCTTCCGGGCGGCTGGCGAACAGCGCCTGACAGGCGTTTTCACCGTAAACGCGGGTTTCTTCCGCGCGCTGGCGGCGCAGCTGTTCCGGATCGATAAAGCTTTTGCCGCTGATACCACCGTGATCGAACGCCGGCTCTTCATTCGGCGCGCGCGAAACGGTTCTCCACGGCGACTCGTTGCCACCGCGATCTTCAGTGCGCGCCGGACGGCGAGGACGATCGCTTTCACTGCGGCGGGAGTCGGCACCGCGGCGATCGTTGCCGCCGCGCGCCTTGTCTTGACCGGTGGGGCCGGAGCGCGCACCGTCAGCCGGACGGCCTTTGCCGGCCGGACGTTTATTCTTGTTGCGGTCGTCGCCGTTGTCGTCGTCACTGCGGACGTACATCACTTTGACCTTACCGTTCTTGCCACTAAATGAATCGTTCATTGTCTTCTCCACCAACGCGCAGGGCGCGAAGATTACCTGATGTTGGTGCATGAAGCCACCAACTTGCGCTAAAAGCTCCCAACTATCACATCCATTGAACAAACCTCATTGTTCATGCGCCGGGTTTTGCCGATAATTGTCAGCATTAAAGAAACATCTCTGCAACTGCGTTGCGGGGACCATGCTTTCTCTGTACCCGAGGTCAACATGAATACAGTTTGTGCAGCTTGCAATGCCACCAACCGCGTGCCGGAAGAACGTCTGGCGGACAACGCGAAATGCGGCCGCTGCGGCCATGAGCTCTTCGACGGTGAAGTGATCAACGCCACCGCCGCCACGCTGGACCAGCTGCTGCAGGACGATCTGCCGGTCGTGGTCGATTTCTGGGCGCCATGGTGCGGCCCGTGCCGCAGCTTTGCGCCGATCTTTGAAGACGTGGCCGAAGAGCGCGCCGGCAAAGTGCGCTTCGTGAAAGTGAACACCGAAGCCGAGCCGGAACTGAGCGCCCGTTTCCGCATCCGCAGCATCCCGACCATCATGGTGTTCCGTCAGGGCAAGATGGTCGATATGCTCAACGGCGCGATGCCAAAAGCGCCGTTTGACAACTGGCTCAACGAGTTAGTGTGATTCGGCAAGTATAGGCCGTATCCCGCCATCGCGCGCGAACGCGCCTCGATCGAGCCCGCCCCTCCCGGCGGGCTTTTTTCTGCGTTACAATGGCGGTTTTTCCCCAGGATCGTTATGACCGACAACGCCGTACTTCGCCTGCGTCAATTCCGTTTAGACCGCGCCACCCGCCCCTTTCTGGCGCGCGGTTGCCGGGTGGCGCGTTGTCAGGGTTGCCTGCTGCCGCATAAAAACTGCCTGTGCGACACCATTCGCCCGCAGCAGGCCGGCAGCCGTTTCTGCCTGATCATGTTCGGCGCCGAGCCGCTCAAGCCCAGCAACACCGGCCGCCTGATCGCCGATATCCTGCCGGACACCCAGGCGTTCCTCTGGTCGCGCACCGAAGTCGATCCGGCCCTGCTGGCGGCCATCAACGATCCGGCGCGGCAGCCTTATGTGGTGTTCCCCGCTTCCTACGCCGACGCCGAACGGCCGGTGTTCAGCGAGCTGCCCGCCGGTGGCAAACCGCCGCTGTTCATTATGCTGGACGGCACCTGGGCGGAAGCGCGCAAAATGTTCCGTAAAAGCCCGTACCTCAATCAATTCCCGGTGTTTTCCCTCAACGTCGACGCGGCATCGGACTACCAACTGCGCGAAGCCAGCCGCGCCGAGCAACACTGCACGGCGGAAGTGGCCGCCGCCCTGCTGCAACAGGCGGGCGATCTGCCGGCCGCCGACGGATTGAATCAGCATTTCCGCTATTTCCGTCAACAATATCTGGCGGGAAAACCGACCCGGCCGGAGGCACCGGTCACAGCAATGTAGCCAGAAAGCGCCTAAAATCAGGCGTAACGTTGCCTATAGCCAATAGCATTCAAAAGACAGGCAGGCGGCAACTGAACGAATCCCTGGGAGCTTAGTTAACTAAGTGACCTGGGTGAGAGAGGGCAGCCAACACCCCTGTCTTTTGAAGGATGACGGATATAAAGGAGCCGTGCATGAGTCAGCGAGGGTTAGAAGCGCTACTACGTCCAAAATCCATCGCCGTGCTGGGCGCTTCGCAGCAGCCCGGCCGCGCCGGCAACCTGATGATGAGCAACCTGCTGGCCGGCGGATTCGGCGGGCCCATCTTGCCGGTCACGCCGCGCTACAAGGCGGTATGCGGCGTCATGGCCTACCCCGACGTCGCCAGCCTGCCGCTGACGCCGGATCTGGCGATCATCTGCACCCACGCCAAACGCAATCTGGCGCTGATTGAAGCGCTGGGCCAACGCGGCTGCAAAACTGCCATCGTACTCTCTTCGCCGCCGGAACAGTTCGCCGAGCTGAAGGCCTGCGCGCAGCGCTACGCCATGCGGCTGTTGGGCCCCAACAGCCTGGGGCTGCTGGCGCCGTGGCAGGGCATCAACGCCAGCTTCTCGCCGGTGCCGATCCAAAAGGGCAAGCTGGCGTTTATCTCGCAGTCCGCCGCCGTGGCCAACACCATTCTCGACTGGGCGCAGCAGCGCGAAGTCGGCTTCTCCTACTTCATCGCGCTGGGCGACAGCCTGGACATCGACGTCGACGACCTGCTCGACTTTTTGGCGCGCGACAGCAAGACCAGCGCCATTCTGCTGTATCTGGAAAACATCAGCGACGCGCGGCGCTTTCTCTCCGCCTCGCGCAGCGCCTCGCGCAACAAGCCCATTCTGGTGATCAAAAGCGGCCGCAGCCAACAGGCGCAGCTGCTGCTCAACAGCCAGCTGGGGCTGGACGCCGCCTATGACGCCGCCATCCAGCGCGCCGGCCTGCTGCGCGTGCAGGATACCCATGAGCTGTTCTCGGCGGTGGAAACCCTCAGCCATATGCATCCGCTGCGCGGCGAGCGGCTGATGATCGTCAGCAACGGGGCGGCGCCGGCGGCGATGGCGCTGGACGAACTGCTCGGACGCAACGGCAAGCTGGCCACGCTGAGCGATGAGAGCCTGGCGACATTGAGCGACGCGCTGCCGGATTTCATCCGCGCCGGCAACCCGCTCGACCTGCGCGACGATGCCACGCCGCAGCGCTTCCTGGCGGCAATCGAAGCGCTGCTCGACAGCCACGACTATGACGCGCTGCTGTTAATCCATGCGCCGAGCGCGGCGGCGCCGGGCACCGCCACGGCGCAGCGGCTGATCGAGGCGCTGCACCGCCATCCGCGCGGCAAACGCATCACGCTGCTGACCAACTGGTGCGGCGAATACTCTTCGCAAGAGGCGCGCCGGTTATTTACCGAGGCCGCCATTCCCACCTACCGCACGCCGGAAGGCGCGGTGACCGCCTTTATGCATATGGTGGAATATCGCCGCAACCAGAAGCAGTTGAAAGAGACGCCGGCGCTGCCGGTCGGCCTCACCGCCAACACCGCCGACGCCCACCGCCTTATCCATCAGGCGCTGGCCGAAGGCGCCACCCAGCTGGATACCCACGAGGTGCAATCCATCCTGCAGGCCTACGATCTGAGCACCCTGCCGACCTGGATTGCCGAGGACAGCGCCGAAGCGGTACACATTGCCGAACAGATCGGCTACCCGGTAGCGCTGAAGCTGCGTTCGCCGGATATCCCGCATAAATCGGAAGTTCAGGGCGTCATGCTCTACCTGCGCACAGCGACCGAAGTGCAGCGCGCGGCGGAGGCGATCCTCGACCGCGTGAAGCGCACCTACCCCCAGGCGCGCATCCATGGCCTGCTGGTGCAGAGCATGGCCAACCGCGCCGGCGCCCAGGAGCTGCGCATCGCGGTAGAGCAGGATGCGATTTTCGGCCCGCTGATCATGCTGGGCGAAGGCGGCGTAGAGTGGCGCCAGGAAAATCAGGTGGCGGTCGCGCTGCCGCCGCTGAACATGGCGCTGGCGCGTTATCTGGTGCTGCAGGCGGTGAAAGGCGGCAAGATCCGCGGGCGCAGCGCGCTGCGGCCTTTGGATATCCCTGGGCTGAGCCGCCTGCTGGTGCAGGTTTCCAACCTGATCCTCGACTGCCCGGAGATCGCCCGGCTGGATATTCACCCGGTGCTGGCCTCCGGCAGCGAGTTCACCCTGCTGGACGTTTCGATGCAGCTCGCGCCGTTCAGCGGCGATCCGCAGGCACGGCTGGCGATCCGCCCTTATCCGCAGGAGCTGGAAGAGACCATCGCGCTGAAAGACGGCAGCCAATGCCTGTTCCGCCCAATCCTGCCGGAAGACGAGCCGGCGCTGAAGCATTTCATCGATAGAGTGACCAAGGAAGATCTCTATTATCGCTACTTCAGCGAGATCAACGAGTTTACCCATGACGATTTGGCCAACATGACGCAGATCGACTACGATCGAGAAATGGCCTTTGTGGCGGTGCGCGCAGACGAGATCATCGGCGTGACCCGCGCGCTGTCCGATCCGGACAACACCGACGCCGAATTCGCCGTGCTGGTGCGTTCCGATCTGAAAGGCGTGGGCCTGGGCCGTCAGCTGCTGGAGAAAATGATCGCCTATGCGCGCGCTCATGGCCTGACTCGCCTGAGCGGCATCACCATGCCGAATAACCGCGGCATGATCGCACTGGCGCAGCGGCTGGGCTTTGGCATCGAGGTGCAGCTTGAGGACGGCATCGTCAATCTGACGCTGCCGCTGCAGGCCGCCGACGCGCAGTGACCTGCGTCGCAATGCGCTACGAATCCACCACTTAACGCCAAAACATACGCACAATCGAGGCAACTAATGGTATTATCGCCCGATTATTCGGTTTATTGTTTTTAAGCCTGTGGCGTTCCGGCCATCAATCATGAGAGAAGAAGCGCACTGTGATGTTGTCAAAATTTAAACGTAGCAAACATCAACAACACCTTGCACAACTGCCCAAACTCCCCCAGACGGTTGCTGATGTTCGTACGCTGTACGCGCCGTCCGACTTTCGCACCACGCTGCTGGATTCCATCGCCAACGCCACCCAACGCATCTATCTGGTGGCCCTGTATCTGGAGCATGACGACGCCGGGCGTGAGGTCCTCAACGCGCTGTATCAAGCCAAACAGCGGCGCCCCGAGCTGGAAATCTGCGTGCTGGTTGACTGGCACCGCGCACAGCGCGGGCGCATCGGCGCCGCCGCCGCCAATACCAACGCCGACTGGTACTGCGCCATGGCCAGCCAGCATCCGGAGCAATCGGTGCCTATCTACGGAGTGCCGGTCAATACCCGCGAAGCGCTGGGCGTATTGCATCTGAAGGGCTTTGTGGTCGACGATACCGTGATCTACAGCGGTGCCAGCATCAATGACGTCTATCTGCATCAGCATGAGAAATACCGTTACGATCGCTACCAGCTGATCACCAATGAGGTGTTGGCCGATACCCTGATCGATTACATCAAGCAGCATCTGCTCACCGCCGGCGCCGTACAGCGCCTCGATCGCAGCGATCGACCGAAAAGCCCGGAGATCAAAAACGAGACCCGTCTGTTTCGTTTCGCCCTGCGCCGCGCCGGTTACCACTTCCGCGGTAAAGCCGGTAACGATGAGCTGGCGGTGACGCCGCTGGTTGGGCTTGGCAAGCAAAGCGTGCTGAATAAAACCATTCATCACCTGATGTCGTGCGCCGACCAGAAACTGACGCTGTGTACCCCCTATTTCAACCTGCCGGCGCTGCTGGTGCGCAACATCATTTATCTGCTGCGCCAGGGCAAACAGGTGGAGATCATCGTCGGCGACAAAACCGCCAACGACTTCTATATTCCGGAAGACCAGCCGTTCAAAATCATCGGCGCACTGCCCTACCTGTACGAGATCAACCTGCGCCGCTTCCTGAGCCGGTTGCAGCGTTATGTCGACACCGGCCAGCTGATCGTGCGTCTGTGGAAGGATGGCGATAACAGCTATCACCTGAAAGGCATGTGGGTAGACGAAGAGTGGCAGCTGGTCACCGGCAATAACCTCAACCCACGCGCCTGGCGGCTGGATCTGGAAAACGCCATTCTGATCCACGATCCCAAGCAGGAAATGCGCGAGCAGCGGCAAAAAGAGCTGGAATGCATCCGCACCCACACCACCGTGGTCGGCCACTATCAGGAGCTGCAAAGCATTCAGCAGTATCCGATCAAGGTGCGTAAGCTGATTCGCCGTCTGCGGCGTATCCGCATCGATCGGCTGATTAGCCGTATCCTGTAAGATCTACTCTGACCCCGGCCAAGGCCGGGGTTTTTATTACAGCTGTATTTCCTTGCCTTTGCGATGCAGCCGGAGCGAGACCAGCAACGCCAGCAGGCACATGCCGGAAACGTACCAGAAGAAAGCGTTCTCCACGCCAAACGATTTAAGCGACAACGCGACATATTCCGCCGAACCGCCGAACATGGCATTCGCTACCGCATAAGACAAACCCACCCCTAGCGCACGCACCTCCGGCGGGAACATCTCGGCTTTAAGCAGCCCGCTGATCGCGGTATAAAAGCTGACGACGAACAACGCCAGCACGATCAGGCCGAACGCCATAAAGGGGTTGGTCACCTCTTTCAGGGCGAACAGGATCGGCACCGTCAGCACGGTGGCCAATGCCGAGAAGATCAGCATCGAGCTGCGACGGCCGATTTTATCCGAGAACGCGCCGACCGCCGGCTGCAGCAGCATGAAGACGAACAGCGCGACGGTCATGATGGCGCTGGCCAGCTTGGCGTCCATACCGGCGGTGTTCACCAGATATTTCTGCATGTAGGTGGTGAAGGTGTAGAAGGTCAGCGAACCGGCGGCGGTAAAGCCCAGCACCATCAGGAACGCTTTGCGGTTCTTCCACAGTCCCGTCAGCGAACCGGCATCTTTGTGGTTACGCGTCTTCGCATCGGAGGTTTCATTCAGCGAACGGCGCAGGTACAGCGCCACCACCGCCAACACCGCCCCCAAGGCAAACGGAATACGCCATCCCCAGGCCTTCAGTTCTTCGCCGGACAATATTTGCTGCAGGATCACCAATACCAGCAGCGCCAGCAGTTGCCCGCCGATCAGCGTCACGTACTGGAACGAGGCATAAAAGCCACGTCGGCCCTTGATCGCTACCTCGCTCATGTAGGTAGCGCTGGTGCCGTACTCGCCGCCCACCGACAGCCCCTGGAACAGGCGCGCGATCAACAGCAGCGCCGGTGCCCAGCTGCCGATCGATTCATATGTCGGCAGGCAGGCGATCACCAGCGATCCGGCGCACATCATGCAGACCGAAATCAGCATTGAGTTTTTTCGGCCATGTTTGTCGGCAATATAGCCGAACAGCCAGCCGCCGATAGGTCGCATAAAGAAGCCGGCGGCGAACACCCCGGCGGTTTGCAGCAGCTGCGTGGTGCTGTTGCCCGCCGGAAAGAACGAGGCGGCAAAGTAAATGGAACAGAAGGAGTAAACGTAAAAATCAAACCACTCCACCAGATTGCCTGATGAAGCCCCGACGATAGCGAAAATGCGTTTCTTGTTATCCAGCGCCCCCTGTTCGACGCCGCGCTCACCCTCAAGAGCTGAGGTTGTTTCTGTCATGATATGTTCTCCGAGCCATAGCAATGATGAAATTCGGCTTCCTGCCGCCCTGGTTGTTACTTTATTGTTATTTATAAGTTAACAGCCAAACTTAATAGCGGACGAAGAATATCTGGAGTTCATTCAAAAAATGAATTGGTTTTGTGATGAATATAGAATCGTGAGATGAAAGATGAAGCGGGTTACAACGGGGATTTTCCATTTTACGCATAGCAAAAAGCCCTGAACGTCAGTTCAGGGCTTTCGGCTTTGTTTGATGCCTGGCAGTGTCCTACTCTCGCATGGGGAGACCCCACACTACCATCGGCGCTACGGCGTTTCACTTCTGAGTTCGGCATGGGGTCAGG
>NZ_JBSEYF010000011.1:0-43170 GCF_053627655.1 Serratia sp. 121840015-1
AACAGGCCGGGGCGTTTCACCAGGCCCAGCAGCGCCTGCTCTACCTGGTCAGTGACCCGGTGATGGTGGGCAAAGCGGTGAATGGTCTCGCGCGCCGCCCTGTCGTACCGGTCACCCGGACGTTGTTCATCCACTGTTACGGTCACGTTACTGCCGCGTACCCAGCGCAACAGCGCCGCGTTCTGCGGCTGGATGGCCGGCAGGAAGGACACTGCCACAAATACGCTCACCCCCACGGTCAAAAAGCCGATAATGGTTTCCAGCATCTTTTCCCTCCTTTGATTGATTTCACGGCCTGCGCTGCAGGCGCTGCGTGTATTGCGCATGCGACAGCAGCGTCCAGCAACTTCCCTCGTCATCGCTCAGCAGCCGCCAGCCCTGACCTACATCCAGCTTGAGCAGCTCCCGCCGCGGCTTTAACCGCACCGCCTTGCGAAGTCCCGCCACCCAGTCGCGCCAGGCAACTTCCGCGCGCCGGCGCACGCGCACATCAAAGCCGGCCGGCAGCCGCAGTCGGCACCGCCGGCCATCGGCTCGCCGGGCCGTTACGCACTCCATGACACTCCCGCCGATAACGCCCAGAGCAGCGCCAAATGGGCAACGTAGGCCACAGGAAAGAACTGGCGCGGCAGCAGACGTCTTTCGCGCAGGGTACCGAGCGGCCGCAGTGCGATGGAGACCAGCAGCACAACCACCGACACCAGCAACCCGGCCAACATCGGGGCAGCGCCACCGCCAAGGTTCAGCAGCAAGACACACGCACACCAGGTCAGGGCAACGGCCGGGCGATACTCGGCAAGCCACCCCTGCTGCCGCGTCTCATCGGCCGGGGCATAGCACAAATAGCTCGCCAACATCACAAACACCCCGGCCCAGCCAAATGTGCCGCCGGCAAAATGATTGACCCAGGTCACCAGCAATACAATACCCAACCCTGCCCAGACAAAGCCTCCACGCGCATAAAACCGCTCGAACAGGCACAGATACTGCGTCATCACGGCAAACAGAAACAGGATGTTCATATCATCCAGCACGCCGGCGTCCGGCGCCACCGCCCGCCAGTAGACCGGCTGGGTAACCAGCGCCCACAACCACAGCCGGGTCGCCTGTCGCTGAGTGACGGGTCGCTGTGCCAGGTTAAATCCCCATACCAACGCAAACAGCGGGAAGGCGCCGCGCCCCAGCCACATCAGGATATCGTGATTGAGGTGCAGCGCCGCGTTGGCGTGGTCGCCCATCATCAGCAGCAGCGCCAGCAGCTTGATGCCGTCCTGCTGCAGTGAGGTAAAATCAAGCCGGCTGGCGGCCAGGGTTGAGATCCTTCGCATAGTCAGTTCCTTGTTCATGGGCGATCGGGTTAAATCGATAACCGTCCCCGTCAGACCCAACGCTGATTCGGCGCGTGTTGGTTCGTGAATGCGATTTCGTGAACGTCCTCGATAGTAACGATGCGATTAATATCCGCATCGGCGGCACGGGTGGATAATTGTTTCATAAAGAACCTCATTGCGTTAATTTTGAACAAATTTTGTTTGTGTAGGAGGGGCATATGCCAGCAAAGAAAGTACTGGTCGCTTTTTGTCACGAGCTGGGCTGTAACGTGACAATTGATGATGCACGACGTGCATATTTTGCGCTCGAACAGAAAGACCGTAAGCGGTTCAGATTTTCCTGCAGCGATCGCCATTGCAACGTCACTATGAGCGGCGTCAACTATCACATAAAAGCTGAAGACGGTGATAAATTCAAGGCCGCTCACTTTCGCTCACCTCATCCACACACGCCAGGCTGCGAATGGAATCAGTTCACCTATGATATCGAACAAGATATACAACCGGGTGAAACAAAGGATGATTTCACTGAAAGGAAAGCCAGACAAAAACTTAGAGACGACATCAATTATTTTGATGCGTCACTCGATAACGATACAACTACAGGAATTCCGTCACTTCGCCCCATTAACACGCCAGCCCCGGAACCCAAGCCAGACGAATCAAACAACAGCAAGAAAAATTCCAGGTGGAGTAAATATACGAAAACCACGGTGCTTCAGCGGCTTATTGATTTCTGGCAGGAAGCGAAGAACACTCTGCCCCATAAGGAATTCATGAAGTTGCGAATACATGTAAAAGGTATCGGCTCAGTTTACCTCAACAGATATATCACCCACATTCAGAATGGACTAACCAACCAATATGACGGGGTTATATACGGCGGTGGCCGCCTGGTCCGACGATATGGCCGTGGTTTTCTTTTTAGCTTTTTTGACAAGCATGAAGAAAAAGACGTTTCACTTTACGTAGATAAAGAAATCATGGCATCCGGCAACGGGATGTCTAATTACCTCCATGAAATATTGGAAACCGAAAATGTTCGCTACTTTCGGGTGTTTTTATTAAACCCGTCCTGGTCACAAAGAATCAATAAAGTCGGCGAACATGTAATAAATTTACATATAACGACAGTAAAGCAGCTGGTAATTTTTTATGAACTAAATTCGAGCAAGGTACATGAATCGACGTCCACCGAAAATGATGGCGACAATCCTGCATAACGGGCAAGCCTTACTGAAAAAAGAGTAATATCGGTGACATCCGGCAGCGAGATCTCCTTATGCGCCAGCCGGATGTCGTCGGGTAAAACTGGCGGTACACTGAGCCTGCCTTCCCAGATAGTCAGCAGAAAGTGGCCTTCAGCATGATCTATGTTTAATTCCGCAACCGCGCACCCCGCTCGGTAGCAGGTCATGCTGATTTTGTGAATACCGGGCAAATACGCTGTTAAATCGCTAATTACCGCTTTGCTATAGGCATCCTTTATGACGGCATCTGACGCCGTAACATCAAAAAGGTATACACGCTCAGGCATAATGAACTCCTTACGTTTGTGCCGCTGAAATCAGCGACGGGCGGCATGCATTGACGAGACGCTGGTCACCTGTCAGCAGCGCCAGCAGCGAGGTGAAATCCAGCCGACTGGCGGCCAGGGTTGAAATACGTTGCATGGCGGGCTCTTTGTATATGGCGACCGGAATCGCTGATCGGATGAAATCGGAATCAGCGATCGAGTTACCGTAATGCCCCATCGCTATTCCATGGTTTTCTGTTTGGTTTTGCTCATGTCCGGGTCTATTTCCGGCGCATGGCGCACGATATTGACCTCGTCGTTGGCCATCGATGGCCGCTTGTCATCCGTCGCTTCCAGACCGCGCACCGCATCCCGCAGGTGGTCGGCCTCCTGCCGGGCTTCGGCGTCCAGGGTAGACAGGTCGAGCTGGGCCGCGTCGTCCTGCGGCCGGACTTCCGCTTCCAGCGCCTTTTCATCCGGCAGGCCGGTCGCCTTGCGCTCACCGAACACCTCGGCTATCGCCTCCCGCTCCCGTGCCGCCTTCAGTTCTTCCTCGAGGCGCAGCGTATCGGCCGCCGGCGTATCGCTCTGCGCACTTGCAGTTCCGTCCGTGGAGGCCACGGCGTCGCCCCGCAGCAGCACCACCGCCCGGTCAGGCTGCGCCTGCATCAGGGCGCGCGCCTCATCAAGCTTCGCCGCCGTCAGCGGGGTGGTCTCTTTCTCCCCCTGCCGCAGCACCACCCGCTCCCCGTCTTCCGCGCCCTGGTAGTGCGCGTTATCGATATCCAGTCGTCCGGTGGCCGGCGACACCGGCACCACCCAGTTGCCGCGATGGCGGCCATGTTCATTGACCACCGCGTACAACAGGGCCGGCCGGCTGCCGCCCTGGAAGTGCGCTGCATCGCGCATGTCCGCGTCCAGCCGACTGGCGAGGCGGGTCTCGCCGGCCGGGCGACCGGCCTCAAAGTCGCGCACCGCCGCCTGCGCCGCGGCGTCATCGGCGCGCAATAGCACGTCATGCACCGTTTCGCGCCCGCCGGTGTGCTTTTCCACCTGCCGTTGCCAGCCCTCAAGGTCGTCGACATACAGCTGCACATGCTGCTTTGCGCGCGACAGGGCAACGTAGGCGCTGTCCTGTGACGCCATGCGCTTACGCGCGCCCTCAACCCCCTCAAGGGTTATCACGTAGTCCACCGAGGCGCCCTGGGCGCTGTAGGTGGTGACGGCGTAGCCATAGTCGATATGCCGGTCCCCCGGCACGGCGGTCGGGTCGAGGCTGACCTGCTGCTCACCGACCGTCACCTGCAGCCGCCCGCGCGCATCGATGCCGGTCACCACACCGATGTCGTTGGTGCGCAGCATCCGGTCGCGGTCGGTGGTGGTCAGCCGTAGCCGCTCCCCGACCGATACCGTCATCGTTTTTGCCTCAAATACCGCAACCTGGCTGCGCCTCAGGGTAGCCGGCGCCAGCCAGCGTTCGTCATGACCGTCCAGGCCGGTGAGTGATACCGTGCCGCTTTGGCCATCGACGGCCTTGATGGTGAAATAGTCCTCGCCCATCTTGACGACATGCCCGGTATTCGCCTGCCAGAACGCCCGGCTGCCGAGGTCCGCCTGGCTGTTCGACACGCGACTTAAGGTGCTGACCGTGATGCTTTCCCCAAGCTTGCCCTCTGCCTGCAGCCGGTCATGCACCGCGTCATTGATGGCACGCCGGTCGGCGTTCAGTTCGGCAACAATCAGGGTGTTGTCCCGGGCCTCGGGGGTGCGGCCGACATAGTCGGCCGCAATCAGCGCCGCCACATCGGACTCGCCGAGCGTCTTGAGGTCGATGACGCTGGATGACGGCACCGGAGCACCCGACTCGCGCGGGATGATGTCCGGCCCTACCTGCTGTGACACGGTCACCGCCTCGCGCACATTGCCGGCAATCATCGCCTCGATGGCCGGCCGCAGGGCCGGCGTCTGACGCACGATATCCTGCATGATGGCGATGTCGGCGGCGCTGCGATGCAGCGTGAGCGAGAACGGCACGCCGGACTCGAGCGGCTTGAGCTGGGCCTCGTCGCCGCTCATCACCGCCCGGCCGCCCCCCTGTGCAATCAGCGAGACGGCGGTGGCCATATCGCGGTTGCCCACCATCGAACTTTCGTCTATCACGAACACCGTGCGGGAAAAGTCCGGCTTCTCACCGCCTTCCTGCGCGCGTGACTGCTCGCTGAGGAAGCTGGCGAGAGTTTGCGCCGGGAGTCCCGCCGCGGTCAGCTCGCTGACCGCCCGGTGCGTCGGCGCCAGCCCCACCACCTGCGGCGGGTTGTCGAGCCTTGCCAGCGCGGCGGCGACCACCTTGAACTGGGTGGTTTTGCCTACCCCGGCATAGCCCTGGATAGTGACAAAGCGATCCTTGCTGGTTAATATCATCTCTGCAGCCTGCCGCTGTCCCTGAGTCAGGTTCGGGTACGGGTCCGCAACTCTCCCCGTTTGGCTGGGGTCACCCTCGTGATTGGTTAGGCCACTGTTTGTTGTCAACAGCGGCAGGCTGTTCTTCCCCTCGGCGATATGCCGCAGCAACGTTTTCTCCTGCTCCCAGCTCTCGCGCCGGATATAGGTGTCACCGCGCCCCTGAACGGTGGACAGGGCAATAATGTCGCCGCGCCGCTCAAGCCGCGCCAGCTCACCCAGCGCCACATCCGGGGTGACGCGTTCGTCCATCTGCCCGGCCAGTGCCGCCACCTTCAGTGCGGAGAACATCACGTTCGTGCCCGTCGCCTTTTCGATAGTCAGCCCCACCGCGCGCGACGTCGGCGTCATGCGCGCCTGCTGCAGGCTGCGCAGGGCCTCGGTGACCGTGTCCTTGCCGCCGAGCGCCTGCAGACCCTGCGTTACCGTCACCGAGGTGCGCGTGTGCGACAGCCTGGCTGTGATATCAGCCTCTGATAGCGGCGTGAAGGCGAGGATGGCGTCTCCGCTGCGCCGCAGCTGGTTGACCGTGGCATCCGAGACCTCCTTGCCGGCCAGCACCGCCACCACCTGCCCCTGCGTTTTGCGGCTTGCCCCCAGCGATTCGGTATAGGCGTAGTCCATCTTCAGCGGGGCACCGGTCAGCGGGATATGCGCACGCTTGCCCTGCATGTCCTCAACAACCAGTCGCTCCCGAAGCAGCAGGTTTTTGGGTTTGATGCCGACCACCCGCAGCTCGGCATCGGCGCGCAGGTGATGCCCCAGCTCGCCGGTCGCCCTGACCCGCTCACCTTCCTGCAGCGTCAGTGATGCCTTTTGCCAGAGACGATAGCTGCTGTCGATGGCGCTTATCGCCAGGCCGCTGCGGTTCCCGTTTGCGTCCTCGACCGACAATTTGTGGGTCTCCTTGCTGACGCCCACCACCGTCATGCGCTCAAGCACGTTTTTGCCCTCTACCCGCTCCAGCACCATCCCCACCTTGTAGGTGCTGCGGTTTTGCCGCGTGCCGGCGTCCAGCCACACGGGCGAAAGCGTATCAACCGTCTTGAGCGTGGCGCCGAGTACGCCTTCCTCACCCAGCGCGGTCCGAATGGCCTGCGTTAATTGGGCGCGCGTGCGGGCATTGCCCGCCTGCGCCACCACTGCCAGCCCGGCGGCCGCCTGCTTCGCCACGTGCCGGGCGGCAACCTGCAGGCGGTCATCCACCGTATCCTTTTGCACCAGCGTCACCGTGGCATTTTCCTGGCGCTCGGCGGTTTTGAGCTGCGTGACGCCGGCGGCGCGCAGCACCTCGGCGCCGAACCCGGTTGCACGCCGCGCATGCGTATCCAGTACGACGGCCACACCCTGACTGCGGTCAACCGCCTGCAGCACCTGATGGAGCTGCGGCACGCTCAGCTGCTCCGACTCGGGCAGCGCCACCTGCGAAGACGCAGGCAGGCCGCGCTCGGCGACCTCTTCCACCGTCATCACCGTGCCCACGTCCGCCCCCTTCAGGCGCGACCGGGCTGCCCGGCTCGCCACCACCACCACGCTCTCGCGCCCGGCCTGCGCCGCCGCCTCACCAAAGCGCGCCAGCAGGTCTGCCTGAAACGCCTGGCCGCCGCGCGCATCGATGAGCGTCAGCCCCCTGCCTGCCTGCGCCCACTGCGCGACAATGCCGGTCGCCTGCGCAGGCGCAGGCGTATCCGCCTGCTCCGCTGCCAGCCGGGCGGCAAGCTGAGACAAGCGCTGCTCGTCCCGCACATGTGCCGCCGACGTAAACAGCGTTTGCGCACCGTCCACTGCCAGCAGCGCGCCGCGCGCCACCGCGGTCTCGATTTCCGCGCGCACCGCGCCATACACCCCTTCACGCATCGGCAGGCGACCCAGCGCCGCGGTCAGCACCGCGTCAATGCCAAAGCGAACCGCGCTTTTGGACACGACGGCTATCGCCTGCTCCACGGCCTGCGCCGGTGTCATGGCATCGTCCTGCGCCGCCTGACGCTGCGTACGGGCCGCCAGCAGCGCGGCCGCGGCGGTCTGCGGCGCCGGCTCCGCGGTCTTATCCGCCGCCCGCGCGTCAACCTCCGCCTTAAAAGCCGCGTAATCAAAGCCGAGCTCATCCTTCAGCTTCTGCCGCCAGTAGTCGCGTACGTCATCCATGCTGGTAAAATCCTTTGCCTTGCGGGTATCGAGCGCCGCCCGGGTTTTCTCCCGGCTGCCGGCATCCGCCCCCGCTGCGGCGAGAATGTCCTGGCGCCGAGACGAGAAGGGCTCGGTCGGCACCCCGTCAATCTCAACCATCCCGTGCGGGCCGGCTTCGCGCAGCACATACCCCGCCCGCTCCAAATCAGCACGAAGAAAACCTCGGTACATCGCGCCGATACTGACCTGCTCTTTCCAGAGGATGTTGTTAAAGCCACTGCCGGCTTTGGTATCACTGGAGAGCGTTTTCCAGCCGCCGGCCGCCAGCGTGGCGTTGGCCACAATGGCGTGGGTATGCAGCTGCGGGTCGAGATTACGCGAGGTGTCGTGCAAAAACGTCGCCACCACCAGGTTGCCGGTCTGCTCAAGCGCGCTCACGCCGTCCGTCATGGTGCGTGTCGAGGCAAACTTCTCCAGCTCGTTAAGCGTGGCGGCCACCGCCCGCTTGTGCGCCCCAATCAGGAACGTGTCACCGGCAACCAGCGCCAGCACCGACACGCTCTTGGGCGCCGAGAAGGTCAGGTCGATGCCCGGCTGATGGGTATTCTTGCCGTTTTTCATGTGCGACAGGTCACCCCCGTCCGGCAGATGACCTTCCAGCACGGACCTGAACACCTCGCCCTTGACCGGCCCTTCAAGCCCCAGGCTCTCGGCGCCGGTGCCGAGCCACTCGGTGGCCATCTCGCCGATAAAGTAGTAGTTGTCTTTCTGCTCGTAGTAGCCGGCAGCGTTGGCGGCCGACTTGACCGCTGAGACGGATAGCATGGTTATCGCTCCACTCCGGTTTCAAATACCTTGACGGCAGGCTTAACCATCTGGTCTTCGTCCGCCAACTCGGGCGGCACCGCTTTGCCTGCTGCGCCGTTTTTCTCTGGCTGCGGGGTGGCTGCCTGCGCCGCGGCGAGAGACGGCGACGCGATATCCGTGCCGCGCCCCTCCGCCTCATCCTCCGCTTCGGGCGCCTGCGCGGCCGCCGCCGGCGGTACCTGCGCGCCGGCAACTATCGGACGTTCTTCAAACAACGCCGCCACCGCGTTACCGGTCAACCCCTGCAGCGTGTCGCCGCCTTCCAGCAATGCCTCGATATCCTCGTCCATCACCGCGTCGACGTCGCGCGGCACGCTCGCCTCGGCCACAACAGAAAAGGGCTCACGCGTCATCTTCATGTGCACCACCGGCAGCCGGCCCGGCAGGGTGATATAGCACTCCAGGTCGTCCAGCTTCTGGATATCCGAGTAGCTCACCAGGTGTTCGTTGACTTCATCCTTGGAGAACTGCACGCCGTCCCGAATGATATCGACGCCGTAGCTGTACTGGTCGCGGAACTTGAGGTGGCGTTTTTCACCCAGCTCTTCCTGCACGAACTTGGCCACGTGCGCACTGGGCGCGCGGCCGAACACGCGGGTATTGAGCAAATCCCAGATATCGGCGGCGCCCTCGCGGCCGAACTGCGTCTCCAGCTGCGGGTAGTTCTGCAGTCCCACCAGGGTGCAGCCGCCGAACTTGCGCGCTTCGGCCACGTATTCGCCGAGTATCGGCAGCTTGTGCAGCGACGGCAGCTCGTCAAGCAACAGCCAGATGCGCCGCTCGCGGTCCGCATCCGGGCGCAACCCCAGCACGTTGACCATCAGCATGTGCAGCCACGCGGTTAGCAGCGGCTTGAGCGCCTCGTGATGGCGCCCGTCGCTGGTGATGAAGATCCAGCCGTTGTCGCCGTCCATGTCCACGGTGTGTACCCAGTCACGCAGGTTGAAGGGCCGCTTGCCCTCCTCATCCAGCCCCTGCAGAAAGCGCAGCGCAGTGACATAGCTGGTGAGCACCATGCGGATGGTCATGGCGGTTTTCTCGACGCTGCCGTCCACCAGGTTGGCGGCATCGGTGTCCTTGAGGAAAGTGCGCAGGTCGTCAAGCGAGACCGACAGCAATTTTTTCATCAGGGTGCGCAGGTTGCGCTTATTCATTTTGGCGAGACGCCGCGCCACTTCCGCAAACAGCCGGCGGGCGGCCAGCAGCCAGAAGGGGTCGCCGCTCGGCGCGTCAGGCAACAGGGTCTTGGCGAAGTTCTCGAAATCCGCCACCGTGCGGCACTCGTCCCATAAATCCCAGGCGGCGCAGCGCGCATCAAACGGGTTGAGGATGATGTCCTTGTTTGCCCGGTAGAACAGCGGCAGGAAGTTGCCGCCCTTGTCGTAAATCATCACCTTGTCGCCGCGTGCGCGCAGCTGGCGGCAAAGGTTGTTGATCATGGTGCTTTTGCCGGCGCCGACGGTGCCGTGCATAACGATGTTCTGCATCTCGCTGTATTTGATGAGGTGCAGCCCGCACAGGGCGAGCGGCGACAGCCGATCGTGCTTCTTCAGGATCTTGTTGACTACTTTCACGTCGTCGACCAGCTCACGGCCGCCGACCATCTCGTTCTGCCGCTGCTTCTTGCCGCGACCGCCCAGATACCAGAACACGGCAAGAAAACCGAGCGTAAAGGTGACGCTGGCCGCACCCCAGCCCCAGAAGGCCACCTCCTTGAGAAGATTGCCCTGCTGCTGGAAATAGCGGTCGGCCACCACCTGCGCCGCCGTGAACTTGAACTCGACGACCTGACCGGTTTGCGGCCGTGTCCAGTGAAAGGTCATGGTGTTGCCGGCGCCGGAGGGGAATTGCCGGTGAAACGGCAGCACCACCCATTTGACCAGCCAGTAACTGCCGCCGTGGATGATTTGCTCAAAACGCATCGACAAACCGACCCATAGCGCAAACACGGCCAGCGAGGCCATCAATATCCAGAACGTGGCGATGTTCATGATTTGCAGGAACATGCCAATCATGTACTTGAGGACCTGACCGCCCTGGGTAAAGTCGCGGGTGTTAAGACTCATTCAGTATCTCCGCAAAACAGGCTCGCCCTCGTCCCACAGGCGGGCGAACTCACGTGAAAAATCGGCGGCAACCGTCGGCATATCCTGCAGCCAGAGGGCGTTCTCGGCATTACGCACATGCGCGCTCGCCGAGTAGTTATAGGACCCCGCCTGCACCGAGCGGCTGTCGATAACCATAAACTTGTGATGCATCGCGGCGTAGCGGTCGTTGAGGCGCACCGGCACGCCCTGGTTGGCCAAAAAGGTCACGGACGTGTATTTGCTGTTGGCTTTATCATCGGCCACCACCCGCACCCTGACGCCGCGCCTTTGGGCGGCAAGCAGCGCGGTGGCGATGGGTTTACTGGTAAAGCTGTAGGCCGCCATGTCGATGGACACCTGCGCACTGCCGATGGCGGCCAGCACCACCTGCTGCGCCGTACCGCCGGGTGAAAATCCCGTCATCACACCGGCAGCCTGCACACGCATGCAGGCCAGGCAGAGCAGCAGGGGAAAGACCGCTCGCCAATCAAGCCGGCAATGCATCATTGCCACGCCCCCCAATCAGCACGGCACTCAGGATTAAAAAGCAGTATCAGAAATTGATGCAGCGTAAGCTTCTCGATACGTTGGTCAATTTTCTTCGCCTCATCCTGATACATTTCAGCTTCTGCCAGCGTGGTTTCAGGCCAGTCATCTAATGCAGGAAAAATGTTCTTTATTTCTTTTCCTCTGCGATGAAGGATTTGGCTGTCCATATGCAGACCGTAATCAGGGATAAGTACTTCCACACGCGTAGTGATTTCCTGATAATGTGGCAGGACGTAATCCATGGCGAAGACCGAATGTTTATTTTCCATATAATTCCTCTGCGCTCATGTGCATTTAAATATTTATGAACATGCGAAAAACTCCGATTTCATCGGAGGTAAAAATCATTTGTTCAGCATTTGAATCAAGACTTACGGCAACAGTCTTTTAGTCTCCTTGAGAAATATCTTTGCATTACAGTTCTGTAAAATGGCATTCATTGTTTTCATATCCACCTTGGGTTGCGGATAGTCTCGTACATCCGCATGAGTCTTACATTTGCGTGTTTTTTCGGTCGTCATAACTAATACCCATTGTCATTCAAGCTGATTGAAAAGAATAACCAGACGTTCAGCAGTACACGGATAGAGAAGAGCGCATGCTTACTTGCTCTTTACGTAAAGAGCATCTTATTCGCCCTTACTGGCATACCTGTGATTTGCTTGCCTTCGGCATGACACTGGCTTGCATATGCGCAGGCTTATCTTTGCTGTCAGCATTGAGAGCAGAAAATTATTCGCTTTGCATTAAAGGATATTGGCAATGGATTTGGCCAGCTGGTCTTCGAGCACCGGTTTGGCTTCCTCAAACTTGAGGTTGACCTTGTTGGCGTTGGACACCACCCGGGTCTGATACTTGTGCTGGTTACCCTGCTGCGTGCTGGTCTGCACCTTGGCGCCGGATGTGCCCTGACGCAGCGCCGCGACGTTGTCGGTGCGCACGCTGGCGGTGGTGCGCTCGGCAATTTGCACATCGGTGACCATGGTGTAGTTGGTGTCTTCAACCAGGGCGTCGGCGGCGGCACCGAGCAGGCCGGCGGCCAGACCGACACCCAGGGTGGCACCGGCGGAATTGGAGTTGTAGGCAGTGATCCCCGCGCCGAGCGCCGCGCCGGCCACGCCGCCTTCGTAGCCCTGACTGAGGAAGCCCTGCGCCTCGCGCAGATCCATCTTGTCCGCCTTGAGTACGTTCGCCTGTACCCAGTAGTAAGCGGAGGCGGGGTTGCTGACCACCACATAGCCCTTGGCCTTGACGGCATCGGCGATTTTGGCCTGCAGCGCGCTCATGTCCTTGTCAGAGGTGTTCTTGATCTGCAGGTACACGGTCCGCTCGCCGGCCGGTTCGAGCCAGATGGTCTCGCTCATCTGGGTCTTGACCTCGAGGTTGCGCTTTTTGATGGCGGTGCTCATGGCGCCACAGCCGGAGAGAGCCAGCGTACTGCTGACCAGGGCTACCATCATTATTTTTTGAGTAGATTTCATTTTTTTTCCTTATTTACACCATTGAGAAACTCTTGCAACTCATTGTTTTTGAAATCATCCTTCGCTGCATCGACCAGCCCCGCCAGGCTAGGGAGGTTGTATCGCCCCAGATCAAAGAGAAGGGCGAAGCCGGTAAAGAATAGTAACGGCACTTGGAGAAATGGGAGGACTGCCGCCCACCCACTTGCCAAACCTAAGGCTGAAGCTGTTAGTAAAACGCCAAAATGGAAATACGCATAGTGAGACACCTTTTCTCTTATTAGTGCGAGAAGCTTAGACTGTTTTCTTGTCGCTTCAGGAATAAACAGATATTGCGTATAATAAGAGTAAATAAATAGCCCAAGCATAACATTGGCTATTAAGGAAGCAACTGCCATCCCACTAAAAAAACCAACATCAAATCTTTGATTAGAAGTCAAGAAGCAAGAAATATTAGCAGCCAATATCAAGTGCACTGCAACTATGTAAATAATCGTAGGGCGCATCCCTTGAGACAATGAAGGCACCTCAGCATCGGATTCCTTTACTGCCTTGACAATCATTGCGACTTCTTCACGAACTTCACTTTGTTTCATTTTTGCCGCCTTTCTGTTGATTCAGTATTTCTTTGGCTTGATCAAGATAGTCAGCATCTTTCCCTTTACCAGGGAAAGTTATTCCTTCCTGATGTAACACCGCCGCCTGATGCTTTATTCTATAATCTTTATTCTGTTGGTTAAAGTTTGTTTTATTATTATTCAGGCCTTTTTCCACATCACCCTTATCGTAATTAACGAGGTCTTCATTGTCTTTCATACGAGCGGTCGTATCTTTCCCCATGGTATCGACTCGCTGTTTGACGTCCTTCTTGATTTTTGCATCGGCAACCTTGCCATCTATATCCCCCATTGCCGCACCGTATGCGCCACCCTGCGCTTTTGCCGTGTTGACGGGCGCGTGGATACCGTCGCCAACGTGGCTGGCCGCCTGGCCATAGTGCGTGTCCAGTCGTCCGCGCAGCTTGTACTCGACGAACGCCTCCGCCAGGTCTTCCCGGCGCATACGCACCGCCTCGCTGTTGGTGTTGGTCAGCACCTCGCGTGCCTCATCATCAGACAGCTTGCCGTGCACATACCCCACAAACTCCTGCGTGTAGTTGCTGCGTGCCTGCGCGCTGAGCGTATCGGTATTCGATGCCATCTGCTGGAACTCGTGCGTGCGGGTCTGGCTGTCGGTGAACTGCTGGTAATGGCTGTCGCTGGTTGTTATGCCGGCAGAGATTTGTTGCATCAGGCCGGCAGCGTTATTGTCGACGTGCTGCCCGTTGAAATTGACGCTGTAATTGCGCATCACGTCCAGGCCATCACTGAAGGTCTTGGCATCACTGGCGGAGATATCGTGCCCCGCATCCCTGGTGTTGCGACCACCTTCCGAGGTTTGGGCCGAGCTACCTGAACTGCCTGTTCGCTCAACGCCTCCATGGATATCCGCTTTACCGGATGCACCGAATGTCAACGATGCAGCCTTGCCAATTATCGACCTGTCGGTGTCGATACCCGCAGAGGCCCTCGCTCCCACATTTACATTGAGTGCTTTGGATTTGTTTTCCAACTCAGAATAAGCCTGATCAAACGAAATGTGATTGCGCTTCGCGTAGGCCTCCGTCACCGCCATCGCCTTGTTCATGCGCTGCGCATCGACGGTCGACATGCCGGTCTGCGCCGCCAGTGTGGTGCTGTCGCTGTTGCCGAACTGGTCGTGGAACTGGCGCAGCTTGCCACCGGTCTCGTTAACCGAGTGATTGTAGCCCTCCAGCGCCGTCTGGGTCTGCACCTCGCTCTCCCGCGTCAGTTTCTGGGCGGCCGAGGCGCGATGGTGGTCGAAGTTGATGTCGACCGGCAGTTTCGACATCGCCTCCCCGGTCTGATACACATGCTGGCCATCTGCGGTCCGGGTTTCGGTGGCGCCGTTGCCCAGCTGCGTGGTGGTCTGACCGCTGCGCCAGACGCGGTTCAGGTCGGTCTTGAAGCCGTTGACGTTGTCGACCGACTGGTTATTGATGCTGTAGTTGCCGCTCGCCACGTTCCCGGCATCGCCCGCCGTGGCGCTCATCAGCGCGTTGCCCACATACGAGCCGGCGCTGGCCACCCCCTGCCCGATGCGGGTGAACAGGTAGTTCGAGAGGAACGGCACCGTCAGCGTCAGCCAGCCGGCAACGCCCGCCAGGGTGGTGGCATCAGACATCACCTGGTTCTCGTTGGACAGCGTCGGGCCGGCGCCCTTGAGCATATAGGCACTGGTGAAGTTGACGATGAAGTTCAGGATGGAGAACATCAGTGGCCACATCATCAGGCTGGCGAACCAGCCGAGGTAACTTTTCACCACCGGCCAGGCCATCTCGCGCACAAACATCAGCAGCAGCATCAGCGGGAACAGGCAAACGAACATCACCATGAACACCGTATGCAGCAGCGGCATCACCTGGCTGGCCATCTGGTAGCCGCTGTGATGGGTGAGCTTGAGTTTCATCAGCGACATTTCCGAGTTCATGTCGACCAGCGACCCCATGTCGCCCATAGAGCGACTGTAGCTGTTAAGGCCGCGCTTGATGCCGGCAATCATCACGTTTTGCTTGAGGATGTCGCTCGACGACTTGCCTGCCTCAAAGAAGTAGTTGTATGACCCTTCCAGGTACTGCGGCAGTACCGTGGTATTGTTGCGCAGCCCCGGCAGCATGCGTTGCACCAGCCGCAGGAAGCTGCCGCCGTTTTGTCCGCTTTCCGCCGCTATCTGACTGCGGATGGTGGGGGTGACCTCGATGCACGATTTGTAAACCGTGTCCGTGCCGGTGTTGAACATGATGCCGCGCAGCGGGCTAGGCTTTTTGAATATCAGGGCATCGATGTCCCTGGACTGCATCAGTTGGCTGACCGTGTATTTGTGGTTGAGCTGCACATCGGGGATGATGCAGTTCTTCACGTATTCGTTGAAGTTCTCCGCCAGCACCTCATTCTTGAGTCTGACGACGAACGATTCCTGCATCAGGCGCGTGCCGAACATCATGCCGGTTTGTGAGTAGGCCCGCTCTGCCGGCAGATGCAGGATATCCTCAAACCCGGTCGACAGGGTGATGGAGGCCGTCGTCATCAGCCACATCGGCACCGCCAGCCCCATCGGGACGTTGTCGACCCGCCCTGTCTCCTGCGGCCGGTTCAGGTCGTTGACCACCACGGTGGCACGCGGCGTGAGCAAGGCGGAGGTGACGATGACGAACGTCAGTCCCCAGCCAAACATCACCTTCGCATCATGCGTGCGCACAAAGGCAATCAGACAGGTCAGCACGCCCAGCGTCTCGGCCAGCCACAGGATACTGCGCCAGCCGGCGGTATTGACCATGGTCGCCACAAAGTTCAGGCCCATGGTGATGATGCTGCCGTTACCCGTCACCCAGATATCCATCCGTCAGCCTCCAAATTCGTAGTTGCTCAGGGTCTTGTCGGTCAGGCTGCTGGAGAGCTGCTGGCGCATGTACCCCAGATTCTGCTCGAGTTCCATCACGCCGTTTTGCTGCACCTGAATGCGCTGCACGCGCTGACCCAGCTGATTGCGTACCGACAGCAGGTTCTCGCGGAACCGCGCGTTTTCGTCTTCGGTATTGAGGGTGCCCGACGCCGCCGTCTCGGCCACATCCAGCAGGCCGTTTATGTAGGTCATCACCATATCGGCGGCGATATATTCCGAGAGCGAGGTCACCACCGTCGCATCCAGCCCCAGCGATGCCGAGTCAATGGTGTAACGCAGCACCTTGACGCGCGTACTGGCCACCAGAGCCTTCTCTTCATTGGTCAGGCTGGCGTCACTGCGGCTTTTGCGGAACACCTCCTGAATGATGTTGCGCACGCGCGACGTCATGCCCTTGTCAGGCGATAGCGTAAACTCACTGGCCGAGGGCTTGAGGCACTCGCTGTTTTCGTTGCAGCGGTAGATTTTGGCGGTGCCACCGTTCAGCAGGGTATTGCACAGCGCCTCGCTGCCGCCCCTGGGTGCCAGGAACGTGGGATTGCCCTTTTCGTCGTATATCACCGTGCCCACCATCGACATGACGAGCTCCTTCAGCTCCCTGTCGTCGCTGATGAACTGATTGATTTTCTCGAAGGTGGACCAGGTCAGGTTGCGACTGCGGGGAATGCGTTTTTTCTCTTCCGGCGTCGCCTTGCTGAACACCTTGTCGGTCTCGTCACCCACGCCGCACCCCTGCCGCGAAGCCGCCCAGTCCGAGAACATGTCGTGCTGGCCGCCGATGTCCTGGCAGATTTTCTTCGAGGCTTCCTGGGTTTTCGGCCACAGGCCGCCGACAATCGACTGCGCGGCCTGGCAGGTCGAGATGTTCATGTTGTTGATGGAAGTGAGCATGTTCTGCAGATTGTCCTTGATGGCCTTGCACTGCGGGCACACGGTTTCCAGCCCCAGGTCGAACGCGTACCCCACGGCATTGCTGAGGATTTGCTTGCCCATCATCTTGAGCTGGTCGGTATTGATGAAAGAGAATGACCCCAGATAGGCATCAATGCCGCCGCAGCCGGATTTGATGTCGGGCAGCGTCACGGAAATCAGCTGGATGTTACGCACCGGCATGCGCATGAAGAGGTTGCCCCCGGTCAGATAGCCCGCCGACTGCCCCTGCCAGGCCGCCGCCTGCGTCACGTTGGCGCCGCCGTCGCCCATCTGGTCAAAGAATTTGTTGAGGTCACCCTGAATGCCGGCGTGCGACGGCTGCGCACTGCAGGCAAGCAAGACACCTGCTGCCAGCAGACCGCCGAGGTTATTTTTTCTCATTTTTGCGTCTCCCGTCCGCCCCGAATTTGTTAAGCAGCCGCCGCGCGCTGCGGAAAATTGCAAGCAACAGCTGCACGTAAAACACCACCGTTGCCAACAGCGCCAGCCCCATGCCCGCCCAGATGAGCACCTTTATCACCCCGTCCCAGCGGAGCACCGGCAGCGCTGTGGCGGCCAGCCATTCCAGCCCCGGCAGGTGCAGCGACAGCCACACCATGTCGGCGCACCACCCCCGAAGCCCCATTGCCGCCAGTACCAGCAAGACCGCATAGCCCATCTGGCGATACGGCTGCGCGATAAATGCCCTCACAGCACCCCCATGCGCAGCGCCATGGCAAAGCTCTCGTCAATACGCTGCTTCAGCACCTCGTCGCTGATGGCGCCCTGCGACAGCGGAATGGCAACCAGCGTTTCGCGGTTGACCAGAAAGTCGGTGGGCGTGGCCTTTGGCAGTTCGGCAAAGAAGTCGTTAATCACGGTGTCATTGGCCGGCAACACGTCGGGGAAAGTGGCATCGCCCTTGCCGTCGAAGCTGTAGACAAACACCGGCAGGTTCAGCTGCGCGCTGACCGCCCGGAGCACCGGATTGAACTGGTGGCAGTACGGGCAGTCGGAGCGAATGAAATGCACCACCTGCCACTGCGCGATATTGATGCTGCGACCGTCGCGCAGCCGGTAGTCAACCCGTCCGCGCCTGGGCGCGGCAGCCTTCTTGTCTTTCCCCTGCACGCCCGCTGCCGGCGAAACGCGCCCGGCATCACCGAGAGACAAGGCCTCCGGCTTTCCCTGCTCCAGCGCCTGCAGCTCGTCGCGCAGCCCGGCGTGCGCGACGGACGCCACGACCAGCAGCACTGCGGCCAGCACGCTCCAGCGTTTACGTGTCGTCATACGCCCAGCTCCTGCAGCCACGCCGGGGCAGTGGCAAGAAACTCGTTCGGACGACACACGCGCCAACAGGGAATGCCAGCCGTCTTCAAAACATCATCAAAGATGGCATCACGACGTCGCCGATCCGGACGATGGTGCGAAAGGTCGTCGAGTTTGATAACGGCCAGCACGGTAAAATCGTCATGACGCACCAACACGAAGTCACAGTGCCACTGCGATATCTGACGAAACAGGGCGTTATACTCCCGGCTCCCGGGCTTGTACCGCGCCGACACAGTGACGATGTCGCAGAGGCGAACCTGCGGACATACCCGAAAACCCAGCGGCAAAGCATGCACCTCAAACGCGCGGAGAAACTGTCGCTCACTGTCCGTCATGAACGGCTTGCGCTGCCAGGCATCGCCCTGCGCCTGCAGCCGGGCAGACATCCCTTTGCCAGGCGCTGTCTTGGCACCTTTTCCGTCTGCTTTCTTGATGAATGCCAACAGAAAGATAAAAAGCACGAAAAGAAAAAAAGCCGCACCAATGAGGGCACCAGAGGGAGACAAAGACGTCGTCCAGTTGTTCACTTATCACCTCCCCGCCCGCATAGCTTCGGCAAGGCCAATTTCCACACCTCGTGTGCGCCTGCCATCGTCGCCGCCGTCAGAGCGGCGATCAGGTCATAGGCTGCAAACACGGCGGCAGCGGTCACCAGGCTCGCGACCAGCAACGCGGCAATCAAAGCGACGGCAATCAGCACCAGCACAAGCTGAGACGCCGGACTCCCCGCGGAAACAGCCTGTGACGCCATGCCATACGCGAACAACGTAGACTCGGACGAGATCGCTTTGATGGCGGCCACGCCGTATTTTTCTGCGTACACCATGACTGACAGCAGCGTTATCAATACAAATGTGAGTTTTCTCATTGGTATTCCTCTATTTATGGATTACAGATCAACTCGCTCAATCCCATCACGCCATAGGGACGCCGTCGGACGCAGCCAGATACACACGGGTCCATCGTCGTGATCGTGCAACGAGCCCAGAAACCAGCCATTACCGGCCGGCGGTCGTGGCATCCAGCCGCATGCATCCCAATCCTCGTCATCAAAGCCGGCCAGGAACAGCGCGGGGTCTTCATCGCGCATCAGCATGACCCACGCTTCCAGATCCTGCTCGCGCAACCAGCCCGAGAAGTCCGCGGCGGTTTCCAGATAAACCGCGCGCATCGCCGGGTGCGTCCAGTACCCCTGCGCATCTCGCTCAACCTCTGCGGCGGTAATGTGTCGTTTTGTCATGTCATGCTCCTTTTTCGTTCAGTCCCGGGGTTTGAAATCGGTGACGACATTCAGCACGCGCCGTGCCAGGTCATCCTGCGTGATAAAACCGTAGGCCAGCGGCTTGTAGGTTCCCGTCCCCGGCTCCACCAGGTAGATGGCCGGAAAATGTTTTATGCCCATCTTTTTGGCCTGCCCGGTATCCCTTCGGCTGTCCGGCAGATCCGCGCTGATGCGACCATCGATACTCACCGGCACCAGGTGCAACCCATACTGCGCGGCAAACTCCTTCACCACGCTGCCCAGCTTGTTATCCAGCGGCTCCTGGCCGCGATAGAATAAAAACACCCCGTAGCGCTGGTTGACCTGGTCGATAGCGCGCGCCTGCGCCTGGCGCTCTTTGGCGTATTCGATAGGCGCTGCCCCGTTGTAGAAGGGGTGCTTGAGGTTGTAGTCCAGCTCCGGGTAGTCCAGCAGCACCTTCTGCCAGGTGGCGCTGAATGCGCTGGCCTTGTTGACCAGAAAATCCTGCACCACCTTGTAGCGCCGTATGTTTTCCGGCTGCGGATCGAGTACCGCCGTGATAAGCAGTTCCTTGCGTATTTTCTCGATACGCGCAAGCCGTTCGATGGGTGATGCGGGCGGCGGTGCTGATGCAGGCGCCGGCGGCGCGTTCTTCGGCGGTTTGGTCTTCTTGTCGTACCAGTACCAGCCCTTGACGGGCTTATCGACATACCCCTGGGGTTCATCATTTTGTTCCGCCACTGCCAGCGTCGGCGCCAGCAGCAAGATCAGAACCAGTAACTGATTGCGCGGTTTCATCAGTTGCTTCCTTTTTGAATGTTGCGACTGATTTGCTCACGGATACGCGCAGAGAGCACATCCTGGTCGGGCAGCTTCACCTTGCCCTGCAGCTCGTCGTAGAAATCGCTGAAATCAATGCGGTCAAACTTGAGCCGTTCGAACTCGCCCATCACCATGCCGCGGCAGTCCGGGCTTTTGCCGCTGCCAAACCCGATACCCAACTGGCCCTGGCGGCCCTGCTCCTGCACGATGCGCGCCAGCAGGCTGTCATAGACGCAATAGCTGTGTTTTTTCTGCAGGCAGGCGCCCAATACCTTTTTCGAGCAATACTCCCCGACATCGATAACCAGCTTGCGTTCCTTGGCCTTGCCGATGGCCTTTTCCTCATCGTTGCAGTGCGCCAGCCCGACATCGTGCCCCCAACCGCCGCCCTTGCAGCAGTTGCTGAACCCGATGGCGGTTTTGCGGCACGACATGGGCTTGCCGGTAAAGAAGCGAATACGTTCCGGATCAAGCCCGGCCACGTCCTTGCCGGCCGCCGCCAGCGCAGCCAGCTGAGACACGGCCGCCTTGAAGTCGTTGTTCTTCTCGTCCTTGATGGACGCGCAGCTGCCGTCATCGCAATAGAATTTGTCGCCGCACAGCCAGCCTTCGCCGCTGACGGTGTGCTGGCACTGGTAGCTCAGCGATTCGCGTACGCAAAAGTCGCCGACTTTCTGCAGGCAGCGGCGGGTGCCGACCGTGCAGTTCCTGTCCCTCTCCCAGCGCCCGCAGCTGTTGTCATCACTCTCATAGAGCTGCCAGTCTTGCGTGGTCTGCCAGCAGTCCTGATAGACCGGATACGCCACGCCGTTATCCCAGACCGTGCGGGTTTCCGCGCCCTGGGAACAATATTCCCGAAGCATGACGGCATTTTCCTTGTCCACGCCGCAGCTGGGCGTCCATTCTACGCGTGTCGTAAACACGCGCGTGTCGACCTCGAGATCAAAGTGGAGGGTGGCCGGGACAGGAGACTGGTGGCGAATACGCGCACCGCCAGAGCCGTGAACATATTGCATGTCGCCATGCGTGGCTTCAAAAGCCTGGCCGGCAACGAGTTCCGATTGCGCCGGCCAAAAGTCGGCACCGGACTGCTCGGTCCATCCGTGGTAATACAATGCCGTTCCCAGCAGGCTGATATCCGTGCGCTGATTGCCGGCCACCCTGGGATATCGGTAGGACGCATGCACAATCCGCCCGCTCATGGGGGGGGTCACGGTGATGTGCACCGCGTCCCCGTAAATCTGGTAAGGCAAATCCGACAAGGTGACTTCAAATGATTTTGTCTCCTTGCCGCCCGTAACGCTGCCGACAATGTTGGCCGTGTTGTGGCATTGCGCGGTCACCGACTGCGCCTTCTCACACGCATGCGAGGTATAGCTGACCTTGTTGACCACCTGCCTGACGCATTTGGGCCCGACGCCGGCGGCGATGACGTCCGCGTCTTTGCGGATGTCGTCACTGCGTTTAATCATGTCGGAGTCGTAATCAATCTTGTCGGCGGGGTTGTTGATAAAGGACTTGCGCATCTCCTTGCCGAGCTCGGTCTGTGCCAGCGCCTGTTGCCCTTTGGCGCCAATATCGGTATCCGTCTGCGTCCCGCCCTGGTAATAGCCGCTTTCCGGCGGGTTATCGGTGTAACGGTCAAAATACTGCTCCGGCTTCACCTGCCCGGCCCCCTGCTGTGCACCGCTGAGCGCCGCCGCTGCGGCGGCCTCACCCTCGTTCATGTCGTTATCGCCGGCAATGGCAGGGGTAGCTGCACAGGCTGCCAGCAGACTGCCGAGCAGTGTGCGAGATAGCGCGTTTCGTATTGTCATATCACCTCCGTGCCACCCTGCCGGCTCTCTGTCGTGGGGTTTCCCTGGTGTTGAAAACCCCGGTGTTGGTCCTGCTCTTTTTATTGTGGTTGTTGGGTGCTGCGCGTTTTGGCGCACTCGCCGCGCGCATCGATAAGCTCCAGCCCGTCGCGCACGGCCAGATTGCCGTACACCACATCAAACTTCTCGCCGCAGCGCCTGACCAATGCCGGCACGCTCGCAATGCCGTAGTGAGCGAACCGCAGCGGGTCGATATTGACGCTGCCCACGCCATACTTGTTCTCCAGCTGGTACACCGCCTGCGCGGTGGTTTTCATGTCGTCATTGACCAGCCCGCGCAGGTAAACCGGCACCTTCTCACGCTGCGCCGCACGCAGCAGCGCAACCAGGCTTTTTTCAGGAATGGAGAACGAGACGAAATAGGCGACCTCGTCCGGCGTGTGGTCAAGCGGACGGCTGCGTTCCTCCGCCTGCGCCCCCAGGGCAAGCATCAACGCCACCGGCATCAGAGCACGACGCAATTTCGTTTTTTCCATATCAGGTACCCGTAGTTCTTTTTGGTGGTTGGCTTCTCTTTGCCCAGCTGCCAGCGCATCACGCTGCGCCCCAGCGGATGGCACGCATTGGCGTCGGGCACCGTGTTGACCATCTGATAGCGGTAGCGGCTTTTGGGCATGATGACGGTCGGATACTCGTGGCAGACCGCCCGGTTGGCACCGATGGTGTCCCAGATCATCCCCTGGCGGTGCAGTTTGAAATTCATGCGCTCGGTCAGCAAAATGCCGCTGTTGAGGCCGCTGCTCTCGTTGACCAGGTTGCCGGAAAACGGGTACATCGAGCCGTGGCCGCCGGCACACCAGAACAGCGCATCCAGCGGCTTGCGCACCTCGGCGGCGATGGCATCGGCTGCGCAGGCCATTTGTGCCACCGGATTGGCGAACAAGATCGCTTCCGGACTGATAAACAGCGCCAGCGAGTCATCTTTCCACATCGGATCAAGCTCCGACATGTAGGCGATGTCGTATTCACCGCCCTGCATGCAGCCGACGGAGGTGATGATGTTGAGCCAGCTGATGAGCGGGTACTTGTACCAGTGAACGTGATAGAAGGTGCCGGGATTATTCACGCCCAACTTGGTTCCCGTACCGGTACCCACCTTCGGGATGGGAATGGAAAACCCGCCCATATTGACCATGCAGCCGGGCGCACGCGTGACGTTACTGATGGCGAACGGCTCCCAGAACCCGATGGCGATACCGGGTCGCTGAAAAAGCGGCGGCGGCGCCGGACAAAGCTGTATCGGCGAGCTGGGGTTACTGGTATCCGTCAGGTCGCCTTTGGACAGTTCGGTCTTGCCGATGGTCATCGGGAACAGGCACTTCCAGCAGATATCGGTGATGGGGTTCATCCAGCGACCGTCGCAGGTCGGATCTTTCGCCTGGGCAGCGGTGCTGCCCAAAGCCAGGGCAAGCGCCACTGCAACACCGGCCAAGCCAGGGCGTTTCATTTGTCCGCCTTGCCCGCGGTCTTGCCGCGCCCTTTTGCAATGGCCGCCTGCAGCGTGGACGCATCCACCGCGCCGTACATCACCGATGTGTTGTCGGCGTTGGCATGTTGGGTTGGCATCACGATAAACGCCGGCGTGCCGCTGATACCCAGATCACCGGCCAGTACCGCATTGCCTTTCAGGTCTGTTTCCGCCCCGATGCCTGAGACCGTGCTGCCGACCTTCTGCACATCGGCCCCCGCCAGCTGCGTAGCCTGCCGAATATCCGCCTGCGTCAGTTGCCCCTCGGCGTGTCCCGTCTTGAATAGCGCATGGTGATAGCGGGCATAGGCGTCAGCCCCCTGTTGCCGCCAGATGCTCACTCCTCGGATAGCGGCGTCGCGGGAAAGCGGCCAGCGTTCACCAAAAATCGGATATTCCCGGAAGGACACCCGCAACGCGGCGTCCTTGTCCATTACTGCCTCTACCACCGGTGCCATGCGCGAACACCAGATGCACTGATAGTCAAAAAACTGGATCAGGGTGACGTCACCGTCAGGGCGCACGGTCGGCGCCTGTTCCGCATCCAACAAAACCTTCTGCTGCGCCAGCACCGCATCCAGCGCCTGGCGCTGTTCGGCAACATTTTCACGCTGCTGCAGCTTTTCGCTCATCTCGACCAGCAGATCGGGATGGTCACGCAGGTAGTCCGCGGCAATCTGGCCAATCGCCGCTTGCTGCTCCGGGGTAAAGGTTACCGCGCCTGGCGAAGCGTATGCCGGCAACTGCGAATACAGCGCTGCAGCGACGCTGACCACGACAGCCTGTGCAGTCGTCTTGATCTTCATGATTTGGGTCCTTTTTTGATTTCCTGGCCGTCATCGGCCACGGCCACTTCGGTGATGCGCAGCAGTTTTTTCCCCGGCATCTGGTCAACGATGGCCGGCACACGGCGAATGCCGAACTTGTTGACCAGCACGGCGCCCTGGTCGAAATAGACGCGCACGTCCAGCGCGTCGCTGCTGTCCTTGATGTTGCCGCCGACCAGGATGAGCTTGTCCATCACGCCCGGCCGTGGGCGTTGCCTGAACCAGGTGAGCTGCGCGGCATCGCGCCCGTCGATAAACACCAGCGTCTGGTTGAAGGTCGGCAGCACGTCGAACGGCGACACCCGCTGCCCCTTGCGGGCAAACACGTTCCCCTTGTCGTCTGCAATGTCTTTTTGCACGACGAACGACGGATCGAACGTCCGCACCACCCTGGCCTCGGCACGCCGCACCCCCTCGATAGGGGCGGGGTTCAACACGCTATCCGTGACGCGGTCACGCAGTTCCTGCTGGATACGTTCCTGCGTTTTCCCGGCGAAATGCTCACCGAGCCGCTCACGAATAACGCTCAAAAGGTCATGCTCCCGGATGGGCCAGATATCGCCCACCGTGCCGAGGTTGGCCGCCTGAGTCAGCGAAGGCAGCGCCAGGCAAAGGGCAACCAGTACGCGGCGCATCACTGCCCTCCTTGCATGGCGGCAGCGAGATCCTTGCGTATCTGCGGCGTCACATCAGGCAGGCCGGCCACCACGGCGGCGCTGACCACAATCACCTCATGCTGCGTTGCGGCCCGCGCCGTCAGCACCTGATTGAGCTTCTGGTTATAGCGCTGCAGCAGCGCGGTGCGCTCGTCATCGCTGAGTTTGAGACGCGCGCTTTGCAGCAAAAACCTGTCGGTTGTGCCCTTCATGTCGAAGGTCACCAGTTTGGGCGGCTGCAACAGCAGCAGCCAGAGTGCCGCCGTCACCAGCACGGCGCACACCACCGAGACAAACCCGGTCAGCCAGTATTCGCGAGGTGTCACCATCCCGGACCTCCAAGGCAATTGCAATGAAGCGGACGATGATGGAACTCGGAGATAACCGTAATCATCGCCCCACCAAGACTGACAACCAGCATCAATATAAAGACAAGGCGCAATAATGCCGCCAGACTCAGCCTGTTGAAGCTTTCAGCGATATACGCCCCTGCACCCACCACACCGATGCTCACCATCGCAATGGGCAGTACCGACTGCGTAAATGCATCGAGAGACTTAAATGCCCTGCCACTGATAAGCGCCTCGGCCCCCTCAATGACCAGTAACCCAAACAGCCAGGCCGTACCGAAGATAAACAGCGTTACCAGCGCATACCCCACGCCGCGAAACCACTCGGTGGCGATAAAGCTTGCGGACAGCGGTGGCCGCTCTGCCACCGTCGATTTTGTGTGATGCATCTTTCCCTCCGTCAAAGCGTTGTCTACGCCAGCAGACCGGCAACGCCGGCAAACACCCACAGCCCCAGGGCCAGGCGCAGCAGACTTACTGCTTGATACCCCTTGCCCGCCCATTGATACCGCAGCGCCAGCCCTGCGGCCGCCAGAAGTCCGGCGACCAGCAGCGCGCGCAAGGCCGCGATGAATTCCCCCGTGCCCATATCCCGCACTGCCATCAGGCCGATGGCCGCCATCGACACAGTCAGCACAACGGCCGGATGACGGCGCAGCGCCCGGCGCACTCGCTCAACCGCGGTCATAACGGCATTTTCAGCAGTGCGTGCAACTCACGCCGCTTGTTCGCATCCCGCTCGACCATCTCGAACAGGATGTCCTTGATATCCGCCCCCTCCGCCAGCCGCTTTTCGCGGTAGGTGAAGTCTTCCCCCCTGGACGAGAACAGCTTGTCGCTGAGCGGATCGAGCAGCAGGCGATGGAAGCTGCTGGACTCTTCGATGCTGACCAGGAACGAGCTGTACTTGGCCTTGCCTGCGGCAGGAAACTTCTTGATGAGTGCCCACTCGTGCTCAGAGAAGGCGTTCGGCTCTTCCTTTTCAAACATGGCGAAGGCCGTGGCATTCTGTTTGCCGGTGAACTTGTAGGAGCTGTTGTCAAAGGCGGCCAGCGAGGCGGTACTGAGGTTCTTGTCGCGGATGGACTGGGTCACCGTACCGCAGGAGCCGTTGTGACGGCGGGCCGTTCGATAACCCTCTTCGATGAACTCGCGGATTTTTACGTTCGACCCGCCCAGCAGCTTCCAGCCCTCATCGATGATGCTCATCTTGCGCAGGTTGCGCGGCGTTGAGTACATCAGGTTTTCCGACCAAATCATCAGCGTGAACAGCACGGCCGACAACAGGTCGTTACGGCTTCGCAGGTCGCCAAGTTCGGTAACCACAAAGCGCAGGTCGTGGCCGAGCGTCGGCTGGTCACTGTTGAAGTACTCGCCGTAAACCCCTTTTGTCGTGTACTTGTTGAGCAGCGTGACCATTTCGTCGATACGTCCGGCTATCTGCGGACCGCTTTTCAGCGCCACGTCACGCTGGCGCTTTTTGAGGTAATCCACCACATGGTCGATGCGCATGCCCTGCTGATATTCCGGCCATTGCGTGGTGATGGCCTCCATCATCAGGGATTCGTGCACCTCATCCAGCAAGCCGCTGGGGCTGGCCAGAATGCACAGCTGGTCGCGTATGCGCTCGGCGGCCAGCTTGATGTCGGTGACGTTGGCGAACGGGTTGAATCGCAGGTTTTCACCGTTGATGTAGTCGCCACCGATGCTGCTGCAGAACGCCTTGTAGGAGTCACCGATATCGGTGATGGCAACGTAGCCGCCACTGTCGCTGACCTGACGCGCGAGCGCCTGAGCCAGCACTGATTTACCGGCACCGGAGGTACCGGAGAGGTACCAGTTGTAATTGACGTTGGGCAGGTTCTCATCGAACACGTCAAGGAACGCCACCTGATTGCGGTAGCTTGCCAGCAGTATCCCGGCGTTTGACAGCTTGTTGTCGCCGATAACCGGCATCAGGTTGGCTGCGTGGAAGCACTCCGCGCGCTGCGTGGCACCGGTGCGGTTGAGGTCGCGCCACAGCTTGTCGTCGGCCATGGTGAACGGCAGCGTCGCCAGCAGATTACGCACCTGCATGTAGTCGGCGCGCACCATCTTCACCCCCTGGCGGGCAAAGGCCTTCTTGGTGTTTTCTGTCTGCCTGGACATGACGTCATCATCGTCGTCGCAGAAGAACGTCAGCCCATAGAAATAGCGCGTCAGCGCCGTGCGCCCCGCGTCCAGCTCGGTCCGCAGACCTTTCCATTCCTGATGTTGGCGGACCACGCCCGGAATATACCTGGCATACGGCGTGTTGACGCGACTGTCGAGACTCAGGAAGCGGTTCCTGGCTTCCCCTTGGCTTTTCACCTGCTCGTCGGTGACCAGTACCATGCTGAACAGGAATGGGCACTGGATACTGCTGGTCGGCGATGCCAGGTCGGCAAGCAGATTGCCGTTCTGCCACAGATAGTGCTCATGCGGGTTGCGGTCCAGGTTCATGCAGACCATGCGGCTGGAAAAATCCCGCTCCTGCTCATCCGTGCCCGATATCCGAATATACCCGGGTTTGACCAGCCACGAGGTGCTGTTATCGACCATCTGCGCTGTCAGGTCTGACTGCGGGTCGTACGCTTTTTCATAGCTCGGAAGGCGGGCCACATCGTGGTTGCAGAGTTCACGCATCACGCCGATGACATCGTCAGCCGACGCCGGCTGCGTGTAGATATCGGCCGCCACCAGGGCGTTAGAAAGGGTTCGCCGCACTTCCTTCACATGAATAAGGTCAGCCTCGGTCACGCGGCGAACCTTCTGCGCCCAGGTGAAAAACAGCCGATAGTCGCGCAGCGTCAGCGGGTGCCCGAGCCCGTTGGGAAAACCGTGGCGGGCGCCATGCAGCGCGAAGCGCCGGTTGATGTCGTTGCACTCGTCGGCGCGGTACCCGCTCCAGCCGAAGTCCTTTAGGCCATAGTCAATCTGCTCCTGCAGCGCCCCGCTGCTGACCATCAGCACCTGCAAGGGCGTGCCGCGCGGTACGGACTCCTGCAACAGCGCCTCCAGGCTGTTGACCACCTGCTCATTGGCCCCGATGAGGGGCTGGGACTCGAGCACAAACCCGATGGAGCCCTTGTTGATGAAGATTTTCTCTTCACTCATGTAGTCGGCGAACGGCAGCAGGTCGCGGATATGGGGGTAATCCATATCATCCAGCATCTTCTGGGTCTCGCGCACGGTCTCCTTGTCACCGAGAATGCTGGCGACATCATCAATGATGTTGAGCGGGTTGAACTTCAATCCGGAAAGGTCGAACTTCATGCTTCAGACCTCACAACACGCCGTGCCAGTTGGCAGGCTTGGTGACGGTATAAACGACCTCGCCCATGTGGACGTTGTCATCGGGAGAAACGTAGGGGGCTATCCAGATGCGGGCCACGCCATCGGGCCGGCGAAACGCCGACGCGGGTTCGGGATAGCAGCGCGGGCTGTTGCATGAGACACCGGTGGCGGTGGGGACAGCCACACCGGAACGGGCCTGCGACGCGGAAGTAAACACCGAAGCGCCCGCGCCTGCGCGCGCAGGCGCGGCAACGCCCCCTGCCAGCGCCGGCTGAACATCCAGCCGCACATGCCCGGTATCTATTAGCCGATAGCCCGCGAGGTTGAGGCCCTTGCCACCGGCGTTACCGGGCTTGCCAGCGGATGCAGAGGTCATTTCATCGGCCTGGGACATCCAGACGCCGGTATCCCGCGCTGGCTTGTCGAACTCGAACTCGGAGTTCATGCCGGCGCAGCCGGTCAGAAGCAAGGGAAGAAACACCAGAGACTTACGCATCGCGACGGCCCCCCCCTGCGCTGCTGCCTGTTGACGTGCCTGCAGCGAGCGCAGCCGTGCGCGAGGGCTGAAATCGTTATAGTAGTCCTCGATATTGGGGAATCCGAGCTCGGCTGCGTGGTAATAGTCGCGCGAAAATTTCATAAGGAGGAGATAAGTGCCGGCGAACAGCGCCATTAGCGTCAACTCGACAAGGCTGTTCGCCAGAACATCTGGCGCAAGATGATCGGTGAATAGCGTATCCGCGCCATTCAGTACCGGCTGGGCGATCATGCCAATGCCCATCACCCCCATAACCGCAAGAAAGCCAAACAGCATCGCGAACAACTCCTGCTCAATGATGCGCAGCGCCAGAGCGCCGCGATGATGCGTCCAGTCGCTCGCAAACAGCTGACGAGATTTGGGACTGGTTGTGATACCGAGAATATTCATGCTTCAACTCCTGTTGGTGACGTCCGTTCCCGGAGACCAGAAAGTAGAGTGGGTGACTCCGCGACCGGCTACAGCGTGGGGTTTTCAGCGGCAGCGTCATCGGCGCGTAGCGCCTGGCCGAGCTCAATAATCCATCGGCGCTGCATATCACCATCGACGATCAACGCATCCGGCAGAGTGACCTCCCCGACGCCGCACGCCCCGGAGATAGCCATGTTGTGTGGCGCACTCGTCAGCATCGTGGACAGGCCGGTATCGTAATTTTTGTGTTGGTGCATTGGGCTGCGCCCTCCGTTTTCCTATATGAATGTCTGCCGTTGCTTACGCACGTTCAGAATCGCTTTGCAGAAGGCAGGCCTCCTCCCTCACCCATGTCAAAAGTTGGCGGGGCGTCAGTCTGTCTTCGTGAGCAAGTTCCAGTAACGCCTGGTGCCACTCCGGTATCCGGGGAACGTAGTGCGCCAGCAAGACCGTAATTTTTCGCCTGATCTGGGCTTGCACCCCCAGAGCCAGAACCGCCCAAAGCGCAATCGCGCACAAAAAGTACTGGCTGTGCATGACCAAAGGGTCCGAATCGGGCGAACGCAGCATTACGATAAAATCCCGTAAGGACGCCACCTGCTCGCTCACCACCAGACCAACAAAGGCCACGTAGGCCAAAGTGGCCAAAGCGGCGACGATGAGCGACCTTTGACTGAACTTCTCGAAGCGCGCATATCGCTGGCCAAGTCGTCCGATTTGGTTCAGCCTGTTACGCTGCTCATTGGCCATCATGGTGGGACTCATGGCTTTCACCTTCGGCTGTCTTCGCTGTTTCACAGGCTGAGGACATTACCTGCAGCCTGCTCAGCATGACCTTGGTCTCTGCCAGCTGTTCACGCATGACCTCCAACTGCGCCAGCAAAAGCGATTGCGTTTCCGAGTCGGCAACGTTATGCACCTCACGCACTATTTCGTCGCCCGCGGCTACTTCGTGAAGCTCACTCTCATTCAGTAGAGTTGCCGTTTGCTGCGTAGACTTGGCCGCGTCATTTGCTGCTACGGTTATGCCGGCGTTGTAGCCAACCCAGGACGCTAAAGCCACAACGCCAATGAGTGCCAGATAAGTAAATGAACGCATCAACTCCCTCCTTGTGCCGGTTTGGCACTCTGCGCGCCTTCAGGTGTGATAAAATCATTGATTTGCAGAGACTCGGCATCACCGAGTTTGCCGATAAGCTCTGGCGGCAGGTCACTGTTCCCCTGCGCGGCGGTGGTCGTATCTGCAGTGTGGGTTGCCGCGCCTTTTTGCGCCGCCTGTTCGCTCGCTTCCTGGTCTTCGATAAACGACGCCCTGAAACCTTCGGTAAACACGATTTCCACGCGGTTGGCAGCGCCAATCGGGATAATCGGGTGGTACTGCTCGGCACGCTGGATGTAGTAGTCGGCCAGCTTGGTGGCCGCCGTACTGGCGCCGCCCCCCAGACCGGCGCGGGCCACGTCGCCGCCGGATATGGTTGAAGTTGCCCCCACGCCGGCAACGGTCTGCCCCACCTGCTGAACGCTCTGGCCAATGCCTGACAGGGCGCCGGCCCCGAAGGCCAGGCCGAGTATTTTGCCGTTGCGCATCACGGGCACACCCTTGATGCCGGCCTTGCCGTAGAACACCGCGTGCCCCTTCACTTCCATATCGATATGCTTGTCTCCAACCACGCAGGAGAGCGATTTGACGCGCACCTCTGCACGTTCACTGGAGACGTCACCGAAAGCGCCGGCGGTCACAAAGCAGTTGTCGAGCTTGCCCAGGCGCTTGTTGTTGGGCAGGTGCGCCATGCCGGTCAGCTTGAACTGCATCGGCTTGAGGTGCTCTTCCCCGGAAACGGACGCGTTGACGTCAGCGCCTTCGAGAATGATGGCGTTGGAGAAGGTGCCTGACGGCACATAGAAACTATCGGGCTTGGGCTTTTTTGCCGCGTCGACCTTGCTGTAATCAAAGGTGAAGTTATCGAGCTGCCCGCGCGCAACAGGCGGGGGCTGAAGACGGTACTGGGCAGCAGGTTGGCCCTGCCCGGCCGCTGCCGCCGGCGCGGTGGTTTGTTCTTTCGACTTGAGCGCCTGCATCTGCGTAAGCATGTCGTCGATACGGCCTTTCAGCTCGGCATTCTCGCTGTTGACGTCACTGAGTTTTTTGTTGAAGTCAGCCACCATGTCCTTCAGGTCGGCGACGGCCTTGTTGGCTTCCCTTTCTCGCTGCTGCGAATCCAAAAGCACGCCCCCCTGTGCGCCTTCAAACGTGTTCACCACCTGACCGGTCAGGTCGGGTTCGGCGGGCGCGTCACCACCGGTAACATCATCAGCGCCGGCTGCGCCGCCCCCGGTGGATTTGTTGAGATACCAGAGCAGCGCGACGAAAACGACGACGCCGGCGATGATGACGGTAAACAGTTTCTGCTGCTTTCCCTTGACCCAACGGTTAATGTTCATCGGCAGCGCCCTCCTTCAACACCACAATGGCCGAGACGGTCACGCCGGGTGAGATGACATCAAGCTGCGGCCAGAAAGAGACGGCCATGACCCCCTTGCTCCAGAGATAACGTTCGTTGAGTTCGATGCGCCCTGCGCTACGGTTAGTGATATCCAGCCGGACGATGCGCAGCCGATCCCCCTGCCAGGCTGATACAGGGCGCACCCTGAATGCCTGCAGAACCGACGCGGATAACGGCACCTCACGGTTTTTGGTGTAGACAAACCCGGCCGGCATGTCGTTATTGACAAAACGCGAGACAAGCTGAGAAATCAGCTCACTGTACCCGGGCTTATCGGCTTCCCATGCACCGGCCTGCGCCGTGCCACGAATGGCCTTGTTGTTGACGATGAGCGACAACCCGGCCTGCCGGCGTGGCGTGGCGTAAAGCGAAAAGGTGAAGCCGCTTTCGGTCGTGACATAAAGCGTGAAGGGCTTGTCGTGAACCGTCGCGAACACCAGTCCGCCGGCATCGTTGACGGCCTGCTGCGTGATGACACCGCGGGTGGCCAGAATGCCTTTTACCCGGTCATCGTTCACGGTGATGTAGTTGGGGTCGGTGGTGCTGACGGTGACCGCAACGCGTGCATTGGGGTTGATATCCACTTCCTGAGCCTGCGCGGCAAAGGCAAACAGCGCAGCGGAAATCACCAGGGATTTACTGTTCAACGGGCACCTCCACAAAGGCGTTGAAGCACATGCCGTCATTGCGCGTGTCCAGGCGAATGCGATATTTTTTCTCAACGGGCCGGACATCGTTCATACCGTAGGTGAACTGCAGATTGCCGGCGACATCAACGATGCCCTTGTCTGCATTGACCTGAATTTTGTTGGGATAGAAGACCGAGCTGCCTTCATTCATGGCAAGACTCCTGCGCTCCGCGCTGAGGGCTGGCTCAAGCACTTTCTTTTGCCCTTCGCAGGCGTAAGCTATTAGCAGCTTGTGTGCGGCATCGGCCGTCTCGCTGGAGATGTTGAGGCGTAAATTGACCAGGCTGAGCGCCATCAATCGCAGATAGCGCGCATCACCGCGCTCACCCACAAACCCGAATTCGCTGTTGGCGCTCATCGGTAAAATAATCAGTTGTCGGTTGTTGAGCAGCGCGTTGGTGAGCGCACGGTTATCGGAATAAAGCCGATGCGCCAGCAGTCCGCTGATAGCGGCGATAATTAGCATAATCACCAACGCCAGCGCCAGATTGCGGTCACGGCGGGACTTCAGGTTATATTCCATGGGGTGACCTCAGGGTATCCAGTGACGTTTGTAGCTTTCTGGCAATACATCAACAAAAAGTCGAAGCCAGCTGGTAGGCAGGAACCAATAGGCAAGGCTGAGCATATAGCTGGAGCCCTTCCCTCTCTTTAAGGCACGCATTCCGAAAAAAGCCGCAAAAACCGTTGGACCGAAAATCCACATATTGACGAAGATGGTCAGCGCGCACAGCGGTATATAGAGAACAAATTCGTCGCGGGGCAATCCAAACCAACGCTTTGCTTCGGAAAGCGTAGCCGGAAAGACATACCGGTTACGCTGTTCCATAGTTCACCCGTTAAAACAAGCCAGTTACGACGTTAACGAACAGCAGGACGGCAACGATACCGATGAATACCGCCGGGCTTTTCGATTTAATAAACATCCACAACGCCGCCAGCATTTCGACGAAATAAATAACGTAAACAACCGCACTCCCCGCGCCGAATGTCGCCTTCACATCCCCTTTAGCCTTGGCAAAATAATCCTTGGCATAAGCTTCAGTAGCCGGCATTAACATCAGCGCCAGCATGAGTACAGTCATAGCTACCGCACCCAAAAAGAGCGGGTTCTTCAGGTACAAAGCCACTTTTCCTTGCATGGCAAAATCCTCAAGGTTAAAGAAATAAAAAAATGAATATGCGTATAACTGATTAAAGGCTCTGGGTAATGGACCTCCTTTTATTAACAACTAAAATAGTCACCTACTAAATCTTTTCCCGGTGGCAGCAATATCAACAAACTCATTGAGGTGGTCTTCAAGTCTCAACAAGGCTTCCTGACGCTTGGTGCGCCCTGAGCGCTCAGCCGAACGAGAAAGGAGTTCGTTAACCCTGGCATTGATCTCAAGGGTAAGCGTAACGTTCCTAAACTCATGATTTGAAGTTAATTTTTTCATTAAACACCAAATGATTATGTAAAAAAAGAATCCACATAAAGACAAAAAGAGGCATAAGATGTGCTTAGGAAGCTATGTTTTTAGTAAACACCCAAAGATAACTCCAAAAAGCACAGGCAATGAATTAAAAACCCCATCATCATCATTAAAAACTCCTACAGAGTTATATTTACATGCTTTAACTTTGTCAAGAGCAAATTTGTTATCATCACTATGCTTTTGTAATATCAGGGGTTTTAGGAGGAGCCCCTGTGAAAAGAGATAAAAATAAAGAGATAGGTGATAGACTTCGGTCGATCAGAGAGCGATGTGGATTGACAAGAAAAGAGGTCGAATTACAAACGAATGGAGAAATCAAATCCGCTTCACTCTCAACTTTTGAAAATAATCAATCGCAGATAAGTCTGCGATACCTAAAGGTTTTATTAGACTTCTATAGATTGAAAGGGGTTAGATCAAGTTATGACTGGGTGATTAGTGGTGACGGAATGCAGCCTATAGAACATGAAGGATTGGCATCTAATATCACAGCAGTTAAAGAGTCAGCGTATTTCTTGCAGAATAATCAAAACTCTAAAATTATAACAGCAACCACTAACAGATTTTCCCCATATATAAAAACAGGAGATTTTATCGGGATTATTAAAAGAGACTCTTTCACACACGAGTTAAAATTATACACACTAATGAGAGAAGACACACCGGAATTTATTTTCGGAAAAAAAGATAAGGAGACAAGCTTAATATACTATATAGACAGATCAGATATCGTTACACAAGAAAATGATCTTCCCCATCAGATATATGAAGTAATATGGGTGAGAAAACAGTCGTAAAAGGGATGAATTGAATGGAAATCATTAATAAAAAAACAGTCATGACGCAATATACTTTGGGTGATATCCTTGAAATAGATATTGCGTTTGATAAGCTAAGAGAATCGATAAGATGCACCTACTTAACATATCTTTATGAGAATGATAACATAAAGGATTATTTCTGTTCGAACTGTGATTGGCAAAAGCAACTTATTGACAATCATTTAATTAACGTTTGCCCAATTTATAAGTATGCCTTCGAGCGCACACATGACTTAAGAGAAGATAATGGTCATATTATAACTGTTTGGGATTACGTACCACATAAAAAAGGAGAAGAACAAGACCTATCAGATTTCAGGTCGTCCTATAATATTGCGCATGGAATCGGAATTGCCATATGCAAAGGTAAATATCGTGAATCAATCGTCTTTGGAGGCCATGTTGATGATAAAAGGTTCTATGAGAAAACACTTAAAACAGAATTTTTGTCACGCCATCTAAAATTATTTAGAGAGGCTATATCTCAACCTAAAATAAAGGAAATGTAAAATGAAGAGAAATGTGTTAATAACTGGAGCTAATCGAGGAATTGGTTTAGGTATAGCAAATGAGTTTTTAAAATCTAGAGAACTTTATAATATTATATCAACAACGAGAAACAAAGGAGAGCTAGCCAATTTAAAGAGGGATGGATTTACCCCAGTATTCTTGGATGTTTCTAGTCAGACTTCAATAGATGAGGCAGAAGCCCAACTAAAGGAACTCAACCTTTTACCTGACATTATTATCAACAATGCTGGTATAGCCAACACAAAATTGTTTATGCAAATTTCCGAAAAAGATGTTGAGGAAATTTTCAATGTTAATTTTTATGGTACATTTAGAGTAATCAGGAAATTTATAAAGAACATGTCTAAAAATAAGTTTGGACGGATAATTAATATATCGAGTGTATTAGCTGGAATGCCACAAAAGGGCTTTTCTCATTATTGCGCATCTAAAGCGGCAATTGAATCGATGACGAGAGTTATATCGTTAGAGTACGCAAGTAAAGGTATCACAGCCAACTGCATTGCACCCGGATTTGTTGAAACTGAAATATTAGACTGCTTAGGAGAAGAAGGGGCAAACATGATTGAAAATAAAATACCTGTAAAATCCATTTCTACTCCAGCAGACATAGGTGCCATTTCGGTATTTCTTGCATCAGAAGCAGCAAGACATATAACAGGAGAAACAATCAACATTAACGGAGGTTTGTACTTTAGATAATAAACATCAAGAGGATTTGAAAATGTACACAAAGCAATATGATGTAATTAATGAACATCTAGATTTTCAGGGAGTAGTTGATGGCTTATACTTCCCATTTTATATGGAATGGTGCCGACACTCTTATTTAAAAGAAGTGGCAGGGATCGATATAGAACTTGAGTTTAGAAAAGGTTTTATATACACAATGACCAACATGTCAATAAGTTATAAAAAGAGCCTCTATTCAAATGATAGACTAACTGTTTCTTGTGATTTATCAAGGAAAGAAGGAAAATTTAAATTTATTTTTCACGAGAGGATTTTTGTCATGGATAAAATATGTGCCGAAGCATATGTAACAGCAGTATGCTTGAAAGAAGGCCGACCAATAATTCCTGATCCAATTAATAAATTACTAGAAGTTAGATGTCAATCTAGATAAATACAAAAGTGCACATCTTCTATGAAGTGATATTATGACAGCTATCAAAATAGGCCACTAATTACGAAGTGGCCTATCGCCCATATCAGTAAGGCGGTTAATTGATAACTATTTAAAAAACTCTGCAAGTTTACCAGCCACCCTTTCATTTACCATAGTGATGAAATCATCACTTAAAAATTGTTCCGTTTTGACGACCTTCTCTCTATCAACAACTTCTTTCATGACAAAGTAGAGAGCTTCTGTAAAAAATGAAGATATGAGCACATTTTTTGATAACATATGAAGTTTCTCATCTAAAGATTTCTGCCCCTCATCTTTATTCTTTTTATTCTCCTCTACTCGCATACCGAGTTTGAACATTTCCATCACATATGCAGCCCTATTTGCTGTATCACGGGTTTCGCCATCATCAAGCCTCATCTGTACCTGGTGGTCTACCTTCTCCATCCAAGAATAAGGAATAGTTAGGTACACCCTGTTATTAGATTTCTTTTCAATATCGGCCATTATGAAACCTTTGTTCATATGATTTAAAACCAATAGGCATCATGCATAACACCTACTAATAGTAACCAGAACGAGTGTACCGCATTCAGAAAGCAACTCGCAAGATGCTTTTAAGCATCTTATAAGCAGCTCTACAATTGCTCTTAAGATGCTCACTACATTCTATTCAGCATCCAATAGAAGAATGTTATACTTAATACACTGATTTTAAATCAGTTGCTTAAAAGCTGCTTTCAAGCACTTTATGAGCAACATACTGATTGCTTTACAGCAATAGCACAAAACATACATGAATTACGTAATTAGATTATAAGTCATTGTTAAATAAAACAATAATCAAAAATAATCATTTTTGCATGTGGTGTGAAAAATCTAGTTTTACATATACGCCTGTGTTAATATTAACCAACGTTGAGTTAATACCTTACGGGCCTCTTGCGATGATGTGTAGAATAGCGGCAGCATTGCTGGCAATTATGGTTTTCTTTAGTGGTAACGTTCGCGCTGATTGTTTCAATCGGGCGGGTGCTTACTATCGTATAGATCCGGATTATCTCCGTGCCATCGCATTTAGAGAATCAGGCTTCAATAACTCGGCGGTCAATCACAACAGAGACAAGACGGGAAAAATCATCAGTTCAGATTATTGCGTCATGCAAATCAACACCAACACTGTCAATCGCTTCAAACGAGAGTACCCCTTGCTATCGATAAAACAGCTCAAAGATAATCCCTGTCTTTGCATACATGTTGGCGCCCTGGTATTAAGACGTAACTTTAATCAATACGGACTGAGTTGGTTAGCAGTAGGTATGTATAATGCCGGCGTAAAAAATCGGCAGGAAACCATCTCTAACAGGTATAACTACGCAATGAAGATTGACCGAATTTATAAAGATATAAAAAGCGGAAAACTAATACCGCCAGCTATCAACTGACTCCGCCCTTATGCACATATCCACACGCAATTAAGCCAGTGAGTAACCGGCCTACCCTGACCGGTTATGAACGGGAGCGGTTATTTCACCGGGGCAAGGTGAAATAACTTTGCCTGTGGGGATGTGTATAAGGGCTGCCGCATATTACCATACCACACACCTGACGTGTTTCTCGTCAGGTGTGTGGTATGGGCGCCCCTTTGGGGCAGCGGGAGCGGGAAATGTATTTCCCGCTGGGCGGGCGGGGAGAATAAGAGCTGCCCCCTCGATGGGGACGGCTCTTATCAGCGCGCTACCATTCAAAAACCTCATGGCAGGGAAGAATGGACGCATCACAATCAAAATGGATGTAGCCTATACGATGATATTTTATCTGGTGAATTAAAAACCGCCTCAGCGCCTTTGACGCTCCTTGTGACTTTAATACCCGCAGCCGCCAGCGATAATCCGTCAGCACCAGAATATAACCGTACTGGATGTTAACCACCCAGGAACGAAAAGCCGCCTGCCCTGCCATTGTCGCTAACAGCTCGTTATCTTCCGATGTAAAATGTGCCGTACTGCATACCCGTAAATTTTCCGTTTGCATCTTTCACCCCGTTATTTCATACTGTCCGCGTAGTATTAACTGTTCGTTCTGTAGCAGTGTTCGGCCCCGGTATTGATGGGCGTCATTACCGGGGCAACCTGTTACTTCATTCGGTTTTTGAATTCATCCGCAATCAGCCATAACGCACGGTTCAGTTTTATATCGCCATCGATACCGTTGACCGCCCGAGTACGGGTATTTTTACCGGTCACGCTTTTACCGGGTAATCCGCCTTTAATCATGTTTTCCTGAACGCGCTGGAATGTCGTCCATAAATCATTGCTGTAATCTTCACGTCGACGCGGACGCAAAACTTGCGACGGCGTGATCGGGGATTTATCTTCATACTCGTAGCGATAACTTAACGCCGCCCGCGCAAATAATTCCTGGTCGCGCTCGGTCAGTGAAATGCATTTCATGGTATCGAGGTCATTATCGACGCGGTCAAATATGCCGAGCACTTCATAGGCACCTTCAATCACCTGACCGACCACATCCCCTTTATGCGGGACACGAACATCACCGAACGATTGACCAAATACCATGCCGTTGGCACAGACATAGCGGAACATCCCCGGGATCATTTGGTAACTGCTGCTCCCGTCGTGGCTGTTCAATAATACGATTTCGGGGACTTCCTTATTGCCGGAGACAATCATATTTTCCCGACGCAGCCGCAGCATGTGTTTGGTATGGCCGCGTTTGCTTTCATCCCGGACGCGCGTCTGGCAGGCATAAAACGGCTGAAAACCTTCCTCGCGTAATTTATCCAGCAGCGTAATGGTGGGTATATACGTATAGCGGTCACTGCGCGAATCGTGTTTATCTTCTGAAAACACGCTCGGCACCACGTTCATTAATTCGTCGTTGGTTAATGGGCGGTCTTTACGGATGGCGTTATAACGGCCAAAACGGGAAGTCAGACGCATGATATTCTCCTTTCTCTTTGAGTAATACCGGCCAATTTTTTTAGACCGGCGATGAATTAACGGTATGAGTGATTGATAGCCAGCTGAAGGTGCAGCCGATAACGCGCATGTTCCCAGGCAGTGACACCAGTCTCGCCAAAATAGGCACCGGCCAGACGCTGCGCCTGAATCCAATGTTGCGCGACGGCATACGCAATTTTCGGTTTATCGGACGGCGAGTTATCGACGCCGTTAAACACCACCCGATCCGTCATCGTGTTAAAAATTTCATACAGCGATTGCGCCAGTTCGTCAGGGGACAAATACACGCCGTGCAATTCCTCCATCAATGCCAGTTGACGGATCATGATGCTTTCCGCGTCGGGGTATTTTCCCGCCCATCGTTTGGAAGATTCTTTGGTGGCGGTGTTGACGTTTTGCGTGTTCATCCTGCGCTTGCTCCTCTCTGGTGGTTATTCCATCGTTCGGTGAGTTCCCTGGCGGCAAAGGGCGACGGAGCAACGGCGTAAGGAGACACGCAAGGGGCGAGACGAAAAGTTTTTACCTGGAAAAAGTTTTCGGTGAAGTGCATTTCACCCCTTGCGGGGCGACGCGACGGTGCTACGAACAGCCCTCCGCCGGGGAACGGCCGTCCGATGGCGCACCGGAAACGCAGCGAGGAGGAACACAGCCGACACGGCGACAAGCCGGGGCGAACTTAGCGTTCCTCGCCAGGGCGAGGGACAGTGAAAAGCGGCGCCGGCATCGCCGGCTGCAAGCGAGCCCATCGCGTGACGGATGGAAGCCCGCCAGGGGGGAGACGGCGGGCCGGCTCCCTGCGCAGCACGACAGCCGGGCCCGAAGGGCACGCCCAGGCATCCTGCGGAAACCCGATTCACCGAAGAAATACCGGCAGCCAACAAGGGAGAAGTAGGGAAATCGCCACCAGGTCTTTTTGACAGTGTGCGAGAAGGGAAAGAAAGGCCGGTGCCGCAGGCTCCGGCCTTTCGTTCTGTTCGTCTTTTACCGCGCGGTGCTGACCGAAGCCACCGTTACCAGGTAGCACACGGCGTCGGCAAAAAATGCCCAAAGGTTCACACCCCGATCGGTAAATTCGCCCGGTAGCGGCAGCGTGTCGTTTTCTGCCATGCGTTATCGGGCAGGATCGCCCTGCCCGCCTCGGGTGTTAGCGATACATCGGCCAGCGCGTGGACGTCACGCGATACCAAAACGGCGTATACATCTCGCGCTGATAGGTCAGTGTCAGGCTGTTGCCGATCACCACGCGCGCCGGGATACCCAGCAGCGACAACTGGATGTAACACATCCGCGCCGCCACCGGATCGATGTCCACGCAGTCGGCGCGCAGCTGCGTTTGCGGGTTATATCCGCGCGCCAGCATCACTTTGGCAAACGCGATCACCATCCCGCCCGCGCCGCAGGTCGGTTCGGACAGCGTGATATACGGCTCATTGTCCAACGCCGCCAGCCGATCACCGGCTACCAGTCCCGCCATCAGTTCGGAGAGATGGAACGGCGTGAAAAACTGGCCGATGTTGCCGCTGCCCAGCTCCAGCTCCATAAACAGCGAGCCGAGAAAATCCCCCATGTCCTGATCCAGCCCGATGATCAGCCATGAATACAACTGCGCCATGCGCTGCTGGTCGGCTTTTTCATAGCGCTGGATGGTGGCCAGATACTCCGCCTCGATGTCCGGCGACTTTAACAGCAGATTTTCAAGCGCACAGGCCGTCAGTTTCACAAAATCGCTGAACACTTCGTAGCGATGGTGATAACGCGCCGTCTCACGAAACGTACTCAAAAACGCCTTGCGCGGATCATCGCCGGTGATTGTCCGTTTTCGTCCCGGTACAGGGTCGGCGGGTTTTGGCTGTTCTAACGCATCAGCCCTGACGTTCTTTTCCGCCGGGCGCACTGCATCGACGGGCACGGAAAACAGGGCATCAAAAGAGAGTTGTGACATCAATTAACCTCCGGGTCAGTGAATAGCCGCCCGGTACGGGGCGGCTCGCGTTATCAGGCCATTGCCCGCGTTAACTCCAGCGCACGCAGAACGTGCCCCCACTCACTGCCCCGCATCGACGGCACCCGCACCGATTTGCCCTTGCGAACACATCCGGCGATATGACGCCCGAACGACCGCAGATCCGGATCGACGTCGGCGGCGGCTATATCGCCGCGCGCGATCCGCCGCTGGCGTTTCACCTGCTCGCACTCCGCCTGTAGGCGCTTTACATACTCGTCGGTTACTGTCATGATGCTTACATTCGATTTCATGGTTGATCTCCATGCTGATTGATGAATGCCGGCCAACTTTCCTAGGGCTAACCGGCACGAGAGAGCAGGCGAAAGCCTGCTTTTTTCATTTACGGGCTTGCGTCTCCCGGCTTAGCACCTCCTTATTGATCCGCGCCAAAATGGCGCTATGCGATAACGTCACCACGTCACGGAACTTAAAATAGCGATCGCCGACTTTGGCGAAAATGTAGGTAACGTCCCCGCAGTACATTTCGGCCAGCTTGAAAGTTTCGCTATGTGCGTCGCCCTCCCAGTCTTTCGGGTACATCACCGCGATGGCATCCATAAACGCCGCCAGCGTGATTTCTTCCACGTCGCTGCGTGCCTGCTGCTCGCGCCGTTGCCAGTACGCGGCCTCGGTGCTCGCATCCCACGCCATGCGGTTTTCAGTGCTGATTTCGGTCTGATACATCGTTTTTTCTCCTCGGTTAGGGTGGCTTGCCACCGGTTAAATGCGGGTCAACGTGCCGTAGCAAGGCAACGTGCGGCCATCGTCTGACACCTCGACGAAAACGCCGGTATCGAGACACAGCCAGATGAAGCCTTTTTGCATAAAGCGATACCCGGTTGTGCTCAGGCAAACAGGGCGCACAGGCTCGACCTGTTCCACGGCGTACACCGTGCAGCCCTTCGCGCGGGTTTCGCGCGCAAATCGCATTACGGCATCAAACGGATTGCAGGCGTTGGTGATGTGGCTGCAATTGAGGTTCACCGTGCCCCCGATGCAGGGCGCCGAGAATTTGACAGAAAAGCGGCCGATCGCCTGCGTAACGAACAGGCAGGCTTTTACATCCCAATCATCAGACGCTCCGTTGACAATGGATTTTTTCCCATATCTCTTAGAGCGTCCCTTCGTGGCGGTTTTGACGTTGACGTTTTGTGTGTTCATGCTGCTTTCCTTCCTGGGTGGTTGATTTATCTCTCGTCGGAACCTTGCGCGGCGAAAAGCTGACGTAGCGACGGCGAACGGGGGAACGCAAGGGCGCCGCTTGCGGCGTGCATTTCACCCTTGCGGGCACGCGGGCGACGGTGCTACAAAAGCGGCCGCGTAAGGGCCGATGAGAGATAACCACCGGTAAGCTGAGCA
>NZ_JBSEYF010000012.1:0-39854 GCF_053627655.1 Serratia sp. 121840015-1
TCATCATCATTTCCGGTATTATTGCTTGTCTTTTGGTTTTTGTTTTTAAATATATAAATTTCAATTTCCAATTGATTTTATTGTTTGGCTTAATCATTATTTCATTTTCAATCTTTCAGTTCAATAAGAGAAAAAAGGTTGTATCATCATCAACTGTTTTTTCTCTGTTTGGCGATTGCGCCGAAGATGAGGAGTTTCGCGAATTTTTCATTCCACTTTTTGAAGAGTGCTTTTTAATAGGGCGCAAAGAATTAAGTGCAATAGAAGGTTTTATTCTTCTGAGAGATAAGAGGCTTGCGGATTTGAGACTGCGCCAGCAAGTGTTAAATGCAATAAAACCCTCTAGTAATGACCAGTAAGCAATTTTAAAAAACAATCAATTGCGGTTAATACCTCTCTTACGGAATATCGAACATGATCTCATCTACAACATTTATCGCGCTTGCGATGCAGTGCGCGGCCTCTGTGCACCCTGATACAGCGATGGATGTTGTCAGGGTGGAGTCAGGATTTAATCCGTATGCCATAGCGGAAATAATTCCTAAAAGCCAAAGATTGAAAGACGGGAAAAGCGTCATATCGCATATGCCGAGCAATAAATTCGATGCTTTATCTATCGTCAAGGCAATAGAGGAAAAGAAAAGGCGTTACTCGGTCGGGCTTATGCAAATTACGAGCACTAACTTTAAGCAATTTAACGTTGATGCTGAGAAGCTATTCGACCCATGCACAAATCTTTCTGTTTTCGAGAAAATCATCACCGACTGCTACACCAGGGGAAAAACGCTCAAGAACGCTTTGAGCTGCTATTACACCGGCAATTTTGATGCTGGGAAAAAGAAAGAGTCTGAATTTAATCAGACGAGTTACGTTGAACGTATTGGTTATAAAAACTCACCAGGGAAAACTTTTGCTGTGCCTAGCACTAAGGAAGATAAGGGGGAAGTAAAGAAAGAGGAAGAAGCTAAAGAGTCACGTTCTAATTCACCAATCATCATTTATCCATCACGACTGATTCGTGGTGATATACAACTGTCTAAAAATTGAAGGAAATCCTATGTTTATTAAAAAACACCTGTCTGCTCTTAACACTGCTGTTCTGTTAGCCCTGGTTTCCGTGAGCGTCAATGCAAACGCGGCCAACGGTTTTGAAAAAGTAAACCAGATGCTGAATGCGATCATTGCGGGGTTACATACCATTGCTATCGCGACTGCAACCCTGGCTGGTCTTTGGGTTGGTTTTAAAGTGTTCTTTGATGGTCGTTCACTGATGGAAATGAAAAACGTCATCATTGGTGCCGGTATCGTGATTGGTATCTCCGAATTCGTGGCTTTGGTCATTTCCTAAATCGGCAAGGGGTAACTATGGCTACCGTTTTTAAAGCGCTAACCAGACCTCCGCTATTAATAGGGGTGCCTGTTGCCCCTGCTTTAATAGTTTTTTTTGTTCTCTTCATGGCTGGTCTGGTTTTTACTAAGTTCCTATGGGTGCTGATCCCCATCGTTTTTATATACATGCGAAGAAAAACATCACAGGACGAGCATTTCTTCGACCTGATGCTTCTTTGGCTAAAAACCAAAGGGAACTCAGTCAATAATAATTTCTACGGTGTTTCAACGATCAGTTGCCAAAGTTATGATGCCGTGGACGTTACGGAGTTTATAGACGCTATGAAGTTAAACCAAAGAGCACCATTAGAAAAAATCATTCCCTATTCGTCACACATTGACAAAGCTATTATTAAAAATCGCGGTTCTGACTTAGTGGCAACGTGGGAAGTTGACGGTGAACCGTTTGAGTGCCAAACGCAAGATGTTTTGGATATGCTGGCGACTCAACTCAATAAAGCCATTGTTTCATATTCGGGTGAGGCAGTGACGTTCTATGTACATAAAGTACGGCGTAAGTTTCACGATGACCTTGATTCACCGTCGGGAAATGTGTTTGCTGATAAAATATCCTCTCTTTATTATGCGGGCATAAAAACCAAACCATTTTACAAGGTCAGTATCTTTGTTACGCTGTGCTTTATCCCTTTTAATAAAGAAGAAAAGGCAGAGAGAAAGACGAAGGGCGACAAATTCAAGAAGAAAACGCAACAGGACGCGATACTGCGTATGAATGAGCTGCGTTCTTCTGTTGAAAGCATGTTGCAGCGTTATCGGCCTAAAGCGCTGGGGCTTTTTGAAAAAAACAACCGAGTCTATTCTTCGCAGCTGAGTTTTTACAACTACCTCATTACTGGAGCGTGGCAGGATGTTTTAGTCACTAACACGCCCTTTTATGAGCTCCTTGGTAGTTCTGACGTATTTATTAGCTCTGACTCTGCACAAGTTAATAATTTTGACTCCCGTCGATATTTCCGCTCCATTGAAATTAAAGGGTTTACAAAATTAACTGAGCCGGGGTTATTAGATTCACTTATCTACGAGCCCATTGAGTATGTGCTAACGCAGTCGTTTACCAGCATGAGTAAGTCTGAGGCAAAAAAAGCCATCCATGATCAGGAAAAAAGGCTGAGTAGTACGCAGGACGACGCTGTAGAAGAGAAGGAAGACCTTGAAATCGCCAAAAGTATGCTGACTTCTGGCGATATCAGTTTTGGGTTGTATCACTATTCTCTTCTGGTTTATGCCGATTCGCTTGAACAGTTGATTAAAGACACCAACCAGATCCGCTCTACGCTGACGGATATCGGCCTGATCGTGACGCTCTCAACGTTGTCGTTGCCAGCGGCTTTTTGCGCTCAATTGCCGGGTGTTTACCATTTACGGCCTCGTCTGGTGCCGGTGAGTAGTCAGAACTTCGTTGAACTCACTTCACTTCATTCTGTGATGAGTGGTAAGCGGGATAAAACCCCGTGGGGTGAAGCGATTGTTATTGCTAAAACCAACAGTCAGGCACCGTATTATCTGAATGTTCATAACACCATGATGGGGCAGGATGATTTCAATAGAAAAACTTTAGGGAATACCAAGATCATCGGCACAGCAGGTTCAGGTAAAACCATGCTCCTATGTTTGTTGGCATGTGCAATGCAGAAATACCGGGCACCGGAATCTTTCTCTCCACAGGCTAAAACGAAACGTCTTACCACCGTTTTCTTTGATAAAGACCGCGGGGCTGAACTCAACGTTCGTGCACTTGGGGGCGAATATTTCCGCGTCAAAGCAGGCGAGCCTACAGGTTGGAACCCTTTTAAACTGGAGCCAACGAAGCGTAATCGGGTTTTTGTCAAAAACCTGATGAAGCTCATCGTCACCCGGCGGGGTGAGGTATTGACGGCCAGGCAGGAAATCGACTTATACCAGGCTGTCGATGATGTGATGGACTTGCCAAAGGAATTACGCTCTTATGGCATAACTCGCGTCCTCGAAACCCTGAACGAATCGACTACTGTCCAGGCACAAGAGAACGGATTGCGCATCCGTTTGTCGCAGTGGAAACAAGGTGCCGATTTTGGTTGGGTGTTTGATAACGATGAAGATTCGTTTGATATAAGCCATATAGATAATTTCGGCATCGATGGTACAGAGTTCCTCGATGATGAAGATACACGCTCCCCGATCGCTTTCTATCTGCTTTACCGGGTGACAAGTTTGTTAGATGGCCGTCGATTGGTTCTTATCCTCGATGAGTTCTGGAAGTGGCTGGCAAATGATGCGTTTGCTGATTTTGTTTATAACAAACTCAAAACCATTCGCAAGTTGAACGGTATTGTGATTTTTGCCACGCAATCCTTAGATGAAGTGTTAAAGCACAAAATCTCTAAGGCGACGCTTGAGCAGACTTCCACTGATATTTATTTGGCAAACCCAAAAGCAGATTATGCCGAGTATGTTGAAGGTGCGAAAGTTGACCCCGCGCATTTTGAAATAATCAAGAATATAGACCCTGAGTCTCGCCAATTTTTAATCGTTAAAACGGCGCTGCGTAAGGGTGATGTTCAGAAATTCGCGGCGCTGGTTTCTTTCGATTTATCTTGCCTTGGCGTTTATACAAAAGTCTTGAGCGGCAGCGAAGATAATCTCGAAATATTTGACTCTATTTTCAAACCGGGCATGAAGCCGGAGCAATGGCTCGATGCTTATCTTAACTTGGCTCTATAGAAGGTGATTAAAATGACTACGCGTAAATTACTCGCTGGTTTTGTTATGGCTGCTTTATTGAGTAGTTCTATACCTGCGATTGCAGGTATACCTGTTATGGTTGATGCTGATCCGCTACGTGAGGCTGAATGGGTTAAGGAAGCCAAGCGGTGGATGGATACCGCGCAGCATTACCGCTCTCAAATCCAGGCTTACAAAGACCAGTTGATGACGGCTACAGGGTTAAGGGATATTCAAGGCCTGGTTGCGCAGGGGCAAGGCTTGAAAAATGATATCCTCAATCTTCAAAAGCAGGGTATCAGCCTCAATGATCTGCTGACGTCGAACAGCGCCCCGGCTGGGGCTTTGGACAGTCTTTATAATAAGTATAAAGACTTCGATATTTGTGACGTGAAGCAGGCGCAGAGCTACATCAATATCTGCAAGCAAGAAACGGTCAATAAGGCGTGGGCGATTGAACAGACCACTGAGGTGCAGGGGCAGATCAACACGGCACTGAATGATATCGCCTCGCTTTCAAGCCGCATCGCCGGTTCGAAGGATTCGAAAGAATCGCAAGACCTGGCTAATGCCATCCAGGCAAAAAGCGTCCAGCTCAATGTGCTCTCAAATCAGTGGGAAATGAACATGAAGGCATCGGAGCAGCGTGATAAGCTGTTGCAACAGAAACGCGAGAAAGCGTTTCGGCAGCAGCAAATAAATGCACCGTTACCAAAATTCGGAGATTTGGGTTCATGAAAAAAATTATTACTGTAGGAATTGTATCTATAGCGGTTGGTTTTTTATCGGGATGTAAAGACGAACCAAAATCGGAAAGTTGGTATAAAGACCATCCAGAAGAAACCTTCAATGTCTATAAGAAGTGCATTGATTCTGGCGAGGCAAGTCAAAACTGTGAGAACGCAAGAAAAGCTGCTATCAGTTTTGCTCGTTCTGGGGATGCCGAATTAGAAAGCAAGTTCCTACCACTAATGCGTAAGTCGGCGTAACAATCTAGCCCTGATTATTCAGGGCTGATTTTTTAGGAGGCACTCATGCCTGGTGAAGCCACAGATTTTTTCCAATCTATGGATAAGCTTGTCATGAATACGATAGAAAGCTCAACACAAGGTAAAATGGCCTTTTATGCTGGGCTTTTTTCTACATTGATTCAAGCATCAATAACAATTTACATGCTTGTTCAAGGGTATCGTATTATGGCGGGCAAACTTCAACGACCTGTTGAAGATACTGTTTTCGAAGTTGGCAAGATGAGCATTATTATAGCATTCTTACAGAATGGAGGCGGATATTTAGATTTGGCTATCAGCGCACTTGACGGCCTGAAAACAGGTTTGTCTGGTTCTGATAACGTTTGGCTCTATCTTGATCAACTTTGGTTCAAAGCTCAACAAATTAGTGGGACTTTGTTAGACCTAGATTCTTCTACCTATGTAAAAATGGAAGGTGGTATAGGTTCTATCTTAGTGTGGGCTGGGGTGCTGGTAGCCCTATTATTAACAACTATTGTTTTCTTGAGTGCTGAGATTACAATTCTCCTTTTAACAGTTACAGCTCCAGTTTTTATTTTCTGTTTGATGTTCGGCTTCTTAAGGACAATGTTCAATAACTGGCTTCAATCTATTTTCTCTTCCATTCTAACACTGATGTTTGCGACCCTAGTTCTATCTTCCGGTATAAAATATCTAAATGGCGTTCTAGAAACTATAAAAGCATCAGCAAATGAGTCCAATTTAATTACTATGGGAGCTATGGCCGGTGCTGCTGGTGTTATATGTGCTTTTGTCGTCTGGTTATCATCGAAGTTTGCCGCACAACTAGCAGGCGTTGGTCTTGAGGGCGCTGTTCAAGGTATGGCGGCAGTAGGGCTGTCTATTGGCGGTTTTGGAGCTGCTAAAGCCGCTGGCGGTGTTATGCGGGGAACGGTCAACGCTGGGCGCGGAACCATAGAAGGGGCTAAAGGTACTTCCTGGAAGCAAAAAGAGTCCTCTGGCCTTTCTGCCGGTACGGGTTATGGCGCTGGCCGCGTAGGCCGTGCTGTCGTACAAAAGGTTATTGCGCGGAACAACTCACGCGCTTCTTGAAATCCATTCATCTGTTTCACAGCAATTCCCATTCTAATTAGGTAATTCACATGAATAAACTCATTGTCATGGCGCTTATCTGCGTCTTAGCTGGCTGTGCTTCAAATTCACCGTTGCCACCCTCGGCATCGGGTGAGTTGGTTCCTGTTAATTCGGCGGAGGTAATCAATAATGTCTAATATCGAAAAGACAATAAAAGCCGCTCAGGGATTTGAGAAAAAAAACATGGAGCGGGATGAACGTGATAAAAAAGTAGGCTTTTTTATCGGCGCTGTCGGTGTGCTTATCGCCATTTTGTCGATAGTCGCAATTCTTATCCTGCTGCCGCTGAAAGAGACTAAAGTCAGCCTTTACGTTTTGGATAAGGCAGCAGGAACCATTAGTAAGGTGAGCGAATTTACCGAAGAGAGTATCTCCGGGGATTTGGCAACCAATAAAGTGAACGCCGAAAATTATATCGAACTGCGGGAACGGTATAACTACTTCTCATTGCAAGACGATTATAACCGTATTCAGGCTTATAACTCGGATGATGTGAATAAGGAGTATCTTGCCGTATTTAATGGCAAAAACTCTCCTGATGTGATTTATCACAATGCGGATAACACGGTTCGAATCAAAGTGATTTCCGATTTTATCACTGAGGCGACAAAACCTGATCTGCTGGCAACCATCCGATTTAAGAAAACCATCCGTAACATTAAATCGGGGATGGAACGCGAAGAATATTGGGTTGCGCGTATCACTTTCCGCTATGTGCCGACCAAGGATCTCACTGAGGAACAGCGCGAAATCAACAAGCTCGGCTTTGTTGTGACCAGCTATGAAGCCGAAAAAGAGAACGGGGTGACGCCATGATGAAGTATGGAACCATCGCGCTTGTGCTGAGTAGTGCCTTGCTGATGCAAACGGCCGGTGCGGCTGTTTCGCCAAGCAGCCGAGGCTATGACAGCAGAATGCAGCAGGTCAGCTATAACGCGTCTAACACAACGGTGATCACTGCCGGTGTCGGATATCTTTCTACCCTGGTGTTTGACGATGAAGAGACGGTGCTTGATGCTCGTCCAGGCATGGAAAAAGGCTGGGATATTAAGCATGACGCTAATCGCGTCTATATCCGGGCTGTTCCGATCGCTCAACCGGTTCCTGGCGAGAATGGCCAGCAGGTTAACCAGGTGTTTGAGCCGACGAGTAAGGATTGGGTGACGAACCTCTTTATCGTCACGACCAAACGATACTACAGCGTCGAGCTGCATGTTCAGGAGGCCGGTAAGCCATCGGGAACGATCTCTTATGTGGTCAGCTATACCTACCCACAGGAAACCCGCGCTAAAGCCGCAAAAATGGAAGCTGCGCGGTTAAAAGAGTTGCAGCAGCAACAAGAGAACCAGCGCATAGAGAAAGCCCTGGCTAACGCCCAGGCACCGCGTAATTGGGAATACTACATGCAGGTTGGTAAAGACAGCGGCATGATCACGCCTGATTTTGCCTATGACGATGGTCGGTTTACCTATATCGGTTTTTCGCCGGTGAAAAAGCTGCCTGCCGCGTTTATGTATTCCAATGGGAAAGAAATTGCGACCAACCCAGGGATTAAACAAAAGGGGAATTACAAAGTCATCGTGATCCCGCAAACCAATCCATCTTTTGTCTTGCGTTATGGCAATGCAGTTATTGGATTGGTCAATAAAGGCTTTGGGAAGATTACGGTGAAAGATGGTTCGACGGTTTCACCAAATGTCGAGCGCGTGGAGGTTGATAATGAGTAACGAAAATAAAACGCCTGATGAAATCGAACAAGAATTAAGGGAAAGAGAAGAAAAAGCGAAGGTTGATAACTCACCAACGCAACAGCGAGAAAAAACCGTCGCCGAAATAGAGCAGGAGTTACGCGAGCGACAGGAAAGAGAATCGCGGGAAAACGATGTTGAAGAAGAGGTGTTAACTCACCAGCCGGAAGTTATTAAGCTCAAAAAAAGCAAAAAAGACCGGGTGTTAAAAGGGCTGATTTTCATCACATTGGCGCTGATAATTGCCACGGTCGTCGGCCTTAAAATCTATTCAAAATACAAGTCGCCGGATAATACGGATAAACCAGAAACCGTAAAATCCACGGAAAGCAGCGTTAACCGGCGTAGCGATCTCGGTCAGGGTGTTGACCCCTTCAAGCAAGAAGAGCCGCCGAAAGCGGAGTCGGTAGAAAGCACACCTGGTGCTGAAGCCGCTGCCGCTACACCTGGCGCACCGGCACCTATGACATTCTCCAGGGCGTTGGCGGTCGTCAGTGATAACACCTCATCAAGTCAATCGAGTGGCTCTAGCCGCAAGCATGAGACGCAAGAGGACGCCGAGAAAGCTGAGGCTGTACCGTCTAAAGGCACAGACACTAACGCGGCATCTGAGGGCGATGAGGGGGCTTTAGAGGCGGTACGGCGTATACCGTATAACCCAGACCTTTACTTACCGGAGAACACCTCGTTGCCGTGTGCGTTAACTCGCCGCTTTATTTCGGACGTCGCCGGTAAACTGCAATGTCAGCTGACGGAAGATGTGTATAGCGCCAGTAAGCACACCAAGCTGCTCGATAAAGGCACTGTGGCGACATTGGTCTACAAGACGGGAACGCTTCGCCACGGCCAGGCGCGCGCGTTCGTCATCGCTACCAAGCTGAGAACCCAACAGAAGCCGTTCCTGGATATCCCGCTGGTTGATACAGCGGCGGCCGGTGAGCTCGGCGAAGCGGGAATGGACGGCTGGGTTGATACGCATTTCTATGATCGGTTTGTTGGGGCGTCGATGCTGGGGATTATCCCTGATATTGCGAATGCAGTGACAGATAGCGCCGGTAAAAAAGACCGCAATACCGATTACACGGAAAACAGCCGTCAGGCATTTGCCGATATGGCGAAAACAGCGTTTGAAAACAGCGTCAATATCCCACCGACGATTTACAAAAATCAGGGGGAAATCATCACGCTGGTCACTGGCCGGGATATCGACTTCTCAAAAATCTACCGATTGCAGTATAAGCGGGGATAACATGGCAAAAAATGAGAGCCTTGAGTATCAGAGAAACAAAATGTTTGGCGATTTTCTAGACCTTCCAGGGTTGACAGAAATCGCTGTTAATCGTCCCAATGAGCTATTTACAAAGATCGCCGGTAAATGGAACCGGCATGATGTTAAATTGCCGCTTGATGATTGCGAAAAATTTGCACGTCAATTAGCCAACTTTCACAAAGATGAAATTAGCAGTCTTAAGCCGATTCTGTCCGCGACGTTAGAATCAGGTGAACGTGGTCAGGTGATATTTAATCCCGCTTGCGAGCGGGATACTGTCTCCATTACGCTTCGAAAACCATCGTATGTCCAAATCCCTCATCAGCAATACATTGATTCAGGTTTCTACAACCGAATATCTGGAAAGGAACAGCAAAGCAGTCGTAATGCTGAGTTATTGCAATTGTATTTGGACAAAGACTTTCCTGTTTTTATGGAAAAGTGTATCGAATACGGCAAGACGATGGTGTTTGTGGGGGAAACCGGCTCGGGAAAAACAACCTATTTAAAAACGTTGGTTGATTACATTCCTCTCGACCTGCGTATCACTACGTTGGAAGATAACCCGGAGGTTAAGTTCACAAAGCATAAAAACTACGTTCATCTGTTTTATCCGAGTGAGTCGGGTAATGGTGAAAATGAAATCGTCACATCCAGTTCGTTATTACGCGCCAACTACCGTATGAACCCCGATCGCATCCTGCAAACAGAGGTGCGCGGCGGCGAGGCATGGGATTTTTTGAAAATCGTCACCTCGGGGCATGAGGGAGCAATTACGAGTCTCCATGCCGGGAGCCCTTACGAGGCGATCATGGGGTTAATCGAGCGCTGCTATCAGAACAGCGAATGCCGGATGTTGCCGTACAGCGTCATTCTCAGCAAGGTTTTGAACTGTATTGACGTGATAGCCAGTATCCAGGTTGAGGGGGATGTTCGGCGGATCGGGGAAATTTACTTCAAGGACGCCGATAAAGAGGCGTATCAGAAGAGGTTCCGAGATGAAATCTTTTAACAAACAGCAGTGGATATTTTTAATCGTTGTTTCACTGCCGATTGTCTGGATGATAGCTACCGTTGCCGTTTACCCGTTAAACGGCATCGGGGTTAAAGGAATATATAAATCCTATCGATTCGGCATGTTATGGCAGGTGTTGACCGGTGATAATATTCGCTTTGATATTCGATTAAGCGCAATTAAGGCTTTGGGGATCGGGTTTCTTGGTTCAATCATTCTTTTTGCTGTCGCGCTATTGTCCGGGAATAAAACCAAGAGCAATTTGTACGGTGATGCAAAGTTTGCCTCAGAGTCTGATATTCGTCGCTCGAAGGTTGTGACCTGGGGGGACGAGTCAAAAGGCGGCGTTATCATCGGCAGATACAAAGGCAAACTCATTAGATACATTGCCCCTGATTTTATCTCGATGGGCGCAGGTACACGCGCCGGTAAGGGGGCGGCTGTTGTAATACCGAACCTATTGAGCTGGCTTCACTCGATGATTGTGCTGGATCCGAAGCAAGAGTGTTACATGATAACCAGCAAGTTCCGGCAACGTGTGCTGGGTCACTCAGTCTACCTGCTCGACCCGTTCAGCAGTAAAACCCACGGATTTAACCCGCTTTTTTATATAGATCTCGCATCGGAGAAAGGAGCGGGATATTTAAAGAACCTCGCGGAAACATGTTGGCCGTCAATCGGATTGACCGGGCCTGAAGCCCACTTTAACAGTGCTGCGAGCCGGGTATTTGTAGGGTTTACAGAGTTGCTCTACTTCCTTATCAAGTATGATAAAAAGTACCTTGAAAACATCGGTGTAAAACCCGTGTTTTCAATCGGTACGGTTCTTGATCTCTACTATGCCGTAGACCAGGAGGCGTTACTGAGCGATCGGGAAGAACTGGTTACGCTTGCTGATGGCAATATGAACGATACCTACGTCATCACCGACGCACTCAACAAAATAAAAAAATTGTTTGAGGCGGAGGGGGAAGCAAAATCCAGTACAGAGGAAACATTCCAGAAAAAGCTTGATTCGTTTACGCTACCGCTTTTTCGCGCAGCTACCGATCGCAACGATTTTGATTTACGCGAACTGCGCAAAAAGAAAATCACTATCTACATCGGTGTTAACGCGGACGATGCAAAGATTGCGGACTCATTCTTAAATCTGTTTTTTAACTTTGCAATCGACGTGAGTATGCGAGAAAACCCCGACTTTGTACCGGAAAACAAAAACGATGTTTTGTTTTTACTCGATGAGTTCCCTTCAATTGGTGCGATGCATTACATCAAAAAAGCGTCCGGCTTTATTGCGGGTTTCAAATTGAAGCTGTTGACCATTTATCAAAATATCGCCCAGCTCATAGAGATTTATGGTTTGTATGGCGCGAAGTCGTTGATGGCTAACCACCCGTGCCGTGTGATTTATGCGGTCAGTGAAAAAGAAGATGCCGATGAGGTGTCCGCAAAGCTGGGTTATACCACGGTAAAAAACAAAGGGAAAAGCCGGAGCATGGCGAAAAGTTCGACTACCCGAGGGGAATCAGAATCAGATGCGCAACGTGCATTGGTATTGCCACAAGAGCTGGGTACATTGAAGTTTGAAGAAGAATTTATACTTCTTAAAGGTGAAAACCCGATTAAGTGTGATAAGGCCTTCTACTTCAACGATCACTACTTTATGGATAAGTTAGTATCTGTTTCTCCTAAACTTGAAAACGAAGTGAAAAAAAGGAACAAAGGCGTGGCCTTTGGTAAAGGCCTCGACTACCCATCAAAAGAAGTCATGCTCTCATTAGGCGAACTGGAAGCAGAGCTGTTTTAAATTAAGTGAGGAATAATCATGAAGCTGATTAAATTGATATTGGTGTCGGGGCTGCTCGGTGGGTGTTCTTCTCCGCCGCCTCCGACGCCTGTTGATTGGGATAAGACACCGACAGCGATGAACGGAACGCTGCCGGAATGGCGTGAAAATTATGTTGTTAACCCGGCACCACATGTAGACGGGAAATGGTCGCGTGTTATACGAAATTTTTCAACCGATACGCCGTATGGCGTAGACGTCTATTATGCAGTGGTTCATTCGCCGTTTGTTATGGTGACGGCCAATAATGCCGATGATTTTTTTAATGCGAAATCGTGGCTGCGCACGCACGGTGCTAAGGGGGTAATCAGATATCAAAAGAGCGAATACAGTTGGTCTGGTCGAAATACGGATATTTATCTCTCTCGTTAAATACCTTTCAGTAGTAATCATATCTAGAGGTGAAAATGAAAACTTTGCTTGCAGGGTTGGCTTTGTCCGCCCTTTTTTTGATGTCTGGATTTACGCCTAAAGTCGCTTATGCGGCATCACAAGATGAATGCGCTATTTGGCTTTGCCTACCTGGTGGTTTTCCTGATGGGTGTGGCGGTGCGCATTCAGCGATGTTAAAGCGGCTAAAGAAGGGTAAGTCTCCGCTGCCGAGTTTTTCTTCCTGTGCGGTGGACAGTGGGAGCAGCGGCGACGCCAGCATGGGTAAAGGCGCATGGCTTCCAGAACGTAAAGAGTGCGTCCGCTGGGCGCATGGTCACGGTGATGAATGGTGTACCAAGTACGAAACCAAGCCCGCAGAGTTTAAGAAGGATCAGCTGTGCATAATCAATAATGGGAACCACTACCCGCCAGGGTGCCGGAGCCAAAACTACGTCGATATTTATATCGACGGGAAGAAGGTCGGCGAAACGTACTACTGGTGATGCCCCACGTTAACCCACGAACTCCACAATCGCCCCTGATAGCCTTGCACCGGCTATCAGGGCGCTCCCGTTCGCGGAGGTGGCTGGTTGGCCTCTCCGCTTCACTGGCTTCGCTCATGTGGATTTGTGGGTAACGCTCTGATGATGGGGTGATAGCAAACCTTTCTCAGCTGCAGCTGACCAGGTAGAGAAAATACTGTCATTTCTGCGTTGGCCATCACGCCGGCGCCGCCACTTTTGATAGCGAATGCAACGATGAATTTTCACTTACTCCATGCCATAGCCTTTATGGCTGTGTTGCTGTTTTTCGCCTGGTTGTCCTGGCGGCGCAGAACGCGGCGGCATCGCCGCAAGATCCGCCAGGCTGGCCGGGTATTGGCGAAACTCAGCGAGATATCGCATCCAGGGCAGCGCCTGGCGTATCTGCGAAAGATTGACCCATATACGTTTGAGGAATTGTTACTCGAAGTCTTTGAACGGCGTGGTTTCAAGATCCAGCGCAACAAACGCTACTCCGGTGATGGCGGTATTGACGGCAAAGTTTGGCACGATGGCGAGCTCTATTTTATCCAGGCCAAGCGTTATAGCAATCAAATCAACAAGCGCCATGTAGAGGACTTTATCGAGCTGATCGAGGTGTTTCAGTGCAGGGGGATTTTCTGCCACACAGGACGAACGTCGAGCGGTTCTAAAAGCCTTGTTAACAACCACCCTAAAGTTTTGATGCTCTCCGGTAGCCGATTGCTGGATTTCATCGATTTGGATATGCCCTTTTCGATAAGTTAAATGAGGTAATTATGGAACTGGATCGCTCAATGCTTAAAAGGTTGAACCGTCAATCCGATGCAAGTGTCAGATTAGGTCGAAGTGGTTTTGAATTAATTCGCTATTTGGTTAGAAACGAATTGGGGTTAGATCTTACAACCGTTAATAAGGCAGTTCTTATCTTAACAGAAGCCCTTCATAACCTCCCGTCTGCGGGGAATGATATTACTGCTGGTTTAACAGTGAAAAGGGTGCGCAGTGCAGTTGTTGATTTATCAAAATTCCTGCCACGGGCAAATATTAACGGTTTGAATGCTAGTTTACAGGCGTTTGAGCTGGAGTGTATGAAATCATGGTTTTTGAGATGCATTAGTGAGCATGTTGTCAGTCTCGATGAGCGAATGTGGAATCAATTCATTCAGAAATCAATGACGGGGAAAACAGTCTCCTTTGGCATCGATACGAAAACGGGGGAGGTAGTTGATCCAGAAGACTTGCGGCAAGAAATCGATTCTCAGTCTCGTGTTGAGCTAGTCGAAAAGAATCTTATGGATTCCCGTGAGCCGGACTTTTATGCCGATGAGTTGAAAAAGGGTGCTGACCAGATAGGCGAGATCGACGGCTCCCCTATCTGGTTTCATACATCGGGATACTACTTTTATTGGGAACCAGAATCTGAGTGTTTGCTTGAAAGCTGGCTAACGTTCCCGGTGTGTCCGTATGGCTAATAAAATGGAGTAAATTATGAAAACGAGCTCAATAAAGACGGTGTATGATTTTATGCGTTACTGCCGTATGCCGCTCTGGTTTCAGCGTTCAATCAGGGATATGAAAGTAGGTGATACTTTCATCCTTGGGAAATATACGCAGCCTATTTCTCACGACAGCGATTCATTTTGTGTACCTCCTCGCTATTCAGCTTGTCTGGATGGTGGTGAGTCTTGTTTCGTTGCGGAGGCGTGGATGGAAAAGGAACGAGGGTTTTATAGCTTTTATGCAACATGGACTTTCCCTACTAAACCAGACCGTGCATTGATAATGACATCAGGAAAATTCAAAATAAAAAAAGGTGGTGTTATTGATTTTGAAGATAAAGACGATTCAGTGAAACATTTTGCTCTTGTTTGTCGTTATATTGCCAAGATGTTGAGCATCATGACTTATGAAGATCAAGAGATCTATTTCAAAAACAAGAGTTCACCATTGTTTAACGGAGTATGGATTGACAGTGATTGTAATGAGCGGAGACAGCGCGTGGTAGAAGTGGATGGCAAATTCAAGCGAGTATGGATTAATTACAAAAATTACATGCCAACACATCAGCTTTCCGCAATTGTTGAAGCTGCCTTTGCTACTGGCGCACTTCAGTTGGAGGATTAAAAATGGATCTTAAATACGATACGTTGGAAATTGAAGACTACATGACGGATGAATCCGTAGGGCGTCAGGTTACTGACTACAGAAAGCGCACAAATGGCAGATCTTTACTGGTTGTTTTCCCTGAGTACGACGATAAAAACGATTGCGTAAATATCAGAATAGATGATGACAATGAAGTTGATTTTGCATTAGCAAGAGATGTCAGTGATCAGCTATCAATAATCATTAACGCTTTTGATAAAGATAATGCACAAGAAACTATTGTTGCGGCAGCGGGTGAAATTCAGTCTTTAGTACAAAGTGATTGTATGAAAAAATAATTTTTAATAAGGATAAATGATATGAGACTTTTTATTGCAGAAAAACCAGCTGTAGCTAAAGACATTGCCGCCGCCCTGGGCGGAGGTAGCCACAAAGGCGCATATATTGATTGCGGTAACGATAAAGTGTCCTGGTTGTTCGGTCATGTTTTACAAACGGTGCAGCCGGAAGTGTATAACCCGGCGTATAAACAATGGAACAAAGAGGATTTACCTTTAAAACTTTATCCCCCGCAATATGAAATTGCGCCGGATAAGGTTGAGCATGTAACCAAAGTGCTCGACTTGATTAAACAAGCTGACGTTATTGTTCACGCTGGCGACCCGGACGACGAAGGGCAACTATTAGTTGATGAGCTGTTGATTTATAGCGGCTGCGATAAGCCGGTAAAGCGCGTGTTGATTAACGACAACACTGATAAAGGCGTTAAAAAAGCGTTAGCTGATTTGCGTGACAATAAAGAGTTTCACGGTGATTACCTTAAGGCGCTTTCCCGCAGCGTCGGGGATGAGATTTACGGTTTAAGTTCAACCCGCGCATACAGTATTGAGGCGCAATCCCAGGGTTATCGTGGTGTGCTGTCGGTTGGTCGTGTCCAAACGCCAACCCTGGGGCTCATCGTTCGGCGCTGGCGTGCTAATAAGGCGCACAGTAAGTCCTATTACTACATGCTCGACGGCTCGTTTACATTCGGTGCCGGTAGCCTGACTGCGCGCCTGCAATTCCCGGAAGACGCCCCGGTTGATGAAAAAGGGCATGTACTCCAGAAAAGCTATGTGGACGAGCTGGCCGCAGCGGTGAACGGTAAAGCGGCGCGAGTGGTTGACGCATCGGTTAAGGACAAAGAAACCGCGCCAAAGCTGCCGTTTAATCTGAGCAAGCTACAGCAGCAAATGAACCGCGATCACGGCATGTCTGCCGCTCGAACACTTGAAGTCACGCAGGGATTACGTGAGAAATTCAAGGCGATCACCTATAACCGCTCTGATTGCGCCTATTTGTCCGATGAGCAGTTTACCGAAGCCCCGGACGTGGTGGCCGCATTGAAAGCCAGTCCCGCTTTTGCTGATGCTGATGTAGACACCACCCGCAAGAGCAAGGCGTTTAACAGTAGCAAGGTCACAGCACATACGGCGATCATTCCGACTGATAACGTCCCTGACCTGGACAAACTGAGCGTCGATGAGCGGCATGTTTATACGGCCATAGCCAAGCAGTACCTTATTCAATTCATGCCGCCTAAGCGCTTCCAGGAGGCTACAGGGCGCATTGAAGCTAACGGCCATACCTTCACATACCGAGCGATTAAGGACGTGCATCCGGGCTTTGAGGCGTACTTGAAAGAGCCGAAAGAAGTGGGAGAGGACGACACGGTTGAAACGGCTTTTGAAACCGTCAGCCAATTGCAGGTCGGCCAGGATGGGAGTTGCGATTCAACTACCGTTCAGCAGAAAGAAACCACGCCGCCAAAACTTTTTGATGAAGCCAGTTTAATCTCGGCGATGACACGCATCGCTGATTTTGTTGATAACCCCGAGATTAAGAAGTTGCTTAAAGAAAAGGACAAGGACAACGATCAGGCGCACGGTTCAATCGGTACTGAGGCAACCCGCGCCACGATTATTGAGACGTTGAAGAAACGCAACTTTATCACTGTTGAAAAAGGGAAGCTGATCCCCACCGACACCGGTTTGGCGCTTTTCGATGCGTTGCCGGAAGTGGCAACGCAGCCTGATATGACCGCACTTTGGTTTGAGCAACAATTGCAGATTGCTGAGGGTGCCTTAACTGTTGATCAGTTCGTAAACGATTTATATGAATTTTTGACTGAGCAACTTAAAGACGTTAATGTAGGCGAAATTAAAGGTGAGAAAAGAGAAGAAGGTAAAATCCCTCGACTCACCGAGAAATGCCCGAACTGCGATAACGAGATCATGGTTCGGCCAAAACTATTTGCCTGTACGGGATGTGATTTTAAAATCTGGTCAACGGTAGCACAGAAAAAGTTGACAACAAATCAGGTTGAAACCATCCTCAAGAAAGGCAAATCAAGCGAGATTAAAGGTTTCACCAGTAGTGCGGGTAAAAAGTTCGACGCCATTCTGGTGTTGCAGGATAAAGCCACAGGTAAGCTGGGCTTCGAGTTTTCTAAAAAATCTAAGGGGAAGTGATGAGCGAGAACGACACTTACACCAAAGTTAGAGGTCTTTTGTCTAACATCCGTTCAGTACGCGCGTTTGCACGTGAAACTGACTTCGATCTGTTGGTCGAAATGCAAGAAAAACTGAACATTGTAATCGACGAACGACGCGAAGATGCTGAGCGTGAAAAGAAAGAACGTGCTGAGCGTGAAACGAAACGCCTTGAACTGCTTCAGCTGATCCAATCAGAAGGTTTTGACCCTAGTGAGCTGTTGGGTATTGAATCATCAGGCGGTTCGAGCAAGAAATCAAAAACCGGCGTAAAACGCGCACCTAAATATCAATATGAGCAAGACGGTGCAATGCATTACTGGTCAGGCGTTGGCCGTAAACCACGACCAATTCAAGATGCCTTGGATCAGGGTAAGTCGCTGGACAGCTTCCTGATCCCATCGCAGAATCAGTGATAACTCAATAATATATGTAATGATATATATCCGACACATTCAGGTGTGTCGGTTTTTTTTGGGGTGAGTAAGTAGATTGGAGAATTTCTAATGGTTAGTTTTCTTGTTTTTGTTCTTTACATAATTGCCTTATTCGTTTTGTGGGGGGTGAGGAAAGGATCTTACTGCCTACTCTCTATTTTCATAATAACAATAGCCTCCTGTGTTCTTGTTTTCATTACCAAAGGTGCCGACTACCAAAGTGCATTAGAGCCGTTATCAAAATACATTAGCTACTATGCATATCTTCTTTTGGGAATTGGATTTTTTTACTTTTGTAAGAAGTTAGTCAAGTAACTCAATTTACTATCATCCTATCGGCGGTCGGCCAGCGATCGAACCCTTTTTTGATATCATTTTTACGCCTGGCGAACAGCTTCAGCAAGCTTAAATGCTATCACCTCCTGTTATCCACAAATCCACATGAGCGAAGCCAGTGAAGCGGAGAGGCCAACCAGCCACCTCCGCGAACGGGAGCGCCCTGATAGCAGGTGCAAGGCTATCAGGGGCGATTGTGGAGTTCGTGGGTAACAGAAAGCCGCCTGGCGGCTATATCCCATAATCCCGGTACCTTCTATGACAAGACTAACCCTAGACACGGCTCAATTCGCAGCGCTCTTAGGCGTTGACGAAGGTGAATTGGTTTTTGCTTTCAAAAGTGATGGTGTTTTAAAAGGGCTTCAACTCCCCCTTTGTACCCATAATGCCGCATGGCGAAAACGGAAGTTTTGCTATAATGAAGTTGTCAAATTCAAAGAGAAATTTGATGATATGCATAAAGGAATAAGTTGAATCAAGATATCAAACGATGTATTATCATCTTTGTGATTCGAAAAAGGAGGTTTTATGTTTTTGTCTCGACTTATTTTACTGGGTGCTCTTGTTGTAGCGGTTCCCTGGATATGGTTCACGTTCTGGCGTGAAAGCTTTAACATGTACGCAGCTATTTTTATTGTTTACTTGATTTTGACCCTAGAAGCTATCATTTCTAGAGATGCATATGATGAACCTCCGATCTATTGGATCTCTTTGTATGGGTTTATGTTCGGAGTCACGGCGATTTATGTTTTGGGTGTAAACTATTTGTTTGCTTCCTAAAGGGAATTGACGATGCAAATACAACAGTTTTTTTCTCAGGCAGTCGTTTTATCAGTGCCTATCCTGTTCGTGCTTTACCTAATCACTATTCTTTATCTAAAGCGTAATGCCGCATCATTTTTATGTTTCCTTTCTTACCTTGTATTGGCTGCGCTGTCATCAGTCGGTATCTATCATGATCAAGAGCTGTGGAGCGGAAATCCGCAGCTAGCTTTGGCGATTGTATATGGTTCAACACTCGCCGCCGTGTTTATGCTGTTTATAGGTATGTTGATATTTGCTATGAGAGAAAGGAATTAACATGGAAAACATTGATATGTGGATGTTACCGGTGTTTTTGTTTTTAATGCCTTTGGTGTATATTGTGTACTTGTTGCTGCAAAGAAAAGTTAGCAACAAAACAAAGAACCTTGAACAAGAGAGAAGAACACAAGACAAGCATTATCCAATAAAAAGATAGTGTTACATAAGGAAGATGTTTAACTATGAGCTATACAGCACTGATTTTTTTACTTTTTATGTTCTTGTTAATGATACTTCGTGCATTCTACTTATCTGAACCTTATAATTTTTTTATTGCTGGTCTTGGGATTGTTTCAGTTATATTGATTGTTTTCATGATCATTATGAAAACACTCGTCTCTAAGTTAAAGTGAGTTTTACAACGGCTATATTCCTGGATAAGATGATGAATATTGGAAATGGTATTAACACGGTTGTGTTTAATGGTGAAGTTAAGCACATAACCGATCTCGATGATATAACGCTATGTTCCGAATGGGAAAAGCTTATAAAAGAACGAAATACACTTTATAAGATAAACCAACAGGCTAACAAAGGGTGGCGTGGCTTTATCCTTCGCCTGATTGGTGTATCACTCCCCTCACAGGGCGATCCCTTTTGATAGTGCCGCGCCAATTGGGCTTTACCGGCAAAGAGCCCAATCGCTCCCCTCCCCTGGCCTTACGCGTTATAATCCCTGTGGTATCAAGTGCCTGCACACCGCTGATACTGCCGGGCGACGGCGACGGGCGTCCCGTTCGCCCGGCTTCCCTCCTGGCTATATTGGGTTTTTATGGCGCATACCCGAAAACTCCCCAAATCCCATTCTGACCGATTACCGAATTTTTCCCATCGCCCTACTCCCGTCCTTCTGCCACAATTAACCCACACCAGCGACCGGCAATCGATTTTGATGACCGGGTGATGCAATAGTGACCAGATTGCGGAGATTGAAAAATTGAGTCTTCTACCCCCCGCCGTTTTGCAGAATTCGCGTAGCGCAATCACCCCGATGTGGGGATTTGAGCACGCCGTTCGCTTACGCGAAGTGGCGATCGCCGCCGGTCTGGATCTGCCGCTCTATCTGCTCGCACCGGAAGTGGCCGTTCTGCTTTCCTATCTTCCCGACATGCATCAGCGGCTTTTCTTCGAAACGTTGTGGAACACCGGCGCACGTCCGAACGAAGCCGCTGCGCTGACCCCGAACGATTTTTTCTTCCACGATCAGCTGATGCCCTTTGTTCGCTTGCGCACACTCAAGCAGCGCCAGGCACCCCGGCGGCGTGTTGGCCGCCCTTCCCTGGAAAGCCAGAAAGAGGAAGAGAAGCTGCCACCGCTGCGCGCGGTGCCGTTGCCGGATGTGGCCTATGTCCGGCGGGTGCAGGAGTATATTGCGACGTTCAAGCTGATGACGCGGCGAGCAACGCCGATCTGGGGATTCAAGAGCAGTGAAACCCCGCGTAACTGGTTAAAGGCGGCGGTTGGCCGTGCTGAGCGTGACGGGGTAACGTTCTCGGTGCGCCCTATCGTGCCGAAGACATTCCGGCACAGCTACGCGGTGCATCTGTTGCTGAACGGCGTTCACATCAAGAAAGTGCAGGCGCTGATGGGACACCAGCGTATCGAGAGTACGGAAGTCTATACCAAGATATTTGCCCTGGATGTAACACGCGACCTGGGGTTGACGTTCTCGATGCAGCCGGAAGACGCGATAGCGCTGATGAGTCACAAAGATATATCAGAGATATTACCTAGATGATTTATCGGATATATTTAAATAAAATATATCCGATATATATTTAATGATGTTTGTCAGATATATCCCGTAAAAGATATGTCTGATATATCCCTAAGCGTTACCGCCTGAGGCATGATGAAGGTATAAGCGAGATAAAACCTCAAGAGCCGCGTCAAGCTCCATCGGTTGATCAGATGGATTGTGCAGGAGGTGGGTGTGAATGGTGTCAAATTTGTGTTGGTATGCGGCCAGGCGAGGGTGCGCGTCTGCGACGCGTTTAGCCATATCGAGGGTTTCCGGCGTCCCGCTTGGGATGGACGTCTTCACGATGGCTGCACATTTGACCTCTTGCCTGGTGCCGTTCTTGACGGTATACAAGATCGCCATGTGGTGCTTCAGTGCGTTCATCTGCCACGGATCTTGATTGTGAAATTCGTAGTCCAGCTCCCCGTTCGAGCCGTATTCCACTGAGTAAAGCCCCATGAAGTCCAGGTTTGAGATAGCGTGCGACATAAGTGCATCGCCGCCAGCGGCTTTGAGCGTATGCAGGATATAGCCGGTGAAGATTTCAATGGCGGCATCAGGAATAGCGAAGCTGACACGCTGGCCGTCTATGCGTGCGATATCCAGAGTGATAAACCCCTCTCCGGGTAACGTTGAAATCGACACTACCCCTTTCTGGGCGTCGGGTGTGCTAAGTTCCTCGTCGGTGAACGTCAGGGCCTGCTGGCGATACCGGGCTTGCTCCTGATCGGTTTCCTGGCTGGTCTGTGCCGTGTTAAAGGTGCCGCTTTCTTGCATCAAGCCCAGTTTGGTTTGCAGGGTAAACAACAGACCTTTAAGTTTCGGGAATGCAAAGTACAACACCTCATCCCTTCCATCTTCGAGACGCACTTTTGTTGCCAGTGCCAGGAATTGCCCTTCACTCTTGATAGCGCCAGTGATTAACCCAATCACTCTGTTTTCCATGCTCTTTTCCTTATCGGTTAACGTTGCCCAATGGTAGCACCTGGGGGGACAAAAATGCAGCAACTGTTAAGATAAGCAAAAGATATATGCGATATATCAATATATCAGATATATGCCATATATATTGATGTGTGCGCGTTGTTATTGCCGATGTTTTTTTGTACATTCAGGCTTCGTGTGTTTTTAACGAACTGAGGAACCTATGGATAATATCTTTGCGAGAATCGCCCTGTATTCCATCTATGGATGGCTTTTCTTTATCTCCCTGTTTTCATCTTATCCCGATAAGTGGGTAGGGGTTGGGATCTCATTGCTGTTCTTGTTCTTGAGCCATCTAGCAACAAAGGCGAAGCCAGCCCCTTCAAGCAAGGCAGCGCTTGATTGACTATATATCAGATATATCAATATATCTGATATGAATCTAAAAGGGGAGTTCATGCTGATGAACAAAATCCCCTTCCTTCTCGTGAAGTACCCGCATGTAGTGCTGCTGGGAAAGAAACGTCAGCCCTTCCATGACTGTGATCGGTTTTTCGAGCTCAAACCAGAACAGCTCAGGCCATACCCGCCCCATCCAGAACAGGCCATCGAGGCGTTGAAAGAAAATTAAAGTACCGGGTTCTATACGTTCCAGAAACGCGCCCAGGTAGACAACCTGGATCATCTCATCGCAGTGCCGGAAAAAGTTGATGCCGGTCGTTTGAAAAGGGTTGTAGCCGTCTTTCATGATAATGATAACCACTGTATGCATGTACAGCTTAATCATAGCACAAGCTCATAAAGACAGAACAACCTTAGAGATGAGATATATCCGACATGTATCGGATATATCCCTGAATTGCGATCGGTGTACCCAAAATAACAAAACCCACCTTGAGGTGGGTTTCGCCAGAGCGTTCTCTGGTATTCAGAATCGCCTTTACCGGACTTGGCCTGACCAACGGAAGTTGGTAGCGGGATGACAGGGTAAATCTGTCTGCTTCATCCAGCTGAGTAAGCTCAGCTCCAATAGAATAACGCAAATCAAAATGTAGTCAAATGGATAGGTTAGAGGGCATTACATAATAAAATGCCCCTTTAAAGCTATCAAATCAACTCGCTGCAGCGCCTCGATGCACACAATAATGATAGTATATTAACACCTAGCCCAGGGCGAAAGCTTCAATAATGATAGCAAAATGTATTGTACAATACATAAACGTGTGCCATTATCTGTTTTGTACAAAACAAATCCAAAAGGAACGCAACATGAACCTAGATAACCGCCTTCGTATCGAGAGAGAAATTGCTAATGCAGCTGTTAACGGTCTGCTGCGAGCTGGGTATGAGATCAGCGTTTTTGATGGCGAGGAAGTGGTTAATTCACCAGTAAATGATGCTGAACTCATTATTGCCGATATGTTTTCTACTGACATTGATCGGTTGGAGGTTTACCGCGCTGGTGACTACGAACGCCGCGTCGGTTGGGTGCTCTTTGTTTATGGTAATGACGGTTGGGATGTAATCTGTGACTACACGACAAACTTGGAACCTGCCTTGAAGGAAGCTGATTTGCTTGCAGAAAAGTATATGTAAAAGCCATAAACAAGCCCTGTTGACACAGGGCTTTAGTGGGGTTATTGCAAAATTAAGATAACTGGCACCAGCGAGGAAAAATCTGATGACGAAACGGGCGACAGAACGCGCCTATGCGGAGCTGCAACAGGCGTATGACTTCTACAATCAGCGCTTGTTCGGCGGCCAGCTGCCGGATTGCCTCATCACGTTCCAGCGAGGGAAGAACACGATGGGTTATTTCAGCCGTAACCGGTTTGTGTCACCGGCGGACGGTACACAGATAGATGAGATTGCCCTCAACCCTGAGTATTTCCCGGTCTACCCGCTGATCGAGGTCATGCAAACGTTAGTGCATGAGCAGTGCCACATGTGGCAGTTCCATTTTGGCAACCCGTCGAGAAAGGGTTATCACAATGCGCAGTGGGCGGCAAAAATGGAGCAGGTCGGCCTTATGCCGTCCTCAACCGGCCAGCCTGGGGGAAATAAAGTCGGGCAATCGATGAACGACTACCCTATCCCCGGCGGCCGCTTCATGAAAGAAACGCTTGAGCTGTTTCGTTCCGGTTTTGCGCTCAGCTGGTTTGATCGGTTCCCGATTAAGGTCGAACAGCCCAAAGACCTAACGCCGATTATTGAGCAGTGGCGAGAAACGCTGGCGCAGGCTGTTCAAGATCACCCCGTTGCAGACGGACAAGCTGGAGTTGAGCGTCTCTTAACGTTGGCGTTGGTGCCGTCAGTGCAGAGCCATGATGAAGAAGATGGGGGCGAGGTCGCGGGTGTCGTCCTGCAACCCAAGCCAAAGACGCGACACAAGCACGTTTGCCCGGAATGTGGGGCGGCGGCTTGGGGCAAGCCTGGGCTAAACCTCTTGTGCGGTGATTGTAATATCGCATTCATAGACGTCGATCAGTAGATTTGCTATCAAAAGTGGCGGCGCCGGCGCGATGGCCAACGGAATAATGACGGCAATATCGCCACCCGGAACCAGGCACCGACCGCCAGAATACTATCAAAGGAGATTAAGATGGGGACATTAACGATCAGGACACAGCCAGAGCATGATACAGCCCTAGAGGCAGTTGGGAAGCGGCTAGGGGAGAAAACTGCTTCGCAGACACTGCTCAAGTCATTGATGACGTATGAACGCCACAGTGACGAGATTGAGCGTCTTAGGCGTGAGCTAAGTGCTATGAAATGGGAGCGCGACGAGTTACGCCGAAAGATAGATGACTTCAAGCGAGCGCATAATCGCCTGTTAGAGTTGTAAGGAGAGTGAGATGAGAAGGGTTGAGGTGCTTATCAAATGCTTTTTTGGCGCAGGTGCTGGCGCTGTGACTTTGTTTTTGCTTCTTTATAAATTCTTCTGCCTGAGTGCAGGTATGTCACTGATACTAGCACTGTCCGTTGGCATAACGGCTTTTATGATCGGCATTAATAGCCGAAAAAAGTAAGTGGCAGACCATGGAGGCTAAGCCTCCTTAACCATAAACTTTAGTTACATCATTCATGTCTGTTTTATCACCACAACCTAACCCCCTCTAATGCCATCACTTACGCCAGCTTATCAGTGACAAGGGGCTCAACCTCAGAGCCTGCTGGTAGCACCCGACCTGAAACAGATTTCTTCGCACCGTAAGTGAAACACAAGCTAACCCCGTAGTGAATATATTGAAGATATATTATTGATAATATATCTGACATATTGTTATTGACATATATCTGATAAATGCTAATCTGCATATGTCGAATATATTACTAACGAGTGAGGTCATGATGATTGTTCTGATTGGTAGTCACAAAGGCGGCGTAGGGAAATCAACAAAAGCGGCCAATATTGCCGTAGCGGTTCGTCATATGACGAAGAAAACCATCGCTATGGTGGGCTCCGATAAGCTGGGATGCCTGAAAAGTTGGTATGCGCGTCGCCAGGACGCCGGTTTGCCATCCTTCACGTTCGTCGAAGCCTACGGTGATCTGCGTAAAGAGCTCACAGAGCTGAACAAGCGCTACGATATCGTCCTGGTTGATACCGCCGGTCACGATAGCCAGGAATTCCGCTCAGCGCTCACAGTGAGCGATATTTTACTCTCGCCGGTAAAGCCGTCCTCGCAATCGGAGATCGACTCTATCGCAGCCCTCACTGAAACCGTCAGAACGGCGCAGGAAAAGCACAACCCTTCGTTGAAAGCGCACCTGGTCTTTAACCGTTGTTCGACGCGCAGCGGGAATACAGACGCTACTGATTTAGCTAATATGCTTAAGAGCGATGAGTATTGGTTACAGCCGACAAAACAGCGTATCGGCGAGCGCACCGTGTACGTCAAAACCTTTAACGCAGGGCAGGGCGTACATGAAGCAAAAGACGGCCAAGCTAAGGGTGAGATTGAATTATTGTGCCATGAAGTAGGGATTTTTTAACCTTAATTTTAAATTTTGAATCAACGTTTAGGTGACGGATATGTCAACAAAGCCAAAAGTACAATTGCCAATGCGTAAGCCTGCCTCAGAAGCTGAGACGGTAGACAGAAATGAGCAGGTGACATCGTTTATTAGAGAAGGTGATAAGCGCCCTGAGACGCGTAAGAAAGTTAAACCTACGCTGTTTACTTTGACCGAAGAAGAAAAGGATTTTGTGGAAAATACAGCAAAGAGAACCGGTGCAACAAAAACCAACGTTATTCGTGCTGCGTTAAAAACCTTGGCAAAATTAGATGATAACGACCTGCTAATGCTGCTAGGCGAAATCAGCCTAAGAAGCCCAGGGCGTTGGAATTGATAGAGAGAAGGGGGTTACATGGACTTAGTAAACCACATAATCGAAGTGATTAAAGAAACATCATGGCCTGCAATGCTGTTTTATGTTGCGTACATTTCATTCGTTTTTATCTTTGCGATTTTATTCATTGGTAAGGGCATACCAGCTATTTGTAAATGGATGATAGGAAAGTAAAGCCCCGAAAGGGGCATTACTCAAAATGGCGGAATTTCTTTTAAACGTTGCTGTTCTATTTTCTGATGCCGTTCATCAACAGCTGATGTAATGTATTGACTGACACCAGTCAAAAATTCACTAACTAGTTTCACTGAGGCATTTACATCTGTTTCTGATAGAGACATTTTAACTCCATCTACAGATTTTCCATCACGATGAACTATGTCATGACGAAGTGATGTAAGTTTTATCACTTCACTAAGTTGGAGCCCTTTGGGTTTCGGAGTGTTTAACACTGCCTGGTAAGTATTTAACACTTTTGGAATGTTGTGATAAAGCAACTCAGATAGATGATTCATTACCCGCTTTTCTATGATATTACTTTCTTTAAGTACCTCTTTCAAAGAAACAGTAGAGTTCTGTAAATCCTTTACATTGGTAACGGCATTTTCTAAAAATTCCCCTGATGACAAAACAACGGACTTAAGCATCTCACTGAGGCAAGATTCTAAAATAGTGACACAGTAGGCCACTTGCATTTTCAAAAGCGCTTCATTTCCCTGGATGGAGTTTAGAGAGAGAACAGAGTTCAGAGCTCGTAAGTATTGATTGTAAATGGTTAGATGTGGATTACGCTTTAACCATTCGATTTCTCGTTCTTGCTCTTGCTCCAGTTCAAATTGATACCAAGCTTCATCAGCTAGATGATCTTGAAGCTCTTGATACTGATACTCAGCCTCAAGATAATCGGCGGATAACTCATCGAGCTCATCGTCTTCATCAAGCCCCATGTAATCACGTATCCAATCATCTTTCCTTTCATCCTGCATGTCGTCTAATTGACTCTTAACTAAACCCATAGCACCCTCATTAAAAAATATCGATTAAATAGGCTTCCGCAACACTATCAACACAAAAATATTTTACTGATAACTGGTCAAAAATAGAAGTAAGGAATGTTTTCCGTTCTTCATTTGCAGCGCTATTACCTTGAAAATCAATAACTGCAACGGTATAATTTCTATTCAAATCATAAACAGCAAAATCCAGAGTATGACTCAGGATTTTCTTTACATCATCGTAAAATTTATCAGTTCCAGATTCAGCCGTTGGCTTTACAACTTCTGCGAGCTTAATCTTACTTAAAATTACCGTTCCTGGGGGGCAAAGCTGCACCAGGTTAACATAGAATTCTTTCTCTGCATCAGTTAGTGGGTTGCGCTGTTGGTAATCCATTTTCATATCCTTTTGTTGCGTAGCAACTCCGAGAGCCACCGGCAGGGTTGGCAAAGTGTAAACGGATGACGGAATGAAATGACGTCAAACGGGAACACTTTGCCTATCTTGCATCGTTCTTTAAACATGCACGTACAGAGCTGTCATCAAACCCCGTTCTTCCAGGAATAGAGGCCACGAATAGGCAACGGCTTTGAGCTAAATCAGCTACATAAAAACTGAGAGATACGCTCATAGTTCCTCACTACTCACACGTTTGTGATCGCTGGTTCCTTTCGTATCGTTAACACGAAACAGCCGTAAAAATGGTTGATATCGAATCATCAAAAAATTGAGTCCCAAACCCGATTGCGCGATGAAAACAAGCCCGATGCAAAAGAGCAGGGTAAAATCATTCCCTTTATAAAAATGATGCTCATAAGTTGTGTAGTAGAGGATCAGCCCAAGAACAACCGTCAGAAACGTGAGAACCTTTCTAAAAGAATACAGCAGGTTTATCACAAAAAGAACGGAGGTTGTCATAGCAAAAGCGACGGCAAGGCGAGAGTAGAACCACGCAGAAGCTACCCAGGAAAAGAGCGTATTTTTTGCTGCCGCTCGTTTACGTTCGTTCTTGGCATGTTTAACAGCCGATTTAAACCGCTGCCGTTCTTTGCCTTGTGGAAACTGATAGATATTAGACATACATTCTCCTTAACCTCTAAACCCCGGCGGGATCTGAGTATCCGGTTCGGAAATCTCATTGATATCACGTTTTGAATGCGGGCGATTAGATTTTAATTCTTCTTTTGCAACTGTGTCCTGCACTTCGTCAGAAAAATCATCATCCGATTCACTTTCTTTGCTTACTGAGTAAGTAAAACGAAGCTTTGATGCCTTACGCGCAACCTTTTCTATAATTGAAAAATCAAGGTCTTTTATCTCAGTCACTTCATTAATCAAAGCTACATTCTTTTTCAAAAAAGCTCGATTGAAAATTTTGAAGTCTGGATAGAAGTATGATTTTTCATCATCCTCAATCTTAAAAAGATTCAACTCATCCTTCAACTCATCAACCTCTATATCAAAATAGCTTCTCTTACCAATGCTAATATTCTTTCTAATAAGCTGGTAGAGCGAACTAGCATTCGTCTCTGAAAGCCTAACTGTTGATAGAAGCACTTGGGTTGTATAATTATCTTTCAGACGGCAAATGTAAGGTTCAATGAACCGAGTAAAACTAAGTTCAATAGATGATTCACTTTCCGCGTAGTCACAATATTCAGTCAAATTTAAGGATCGTATAGTATCAGCTGGTGACTTTTTGCCTTTTTTTGGTAACAAAGGTTCCCCAGCTCTCGCGAATGGCTCTAAAAGCTGACTCTTTGGAATGCTAATGATACTGGTCTGCAATTCACTAGCACCTTCTTTAAGCTGTTTATATGCAACAGATATGTCCACGTCAGCTATCACTGAATACTCTTTTGCAGTAATTTTAAACGTTTGTCCTTGTTCAAGCATCTTTTTTGAATCTAGTTGCGCAATAGCCATAAACAAGATTCTACGGGCTGATAAGGGAAGCATAGAGAACGTTGAGTTGATTTCATTCCGATGTCTGATCTTTGTTTTTGGCGTCACATTTTGAAGTTTCATCCGTACAAACCTGTTTTGTTCTATTCGATAAAACTACAATAACACTAAAGGTGAACTTTGCAAGAAAAACAAGTTCACCTTTAGGTGGGTGGCTAAAGGTGGGCTTCCCACCTTTAGCATTTCACCTATTACGGCACAGTTCCCCACCTTTAACACTTCACCTGGAACGGCACGGCTCCTCACCTTTAACACTTCACCTGGAACGGCATGGCTCCTCACCTTTAACACTTCACCTGGAACGGCATGGCTCCCCACTTTTAACGCTTCGCCTGCTACGGCATAGGCGTTCACCTTTTCATTGGATCCTAAGCAGAACAAACGGCATAGACGTTCACCTTTCAATAAAAATACTTTATAAACAAAGCAATACATCTATTATGAGCAAGCTTATCGCCCTTACAGGTAACTAACCCACAAACCGATCTGCTAGATTGATATATATATCAGATTATTATGCGACCAATGCAGTTCAAAAATCGGCCTGGAAACTGCCTATAACCGGTATTTCATACGCTCGCTATTTCAAACGGCATGGGTGTTCACCTCTTGCGGCATAGGCGTTCACCTTTAACGGCATAGGCGTTCACCTTAACGGCATAGGCGTTCACCCTTAACGGCATAGGCGTTCACCTTTAACGGCATAGGCGTTCACCTTTAACGGCATAGGCGTTCACCTTTAACGGCATAGACGTTCACCTTTGAAGCTTAGATGGCACCCTAAACAAACAATTACCCATTGAAAAATAAAGATATAAATATGTTAATAAAATGTTACTTAAGTCTATTAAGTTAAGATCAAGTTTAAGTAAGTTTTGAATTAAGTCTTTTAATAAGTAAAAAAAGATCAGTAATACAAAACCCTGTGGATAACCCGAAACCACAAAACCCACGGTCTGACCTCCTGATCGCCCCAATATGCTAAGGTGTGAGCGTGCTCTCATAACGTCCGGTAGCTATTCCGCTTCCTCGTTTTGACAGACTCCGGCGGCGCTTTGCTTGCCTCCGCTAGTCAAAACTGCGGCGAGCGGTGGGGAAGATCCTAAAAGGATCCTTTTGACTCTCTCTGTGAAGCTCTCAGAGGCGCTATACGACATTCTGTAATGCAACCCCTTCGCCAAACCGTCCAAAACGCTCAAAAGCCCGCTGAGAGCGTTTGAGCATTATCAGCATTGTCGCTTTGCTTTTGCTGGCCGGTCGCATAGGCTTACTGGTCGCCGAGCCTCCAGGTAGTTCGGCTGTACTTGTTTACATTGCAAGGATAATTATTAATGGCTGGAATCAATAACATACAGATGCATCGCATTGAGATGAGCATACTGTCACAGTGCGAGTTGTTGGACTTTGCGATCCTGGAAGCGATCAGCGCCGGTGATGTTGACTACTACGAGCAAACTCAGGAACATACGATAATTGCCGATGAGCGGTTGTCTGAAAAAAACGCGTTAACTGATTTAGTCGAGTTTTGTAAAAGCCACTATGACCGTGATTTAGGGTTTCAATCAAAAATGGATGACGGCATTGATTGCTTTTATACCTGTTCAGTCCCTGCCGATAAATTTATTTCGTTTGCTCAAGTTTATCCTTCCTTCTCTGAATTCCTCGATAAAATTAAAGGGGAAAAAATAGATTTTATTGAGGTTAGCTTTCCAGAGAAAACAAAGAAAATTGTTCTTGAACAATTTGACTATGATGAAGATTCGCAAGCAACTATTTTTATGGAAAAGTACAACGATAAAGAAGGAGGGAAGTTTTTAATTTACGCCCATTCAAAATACGGTTCAAATATAACGAAAATAACATACATGCTAGAACGCCTTTATGATTGCCAAATCGAAACGGCAGCTAAAACCAGCGCCGTCAAATTAATCTGCCAGCGACTGAAAGAAGATATAAAAGATAAAGTTGGTGTTAAATATATTAATGAATTAATGGAACCGTTTGAAGATGAGTTCCACAGCTAGAACACATTGAAAGGTGCTTTTAATGGTGCTAATATTGGTGTTCTAACTTGATGTAAAGGAGGGGAGCATATGGCTTACCAGATCTTAACCACTACGGCGGCGTCTATCACCGACCTGAAAAAAAATCCGATGGGAACCGTTGCCGACGGAGACGGTGAAGCGATCGCGATCCTCAATCGCAACGAACCGGCGTTCTACTGCGTTCCCCCTGAGCTTTTTGCATACTATCGCGAACTGGCCGAAGATGCGGAGCTCAATCAAATCGCTGATGAGCGCATGAAAGATGCCGAGTACGTGAGCGTTTCTCTCGATGACTTATAAACTCAAGTTTGAGAAGCGGGCGCTGAAAGAGTGGGAAAAGCTGGGGCATCCGATCAGGGAGCAGCTGAAAAAAAAGCTGGCCGAGCGATTAGAGAATCCACATGTCCCAGCGTCCCGACTCAGTGGCCGCCAGAACCGCTACAAAATCAAACTACGTTCGTCAGGCTATCGACTGGTCTACGAAGTCATCGACAACGAAATCGTCCTGCTGGTGATCGCTGTTGGCAAGCGGGCAGGGGATGAAGTCTATTTAACCGCCGACAAACGATAATTTTTATTACGGTACGCCCCGATTGGCGATAGGAGTACAACATGAAAGAATTCTCAAATCAGCAAATTACCACCCTTGAACAAGTCTGTTTGCTACTTGGCAACGGGTGGCACATCGACCGCCTAAAGTCTGAACAATGGCGTCAAGTCTTGCGCTCTCCTGAATACCGGCATTACAGCATCATCGTTACCTGCTCCTATCACCAGTTCCGCTTACTTGGCGTGATCGGTCACAGCAGCGACAACGTGATTAATATTTCCCACAGTAGAACACCAACGGCGATCAGTCGTGATATTCGCAAGCGGCTTTTGGACGGTGCCCAGGACAAGCTCGCTAAAGCGGTCAGCGATCGGGAAAGAGAGGCCGAACGGCAGCAGGTGAAGGGGTGGTTTATCGATGCGTTGGGGCGCTTAGTCAGCGTAGAGCGGCCTCGTTACGGTCACAGTGACAGAGTCTGTGAATTGAATCACGAGGGGATCGGCGGTGAGGTTCAGCGCTACTGCTACGATAACTATAAAATTAACCTTAAAGGGTTAACGATGGATGAAATTATCCGGCTCGTTGGATTTATTAGTCAATTAAGAGGGCAAAGTAATGTCTAAGACCTGCGTCTATCATCATGCCGGTTCCAGCGGCATGAACACATTCAAAACAGAAGTTTTTAAATTGGATGACGGCAAGTTAGAGGCCGTATTCACACGGATTAAACGCAAGCGCTTTCCTGACGGTACGGAAAAAGAATTTGTGGATCAGGTTACTCAGTTTACCGCAAACAGTAAAAAAGAATTAAAAGGGATGGATTTACCTAAATTGCGCTCAACCAAAATTTTACTCGATTCTGAATTCTTTAAGGGCGAAGAATGATAGCTACCGGCACCGAAATTGCTAAGTTGAGAAATCAACTTGGCCTGACGCAAAAAGAATTGGCGGCCTTGTTCGGCGTGACGCTTGCAACGTGGCAGAAAAAGGAGTCTGAAACGTCAAAAGAGACGATCGGCATACGCCCCGGAGAGTTCCAGTTTCTGCTGTTGCTGGCCGGTGAACATCCGCAGCATGTTTTGACGCAGAAACAACCGGCATTGATGACGGTACAGCACAAACCGTCCGCTGATGAGGTTAAGCGGACACGGGAAGAGGCCGGATTGAGCGTCGAACAAGCCGCTGAACTATTTGGCTGCTTGCCGCGTAGCTGGCAGTCCAAAGAGAATCCAAACACGCGCGGAACCTTAACCGTAGGAGAGTATAACTACTTGCTCTTGCTGGCTGGTAAACACCCGTATCTGTCAATTTGACATCAAAATAGCGTCCTGCAGCTGGGCGCCAGGTGCAAAAAGACCATCATTTTTGGCGTTGGCGCCCAGGCGCCGGCGACAATTGTGATGGCATTCTTTCCCTTCTGTTCGTCCTCTGCATTTTCCCCCGTAACCGTCTGCGCAAGCGCAGCCGCTAACGCCTCGGAAATCACGCTCAAAACGTCGCTGCACGACGTTCTGACCGCTCACCGAGGGAAGGGGAAGTGTTACGCATTATCCGCCTGTGAGGCCGTATGGGCTTTGCAGGGAGGGGATGGGGGATGTTGCCTATGAAAAATCGTACCGCCCCAGGGCGGGCTTCAGCGGTTTAACCTCGGCGTAATATTTAACTCTTTTGTGCCGCTTTTCATGCGCTTACGCGCATAATAATATTGATTTTGATATCAAACGATGTATAATGAATTTATCAAATCAGCATTGATTTGAACGGTACGCCCCGATCGGCGATAGGAACAAAATCATGAATATTCAAGAAGCCCTCAATGTTTTCGGTTTAACTGGTGAAGTTAATCAGGCAGAACTCAAAAAAGCGTTTAAACGCCTCGCTGTTAAGTATCATCCAGATAAAAACCCAATCGGCGCAGAGATGATGAAAATGGTCAATGCTGCGTATGAATTTCTCGTCAATAATTTAGAGAAGATCAAGCAATTTCAATCCGTGAATGAAGATGATATTTATAATTATGGAGAAGAAATTGAGAGTGTTCTAAAAACACTTGTGACAATGGAGGGGGTGATTTTCGAGGTTATTGGCAATTGGGTGTGGATTAGAGGGGAAACCCGAAACCATAAAGACATGCTCAAAGCGTTAAAATGCAAATGGGCACCAACCAAAAAAGAATGGTATTACAGACCGGAAGAGCATAAAAGCGTGTACAACAGGAAAACACATACAATTGAAGAGATCCGCGAAATGTATGGAACAAGCGGACAAAGAAAAGCAAGAGGTAAAAAACAGTTAGAAAAAACAAATTAATAAAAAGGCGGGGAAACCCGCCTTATTTTTTTCATCATATATTGAAGATGATATCAAACGATGTATAATAAATTTATCGAATCGATAATATTCACTACAGCAGAGGGCGACATAATGGAAAAGAAAACTAAAGAATTAGTGGTGGGTGATAGGGTTCTAAATATACTAAACCGGTCTTATTATCCGTTAGAAGCCGTGGAAAAATCAGGCTCCGGGTATATCGTTACCCTGACCCCAGCAAATATAGACGGCAATCGATATTACGCAGAATATACAACCCGAAATCAAATTAAAGTTTGACACACGCCATTAAATTTAAATTAATGTATATAAAAGTTTGCACCTGATATCAAACGATGTATAATGAACTTATTGAATCAATAGCGATTCGATCGGTACACCCCGAAGGTGATTGGAGTTTACGTTATGAACAATATTACCCGCAACATTGACACCCTCCGCTTAACTCGTTTTGACGTGGTTTTCATTGCTGAGAATGTAAATGGTGAATTGGTTGAATGCCACTTTATCACCAATGCATTGAATCAATATGATGCCGCATATGTTTTCGGTCAGAACAACCCTCAACAAAAATATGTCATCAAAGAAGTGAATGAAGTGATCCAACCGTTCTAAAAATGAAAGCCGGGTTGCGCTAACAATCCGGCTCTCAGGCAAATCTAAGACTGTCGAGGAATTAAAGATGCCAATTGACATTATACAGCTAGCAAATCAGCTCGCAAGCGGTAAACAAACGCACATACCGGCAATGAAAGCGCACGCATGGGACGACTTGCGTTGGTGGGTAGACTATCTGCGAGGGTATGCACTATGACCGACAAGCCGTTTTACATGAAGTCAATTCACTACTACAAGGCAGGCGTCAAACGGATTTTTGAGCATAAATACGGGGTGACGATGGAAGATGTGTCGTTAAGTGAGGATTTCATTCTACAGGCATTTGAGGCAAAAGAGACTCCGGCGCAATTAGTCGAATGGTATGGACGAAAATACGATTTGACGCAAATTCGATAAGGTTGGATTGAGGGGGCTTAGGCTCCCTCTTTTTATGCCCGAAAGGGCATATCAGGGGGAAAAGAACGCCACAGAAGATCACCTCTGTTTCATTCCCCCGCAGCCGCCGAAGGCGTTACATACTTGCATAGCGCGAACCCCCTCCCCCCTCCCCCCTCCCTCCGCCCTGCTAAGCCTAAAATTAATCTAAGCGACACAGTACCATTTCTAACGCACCTGCAACGGTGAGCGGTCAGGTTGACGCATAGCGGCGGCCTGGGCGTGATTTCCGTTGTCTTGATGGTTTCGCGTAGCGAAAACATCTAGATGCGTTAACTCCTTGCTTTATCAGCGAATAATAAAATAAATCAGTAGTATGTGGGCGGTAAGCGGGCTTGCAAAGGATCACAACTCGATGCAAGATAGGCAAATTAGCCACATATGACGTCATTTCATTCCGTATATGTAGCCATTTGCCAACCGCTGCCGGAGGCTCTCGATGAAAGATGAAAGCAAAAAAATACAAATACGGTTAGACCGCAATGATGATGCAATTTTAAAATTAGAGGCGGCTAAGGCTGGATTAACCCCAGCCTCATTATTAAAGAAAATAGCCATGACAATTATAACCAATAATGAAGGGTTTAGCTATGAAGCAAAGGATTTTGACTTTGCCGATAACTCTGAAAAATTGAATATAAAGGTTAGCCAGGAACTTAAAGATAAATTGCAGGGTGAAGCCATTAAAAATGGTTGGTCTTTGTCAAAGGAATCAAGGTTTAGGTTGGCTTCATCATTAAGTAGCGATCCGGCGCTTTACCCGGATGAGGTTGCAGAACTCCGGCGTGCGCGAAATGCTGTAGATGTAGTAGGGAGGAACCTTCACTATATCATTTCAAAAAAGCAAATGTTAACTATCAATGATGATGGTTTTTTAGAGGATGTGCAGCGGCTTAATGAAAACATTGAAGCGTTAAAAGCGCAGGTTGATAAGCTAACCACACTTGGAATTAATAGAAGCAATTACCGCAAGAGAGGTACACGAAATGGGCGTTAGCATTGATAAGGAGTATAAAATCAAGAAAGCCCGAAGTGAGCGGGCTGCTAAGAACCCTTTAGCGCATAAAGCCAGGAATGGCGGTGATGCTTATCAGAAAGGCGTAAAACAGCGTATCGCTTCTAAAGGGGCTAGTCGCGAAGTGATGGTGAAGATCACCGGTAACGCTAAAACCGCCAAGGGTATAAAAAACTCTATAAATTACATTAGCCGCGATGCCGATCTCAAGCTGAGGGATGATGAAGGACGTGAGTATGAAGGTGGAAAGGATATGTCGGATGCCTACGACTATATGATCTCCCCCGAAGACCGGCTAAGAATTGATGATGATAAAAATCCAAATATTTCGCATAACATGATGTTTAACACTAATGCCGTTGTTGGTGTTTCCCAGGAAGATATGCTTGATTCGGTTCAGAGCGTCATTAAAGAAAAATACCCTCACAACCGTTTCATTATGGCTTATCACAAAGATACTGATAATCCTCACGTTCATGTGGTTTTGCGCATTCCCGATAATTCTGGTGTGAGAATTAATATACGAAAAGCAGACTTGCGAGATTTGCGCTCTGGCTTCGCTCATAAATTGCAGGAAAAAGGCTATAACGTAAAAGCTACACATAAGCATGATTTTGCCTTGAAACATAAGTTAAAGTCCGAACCTGACCGCACCAGGAATCTGTATGAGGTTGTAGACTTTGGGAGGGCTCATTTTAAAAATGACCCGAAAAACAAACGCCAGAACTATATTCAATTGAAGACTATAAAGGGCGGCAAAGAGGTTACGATTTGGGGGACAAATCTTCCTGGGGAGCTATTGCGTGAGAAGGTGAATAAGGGAAGCGTTATCAAGATCAAGAAGGAAGGTGAGACAACGGTTAAAGTGCCTTTGTTCGATAAACAAGGCGAGGTTAAAGGTTACAAGGAGACTAAGCGCAACAATTGGGTGATAGAGAATAAAGGTGTCATGGGAATCGACCGCAGCGTTAACTTCAACAAGGTTGAAGTGCTGAGTGATCCACAAAGAGCTATCAAGCAAGGCATGAGCATCAAGCAGTTCCAGGAAGCGAAGATGAGCCTCATGAAACAGGAGCAACAAAAAGTGGGCGTCAGAGTCGGCTTCTTGAAATTCTAAGGTATGTCCTATCTGTTTATGTAGAATTGCTCTAAATGATTTAGGAGATATATTTGATATATTCTATAGGATATATATTGGACATCTTGAGACATTTCTGGCTTTGTTCTGTTTTTAAAGGTGGGTTTGATGTACTTGCTGTTATCACCTTTGGTTGCAAGTTATTGATATTGATCGGTTAACCTTAGCGATAAAATGATGAAGTAAAAAAGTATTTTTGTTTGTGTTTTAGCCGCAAGCCGATCGATTGATCTAGATATGAATTTTCACATGGATGAAGCGACTGGTTTAATGGCGGTAAAGTGGCTTATTACACTGTCATATCTTTAAAATCTGGCATAGTGTAAATGATTTTTATACTTTCCTTGGCCGGAAGTTTTGATATTATATGAATGTAGTAGTGTATAGATAGATAACAACGTGATCGAGTCCTACCCGCTTCCCCTCCAATCTGGATCGGAAATGGCGTCAGCGTGGTAAAGCATCAATAGAATGCGCGCGGCGGCATAGCAGGGTTATACGTCTTGTCATACAGCGCTAAGACCTGGTTGGCGAACTCATCGTCATCGATGTAGAAGTAGCATGTAGGGACGTTTAAGACTCTGGCAAAGAGGCGTGTTTGCTCATAGGTAGGGCGGTTAACACCGTGTTCGTACCGTGAGATCCGTGCACGGGCAGACGCTTCATCGATGCCGCTAAGAACGCCTAGTTTTTCTTGGGATAACCCAGCGTATAATCTGGCAGTTCTCAATCTCTTCGGAACCATTGCAAACCTGATAAGTAATTGAAACAGAGGCTCACGTTTACCATCACTTATCATTTTTGATGTTACGAATTACGTAACACCAGGGAATCACCAAACACAACGACTGTTGCACATGTCATAGATTCGCATAATACTGTACATATATACAGTAATGGCGTGGCGCGTATTGGGGATATCCACGTGGATCGCTCAGGGCGTCAGCGTGGAAAAGGAGGTTCTAAATGAAGGGTTGGTTTCTGCTTTACCACAGCCCGAAAGCGTACCAGCAAATCCTGGCTGGGTTCGAACGCTTGTCGGTCACACATTACACACCTAAGCTCACGGTCATTACGAAGAGAGCAGACAGTAAGACGAGCGTGAGAATCAATAAGCGTCCGTTGTTTCCTGCATATCTGTTTGTGTACTTCGATCCAGAGGTCGTCCACACCACCAAAATCACACAGCTGATTGGTGTGAATGAGTTTGTTAAGATTGGTGGCCAAGTACGGCCTTTGCCGGAAGCTGTTATCGACGGCCTGCGCAACCTTGAGTTTGCGAAAGTTGATCAAAGTGACCAATCAGTTTCCTACAGTAATGTGCCTGATGACCTTATGGCGAAACTGGAAGAAATTAACGGGCAAAGCGAGCCTGTAAATCGAATGGCTTCTCTCATCAGCTTTCTGGACGGGTATGTAAGAAACGCCCACTAGTTTTTACTCCCATCACGTTATTTATTCATCACCGCTGATCACCGTCAGCGGTGCTTTTTTGCATCTATATCAGGAGTATCCATGTCATCGAATACAGGTTTAGAACGTATCAAAAAACCGTCTACGGCGGGAGGCGTTATCTATATAGGCGCTGCCCGTAAACAAGTAGTAGAAAGACTGGCAATTGAAGTTTCATTTATGACCGGCAAGCAAATCACAACGGCTCAATTCTTTCAGTATCTAATCGATCTACATGGGGAAAAGGCTAAGAACGATATCATCAAAGCGTTTGAGGGCGATCGCAATGGAAAACAAAACTAAAGCTATTATCTGTTTAGCTTTATCTTCGCCTGTTGATTTAACCCAGTGCAAGAGTATTGGCGGTAAGACAATTGTTGATAACAATAAATTCAAGGTGATTTATAAACCCAGCGATAAAGGTACGCATAAAAAAAATTGAAATTTTCAAGTGTAATGTAATCAATTTTCTCTTTGAGAGGGTTTCTATGGATTCTCTGATTAGATACGCATGGCATTTAATTTTTTTGAGTTGTGGTGCTTTCTGGATGGCTGTAATTATCATTTATGCATCATCATAATTTCAAAGGTGAGGTAAGGGTTTATATGAAACACAATACTGATTACTATATGGATAAAATTCTCAAACACGACTTGCATAATAATAAAATTGACGCAAGAAATGCATTAATCATCATCATTTCCGGTATTATTGCTTGTCTTTTGGTTTTTGTTTTTAAATATATAAATTTCAATTTCCAATTGATTTTATTGTTTGGCTTAATC
>NZ_JBSEYF010000013.1:0-36799 GCF_053627655.1 Serratia sp. 121840015-1
TCAACCCTAATTTTCAGGATTTTTTCTCTGCGACCCCCGGATACTCTGTGAAGTTGTTCACATGTTCCGTGTCGATGGAGGCGCATTATAGGGAGTTCCTCGCAGGCCGCAACAGGTATTTTCAGCAAAAACGATCGTTCGCTGCATTCCACAGCAAAACCCCGCCTTATACCCACTTGCACACAGTGTTATCCACAGATGCGATTTGTACGGAAAATTTACGAGCGCCACGCAAACGTTTTCGCTACAATTCCCCGCGACGAAACGATCCCCCTTTTTATGGGGGCGTTACCTGAATATGTGCCTGACCCTCCCTTTATAAGGCAAAAAACCTTCTTTATAGAGAGAACGAGGTGGACATTCACGTAACGCTCTTTAATTGCGACTCAAAGCCAAGGGATAAAACCATGCAACAACCTCGTCCAATCCGCCGGGCCCTGCTCAGCGTGTCTGACAAAGCCGGTATCGTTGAATTCGCCGAAGCGCTTTCCCAGCGCGGCGTTGAACTGCTCTCCACCGGCGGTACCGCCCGCCTGCTGGCAGACGCCGGTCTGCCCGTTACCGAAGTATCCGACTACACCGGCTTCCCGGAAATGATGGACGGACGAGTTAAGACCCTGCACCCGAAAGTTCACGGCGGTATCCTCGGCCGCCGCGGCCAGGACGACGCCGTCATGAATCAGCATGACATCAAGCCTATCGACATGGTGGTCGTCAATCTGTATCCGTTCGCCCAAACCGTGGCGCGCCCGGATTGCTCGCTGGAAGACGCGGTCGAGAATATCGATATCGGTGGCCCGACCATGGTGCGCTCCGCCGCCAAGAACCATAAAGACGTTGCCATCGTGGTGAAGAGCAGCGACTACGCCGCCATCATTACCGAGATGGACAACAACGACGGCTCGCTGCGCTATGCCACCCGCTTCGATCTCGCCATCAAGGCCTTCGAGCACACCGCCGCCTACGACAGCATGATCGCCAACTACTTCGGCACGCTGGTGCCGGCATACCATGGCGAGACCGAACAGCCGTCCGGCCGCTTCCCGCGTACCCTGAACCTCAACTACATCAAGAAGCAGGATATGCGCTACGGTGAGAACAGCCACCAGCAGGCCGCCTTCTATATAGAAGAAGAGGTAAAGGAAGCGTCCGTCGCGACCGCCGAGCAGCTGCAGGGCAAGGCGCTGTCTTATAACAACATCGCCGATACCGACGCCGCGCTGGAATGCGTGAAAGAGTTCGCCGAGCCGGCCTGCGTGATCGTCAAACACGCTAACCCTTGCGGCGTGGCGATCGGCGACGACATCCTGGCCGCCTACGAGCGCGCTTACCAAACCGACCCGACCTCCGCCTTTGGCGGCATCATCGCCTTTAACCGCGAGCTGGATGCCGCCACCGCGCAGGCGATCATCAGCCGCCAGTTCGTGGAAGTGATCATCGCGCCAAACGTCACCCAGGAAGCGCGCTCCCTGCTGGCCGCCAAGCAGAACGTGCGCGTGCTGGCCTGCGGCCAGTGGCAGCAACGCGTGGCGGGGCTGGACTTCAAGCGCGTCAACGGCGGCCTGCTGGTGCAGGATCGCGATCTGGGCATGGTGACCGCCGCCGATCTGCGTGTGGTATCCGAGCGCCAGCCGACCGAACAGGAACTGCGCGACGCGCTGTTCTGCTGGAAAGTGGCCAAGTTCGTGAAATCCAACGCCATCGTCTATGCACGTGACAACATGACCATCGGCATAGGTGCCGGCCAGATGAGCCGCGTTTACTCCGCCAAGATCGCCGGCATCAAAGCGGGCGACGAAGGGCTGGAGGTGAAAGGGTCCGCCATGGCCTCCGACGCCTTCTTCCCGTTCCGCGACGGCATCGATGCCGCGGCGGCCGTCGGCATTACCTGCGTGATCCAGCCGGGCGGCTCTATCCGCGACGACGAAGTGATCGCCGCCGCCAACGAACACGGCATCGCCATGATCTTTACCGACATGCGTCACTTCCGCCATTAATTCCTTTTGCCGCGTGCGCTCCGGCGCACGCCATTCGTGGAGCCCCTGATGAACATTTTGATTATCGGCAACGGCGGGCGCGAGCACGCGCTGGCCTGGAAAGCCGCCCAGTCTCCGCTGGCGGATAAAGTTTACGTTGCGCCGGGCAATGCCGGCACCGCGCTGGAAGCCAATCTGGAAAACGTGGCGATCGCCGCCACCGACATCCCTGCTCTAGTCGCTTTCGCCCAGAGCCATGACATCGGTCTGACCATCGTCGGGCCGGAAGCGCCGCTGGTGATCGGCGTGGTCGACGCCTTCCAGGCCGCCGGCCTGAAAATCTTCGGCCCGTCGCAGGCCGCCGCGCAGCTCGAAGGCTCCAAAGCCTTCACCAAGGATTTCCTGGCGCGCCACCGTATCCCGACCGCCGAATATGAAAACTTCACCGAGGTGGAGCCGGCACTGGCCTATGTGCGCCGCAAAGGCGCACCGATCGTCATCAAGGCCGATGGCCTGGCGGCCGGTAAAGGCGTGATCGTCGCGATGACGCTGCAGGAAGCGGAAGAAGCCGTGCGTGACATGCTGGCCGGCAACGCCTTCGGCGACGCCGGTCATCGCATCGTGGTGGAAGAGTTCCTCGACGGCGAAGAAGCCAGCTTCATCGTGATGGTCGACGGCGAGAACGTGGTGCCGATGGCCACCAGCCAGGACCACAAACGCGTCGGCGACGGCGATACCGGCCCGAACACCGGCGGCATGGGGGCCTACTCCCCGGCGCCGGTCGTGACCGACGAAATCCACCGGCGCGCCATGGACCAGGTGATCTGGCCGACGGTGCGCGGCATGGCGGCGGAAGGCAACACCTACGTCGGCTTCCTGTACGCCGGCCTGATGATCGCCGCCGATGGCCAACCGAAAGTGATCGAGTTCAACTGTCGTTTTGGCGATCCCGAAACCCAGCCCATCATGCTGCGCCTGCGTTCCGATCTGGTGGAACTGTGCCTGGCGGGCGCGGAAGGCCGCCTGAACGAGAAAAGCTCCGACTGGGACGAACGCCCTGCGCTCGGCGTAGTGCTGGCGGCCGGCGGTTATCCGGGCGACTATCGCAACGGCGAAGTTATCCAGGGATTGCCGCAGCAGGAAAGCGCCGACGGTAAGGTCTTCCATGCCGGCACACGCCTGCAGGGCAATGACGTCGTCACCAGCGGCGGCCGCGTGCTGTGCGTAACCGCGCTGGGCGACACCGTGGCGCAGGCGCAGCAACGTGCCTACCAGCTGGCCGAAGGCATTGAGTGGCCGGGCAGCTTCTGCCGCAAAGACATCGGTTATCGCGCGATTGCGCGCGGCAAGTGATTTGACCGTATAAGGTCATGACGAGAGGCTCCGCAGCGCGGGGCCTTTTTTATAGCTGGTCTTCTTTCGGTTCCCAGCTGCAGAAGTCGTCGTTCGCCACCAGCAGCAGTTCGCTGCCTTCGGGCGCTTCCAGCCAGGCAACGCTCACCGGCCGGCTGCTGCTGCGGGCACGCTTCTCGATCCAGACGATGGAGGCGGCATCCAGCCCCGGTTTCATGCGTTGGCCGTCGCAGGTTTGCACCTCGCCCTGCATCCAATGCCCCTGCAGCAATTTCACCTTGCCGGCGCGCAGCGCATTGCTCACTTCGAGGATCCGCCGCGCCTGATATTGGTACAGGGCGATTTCATCGCGGGTCAGCGGTTCGCGGCGTGTCGCCAGCTGGCGCTGCATAAAGCTCACCGTGCCGTCGTCGGCAAAGCGCAGTTGAATAGAGTCGCGATCGCCATCGGCGTCGTTACGTTTGATTTGGCGCAGCACGTCGCCCTGATAGGTGTATAGCGTGGTGATGGTACCCGGACCGCGGTAAGGGCTGTAGACACTGACCAACACCTGCGGACGATGTTGCTCATCGTCTTTACGCCACAGGCGTATCACGCCCTGATCGGCCACAAAGCCGCTGGCGGTAAAGCTGGGAATATCGGAATGGGAACTGCAAGCGCTCAGGCCGACGGCGATGCCTACGGCCATGAGCGCCCGACGAGTAAACAAAAGGGGCGCCATCGCCCCTCTGTTTAATCTTTTCACCGAGGCGCGGTCTTATTTAACAGCGTCTTTCAGTGCTTTGCCAGAAACGAACGCAGGCACGTTGGCTGCTGCGATTTTGATTTCTTTGCCAGTCTGCGGGTTGCGGCCAGTGCGCTCGCTACGATGGTTTACTTTGAAAGTACCGAAGCCAACCAATTGTACTGCATCACCTTCTTTCAGAGACTCAGTAATAGCAGCCAGGGTGGATTCCAGAGCCAGTTTAGCTTGTGCTTTGGAAAGGTCAGCCTTGTCCGCGATTACATCAATCAGTTGAGTCTTGTTCATAAGTTATCCTTACAGTGTGTTTATCGTTTGCAAAGCATCGAGTGCGACGGATATGCCGATTGACAGCACTCTCCTGCATACACGCACCGATAGCCACTTTTTTTACGCCCCCCAAATGTAGACCAGACAGGGTGCGGATGTGAAGCCTTAAGGCATGACAAATCAGGCGTTAAATCACGTTTTGTTGCCTTATTGCGCTAAATTTATCCCGATGTTGCTGACACCCGCCTCTCGCAGGTCGGATCGCAGCCCCTTGATCAGGTCTATATCGCGCTCTTCACAGGCGTCCAACAGGCGGAAAATTTCCCATTGAATGTCCCATTCTTCCTCTACCGCAGGCAAACTTTCCAACTCTTCGTCGGTCATTTCCTTACCGGCTTGGGTCATTTCCAACATCGCCACGGTGCGAATCGATGTTTCGCTGATGGCGATGGCGTGCTCCAGCGTCTCCCCGCCGAGCCGCGAATGGATCAGTTCCCCTAATGCGATACAGGCATCAATTGCCGGGTAAACGCCGTAAAGATCGTAATCTTCCGCCGACGGAATCGCCTCTTCCAACTTCTCGAGCTGGCTGTCGAAGTTGACCTTGGCATCCTTCACTACCAGCGTTTCCCACACCAAATCCAGAATGCGGCGATAAACCGCCGGATCGCCGAACTCGGTCTGTTTGCAGAACATCTGGTAATTCGGGTACATACGCTCGCACAAACTGGCCATAAAGGTCAAATGTTGCCAGGCCTCGAGCCGTTCCAGGCGTAAATGAATCGGGTTACGTAGCATGCTTTACTCTCTTACGCGTTATCTGCGGCGCAGTGTACCCGAAATCGCTCATGGCGACACCTCCGGATGCTGCTGCAACCACCGCTGAAACGCCGGACGACGCGATGCGATGGCGTCGGCCCAACGGGTCGGCTCCGGTAAACGGTAGCCCGCCATACAGCGTTGCACCCACGCCAGCGCGCTGTCGGCGCCCACGCGATGCCCGGTAGAGATGAACAGCGGGTTGCAACGCGCCTTGCTGCGCCACACCCAGCCCAGCTGTTCACCCTTATCTTCCAACGGCGCCAGCGCGCCGACGGCGGCGTCCAGCGGCGCAAATTTGCCGCACAGGCGCTTCTTGGCCACGCCGATGGTCGGCACATCGACCAGCAGACCGAAATGGCTGGCGACGCCGAGACGCCGCGGATGCGAAATGCCATGCCCATCGACGAAGATCAGCCCCGGTTTCTGCTGCAGCTGCCCCCAGGCGGCCAACAGCGCCGGGTATTCGCGAAACGACAGGAAGCCCGGGATGTAGGGCATGACGGTGGCGATGCGCGCCACCTGATACTCCACCAGCTCCAGCGACGGATAGCGCAGGATGGTGATGGCGGCGCGCGTCACCGCCCCTTCTTGTTCGAAGCCCACGTCGGCGCCGGCGATGAAGGCCGGCGGTTCGGCCGGCAGATCGTCGTAGCGAATGACTTCAGCCGCGCGCCGCAGCTGTTCGGCGCGCAGGGCCGCCATATCGGTCACATCGGATCCTTAACGGTGGTATTTCGCCGAGTGCGCGTGTACCGCCTCGACGAAGGCGCCGGCGTGCTCCGGCGGCACATCCTGATGGATGCCGTGGCCCAGGTTGAACACATGGCCGTTGCCGTGGCCGAAACCGGCCAGAATGGTCTCCACTTCTTCCGCGATGCGCGCCGGGGAGGCATACAGCATCGACGGATCCATATTGCCCTGCAGCGCCACTTTGTCGCCCACGCGCCGACGCGCGTCGGCGATGTCGGTGGTCCAATCCAGCCCCAGCGCATCGCAGCCGGTGGCGGCCATCGCCTCCAGCCACTGCCCGCCACCTTTGGTGAACAGCGTCACCGGCACGCGGCGACCGTCGTTTTCACGCAGCAGCCCGTCGACGATCTTGTGCATGTAGTGCAAAGAGAACTCGCGATAATCGCGCCCGGTCAGTACGCCACCCCAGGTGTCGAACACCATCACCGACTGCGCGCCGGCTTTAATCTGGGCATTGAGGTACAGGATCACGCTGTCCGCCAGCTTGTCCAGCAACAGGTGCAGCGTAGCCGGTTCGGCATACATCATCTTCTTCAGCTTGGTGAAGGCTTTGCTGCTGCCGCCTTCGACCATATAAGTCGCCAGCGTCCACGGGCTGCCGGAGAAGCCGATCAGCGGCACTTCGCCCTTCAGTTCGCGGCGAATGGTGCGCACCGCATTCATCACATAGCCCAACTCCACTTCCGGATCGAACACCGGCAGCTTGTCGACGTCGGCGCGGCAGGTAACGGGGGAGCTGAAACGCGGGCCTTCGCCGGCTTCAAAGTAAAGGCCGAGCCCCATGGCGTCGGGAATGGTGAGAATGTCGGAGAACAGGATGGCGGCGTCCAGCGCATAGCGGCGCAGCGGCTGCAGCGTGACCTCGCAGGCCAGCTCCGCGTTCTTGCACAGCGACATGAAATCACCGGCCTGGGCGCGGGTCGCCTTATACTCCGGTAAATAACGACCGGCCTGGCGCATCATCCATACGGGGGTCACATCCACCGGCTGGCGCAACAGCGCGCGCAGGTAGCGATCGTTCTTCAACTCAGTCATTTATGGGGCTCCCTTAATAATCTGCCGGCCATTGTACATTATTCTGCCCGGCACAGCGCCACGGTGTCCTCAATCAACCGGCGCGCCACGGTACCGGGCGGCGGCAACAGCGGCAGCTGGTCGTAGCGATACCAGCCGGCGTTGAGCAGCTCCTTGGGATCGTGGCGAATGTCACCCTGATGGTAATCGGCCATAAAGGCCATCATCAGCGAGTGTGGGAACGGCCACGGTTGTGAAGTGACGTAGCGCAGGTTCTTGATTTCAATATTGCTCTCTTCCATCACTTCGCGCGCCACCGCCTGCTCCAGCGTTTCGCCCACTTCGACGAAGCCGGCCAGCACCGTGTGGATACCACCGCGATGACGCACGTGTTGCGCCAGCAGGATCTGATCGTCGCGCCGAATGGCGACGATCACGCAGGGTGCAATCTGCGGGTAGTACCGCTCTTTGCAGTGGCCGCACAGACAGGCGCTTTCGGTGCGGCTGAGGTGCATTTCATGGCCGCAATAGCCGCAGTAGCGATGAGAGCGGTAGAAATCCGCCAGCTGCACGCCGCACCCGGCAAGCTGGAACAGACCGCGATCCTGATCCAACAGCTGACGCACCGATCCCATCTCCCGCGGCATCGCCTGGCGCACCAGCCAGACCGGCGCGCCCTCCCATTCACCGATGGTGCGCGCCATGTGGCCCCGCAGCCCAAGAGCGGCGGCCGTCCCCGACGGCAATTCACCGTTCGGTAACCAAAGTTTGCTTTCATGGCTGACGATCCACCAGCCGTTTTCATTGCCCGTTAATGCAAGTTCCATATCGTTGTTGCACAACCTCAGCTTCACTGGCACTCTACAAATCGGCTTTGTTACATTTTAATAACTTACCGGTTACTTTTATTACTTACACGGAGTCAAACATGCTCAACCGTTTGGAAAGGCTGACTCAGCGCGTTGGCGGTAGTAATGAATTAGTTGATCAATGGCTTCAGGCCCGCAAACAGTTGCTGGTCGCCTACTGCACGCTGGTAGGCCTCAAACCGAATAAAGAAAAGCATACGCCGCTGAATGAAAAAGCGCTGGAGAACTTTTGCCACAACCTGGTGGATTACCTCTCCGCAGGGCATTTTCATATCTATGACAGAATTATCAAACAAGTGGAAGGCGCAGCCAGTCCGAAAATGTCGCTGGCGGTGAACATCTACCCCAAGCTGTGGGCCAATACCGAACAGATCATGGCGTTCCACGATCGCTATACCGAAGTGGATATCGATCAGGAGGTTTGTCTGGAATTCCACCAGGCCCTGTCGGATATCGGCGAAACGCTGGCGGCGCGCTTTGCGCTGGAAGATAAGCTGATCCAGCTGGAAGCGGAGGCCGCGCAGCAACCGCTGCCGGACCAGGCGCTGGATCCCGCACGTTAAAATTTTATAGTTTTTTTTCTTATCCCTCCTATACTGGGGGGCATCTTGTCGGAGTGCCTAGCGCCTGATTTGTTCATCGAATCAGCCAGGCTGAGACCGTTAATTCGGGATCCGCGGAACCTGATCGGGTTAATACCCGCGAAGGGAACAAGAGTAATCTATCGCCACAGGCACGGCCTTCCCCTTGCGGGCGCCCTGCCTTATCGGCCACCATCATTACTCCCTCCGAGCTCCAGACAAGCAACTTTCCCAACCCAACACACTGGTAGGAACTTGCTATGTCTAACGTTAATCCACCGCGCGCCCGTAAAGCGCAACGCGAAGCCGCCCAGCAGTTTATCGACACCCTGCAAGGCATGGCTTTCCCGAACTCACGCCGCATCTATCTCCAGGGCTCGCGCAGCGATATCCAGGTGCCGATGCGCGAAATTCAGCTCAGCCCGACCCTGCTCGGCGGCAGCAAAGACCATCCGCAGTATGAACCCAACGAAGCGATCCCGGTGTATGACACCGCCGGCCCCTACGGCGATCCGCAGGCCGAGCTCGACGTGCACGCCGGCCTGGCCAAGCTGCGCGCCGGCTGGATCGACGCGCGCGGCGATACCGCCACCCTAAGCGGCGCCAGTTCCGGCTTTACCCAACAGCGGCTGGCGGACGAAGGGCTGGATCACCTGCGCTTCGAACATCTGCCGCTGCCGCGCAGGGCGCTGCCGGGCAAATGCGTGACCCAGCTGCACTATGCCCGCGCCGGTATCGTCACCCCAGAGATGGAGTTCATCGCCATCCGTGAAAACATGGGGCGCGAGCGCATTCGCGGCGAGGTGCTGCGCCACCAGCATCCGGGCCAGGGCTGGGGCGCCAACCTGCCGGACAACATCACGCCGGAGTTCGTGCGTCGGGAAGTGGCCGCCGGCCGCGCCATCATTCCCGCCAACATCAACCATCCGGAGGCGGAGCCGATGATCATCGGCCGCAATTTCCTGGTGAAGGTGAACGCCAATATCGGCAACTCGGCGGTCACGTCGTCGATCGAAGAAGAAGTGGAGAAGCTGGTGTGGTCCACCCGCTGGGGCGCGGACACCGTGATGGATCTCTCTACCGGCCGCTATATTCACGAAACCCGCGAGTGGATCCTGCGCAACAGCCCGGTGCCCATCGGCACCGTGCCGATCTACCAGGCGCTGGAGAAGGTCAACGGCGTGGCGGAAAACCTCACCTGGGCGATGTTCCGCGATACGCTGCTGGAACAGGCGGAGCAAGGGGTCGACTACTTCACCATCCACGCCGGCGTGCTGCTGCGCTACGTACCGATGACCGCCAAACGCCTGACCGGCATCGTGTCGCGCGGTGGCTCAATCATGGCCAAATGGTGTCTGTCGCACCATCAGGAAAACTTCCTCTATCAGCATTTCCGTGAAATCTGCGAGATCTGCGCCGCCTACGACGTTTCGCTGTCGCTCGGCGACGGCCTGCGCCCCGGCTCGATTCAGGACGCCAACGACGAAGCCCAGTTCGCCGAGCTGCATACGCTGGGCGAGCTGACCAAAATCGCCTGGGAATACGACGTGCAGGTGATGATCGAAGGCCCGGGCCACGTGCCGATGCAGATGATCCGCCGCAACATGACCGAAGAGCTGGAACACTGCCACGAAGCGCCGTTCTACACCCTCGGCCCGCTGACCACCGATATCGCCCCGGGCTATGACCATTTCACCTCCGGCATAGGCGCGGCAATGATCGGCTGGTTCGGCTGCGCCATGCTGTGTTACGTCACGCCGAAAGAGCACCTCGGCCTGCCGAACAAAGAAGACGTCAAGCAGGGCCTGATCACCTACAAGATCGCCGCTCACGCCGCCGATCTGGCCAAAGGCCATCCGGGCGCGCAGATCCGCGATAACGCCATGTCCAAGGCACGTTTCGAATTCCGCTGGGAAGATCAGTTCAATCTGGCGCTCGATCCGGCCACCGCGCGCGCCTATCACGACGAAACCCTGCCGCAGGAATCCGGCAAGGTCGCCCACTTCTGCTCGATGTGCGGGCCGAAATTCTGCTCGATGAAGATTTCGCAGGAGGTGCGCGACTACGCCGCCGCCCAGGAAGCTGCCAAGCCGATCGAAGTGCAGCTGACCGGCATGGAGAAAATGTCCGCCGAGTTCCGCGCCCGCGGCAGCGAGCTGTATCACAGCGCCGGCGCCGGCACCCTGCAAGAGGAGACAAGCAATGACTGATATCACGACCCCCTTCCCGGCTACGCCCCACAAACTGGGGCTTTACCCGGTCGTCGACAGCGTGGAATGGATCGCTCGTCTGCTGGAGGCCGGCGTCACCACGATCCAGCTGCGCATCAAGGATCTGCCGGATGAGCAGGTCGAAGAGGACATCGCTGCCGCCATCGCGCTGGGCCAGCGTTATCAAGCGCGGCTGTTCATCAACGACTATTGGCGGCTGGCGATCAAGCACGGCGCCTACGGCGTACATCTGGGCCAGGAAGATCTCGATACCACCGATCTGGCGGCCATTCACCGCGCCGGACTGCGGCTGGGCGTGTCCACCCATGACGACGCGGAGCTGGCGCGCGCGCTGGCGGTGAAACCGTCCTACATCGCGTTGGGGCACATCTTCCCCACCCAAACCAAAGACATGCCTTCGGCGCCGCAGGGGCTGACGGAGTTGAAACGCCACATCGCCGGCCTGGCGGATTACCCGACGGTGGCGATCGGCGGGATCAGCATCGATCGCGTACCGGCGGTGCTGGCGTGCGGCGTCGGCAGCGTGGCGGTGGTCAGCGCCATCACCCAGGCGCCGGACTGGCGTGCGGCGACGGCCGAGCTGCTGCGGCTGATCGAAGGCGAGGGCCCGAACGATGCTTAACGATCAGGAATTCCTGCGTTACAGCCGCCAGCTGTTGCTGGAGGACGTCGGCCCGGAGGGCCAGGAGAGGCTCAAGCGCGCCACGGTGCTGATCGTCGGTTTGGGCGGGCTTGGTTCCCCGGCTTCGCTGTATCTGGCCGCCGCCGGCGTCGGCACGCTGCTGTTGGCCGACGACGACCAGCTGCACATCACCAACCTGCAGCGGCAGATCCTCTACCGCAGCGCCGATACCGCCACCGGCAAGGCGGCGCTGGCGCAACGCCATCTGCAGGCGCTGAACCCATTGGTGGAATCCATCCCGCTGGCGCAGCGGCTGCAGGGGCAAGCGCTGCGCGACGCGGTCGCCCGCGCCGATCTGGTGCTGGACTGCTGCGACAATATGGCGACCCGTCATGAGGTCAATGCCGCCTGCATCGCCGCCGCCAAGCCGCTGATCAGCGGCAGCGCGGTCGGTTTCAGTGGCCAGCTGCTGGTGCTCGAGCCGCCCTATGCGCACGGCTGCTACGCCTGCCTGTACCCGGATCAGGAAGAGCCGCAGCGCAACTGCCGCACCGCCGGGGTGCTCGGCCCGGTGGTGGGCGTGATCGGTACTCTGCAAGCGCTGGAGGCCATCAAAATGTTGGCCGGCATGCCTTCCTCCCTCAGCGGTAAACTGCGGCTGTTCGACGGCAAGCAGCAGAGCTGGAGCACGCTGCAACTGAGCCAGGCCCGCGCCTGCCCGGTATGCGGAGGCGCGGCATGAAGATCCGTCTGAACGACCAACCGCTGGAGCTGGCGCAGCCGCTCAGCGTCGCCGCCCTGCTGACCCAGTTGGAACGCCACCAGCCGGGCACCGCGCTGGCGATCAATCAAACCATCATCCCGCGCGCCGACTGGGCCGACCATCAGGTGCAGGACGGTGACGACATTTTGCTGTTTCAAGCGATCGCCGGAGGCTGACATGCTGAAAATCGCCGATACCACTTTTACCTCGCGCCTGTTCACCGGCACCGGCAAGTTCGCCACCCCGGCGTTAATGCTGGAGGCGCTGGCGGCCTCCGGCTCACAGCTGGTGACCATGGCCATGAAGCGCGTCGATCTGCGCGGCGGCAACGACGCCATTTTGGCGCCGCTGCAGCAGTTGGGCGCCCGGCTGCTGCCCAACACCTCCGGCGCCAAAACCGCCGCCGAAGCGGTGTTCGCCGCCCGGCTGGCGCGTGAAGCGCTCGGCACCCACTGGGTGAAGCTGGAGATCCATCCCGATGTGAAATACCTGCTGCCGGATCCGATAGAAACGCTTAAGGCGGCGGAAACGCTGGTGAAAGACGGTTTTGTGGTGCTGCCCTACTGCGGCGCCGATCCGGTGCTGTGCAAACGGCTGGAAGAGGTGGGTTGCGCGGCGGTGATGCCGCTCGGCGCCCCTATCGGCTCCAACCGCGGTCTGCGCACCCGTGACTTCCTCGAGATCATCATCGAGCAGGCCAAGGTGCCGGTGGTGGTCGACGCCGGCATCGGCGCGCCGAGCCACGCGCTGGAAGCGATGGAACTGGGCGCCGACGCGGTGCTGGTGAATACCGCCATCGCCGTGGCGCGCGACCCAGTGCAAATGGCGCGGGCGTTTCGCCTGGCGCTGGAGGCCGGCGAGCTGGCGCACAGCGCCGGATTGGGCGCTAGCCAGCGCGGTGCGGCCGCCTCAAGCCCGCTGACCGCCTTCCTCAGCCAGCCAGAGGAGGCACAGTGATGGGCGACGATTTCAGTAGCCGCTGGCAACAGCTGGATTGGGACGACATTACGCTGCGCATCAACGGCAAAACCGCACGCGACGTGGAACGCGCGTTGAACGCCGACAAGCTGACGCGCGACGACTTTATGGCGCTGATCTCCCCCGCCGCCGCGCCGTATCTGGAACCGCTGGCGCAGCGCGCGCAGCAGCTGACCCGTCAGCGCTTCGGCAACGTCGTCAGCTTCTATGTGCCGCTGTACCTCTCTAACCTGTGTGCCAACGACTGCACCTATTGCGGCTTTTCGATGAGCAACCGCATCAAGCGCAAAACGCTCGATGCGGCGGAGATCGCACGCGAGTGCGAAGCCATCAAGGCGCTGGGGTTCGAACACCTGTTGCTGGTCACCGGCGAGCATCAGACCAAGGTCGGCATGGACTATTTCCGTCAGCACATTCCGGCGATCCGCCGCCACTTCAGCTCGCTGATGATGGAAGTGCAGCCGCTGGCGCAGGACGAGTACGCCGAACTGAAAACGCTGGGCCTGGACGGCGTGCTGGTCTATCAGGAAACCTACCATCCTGCCACCTATCTGCAGCACCATGTGCGCGGCCAGAAGCAGGATTTCCATTGGCGTCTGGCCACGCCGGATCGCCTGGGGCGCGCCGGGATCGACAAGATCGGCCTCGGCGCGTTGATCGGCCTGTCCAACAGTTGGCGCACCGACTGCTACCTGCTGGCGGAACATCTGTTCTACCTGCAGCAAACTTACTGGCAGAGCCGCTACTCGATCTCGTTCCCGCGTCTGCGCCCCTGCGCCGGCGGCATTGAGCCGGCGTCGATCATGAGCGAGCCTCAGCTGGTGCAGCTGATCTGCGCCTTCCGGCTGTTCGCGCCGGACGTTGAGCTGTCGCTGTCTACGCGTGAGTCGCCGTACTTCCGCGATCATATGATCCCGGTGGCGATCAACAGCGTCAGCGCCGGATCCAAGACGCAGCCCGGCGGCTATGCCGACGACGTACCGCCGGAATTGGAACAGTTCGAGCCGCACGACGGCCGCACGCCGCAGCAGGTCGCCGAGGCCATCAGCAATGCCGGGCTGCAGCCGGTGTGGAAAGACTGGGACGATTATCTGGGACGCAGCGCGCAATAAGCGGCAACGTTTACCGCCGCGTGAAGAAAACGCTGGAACGGCCGCGCAATGCCGAACGGTGGCGCTGGCGCCGGCAGACCCGCCGGCTATAGTGACCTTGCCGACCGCCAAACCCGGCGCCGGCCGGGGCCGTCTCCCTCTCGATGGCCCCGCCTTATCCCATCCCGGATCGCGCCGGAGATTCTCTTGCGCGACACCGGGCCCTCGTCCGCGGCAATGCGCATATGGCGTATCGCGGCCTGTAAGGGCGTACGGACAGGTTGTCTTGTCGGCTAAAGGACTGTGGCCTAGCGGTGCTCGGCACTCACTCAGCGGTGAGACGCATAGGACGCTGTTGCGGCAGAAAAGTGGGGAAAGAGGAAAAAAGAAGGTACAGCGACGAAGAGAGGTTCGAGTCGTCATCCCCGGTGCTGCCAATGGCCCTGGTGTTGGCCGCGGATCTTTTTGCCGCCTGCTCCCTGCTTACGGACAAGAGCAGGCGGTTTATTTTGTGAGACTGGCACCCCCCCAGGACGCGAATCACACAGTATGTGCGCTAATTAACCACATAAACGGTTAAATGTGAATGTCTTTTGAGTGTTTTTTTATTTAGTATCGAGTGTGTTCTGAGTTTGCCAAGGAAAATCAAACTGATATCGCCGCAAGCTCCGGGGCATCATCTATAATCCAGCACGGGTTCTTGCGCAGGTTTTTCAGCGCTTGCGGTCAACATCAAAAAAGCCAAGGTTGTCATGAAGAAAACGCCCAATTACATCGATGCAATCAGCGCGTTGCTCACTCTGAAAGGAGTTGGCGACAGAAAGCATGCCTCCACGATGGCCAACATACTGAACCTTCAGTACAACAGCGCCAAACAGAAACTGGATGGTAAAAGAGGTATCACCCTCGATGAAGTCAAAAAGGTTTTCCAGTATTTCAACGAGCCCTTTGCCGGCCAAAGGACGCATAACGGCGTCTTTATCATGAACAGCATTCACAAGCGCTGCAACATAGAGGTCGACGAGAGCCCGGTCACGCAAGCGGACAGCGACGAAACCTACGCCTACAAAAAAGACGATCTTTTCATCATCAGCACCAATCGGGAACATGCCGCCGATGCTCCGCTGTACAAAGTCAACAAGATAGACTTTCTGCCGGCCCCGCGTATCGCGATCCTGGATAATGACGGCGATATTCTCGAACTGTTGAAGAAGATCGCCAGCCGATACGGCATCGAGACTGAAACCTTTCAGACGGCGGACACCATGCTGGCCGCGCTGGAACAGCAGTCCTTTGAGGCGTTTATTCTGGACTGGCTGTTGGATTTCGGCGAGACTTCCGAACGCGTCGTGAAAAAAATTAAAGACGTTCTCGATCCGCACGCCCGCATTATTATTCTGACCGGCCAGCTGAATCACTACGAGAAAAACATCGGCGATATGATCCTGCACTATGACGTGCACCTGGTGGAAAAACCGACCAAGCCGCTGATTATCTCCTCGCTGCTGCTGTCCAACCTATTCTTTAATTAGTTTGACCGGGATGCGGATCAAAAACGATGAGCCCACTCCTTCGACGGATTTGGCTTTAATGGTGCCTTTCATCGTCGTGACGTAATTTTTGATAATGGTCAGCCCCAGCCCCAACCCCTGCCGCGTTTCCCTTTCCACTCCCTGATTGAATGCCTTATATAACCGATCCAGGTTATCGACGTTAAACCCGATGCCGGTATCTTTCACCCGCAAATACAGATTGCCGTGGCACAGCTTCACATTGAGGGTAACCACGCCCCGATGGGTAAATTTGTCCGCGTTGCTGAGCAGGTTGGCCAATATTCGGTAGAGCTTGTATTTATCAGAAGCAATCAGGCCGGCATAAGACGAACGGTGAATCACGAGGCGATTGCCGCGCCCGGCGCCGATGCCGGTTACGGCATCGTCCACCACCTCATTCAACCGGAAGGTGGAAATATTGATTTTAACTTCTCCCATCTCAAGCCTAGAATAATCCATTACCTCGCGCGTTTGTTCGGCGATCTTATTACCGTGATAGGAGATCAGGCGGGCTTCTTTTTTCAACTCTTCCTGCGCCAGCTCGTGTTCCATGATATCTGCGGCAATGACGATGGCCTGGGTCGAGCCGGCGATCTCGTGGTAGATGGAAGAAATGAAGATGTTCTTGTTCTTGATGATCTCTTTCAACGAGAAGGCATTCCTCAGCACCAGAAACATCATCAGGAACACCAAAATCAGCGAAAAGATGGCGAACATCTCGGCTTTACTCGAATTGTCCTGAATGATGCCTTTCACTTCGGTAAAGTTTTTAATCTGTATCCGATAAATAATCTCTTGGATATCGACCAGCGTACCCTCGATATCATCCATATAAGAGAGAATGTCCGCCTTGTTTTTCTGCCCCACCAGCAAGCCGGCGGAGAGATCGTCCAACGTGCGGTACTGCTGCTTCAGCAGCGCAACATTCTTGATGAACTCGTCGTCGTAATAAAAAGAGTCGCTGAAGGTCGAACGGCTCTCCAGGATCTGAATCTTCGAGTAGAAGATTTTCTTTTTGATCTGAAAGGCGTCGTAGTCGTTGTTTTCACTGAGCAGCAGCGCGGTTTTGGTCCTTTCAAACGCCAGAAAAAGGATCTCGGCCACCGAGTAGTTGTCCAGATTGGGCTCGATTTGCTTGTAGCGCTCTTTTACGCCGCCGAAGTTAATGGCAATCAACAAAATCAATAAGGAGAAGATGGCAACCAACGCGATAAGAGTACCGATCAGTTTTTTGCTCATCTTATTTCAGCTCCAGCCGTTTAACTTGCCAGACGGTTTTCGCATTCACATCCAGGTTATTCAGCTCGGCGTAGCCATCGCGTGGATAAATAATGGCGAACGGCCCCAGCTCCCCAACGTCGATCGGCTTGCCACCGCGCTGATAGGCGACGATCACGCGGTATTTAATCATCTCGTCAATCGGCATCGAGTAGGAGTAATCGTCCCAGGCGAAAGCGCGCACCGACTGACCTTTCAGGTGATAGGCTTTCACCAGCTCGGCAAACTCAACGCCGGTGAACGTATCTTCCGGGGTGAAATTGGTCGAGGTTTTAATCGTGTGCGCCGGCATCGCCTCCAGCATCTGCCGGGTTATCTTGATCTTCTCGCCGTCGAGCGGTTTCAGGTAAAAATAGTCAACGGCCGCATACAGCGGTGCGCTGAACAGCGAAAGCAGCAGTAACGTCATCAATCCTTTGATTGTCATTATTCACCCTCTTTACGTTTCACCAGTTCGGCCTGGCCGAACTCATCCTGCCCGACCACGGCCCAGCCGTGATGTTGATAAAAGCCTTCGGCTTTGGAGCCAGGATCGGTGGTTAAGTGGATCGCTTCGGCGCCGTGCTCAAACATCCAGTGAGTGATCCGGGCCAGCAAGGCGGAGCCGATCCCCTTCGACTGGTATTCCGGCTTCACGAACAGACCGCCGATCAGCGGTTCAGGGATGAATAGCCCGAAGCCAACGCCGGCATAGTCGTCGCCATGCTTGCAGATCCAGCCGCCGCCCTGGTTGATGTCCTCCAGCGCCTGTTTGCGCTGCAGGTACTGGATCTGATGCGGGTGCAGCAGGTTTTCTTCAACGGAAAAGCGGATCTCATACAGGTAAGGCAGGTGTTGCGCCGTCAATTTTTCGAAGGTAATGAGGCTGTCCATGTTCGCACTGTCCTTGGTTGTCTGGTAAAAAGCGCCGGTCAATTTCTGCTGTAACCATAGTAGCAAAGTTTGCTCGGCCCCGGCATGAGGCGAAAAAAAACCGCCCCCGAGGGAGCGGTTTATCTGGCGATGGGCCCGGCATGCCGGGCCCGCGGCGCGGATGACGATTACTCGTCGTCGCTGCCGCCCAGGCCTGCGTTGAGCAGCTCGGCCAGGTTAGCCGTCGCTTCTTCCGCGCTGACTTGCGGAACAACCGGCGCTTCACCCTGAGCACGACGACGCATGCGATCCTGATGATAAGCGTAACCGGTACCGGCTGGGATCAGACGGCCCACGATGACGTTCTCTTTCAGGCCACGCAGTTCATCACGCTTGCCGGCTACGGCAGCTTCGGTCAGAACGCGCGTCGTTTCCTGGAACGAAGCAGCGGAGATGAAGGACTCGGTCGCCAAGGAAGCCTTGGTGATACCCAGCAGATCGCGCGAGAAGGTTGCCGCGATTTTACCTTCAGCTTCCAGCTGACGGTTGGCAATCTTGACGCGAGACACTTCAGCCTGCTCGCCTTCCAGGAACTCGGAGCCACCAGCGCTAACGATGGTGCCTTTACGCAGCATCTGACGAACGATAACTTCGATGTGCTTATCGTTAATCTTAACGCCTTGCAGACGGTAAACTTCCTGCACTTCGTTGGTGATGTAGCGGGTAACCGCATGCACACCACGCAGACGCAGAATGTCGTGCGGAGACTCTGGGCCGTCGGAAACGACGTCACCACGTTCCACCACTTCGCCTTCGAACACGTTGAGCTGACGCCATTTCGGAATCATCTCTTCGTAAGCGTCGCTGCCGTCCAGCGGAGAGATCACCAGGCGACGTTTGCCTTTGGTCTCTTTACCGAACGAGATAATCCCGCTGATTTCAGCCAGGATTGCCGGCTCTTTCGGACGACGTGCTTCGAACAGGTCGGCAACGCGCGGCAGACCACCGGTAATATCCTTGGTACCGCCGGATTCCTGAGGAATACGTGCCAGGGTATCACCCGCACCGATCTGAATGCCGTCTTCCAGCTGAACGATCGCTTTGCCCGGCAGGAAGTATTGAGCAGGCATATCGGTGCCTGGGATCAATACATCTTCGCCCTGAGCGTCAACGATTTTCAGTGCCGGACGCAGGTCTTTACCGCTACCGGTACGCTCTGCGCTGTCCAGAACGACCAGAGAAGACAAACCGGTCAGTTCGTCGGTCTGGCGAGTAATGGTCTGGCCGTCAACCATGTCCGCGAAGCGAATGAAGCCGCTGACTTCACTGATGACCGGCATGGTGTGCGGATCCCAGTTAGCAACGGTTTCGCCGCCGTTAACTTCTTCACCGTCGCCTTTGCCCATCACGGCACCGTAAGGCACCTTGTAGCTTTCTTTGGTACGGCCGAATTCGTCGATCAGTTTCAGTTCGGTGTTACGCGAGGTGATCACCAGCTTGCCTGCGGCGTTCATAACGAACTTCGCGTTGCTCAGCTTGAGGCTACCCTTGTTTTTCACCTGGATGCTGGATTCAGCAGCCGCACGAGATGCCGCACCACCGATGTGGAACGTACGCATCGTCAGCTGTGTACCCGGCTCACCGATGGACTGTGCCGCGATAACGCCGATGGCTTCACCTTTGTTGATGATGTGGCCACGTGCCAGGTCGCGACCGTAGCAGTTTGCACACACACCAAAGTCGGTTTCACAGCTCACCACGGAACGGACTTTAACGCTGTCGACAGAGTTCTCTTCCAACAGGTCACACGCCTTCTCGTTCAGCAGGGTGTTGCGTGGCACCAGAATGTCCGCCGTACCCGGCTTGAGGACGTCTTCTGCCGTCACACGGCCCAGAACGCGTTCACGCAGCGGCTCTTTCACGTCGCCACCTTCGATAACCGGAGTCATCAGGATGCCGTCGTGGGTGCCACAGTCGTCTTCGGTCACCACCAGATCCTGCGCCACGTCAACCAGACGACGGGTCAGATAACCGGAGTTCGCGGTTTTCAGTGCGGTATCCGCCAGACCTTTACGAGCACCGTGGGTGGAGATGAAGTACTGGAGTACGTTCAGACCTTCACGGAAGTTCGCGGTGATTGGCGTTTCGATGATGGAGCCGTCCGGCTTCGCCATCAGACCACGCATACCGGCCAGCTGACGAATCTGAGCGGCGGAACCACGCGCACCGGAGTCGGCCATCATAAAGATGCTGTTGAAGGAAACTTGCTGTTCCACTTCGCCGTCACGGTTAACCACGTCTTCTACCGACAGGTTTTCCATCATCGCTTTCGCAACGCGTTCGTTCGCTGCAGCCCAGATATCGATCACTTTGTTGTAGCGTTCGCCGGCGGTAACCAGACCAGACTGGAACTGCTCCTGGATCTCGGCAACTTCGGTTTCCGCTTCTTCGATGATCTCCGCTTTCTTGGCCGGGATAACCATGTCGTCGATACCTACGGAAGCGCCGGAACGGGCTGCGTAAGCAAAACCGGTGTACATGATCTGGTCAGCAAAGATAACGGTCGGCTTCAGGCCCAGGATGCGGTAACAGGTGTTCAGCATCTTGGAGATCGCTTTCTTGCCCAAAGGCTGGTTAACGATCGAGTACGGCAGACCTTTCGGTACGATCATCCACAGGATGGCGCGGCCGATGGTGGTGTCGATGATGCTGGTCTGAGAAGTCCATTCGCCTTCGGCGTTTTTGACGTCTTCGGTGATACGCACTTTAACGCGCGCATGCAGAGACGCCAGGCCGGCGCGGTAAACACGCTCAGCTTCTTTGGAACCGTTCAGCACCATGCCTTCGCCCTTGGCGTTAACACAGTCGCGGGTCATGTAGTACAGACCCAGTACAACGTCCTGAGAAGGAACGATGATTGGCTCGCCGTTCGCTGGGGACAGGATGTTGTTGGTGGACATCATCAGCGCACGCGCTTCCAGCTGGGCTTCCAGCGTCAGCGGTACGTGAACAGCCATCTGGTCACCATCGAAGTCGGCGTTATAGGCCGCACAAACCAGCGGGTGCAGCTGGATCGCTTTACCTTCGATCAGAACAGGTTCAAACGCCTGGATACCCAAACGGTGCAGGGTTGGTGCACGGTTCAACAGTACCGGGTGTTCGCGGATCACTTCGTCCAGGATATCCCAAACGACGGCTTCTTCACGCTCAACCATTTTCTTGGCGGCTTTGATGGTGGTGGCCAGGCCACGCAGCTCCAACTTGCCGTAGATGAACGGTTTGAACAGCTCCAGCGCCATCTTCTTAGGCAGACCGCACTGATGCAGACGCAGGTATGGACCTACGGTGATTACGGAACGGCCGGAGTAGTCAACGCGTTTACCGAGCAGGTTCTGACGGAAACGACCCTGCTTACCTTTGATCATGTCGGCCAAAGATTTCAGAGGACGTTTGTTGGAACCGGTGATGGCACGACCGCGACGGCCGTTATCCAGCAGGGCGTCTACCGCTTCTTGCAGCATACGCTTTTCGTTGCGCACGATGATGTCAGGCGCAGCCAGATCCAGCAGGCGTTTCAGACGGTTGTTACGGTTGATCACGCGGCGATACAGATCGTTCAGATCCGAGGTCGCGAAACGACCGCCATCCAGCGGAACCAGCGGGCGCAGATCCGGCGGCAGTACCGGCAGCACGGTCAGGATCATCCACTCTGGCTTGTTACCAGACTGTACGAACGCTTCCAGCAGCTTGATACGCTTGGTCAGCTTCTTGCGCTTGGTTTCGGAGTTGGTTTCGTTCAGCTCTTCACGCAGCTGCTCGCACTCGGCTTCCAGATCCATGTTTTTCAACAGGGCCTGAATAGCTTCCGCACCCATCTTGGCGTCGAATTCATCACCGAACTCTTCCAGCGCGTCCAGATACTGCTCTTCGGTCAGGATCTGACGGCGCTCGAGGTTGGTCATACCGCCTTCGACCACCACATAGGATTCGAAGTACAGTACGCGTTCGATGTCACGCAGCGGCATATCCAGCAGCAAACCGATGCGGGATGGCAGCGATTTCAGGAACCAGATGTGCGCGGTCGGCGAAGCCAGCTCGATGTGGCCCATGCGCTCACGACGCACTTTGGTCTGGGTCACTTCAACGCCGCACTTCTCACAGATCACGCCGCGGTGTTTCAAGCGCTTGTACTTACCGCACAGGCACTCGTAATCTTTTACCGGCCCGAAGATACGGGCGCAGAAAAGGCCGTCACGCTCTGGTTTGAACGTACGGTAGTTAATGGTTTCCGGCTTCTTAACTTCACCGAACGACCACGAACGGATCATGTCTGGCGAGGCCAGAGCAATCTTGATCGCATCAAACTCTTCGGTCTTAGTTTGCGCTTTCAGAAACTTCAATAAGTCTTTCACGGATTGGCTCCTGTCGGAGTTAAACCTGTTGGGTACCCACAACCGCAGTAGGTACCCGTGTGACCTGAACAACCACCCTCAGGCCCCCTTAGGCGGGGAGCCTGAGCCGGAGTGACGATTACTCGTCTTCCAGTTCGATGTTGATGCCGAGCGAGCGGATTTCTTTCAACAGTACGTTGAAGGATTCCGGCATGCCTGGCTCCATCCGGTGGTCGCCATCCACGATGTTTTTGTACATCTTGGTACGGCCGTTAACGTCATCCGACTTAACGGTGAGCATTTCCTGCAGGGTATAAGCCGCGCCGTATGCTTCCAGTGCCCACACTTCCATCTCACCGAAGCGTTGACCACCGAACTGCGCTTTACCACCCAGAGGTTGCTGAGTAACCAAGCTGTAAGAACCGGTTGAACGGGCGTGCATTTTATCGTCAACCAAGTGGTTCAGTTTCAGCATGTACATATAGCCGACAGTAACCTGGCGCTCGAATTGCTCACCGGTACGGCCATCGAACAGCGTGATCTGACCGGAGGTCGGGATACCGCCCATTTCCAGCAGCTTCTTGATTTCAGTCTCTTTCGCACCGTCAAACACCGGCGTTGCGATCGGCATACCTTTTTTCAGGTTCTCTGCCAGACGCAGCACTTCGTCGTCGCTGAAGGTGTTCAGGTCAACTTTCTGGCAAACGTCGTCGCCCAGATCGTAGGCCTTCTGGATGAACTCACGCAGCTTGGCCACTTCCTGCTGCTGCTTCAGCATCTGGTTGATTTTCTCACCGATGCCTTTCGCAGCCATACCCAGGTGGGTTTCCAGGATCTGACCGATGTTCATACGTGATGGTACGCCCAGCGGGTTCAGTACGATGTCTACCGGCGTGCCATTTTCATCGTAAGGCATATCTTCGATCGGGTTGATCTTGGAGATAACACCCTTGTTACCGTGGCGGCCCGCCATCTTGTCACCCGGTTGGATCTGACGCTTAACGGCCAGATAAACCTTGACGATTTTCAGCACGCCCGGCGCCAGATCGTCGCCCTGAGTGATCTTACGACGCTTGGCTTCCAGCTTCTTCTCGAAGTCGGATTTCAGTTCGTCGTACTGCTCAGCCAGCTGCTCCAGCTGGTTTTGCTTCTCTTCGTCGGTCAGGCCCAGTTCCAGCCAGCGATCGCGCGGCAGCTTGCTCAGCTTGTCGGCTTCGATGCCACCGGCAACCAGCACCGCGTGGATACGTGCAAACAGGCCGGCTTCCAGGATCTGCAGTTCTTCCGTCAGGTCTTTCTTCGCCTGCTTCAGCTGCATCTCTTCGATTTCCAACGCACGCTTGTCTTTTTCCACGCCATCGCGGGTGAAGACCTGCACGTCGATAACCGTACCGGAAACGCCGTTCGGTACACGCAGAGAAGAGTCTTTAACGTCAGACGCTTTCTCACCGAAGATCGCACGCAGCAGCTTCTCTTCCGGCGTCAGTTGGGTTTCGCCTTTAGGCGTTACCTTACCGACCAGGATATCACCGCCGGTCACTTCAGCACCGATATACACGATACCGGATTCATCCAGCTTGGAGAGCGCAGCTTCACCCACGTTAGGGATGTCGGCGGTGATCTCTTCAGGCCCCAGCTTGGTGTCGCGAGACACGCACGCCAGTTCCTGGATGTGGATGGTAGTGAAGCGATCTTCCTGCACCACGCGCTCGGAGACCAAGATGGAGTCTTCGAAGTTGTAGCCGTTCCAAGGCATGAACGCTACGCGCATGTTCTGGCCCAGTGCCAGTTCGCCCAGGTCTGTCGATGGGCCATCCGCCAGCACGTCGCCGCGCTCGATTGGCTCACCCAGATTCACACACGGCATCTGGTTGATGCAGGTGTTCTGGTTAGAACGGGTGTACTTGGTCAGGTTGTAAATATCGATACCTGCTTCGCCCGGGTACATCTCGTCTTCGTTAACTTTGATAACGATACGGGAAGCATCCACGTACTGGATCACACCGCCGCGTTTGGCAACGGCGGTTACGCCGGAGTCAACCGCTACAGCGCGTTCCATACCGGTACCGACCAGCGGCTTGTCAGCGCGCAGGGTTGGTACGGCCTGACGTTGCATGTTCGCACCCATCAATGCACGGTTGGCGTCATCGTGTTCCAGGAATGGAATCAGTGAAGCACCAACGGAAACAACCTGCTGGGTGGATACGTCCATGTAGTCAACCTGGTCGCGGCTGAACAGGCTTGATTCGCCTTTGCTACGACAGGTGACCAGGTCTTCTACGAAGCGGCCTTCTTCATCCAGGTTGGAGTTCGCCTGGGCGATAACGAAGTTGCCTTCTTCAATAGCAGACAGGTAGTTGATTTCATCGGTCACCACGCCGTCACGCACGCGGCGGTACGGGGTTTCCAGGAAGCCATACTCGTTAGTCTGTGCGTACACGGACAGGGAGTTGATCAGACCGATGTTTGGACCTTCCGGCGTTTCGATTGGGCACACGCGACCGTAGTGGGTCGGGTGTACGTCTCGAACTTCAAAGCCGGCGCGCTCACGGGTCAGACCGCCCGGGCCCAGTGCGGAGATACGACGCTTGTGCGTGATCTCGGACAGCGGGTTGTTCTGGTCCATGAACTGGGACAGCTGGCTGGAACCGAAGAACTCTTTCACCGCCGCCGAAATCGGCTTGGCGTTGATCATGTCCTGAGGCATCAGGGTATCCAGATCGCCCAGAGACAGACGCTCTTTCACCGCACGCTCAACACGCACCAGACCTACGCGGAACTGGTTCTCGGCCATTTCGCCGACGGAGCGGATACGACGGTTGCCCAAGTGGTCGATATCGTCCACTTCGCCCTTGCCGTTACGGATATCGATGAGCTTCTTCATCACTTCGATGATGTCGTCTTTGCTCAGGATGCCCGAACCTTCGATCTCGTCGCGCAGCAGAGAACGGTTGAACTTCATGCGACCCACCGCGGACAGATCGTAGCGGTCTTCGGAGAAGAACAGGTTCTCGAACAGGCTTTCGGCAGCTTCGCGCGTTGGCGGCTCACCAGGGCGCATCATGCGGTAGATTTCTACCAGCGAGCTCAGACGATCGTTGGTCGGATCGACACGCAGCGTTTCAGAGATGTACGCGCCGTGATCCAGATCGTTGGTGAACAGCGTTTCGATGCGCTTGTGGCCGGACTGGCTCAGCTTGGCCAGCAGATCCAGCGACAGCTCCATGTTGGCTGCGCAGATCAGTTCGCCGGTATTGGTATCGATATAGTCTTTCGCGACCACTTTGCCCGCGATGTACTCTACCGGTACTTCAATGCTCTGAATGTCGTCTTTTTCCAGCTGACGGATATGACGAGCGGTGATACGACGGCCTTTCTCTACGTAGATCTTGCCGTTGGCTTCGATGTCGAACGAAGCGGTCTCACCACGCAGGCGCTCTGGCACCAGCTCCATCTGCAGCTTGTTGTCGCGGATTTCGAAGACGATCTTGTCAAAGAACAGGTCGAGGATCTGTTCAGTGGTGTAGTTCAGCGCGCGCAGAATGATGGTCGCAGGCAGTTTGCGGCGACGGTCGATACGCACGAACAGGTTGTCTTTCGGATCGAACTCGAAGTCCAACCATGAACCGCGGTAAGGGATGATGCGTGCGTTGTACAGCACTTTACCCGAGGAGTGGGTTTTACCCTTATCGCTGTCGAAGAATACGCCAGGACTACGGTGCAACTGAGATACGATAACCCTCTCAGTACCGTTGATCACAAAGGTGCCGTTTTCGGTCATGAGCGGAATTTCGCCCATGTAGACTTCTTGTTCCTTGATGTCTTTGACCGTACCTTCAGGCGCTTCGCGCTCATAGATAACCAGGCGCAGTTTTACGCGCAGCGGTGCAGAGAACGTCACACCACGGATCTGGCACTCTTTGACGTCGAAGACCGGCTCACCAAGACGGTAGCTAACGTATTGCAGCTCCGAATTGCCACTGTAGCTCTGGATAGGGAAAACAGAACGGAATGCGGCTTCAAGGCCGTACTGCCCTTCTGGATCTTGCTCGATAAACTTCTGGAACGAGTCAAGCTGGATAGAAAGGAGATATGGTATGTCCAGCACTTGTGGACGTTTACCAAAATCCTTACGAATACGTTTTTTCTCGGTATAGGAGTAAACCATAGGGTTCCTCAGCTCGCTGATCAGTGACCCAATCTGTCCGTCCGATTAGGGACAGTTCATGCAACACCGTTTTGTCGACCGGAAAGCGGGAACACTTTCCGCAATGTCTCTTGCTATCACGCTTAAACCATTTCATCGCGTCTTCCCCCAGAACTCCTGGTAGTGCAAAGACCGCGGTATATTAAGTCGTCAATAGAAACAAACATTGGGAGGCGAAACCAGCAGCCAAACAGTGTGAAACGCTACTGGCGCCCTACAGCGCAAAAAGGCTGGTGACTAAAAAGTCACCAGCCATCAGCCTAAAAGACTAGGCTGCAACCGGAAAGGTTGGCTTATTTAACTTCAACTTCTGCGCCAGCTTCTTCCAGAGATTTTTTCAGAGCTTCTGCGTCATCTTTGCTCACGCCTTCTTTCAGAGCGGCTGGAGCAGATTCAACCAGGTCTTTAGCTTCTTTCAGACCCAGGCCGGTAGCGCCACGTACTGCTTTGATAACAGCAACTTTGTTAGCGCCTGCAGCTTTCAGGATAACGTCGAATTCAGTTTTCTCTTCAGCAGCTTCAGCTGGGCCAGCAGCAACAGCTACAGCAGCAGCAGCAGAAACGCCGAATTTTTCTTCCATAGCGGAAACCAGTTCAACAACGTCCATTACGGACATAGCGGCAACTGCTTCCAGGATTTGGTCTTTAGTGATAGACATAACAATTGTTCCTAAAATTCAGAAATAGTTTAAATACGTTAGCAAAGGCTAAGAAAGAGTGGCTTACGCCGCTTCTTTCTGATCGCGTACTGCAGCCAGAGTGCGAACCAGTTTGCCGGCAGCGGCTTCTTTCATGGTTGCCATCAGGCGTGCGATCGCTTCTTCGTAAGTTGGCAGCGTCGCCAGGCGGTCGATTTGCGCCGCTGGGATCAGCTCACCTTCAAAGGCCGCAGCTTTAACCTCGAATTTTGCATTCGCTTTCGCGAACTCTTTGAACAGACGAGCAGCAGCGCCCGGGTGTTCGTGAGAGAATGCAATCAAGGTAGGACCGACAAACGTGTCTTTCAGGCATTCGAATGGAGTGCCTTCAACTACGCGACGCATCAGGGTGTTGCGAACAACACGCATGTAAACGCCAGCTTCACGACCTGCTTTACGCAGTTCAGTCATTTTATCTACGGTAACGCCGCGGGAATCCGCAACAACCGCAGACAGCGCGCCTTTGGCTACTTCGCTGACTTCAGCAACAATCGCTTGTTTGTCTTGAAGATTTAATGCCATTAGCTTTTTGCTCCTGGATTAGCCGGGGAAAATCCCCCGGAACTCACTTCACTCGGCGCTTTGTAAAACGCCACGCCGAGCGGCTTAACACGGTGAGCAGAATCCAGCAAAGACATTCTTTTATAAAAAAGAAAAATTTTCTTAGGCTCTGTCACCGTCTACGCAGGAAGGATTAAGTATCTTGCGATACACCTGCGGTCTTGGACGGAGGCCTGGATAGGCCAGGCTCCAACCGAAAAATCTTTGTTTTGCCTACGGCATAGCCAATAGCAAAACCTTGGGGCATAAGATTCTAGACAAATCTTGGCCCCAAGTCAAAGCGATAATCGCAAATGCGATTAGTTCGCTGCAGCAGACAGACCGCTCTGATCGATAGCAACGCCAGCACCCATGGTGGTGGAGAGGCTAACTTTCTTGATGTACATGCCTTTCGCCTGAGAAGGTTTTGCTTTTTTCAGCGCAACCAGCAGGGCTTCCAGGTTTTCTTTCAGTTTGTCTGCGTCGAAATCAACCTTACCGATAGTGGTATGGATGATGCCGTTTTTGTCGTTACGGTAGCGAACCTGACCTGCTTTAGCGTTTTTCACTGCTTCAGCAACGTTCGGAGTAACGGTACCCACTTTCGGGTTTGGCATCAGGCCGCGTGGACCCAGGATCTGGCCCAGTTGACCAACAACGCGCATTGCATCCGGGGAAGCAATAACAACGTCGAAGTTCATTTCGCCTTTCTTGATCTGGTCAGCCAGATCGTCCATACCTACCAGCTCTGCGCCGGCAGCTTTCGCTGCTTCAGCGTTAGCGCCTTGGGCAAATACGGCAACGCGAACGGAACGACCGGTGCCGTGTGGCAGAACGGTAGCGCCACGAACGTTTTGGTCAGATTTACGAGCGTCGATGCCGAGGTTAACGGCAACGTCAACGCTTTCTACGAATTTAGCGGTGGCCAGCTCTTTCAGCAGAGCAACAGCTTCAGTGATGTCATACTGTTTAGTAGCATCAACTTTGTCACGGATCACGCGCATGCGCTTGGTCAGCTTAGCCATCTCTTAATCCTCCACTACCAGGCCCATGGAACGAGCGGTACCTTCGATGGAGCGAGTCATCGCTTCAACGTCAGAACCAGTCATGTCCGCAGCTTTGGTTTCTGCGATTTCACGTACCTGAGCACGGGTCACTTTACCTACTTTGTCTTTGTTCGGCTTACCGGAACCAGACTTGATACCAGCCGCTTTTTTCAGCAGAACTGCTGCTGGCGGGGTTTTGGTAACGAAAGTGAAGGAGCGATCAGAATAAACGGTGATAACAACCGGAATCGGCAGACCTTTTTCAACGCTGTCAGTCTTAGCGTTGAATGCCTTACAGAATTCCATGATGTTAACGCCCTGCTGACCCAGAGCTGGACCCACTGGTGGGCTCGGGTTCGCCATACCAGCTGCAACTTGCAGCTTGACGTAGGCTTGTACTTTCTTAGCCATTTAAATTTCCTCGGTTTGGGTAGTATCGCCTCGTAAGAGGCTCCCCGTGTTTCACCCCGCCCAACATGCATCAGGCAAGGCATCTAAAAACAAAAGGCGCGAAATTGTAGTTCAATTTCGCGCCTTTGACAAGCGGCAACGCGCCACTCATTGCTGATTATTCGATCAGCCTTTCTCAACCTGGCTGAAGTCCAGTTCCACCGGCGTTGCACGGCCAAAGATGGAAACGGAAACTTTCAGGCGGCTCTTCTCGTAATCGACTTCTTCGACCACACCGTTGAAATCGGCAAACGGGCCGTCGTTGACGCGCACCAGCTCGCCCGGTTCGAACAGCGTTTTCGGACGCGGCTTGTCACCAACCTGCTGCAGGCGGTTCATGATCGCATCAACTTCTTTATCGCTGATTGGCGCAGGACGGTCAGACGTACCGCCGATGAACCCCATGACGCGCGGTACGCTGCGCACCAGGTGCCAGCTGGCGTCATTCATCACCATCTGTACCAGCACATAGCCAGGGAAGAACTTACGCTCGCTCTTGCGACGCTGGCCGCCACGGATTTCAACCACTTCCTCCGTAGGCACCATCACTTCGCCGAACAGCTCTTCCATATCGTGCAGTTTGATGTGTTCACGCAGCGATTGTGCTACGCGACCTTCAAAACCGGAAAACGCCTGAACGACGTACCAACGTTTTTTTGGAGCTTCAGACATTTTAGAACCTCAGGCCAGTAATAAACGACACCAGACGGACCAGAATACCATCCAGCCCCCACAGAATCAGTGACATCACGGCGGTTACCGCGGCAACGATCAACGTGGTGTGTAGCGTTTCCTGACGAGTTGGCCAAATCACTTTACGTACTTCGGTACGCGCTTCGCGGGCAAACGCAACGGTGGCTTTGCCTTTGGTGGTCATCAGAGCCACTGCACCTGCAACGGCGATGATCAGCACAACTGCCAGCGCGCGCAATGGCAGGCTTAAATCACGGTAGTAATAGTTACCGACAATAGCCACAACCAACAGAACGGCGACGATCAGCCACTTTGCCGCTTCCAGGCCGCGTCCGCTCCCTTGAGCCTCGGTATTCGCACTCATAAACCAACCTGTCACAATGATGATTCAGAACAAACAACTTTGCCTCGCATTGCGAGGCAAACCAAACCGATCGGATACCGCTTCAGCGCTATCCCGGTGTTTTACGCTATGACGTATTTCAGTCAATACGGTTTAAGAGCCCATCTCACCAATGATTATGACTGCAAAATCGCTGATGAGATAGGTTCTAGTTCACAGCGTAGAAAAAGGGCATCAAATGATGCCCTTTTACCGCGTGTCGCGTCAAACTTTATCAGCGATTAAGCGATAACTTTAGCAACAACACCAGCGCCAACGGTACGGCCGCCTTCACGGATTGCGAAACGCAGACCGTCGTCCATCGCGATTGGGTGAATCAGGGTGACAACCATGTTCACGTTGTCGCCTGGCATTACCATCTCTACGCCTTCTGGCAGTTCGATGGTGCCGGTCACGTCAGTGGTACGGAAGTAGAACTGTGGACGGTAGCCTTTGAAGAATGGCGTGTGACGACCACCTTCATCTTTGCTCAGGATGTACACTTCAGATTCGAACTGGGTGTGTGGCTTGATAGAGCCTGGCTTAGCCAGTACCTGACCACGTTCGATTTCTTCGCGCTTGATACCACGCAGCAGAACACCTACGTTCTCACCAGCACGGCCTTCGTCCAGCAGTTTGCGGAACATTTCAACGCCAGTACAGGTAGACTTAACGGTGTCTTTGATACCAACGATTTCAACTTCTTCGCCAACTTTGATGATACCGCGCTCAACACGACCGGTAACAACGGTACCACGACCGGAGATGGAGAATACGTCTTCGATTGGCAGCAGGAACGGCTTGTCGATCGCACGCTCTGGCTCTGGGATGTAGCTGTCCAGTGCTTCAGCCAGTTCGATGATTTTCGCTTCCCACTCAGCTTCGCCTTCCAGCGCTTTCAGCGCGGAACCGCGGATTACTGGCAGGTCGTCGCCTGGGAAGTCGTACGCGGACAGCAGTTCGCGAACTTCCATTTCTACCAGTTCCAGCAGCTCTTCATCATCAACCATGTCGCATTTGTTCATGAATACGATGATGAAAGGAACGCCAACCTGACGACCCAGCAGGATGTGCTCACGGGTCTGAGGCATTGGGCCGTCAGTCGCTGCTACTACCAGGATCGCGCCGTCCATCTGAGCAGCACCGGTGATCATGTTTTTCACGTAGTCGGCGTGCCCTGGGCAGTCAACGTGCGCGTAGTGACGAGTCGGGGTGTCATACTCAACGTGAGAGGTGTTGATGGTGATACCACGAGCTTTTTCTTCTGGCGCGTTATCGATCTGGTCGAAAGCACGTGCAGAACCGCCGTAGGTTTTAGCCAGTACGGTAGTGATCGCTGCAGTCAGGGTAGTTTTACCGTGGTCAACGTGGCCGATAGTACCGACGTTAACGTGCGGTTTTGTACGTTCAAACTTTTCTTTAGACATCGATTGTCCCTCTAAGACACGGATAAATCGGTGGTATCACCACATCAACCAAGCATTTGCTCGTTGAATCCAGAACAGAAAGAAAATCAGGGGGCGAGAAATTAAGAAGTGGTGCTGATAGGCAGATTCGAACTGCCGACCTCACCCTTACCAAGGGTGCGCTCTACCAACTGAGCTATATCAGCACATCTTGGAGCGGGCAGTGGGAATCGAACCCACATCATCAGCTTGGAAGGCTGAGGTAATAGCCATTATACGATGCCCGCATCCTGGAACTCGGCTACCTGATTTTTCTGTAGAATTTTGGGATGGAGCAGGATTGTTCATCACTCGGCTCGCATCCTTCGGGCCGGCTGCGCCTTGCGCTGCACAGCTCGAACCTTGCCGAAGGCTTTCGCCCTCTCCTCCCGCCATCAACCGTTGCGGTATTTATCGCATCTCAGTTAATCGCCGAAGGCAAGATTTGGTGGTGGGGGAAGGATTCGAACCTTCGAAGTCTGTGACGGCAGATTTACAGTCTGCTCCCTTTGGCCGCTCGGGAACCCCACCAGATTTTAACTACTTGTGACTTGAATGGTGCCGGCTACCGGAATCGAACTGGTGACCTACTGATTACAAGTCAGTTGCTCTACCTACTGAGCTAAGCCGGCATCAAGTGCAGCGCATTCTAGGTAGAGCGGGCGACCTATGCAACAAAAAAATTGCTTTACGCGCACTTTCGCTCATAAATCAGTCAATTTTGCATGCTGTCATGCAATTCGCAGCCTGCGGCGTGCAAACATTCATCACTCGTGGCAATCATTCTCTACAATTTTATCCACTTTTTGCAAGCCTTGAGCGCCGCTTTCTCCGTGTCGGGCTTCTCAAAACACTTAACCCGCGCAGGTAAACTGTGAGCGGGATCGATGCACCAAAAAGGGGATACCTGCCCCGAACTGCGGCGTGGGCTACACTGATCCCTCGCCCTTTTGCCGTCGCCATGCCTTTCGCCGCTGTGGCTCATTTATTGCTTCTCTTCATTACCCCCATCCCAGGAGGAATGACCGATGAAAATAGTGCCTATCAACGCCGCTACGCTGCCGATTTACCGCGATGAATTGGCCCGCCTGTTGACCGATGCCGTCACGCACGGCGCTTCTGTCGGTTACGACACCTTAATCCCTCACGAAGACGCCGAAAGCTACTTCCACAGTCTGCGGCCGGCCTTGGCCAAAGGTGAACTGCTGCTGTGGATTGCCCGTGACGAGCGCGGCGTCGTTGGCACCGTGCAACTCGAGCTCTGCCAGAAGCCGAACGGCCGTAATCGTGCGGAGGTAGTGAAGCTGTTGGTGCATAGCCGCGCTCGCCGAAACGGCGTAGGTCAGGCGCTGATGAAGTCACTGGAGCACGCGGCACTGCAACAGCAGCGCGGGCTATTGTACCTGGATACGCAGGCCGGTTCGGCAGCAGAAGCGCTTTATCGCAGCCTGGGTTATCGCTGTTTGGGCGAGCTACCGGATTATGCGGCAGGGCCCGATGGGCATTACCATCCAACCGTTATTTATTACAAACGCCTGTTCGCCGTGAACCAACCTTCGCGCGCCATCGCCAGCTAGCCTTCAGGCGGTATCCGGCCCCGATGATACCGCCTTGCAACCCCGCTTTATCAACTGCGCGCCGCTTCGCACAATTGACATAAACTGCTGCCTATCGACAACTTTTGCGAAAAAAGTCTACGCCAAAAACGAAGCTGTCTATAATATGCAGCTTGTTTATTCTCTGGAGCTGGCGTCCGGCGCCTTTCCCAACCTGCGTTAACAGGCAGAATTTGGCTTATGATAAAAAGAGATCAATCTTTAGCAACGCCCTACCTACAGTTCGATCGTACCCAATGGGCTGCGTTGAGAGATTCGGTGCCGCTGACGTTGTCGGAAGAAGAGATCGTTAAACTGAAAGGGATTAACGAAGATCTCTCGTTGGAAGAAGTTGCGCAGATTTATCTGCCGCTGTCACGACTGTTGAACTTCTATATCAGCTCCAACCTGCGGCGGCAGGCGGTACTGGAGCAATTCCTCGGCACCGACGGGCAAAAAATTCCCTATGTCATCGGCATCGCCGGCAGCGTAGCCGTCGGTAAGAGCACAACAGCGCGCTTGTTGCAGGCACTGCTGAGCCGCTGGCCGGAACACCGCAGCGTTGAGCTGATCACGACCGACGGTTTCTTGCATCCAAATAAGGTGCTGAACGAACGCGGCCTGATGAAGAAAAAAGGCTTCCCGCAGTCTTACGATATGCATAGCCTGGTGAAATTCGTGTCGGAAGTGAAATCCGGCGCCAAACGCGTCACCGCCCCGGTTTATTCCCATTTGATCTATGACGTTGTGCCCGAGGGCAATAAAGTCATCGAGCAGCCGGATATTCTGATCCTGGAAGGGCTTAACGTATTGCAAAGCGGTATGGATTACCCTCACGATCCGCATCGCGTATTCGTTTCCGATTTTGTCGACTTCTCTATATATGTTGATGCCCCGGAGACGCTATTGCAAAGCTGGTATATCAATCGCTTCCTGAAATTCCGTCAGGGCGCATTTTCCAATCCCGATTCTTATTTCCATCACTATTCAAAATTGCCGGAACCGGAAGCGATTAATATCGCCACGCAATTGTGGAATGAAATTAACGGATTGAATTTGCAGCAGAATATACTGCCTACGCGCGAGAGAGCCAGCCTGATCATGACCAAAAGCGCTAACCACGCCGTTGAAAGCGTGCGTTTAAGAAAGTAAGCCTACCGATCGATTCAGGGGACGTTGCCGTCCCCCTTTCTCTAACTATTCCGCACTGCGCAGTGATATCTCCCCGCCGATGAAGGGTTTTATCTCTCCGTCTTGTTCCAGTAGTAGCGCCCCCTGCGAATCGATACCTCGGGCGATGCCCACAATCTGCCGCTCGCCAATCAGGAGCTTGACCGGTCTGTCGATAAAGTTATCCAGGGTACGCCAGCGACCGATAAATGGCGCCAGTCCGTCTATCTCAAACTGTTTCAACGACTGACGCAGCTCATTGAGCAGGGTTGCAGCCAGCTCATTGCGATCGATCTGAATTCCCGCTTCCTGCAGGTTAATCCAGCCCTGGGTAATGGCGCTGGCGTTGGTATCCCGCATCGCCAGGTTAATGCCGGCACCGATGACCAGTTGAGCCGCATCGCCGGTTTTTCCCGTCAGTTCGACCAGGATCCCCGCCAGTTTACGATCGTTCAGATAAAGATCGTTAGGCCACTTAACGCGCACGTCTGCCGCACCGAGACGCTGCAGAACTTCCGCCATCACCATCCCGATCACCAGGCTAAGCCCCATTGCCGCCGCCGGGCCTTGCTCCAAGCGCCAGAACATCGACAGGTATAAATTAGCGCCGAATGGCGAGATCCACTGCCGCCCGCGGCGCCCACGCCCCGCCTGTTGGTATTCAGCGACGCAGGCGTCACCGGAGTGCAATTCGGCGATGCGGTCCAGCAAGTATTGGTTGGTGGAATCGACCACCGGCAACACGCTTACACGCTTGTCTTCCAGCAGGCTGAGGATACGCTCGGCTTCCAACAGCTGGATGGCACCAGGCAGGCTGTAACCTTTGCCAGGCACGGTAAAAACATCCAGCCCCCACTCGCGAATGGTTTGAATATGCTTATTGATCGCAGCACGGCTCATGCCGAGTGACTCACCGAGGTGTTCCCCGGAATGGAATTCGCCGTCGGCCAGCAGCGCGATCAGTTTTAACGGAACCTTGGTATCTTTCATGACAGCACCGCCACGGCATTCAGCTCACCGGTCGCGCCAATAAAACGCACCTCAGGCTCCAGCCAGACGCCAAATTTATCGGCCACCGTCTTGCGTACATGGCGCGCCAACGCCACCACATCCTGGCTGTGGGCGTTGTCGATGTTCACTAGCACCAGCGCCTGCTGGCGGTGTACCGCAGCACCACCGAGACGATATCCTTTCAGCTCGCATTGGTCGATAAGCCAGCCGGCGGCCAGCTTCACCTGGCCATCCTGCTGCGGATAATGCGGTATGCCAGGATATTTGGCGATGAGTTCTGCGGCTTTCTCTGCGTTCACCAGCGGATTCTTGAAGAAGCTGCCGGCATTGCCGGTTTCACGCGGATCGGGCAGCTTGCTGCGGCGCATGGCGCATACGGATTCAAATACCTGAAGCGGCGTCACCGTAGCGGGATCCAGCTTAGCCAGATCGCCGTAGCTCAATTTGGGTTGCCACTGTTTGTTGAGGCGCAAACCCAGCCCGACAATGACATGCCCGGTTTGGAAACGGTGTTTGAAAATACTTTCCCGGTAGCCGAAAGCACACTCGGCAGCCGGAATGCGATCGATAGCGCCGGTAGAGAAATCCAGCAGGTCGACATACTCGCAAACGTCTTTCAATTCGACGCCGTAGGCACCGATGTTCTGAATAGGCGCGGAGCCGGCCAATCCAGGAATCAACGCCAGGTTCTCCAGACCGCAGATCCCGGCCTGCAGCGTATATTGCACCAGATCATGCCAATTCTCACCGGAGCTGACGTGGAGATGCCAGGCATCGTTATCTTCCCGGACGTCGATACCCTTTAGCTGATTGACCATGACCGTGCCCGAAAAATCCTCCAGGAACAGCACGTTGCTACCTTCACCGAGAATCAGCAGCGGCTCCTGACGCTTGCGCGTTTGTTGCCAAACCTTGAGCATCTGCTCAATTCTATCGGCTATGATCAGGTGCGCTGCGTTGACCGGGAGCGCAAACGTATTGTGGTTTTTTAAAGACGCGCTTTCAGTAGACATAACGTTCAGTACCTATACGGAAATAATCTTTCGCCTAGTCTACTCGATTCGAGGCGTCTGGCTAATATTTGTTTTAATTAACGTGAAATTTATCGAATAATACACTGAAGAATTAAGATTTATCTTTGATATAACCGGATAATTCTCATCAACATATTAATAAATAGGCATTTTTATTATTTAAATAATAATCTGAAGCTATCAATTATATATTGATCTGGCTATTTCCCCGACAAAAAACATTATGCTTCCTTATAAGACTAAGCTACATATGCCAAAAAGGTATTTTTTAAAGTAATAGATACAGTCAGGATATTTATTTTACGCATAGCAAAAAGCCCTGAACGTCAGTTCAGGGCTTTCGGCTTTGTTTGATGCCTGGCAGTGTCCTACTCTCGCATGGGGAGACCCCA
>NZ_JBSEYF010000014.1:0-20586 GCF_053627655.1 Serratia sp. 121840015-1
CTGGTGCACGGCATCGAGCGACAGGCCGACGCAGTACGCCAGCAGCGCCACGACCTCGGCCTGTTCCCACGTCAGCAACCATGAGAAATCGGTATACCACTCCGGCGGCAATTTCGCCTCCCACTGCGCGTGCAGCTCGCCCAGCTGGCGATCGGCGCGGCTGCCTTCCGCCGTCGGGGCTTTGCTCAGCAGCTCCCCACGTTTTGGGGTCAGGCTGGTTTGGAGCAGCGATCCGGCGTAACGCGAACCGAACACCTTCACGGCCAGCGTGTGGGTGTGCAGCGCCAGCGCCACGGTCGGGTTCTCGACCAGCGCGCCCATCACCGCCAGCGTGCGCTCCGCCGACAGGCTGGTGATCAGCGCCGACGACAGCCCTTTCTCCTTGTATCTCGAAAACTCAGTAGTATTGTTTTTATAAGGTTTGGCACGGTGTATGCAGCCCGTTTTCTCCAGGGGTATACAGCCCGAAGCCAAGCGAATGGCGCATACACCGAGCCACTCATCTGAAACCCGAACAGTTGTCCGTACTCCATAACGTATTTGCAAGGAAGGGTAATAATGAGTCTGCCAAATCAAATCTGTGTGGGGATCGACGTGTCTAAGGCCACTCTGGATATCGTCGGAACCAGTGATATTTCGCATTTCACTATCGAAAATACCGCTGATGGGTTCGATGCAATTATTTCCGAGCTGAGGCAGCACGCTGTTGCTCTGGTTTTGATGGAATCCACCGGCGGGCTCGAAGCTGCCGTTGCCTGCTCGCTTCAGGCTGAAGGCTTTGAGGTTGCCGTTATCAACCCAAAGCAGGCCAGAGACTTTGCTCGTTCCATGGGGCACCTGGCGAAAACTGACCGCATTGACGCTATGGTGCTGGCTCAGATGGCGGAGGTACTTAACCGACATCCGGAGCGAGAACGCTTTATCCGCGCCATCCCTGATGCTGAACGACAGGTTCTTTTGGCAATAGTGGTGCGGCGCCGCCAACTGATCACAATGCTTACCGCTGAGCGTAACCGCATGCATCCATCGCATCCACAGGGGAAAATGAGCATCAGCATAATCATCAAAGCAATTGAAGATGAACTGGCGCGCATTGATAAGGTCATGATCAAACACATCCGAGTCCATTTTAAATCCCAGGCTGATCAGCTCAGCGACATAAAAGGCGTTGGTACGATGACTATTGCCGCTCTGCTGGCAGAAGTCCCCGAGCTTGGTAATCTCTCGCGCCGTGCAATCAGTGCGCTTGTCGGTGTAGCCCCTGTAAATAGGGACTCTGGGACAATGCGCGGGCGAAGAACCATATTCGGTGGGCGATCTGGAGTACGCGCATCGCTGTATATGGCCGCGCTTGTTGCAACCCGCCATAACCCCGTTATCAAGGCGTTTTATGTCCGCTTGGTTGCCGCAGGCAAGCCCAAAAAAGTGGCGCTGGTTGCCTGTATGCGCAAGCTTCTGACCATCGTTAACGCTATGCTCAGAAAAAACGAGGGGTGGGATGAATCGTACCATCTGACTACCTCATAAATTAACGTTCAAGACAGTTGCTTGGTTTTCGGTGCTGCCGTTTCGGAGGTCGCCGTGCCCTCGCCGTTGTCATCAGCGCCATTCCCGGTCGTTGCTTCACTCGCCCGCAGCACGATCCCACGCTGGTAAACCACCTCCCCGTCACGCAGGGACGCCACTACCCCGCCGCTGCTGCGCATCGCCGGAGGCCATGAACGAACGATCACCTGTGCCGTTAACCGCTCAATATCGGCCTGTACCGCGTCGCTTTCGACGTTCAGCGCGTGGGTATCGGTATCGGCATCCGCCGCCTCGAATGCCGCTTCCAGCTCACTGAACCGCGCTTTCAGACGGGCGATCTCGGCCTGTTCGTCAGCGGTAAATTCCGGCTGAGGTTCGGCCAGCTCGCGGTAAATCTCCGCATCCTCCCCCCACGTTTTAATGGCCGAAATGCGCCCTTCCGCCCAGCTCCAGCCCTCGTTCTCGGCCACCTGCTGCGCCAGCGCGTGCAATTTTTCACGGGCAAGACGCTCCAGCATCGCCGGTTCGGTCAAAAAGCCTTCGTCGGTAAACAGGTCAAATTTGAAGGTGCCGCCCGCCGCTTCGTAGACCTCGCGCCCGACGAACGCCAGTTGGTTGTTGTCTCTGGCCGAGACTTCGCCTTTCAGCACCGCCTCGCGCAGGTGCTGCGGCGCAGCCGCCCAGCCGTGCGCGTTTTCCCACACGTCACACTGACGTTGATGATCTTCGGTGGCCGACAACGCCTGCAGCTGGTCGAGGGTGATCTGGTCATCGGCCAGCGCATCGAGCAGCACCGGCGCCATCGTCGCCAGACGCAGGCATCGCTGAACGTGGCGCGTGCTGAACCCCAGCAGATCGCCGATCTGTGCCGGGGTTTGCCCGTCTGCCGACAGGTCGCGGAACGCCGTTACCTGATCGGCCGGGTGCATCTGCTCGCGCTGGCTGTTCTCCATCATCGACACCACACGCGCCATCGCCTTGCTGACGACCAGCACTTCAACCGGGTAATCGTCGGTCACGATGCCGTCCGGGGTGGTCTTGTCGGCGTCGTTCTCAAGTGACATCAACCAGCGCAGCGCCAGCGTGCGCCGCTCACCGGCGGCAACGCCGTAGCGGCCATCGTCCATTTCGAACACGACCAGATTCATCAGCAGACCGGCCGAACGGATGGAAGCGGCCAGCCCCTCGATCGACGTCTGCGAGGACTTTTTCTTGCGCACGTTCAGGTCGGTCAGCACCAGCTGGCCGAGCGTGGCGGTTTTGCGCACGGCCTTGGCCAGCGCCGCCTCGATTTTTTCCGTAAGCGCGTTTTTCTTGGCCGTAGATTTGGCCGGACGGGTTGTCTTGCCCTTGGTTGGTGCTTTAGACTCAGTCATAGACATGGTGTATCTCCGTTGATAATTGCCTGTTGAGCCAGCGTCAGAAATGGGGTTTCCGCGCTGGCGGTGAGAAAGCGGCAGCGATGCCGCTTTTTTATTGCCCTGAATTCATGCGCCAGTGGGTCATCGTCATCTGATCGCTGGCAGCCACCGGCCAGCCCCCGACGATCCACACCGAAATGGTGTCGAAATCCCCAAAGTCCGCGAACACCTCTTCCGCACCTGCCGGTACGACCGGCGGTTCAATGGTGCCGGTTGAACGACCGCACACCGCCTTCACATAGCAAAACAGGTCATACACCTGCGGTACGGTCAGAGCACTGTTGGTCTGTGCGGATGCCGCTGTAGGCTTCGATGTCGCGCCGTTGACGTTTTGTGGTTGCATGTTGCATTCCTCCGGGTGGTTGTTTGATGCCGCTGTGAGTATTCGCCGTCGCAATAAACTGATTCAGCACGGCGAAGAGCGGCACCAAGGGGCGGAGACAAAAAGTTTTTTTGAACGAAGGGAGGAAAAAGTTTTTGGCGGAGTGCATTTCACCCCTTGGTGTTTAAGCGAGACGCTGTGCTGTTATCAGTTGCGGCGGGAAGACTGACTGCGGCAGGCGTACCACGGAAGGATGAACGGGCACCCACCCGACACGAAGGCGCGACAGCGGCCGGCGGGGCGTCAACAGCGTCCTGCAGCCTGGCTGCAGGACAGTGAGTGCGGCGCCGGCATCGCCGGCTGCAAGCGGGGTTGCGTGAGGATGGAAGCCCGCAGGGGGGAGACGGCCGGCCGGCTCCCTGCGCAGCACGACAGCCGTCCCCACCGGGGCACGCCCATAGTAACAGGCTATACCTTAAAGCTGAGGTTCTACTATGTATTGACAGAGCACCAAAGTGGTACTAAATTAACGCCTAACAGGAGCCAACAAGGAACCAATTAAGCACCATGATTATACTAATTGGAAGTCAAAAAGGCGGTTGCGGTAAATCAACGACAGCAGTCAATATTGCCGCTGAATTGTCACGACAAGGGCATGATGTGATGCTGGTCGACTCTGACCGTCAAGGAACCGCATCTAACTGGATTGCAGACCGCAATGCGATCGAAGGCATAGCACCTATTCACTGCATTCAGAAATTCGATAACATTCGCGATACGCTACTCGATCTCGATAAGCGCTATGAATACGTGGTTGTTGACACAGCCGGTCGTGACAGTCGAGAGCTGAGAACGGGTATGACATCAGCCGATGTGCTGCTGGTTCCATTCAGACCTTCACAACCCGATTTAGATACGCTGCCACGGCTGACAGAAATTATGACGGAAGCTAAGGATCTCAATCCAAAGTTGAAGGCGATCGCCATGCTGACGCTCGCGCCGTCCAATCCAGTCATCAACGAGATCCAGGAAGCCAAAGAGTACCTCAAAGACTTCCCTGAGTTGGGGTTGATGAGCACGGTGGTACGAGACCGCAAGGTTTATCGGGATTGCATGTCCGAAGGACGTGGCGTGGTCGAAATGGATAATTCGAAAGCCAAAGCCGAAATTCAATGTCTGGTGAAGGAGTTGATGACATGGTAAAGCGCAGGGAACCCGTCGTTTCTCCAGCGGCAGTGGAAAAACGCATCGAAGAATTTGCAGCTGCAGCTGATCATGTCGTTACGCCGCTCAAGCAAACCGACAGTGAAGCACCGCGTGACTACAAGGCCATCCGTGTGCCGTTCAATCAATACGAGTATGAGTTGCTGGAGAAGTTATGCAAAAAAACCAACCGCTCTAAACTCAACATGATCCGGCATGCATTGAAATTTTATGATGAGCACGGGGAATAGGGCATCAAAATGAGACCAAAAAGGAGCCTTTAAGGCTCCTTTTTGATACCAAAACAACACCATTTTATCATCATATTACAACGCATCTGATACGGAAGCGTTGGAGCCTTTTCGCGCCCCGGATTTTCCTCCCCCTCAGAACTAAGCAACGGTGTACGCAGCCAGATTACCCACCTGGCGTTCAGGACTTCAACGCAAGCCGGTCAATATTCCATGAAGGACTTGTGTCGGCGTGAATAAAAGCGTCAAACCGGTATACTAATGGTATCATTTTGGCATCAATACAACCCAATAAAGGAACCGTTATGACACCTGATCTAATCGGTAAACACGTTGCCATCAGTGACTATCCTGTACACCTGGTCGAGGGGGTGTACAGCTGCAGGTATAACGACATTATTTATTGCCGATTCAAAATTCCGCTGCGGCAGGGTGAATTTGCCTATATGGAGCAGGCGATTTCTGACACCAGTGAGCATTACATCGTCGTAGCCGATAGGGATAAGTTGCTGTCAGCCTGGCGTAACACGCCGAATTCCATTGTGCCTGAACTCAGCCGCGGTGATGAGGCCGCCTGGCGACGTGACCGTAAATTTCACGAAGCAGAAAGATGCTTTAGCATTGGCGCGGGCAACCCGGTGCCGCTGGCCACTCCGACATGTCGGTTTATTCTAGAGCGTGGCTTGCCAGTTCCTGCGCTTGATTTTGTCGATGGGATCACTCGAACAATTTGGCTGCTGGCGAATGGAGCCGATCGCTTGCCTGTTCATGCCTATAATCACCATGACGCCCTGTTGCTGCAGCGTGGGATCGGGCATAGGGCTGCATCGCCAGTGTCAGTAAAGACGTTATTTTTCCAGTACGCCGGCGCAGTCTTGCCACGTCATCTACGCTATAAAGCCGCCCCCAAGCACATCAAATTGGAGCCTAAATAGCACCAATAAAGCACCATATAAATACCGAATTAGTACCAAACTAACACACTATAGTTAATACGCTCTACATCATGGATGTCGCCCGACTAGCTGTGTAAAAGAAGCACCTAAATAACACTAAAAAGGTACTAATCAAACACCTTTTTTACACCATTATCGGCCAGCTGCAGCATCTCCGCCGCCACGCCGACATCCATCGAGAACGGCACGCCACCCCGGCCTGATACCGTGTCGAGACTGAACACTTTCAGGTAGACCTGCGTCGATTTAAAATCCTTATGACCCATCAAGGCCTGCAGCGTCAGCGGCGCCACCCCATGAAACAACAGATGCATCGCAAAGCTGTGCCGGAATGTGTGGGGGGTGACGCGCGCCAGGCTGAACCGCACGCCCTGACGATCAGCCTCACGGAGCACCTTCTTCAACCAGTTGCGCGCAGTGTCATCGGTCACCGGCCAGATCGGTTTGGTCTTGTGCTCGGTAAAGGTGTGGATGTGATCGCGCAGCCGCGCCGCAAAGGGCCCGTCCTCGAGCGCCACCGTGCGTTTGACCGGGGATGCCGTTCGGGCGGTCGGTCCCGGTGCATTGAGTTTCAGCGCCGGCGGCCGGCCAACCCTGGGGTTGAGCCGCTGCTTGAGGGTACGCAGCGTGACGAACGCCGGCGTCGCATCAAATTCCACGTCCGCCGGACGTACCGCCAGTGCCTCATTGATCCGTGCGCCGGTGTTCCACAAAAACTCGAACAGCGTGCGCTTTTCCAGGTCGTGGCAGCAGGACAGTAAGACAGCGATTTCCGGCGGCAGCAGGTAGTAGGGCAGATCGCCATGCAACGCGGCGCGGTTGCGCAGGGTAAGCGCGCGCACATAGCGGTCATCGCCGGCCAGCAGATCGCCGCCGATCGCGCTACGTAAAATCTGAGAGTTTTGCAGGAGGGCAGGGCGCATTTTTTCGTGATCCGCAATCAGTGACTTTCAGTCTCTATTTTGCCGCAACCGCGCCGGGTGATCGCTCACAATAATTTTTGTGGCGCAGGCCGCGGTTCGGTTAAATCATCCTGAATGGAAGTTTAACCGAATCGCCGACGAATGCCAGATCTGACACCGGGGCCTGGCGGTGCCGGCAGAAGGGCATACCAACACAACATGCAGTAGCTCAAACGGGACGCTCAGGCACAAGATGTAGCGTTATCCACAGAAACGGTGGATAAGTGCGGCGGTTCGGCAGAATGGGCGTTTTACCGAAACACAATACAAACGCTATACTTCCTCTATCCAGTTCGGAGCATACCGGAAGTGGCCGGCAACAGTTGTCACCTCATCACGACCACTATCGCAGTAATTTTTGCCAAGGGAGGCCAGAACAATGAGCGTCACAATATTCAGAAAAATGAGAGGACGCATTGTTCCCCTCACCGTTGATGAAGAACACGCTTCAGAATACGAGTCTCATGACTATAAAAAAACACCAAAACATAAAGTAACCACGAATAAATTTGACTCTATCACGTCGTTCACTGTACCCAATGCCACTTGCAATAAATGTGGCAAGGATGTTTTCTATTATGAGAATTCATACGGTTCACGGGTACTCTTTGATGCCTTAGGCCCCCCCTGGCCAATTCATCCGTGTTATCATTCAGAACCGGTATTGAAAAAACAAACGAAACCGGCAAGCGCGCCGGGGTGGGAACCCGTTTTAATTGAAAAAGGCGTCATCACATCCAGTGGCGCATTACGGATACAAGGGGAAATCCGTGGCGCGACAATCAGATTTACGTTCGAAGCAACTGATTTTTTAAAAATGCACGTTGACATAAAGGATGTAAAAAATCTCATTGTGTTTGCCGCCAGGGAGAAAAGCAAGGTACAGACGCACAACGGCAAAAGGACGTTTACCTGTCGCTACGAGCTTGTATCAGAAAAGGAAGATAATGATGATTTCCAACGGGATACTAGCGTCACGCCAGATTTAATGTCGGTGACGCCCGCAGAGAAAAATACATCCGCCGCTACACAAGCCCCCATTTCCTCCGTATCAACACCGCATATTGTGGGCACGTTAACAATAAGAAACATTGAATTGGTTGTTGATGAAAAGGAAAACATGACGGCTATCGTTAACGGTAATCTTAATAAACGTTTTCGCGTAAGCTATCTTCTTCTCGAGTATGAGAAAATCAATGAACTGTTGTCAGAATTAGAGAATAATAAGAAAGAAACCCGCATCACAACCTGCTTTGTCAAAGACTCTGAAGATGAAATAACCCTGGTATTTCCTAATAAAATCGGTGGTACAGAAAAAACATTCAATGTCAGTTTCGTAAAAAAGAAACTCGCGGACAGCTTGCCCCGCGTACAGTCGACACACAACGAAAAACCGGCTCCCCGTCCAATGGTACTTCATAGAAAGAAACGAGAACGTTCATTAGAGGAACAGATAGGCAGCTTGGCCACAAAAATATCCTCATCCATGGCAGATGCATTTCTCAATGCTAAAAAGAGATAGTCGCTGGGCCGGCGCCGGTTCAGGAACGGTGAGGATATCAGCCGCTTCACCGAGAGTAGGGCGAAATGAGGGATCATGCTACGATACCACGATGAAAACGACACCCACTGCGCACGACGCGCTGTTCAAACAGTTTTTGACGCACCCGGAAACCGCCCGCGACTTTCTGGACGCACACCTGCCGCCGGCGTTGCGCCAGGCGTGCGACCTGAGCACCCTGCGTCTGGAATCCGGCTCATTCGTCGAGGACGACCTGCGTGCGTACTACTCAGACGTGCTTTATTCGCTGAAGGCCGGGCAAGGCGACGGCTATATTTACGCCCTCATCGAGCACCAATCGACGCCGGACAAAAACATGGCGTTTCGGTTGATGCGGTATGCCATTGCCGCCATGCAACGACATCTGGCTGCCGGCAATGAACAGCTGCCGCTGGTGATCCCCGTCCTGTTCTATCATGGTCAGGTAACCCCCTACCCGTATCCGATGAACTGGCTGCAGGGCTTCAGTGATCCGGCGCTGGCCGGCCAGCTGTACGGGGGTGATTTTCCACTCGTTGACGTCACGGTCATTCCGGACGATCAAATCATGCAGCATCGCCGCGTCGCCATTCTGGAGCTGCTGCAAAAGCACGTTCGCCAGCGTGACCTGGCCGATTTGCTGGAACAGCTGGTCACGTTGCTGCTGGCCGGTTACACTACTCAGGAGCAGCTGACATCACTGATGCATTACATGCTGCAGGTTGGTGAAACCCGCAACCCGGGCGAATTACTATCAACCCTGGCATCACGGGTGCCGGAACACGAGGACACGCTGATGACGATTGCAGAAAAGTTGAGAGAAGAAGGGCGCCAGAAAGGACGTCAGGAAGGGCGTCAGGAAGGACGAATCGAGGGGCTGCAACTTGGCGAAGAAAAAGGGCGCCAGGAAGGCGAGCGCGATGCGGCGCTGAAAATCGCCCGCGCCATGCTGGCCAGCGGGCTCGATCGCGAGTCGGTAATGAAAATGACCGGGCTGACGGCCGACGACCTGGCGCAAATTCACCACTGATAGAGCGCCACAAAGCTTTCCACTGCCGGCTCGTTAAACCGAGACGAGTCGGCAAAAAAATCGTCGCTACTTCCGACCTGACAAAATATAACTTAATAAAGTTAGCGCCCCAGCAATAACACTGACTACACTGAAAACTAAAGCGGGAATGGATGTCCTGTTTTCGGTTTGCATACCCTGCGCCATGAACATCATTAAAAAAACAGCAGCCATCACAAATAGCAGCGCGGCAAATACACCCAAACGTATTTTGTCCAAAATATCACATCCCTGTTAGTCCCTGTCATCGGGGTTGATTCATCCTAAAATATCTATTCATTTAATTACCAGCATCCTGACGCGTTGTCGTAACGTTTCTGCAGGAAGAGCATCAATCTCCGGTAACAGCGCCGCCAGAGACAGGGCCTGGATGGCCAACTCAATTGCCCTCGGCGGATCAGCATGCTCATAGCGGATGTAGGTACGCATCGAAATCCCAAACTCCTTTGACGCCCGTTCCTGGGTCCATCCCAGTCCCGTTCGCCATAGTTTCAGCTCAAACCCCGTCATCACCGCCCCCTAAAACATGTCATTTTGTCATATTACAGCAATGCTGTTTGGCAAACAATGACACCAACAGCAAGTGACGATCACGCCTGGAAACACAACATTTTGTACCTTATTCAGCTGCTTTAGACACAACATCTTGTGTCTGCCGGAGCTGGATGGCAGATAACGATCAGACCCTCTGAAATCGTGCTAAGTCGCAACAGTTGAGAGAGGGGTTTGAGGCCGTTAAAAGCGGCGTCAACGGCAGAAAATATCTCAACGTGAGTTTTCGTTCCACTGGGCGTCAGACCCTGTGTCCCCCCATCGAATTACATGCATAAAAAACGCCATCCTGTAGGATGGCGTTATCTATAGATATTACTTGAAAATCCTAGACGTTAAAGAAGTTTAAACTTTTCCAATGTATCTTTTACTTCCTTTCTTAAGCCAGATTCATCCAGTTCATAGTCCGCCCTATCAGCTTCAGGTTCAAAGCGTTCAGCTACCATGAATAACTCTTCACCACAATTTAGAACATTTTTATCTTGATCCTTAACACCGTATAGCTTCCGCCTTTCAACGCATATTTGCTCAGAAAATTGAATAGCTGTAACTTTTGAGGCCAAGAAATTTTTAGCCAGTTCAATTATCGACATTTTGTTCATAAGTCACCGGTCTCCAAATAAATTTTACCGTTCTCTGCATCAGGGTTGATTTTCCATCCTGACAAAAAATCACCATTAGGTTTAAGAACAACAACTCGCATAGTTTTAGGATTGAAATACACTTTAGACCCTTTCTCTCTTCGGTATGTCCCTTTCTCTACGGTTTCTTTGTCTGCTAAATGCGCCTCAATAGCATCCCTGAACTTAGTCAACGTTTCACGATTTTTCTTCGTGTCACTAACCCCAAAATCACCAGCATGTTTATACTTTCTGTCCAGTTGCTTACGCGTAAATCGCCCCGAGTCAAGAGGATCACTCAGCACTACATACACCGGCTCCACACCCGTTCCCGACGCATCCGGTCGCCAGTAGATAAAATCCTGTAGTCCGTTGTGGTCTGCGACCGGCGTCGTGGTCACCGTGATGGTGTCCACCGGTTTCACTTCCGTGCCAGTATGGACAGGGGTCACCGGGACCGGAGGCGGTGGAGTGCCGGTATTTGACGGCGCTGAGGGCGGCTGAGCCGGGTTAATCAGGATGGTCCGCGCAGGGACGCCTGCACCGGCAATTGCCGGAACGGTAATACGGTCCAGACCTGTTTTCGGATCACGCACCCCCGTCAGCACCTGCACCGCAGCCGGAATACCGCCGTTACCGGTTTTCATCAGCTGCAGCGCCAGTTGTCCATTGCTCTTCACCAGACTCCCACGCGCCGGCATATTCACGGTTTTCATCCCGGCCTCTATCGCCTTAGCATCCGCCAGAGCCCGCGCCGGAAACGCAAACAGCGCAGGAACGTCGCGCCCTGGAACTTGATCACTACCCTGACCAGCAGGTTTTGAATGGAACCAAAGAGTCGCCATCGATGCCTTAAGAAGCCCAGGACTGACCGCAGGGACGGACAGTTTGGACAGCGCATTACTGAACCAGTTGGTAATACTGCCTGCCACATCACCGGCAGCTGTCCACACTCCGGCTCCGGCCACCGCCATCTGCGCCGTCCCCGGCGTCTGATTCAGCACCATCGCACCCGGCGCTTTGAGCGCCTTATTCGCTTCTGCTACCATCGCCGATGTATACACGGGAGCGGGTTTCACCCCGGCTTTGTCGAACAAAGCCTTACGTGCTTCCTCGGCCTTACGGGCTTCCTCGGCCTTACGGGCTTCCTCGGCCTTGCGGGCTTCCTCGGCCTTACGGGCTTCCTCGGCCTTGCGGGCTTCCTCGGCCTTGCGGGCTTCCTCGGCCTTACGGGCTTCCTCGGCCTTGCGGGCTTCCTCGGCCTTACGGGCTTCCTCGGCCTTGCGGGCTTCCTCGGCCTTGCGGGTTTCCTCGGCCTTACGGGCTTCCTCGGCCTTACGGGCTTCCTCGGCCTTGCGGGCTTCCTCGGCCTTGCGGGCTTCGGCTTCGGCTTTCGCTCTTGCCTGCGCGTCCAGTTCCCGTTGCAACCCTTCGTTACGTTGCCCGCTGAATACATGGAGAAATTGCGCAAACCGCTGCATGTATATTCTTTTTGCGTTCGCACCATCGCCTCGACGACAGGCATCCAGCAATTCACGATAATGCTTGTCGTTTTTTATATATGGGCAATTTTTCTTTCCGCAGATAAAACAAATATTATTGGCCAGACATTCTTTGACTTTTTCATCCAACCCGGGGATCGGAATTGCAGTGACCGTCAGGGTTTCCTCTCCATTTTCCCAATTCCAAGATCCGTTTTGCCAATATAATCCGGGTTCAGGTGGCACCCCGTTATTATAATTATACGGATCGTATTTAACTTCCCATTTATGCTCCATAAAATCTCCTTTTTGATATCTGTCATTTTGCACACAAACACTGTATTTATATATAGTGTTTGATGCTAAACCCTCCTCTCAAGCCCGTCAATCAAATGATAATCATTCTCGTCTGTGCCAAACATGACACAAAAAAGCAGCCGCCTGCGACGGCTGTCACAGTGACAAAGGTGGGTTAATCCCGGCTGCGCGTCCGTTCCCACTCCAGTTTCTGCAACCTGTCATACTCGCGGGGGATATTCTGAAAGGAGATTAGAGAGCATTAAATTTCAACTTAAACAATGAATTATCTCCTTAACGTACGTTTTCGTTCCATTGGCCCTCAAACCCCAGAGACAGAAAAAAATCCACTTCAAAATGAGCGAGTTGTTCCTCTAATAGCTGAAAGTCGCGCCCTATCGCTTGTCATTCCCCCTCAGATTTATATTATACTGGTTATGCATACAGTGTAATTATAATAACAGGTTTCGTTTCCGACCAGAGGAGAACATAAAATGAGCAACGCATCACGCACTCGCACACCGCAGGACACGGCCGGCACGCAGGAAAGTCGCGCCAAAGCCCTGCAAAGCGCCATCACCGCCATCGAGAAAGCGTTCGGCAAGGGCGCCATCATGCGCCTGGGCGACAATCACGGCATGGCCGTCGAACGTATCGCGACCGGCTCGCTCGGCCTCGACATCGCGCTCGGTGGCGGCCTGCCGGTCGGCCGCATCACCGAAATCTACGGCCCCGAGTCGTCCGGCAAGACCACTGTCGCCCTGTCGGTCATTGCCTGTGCCCAGCGCGCCGGGCTGCAATGCGCCTTTATCGATGCCGAGCACGCGCTCGATCCGCGTTACGCGCAGCAGCTGGGCGTCGATATCGGTGAACTCCTTATCTCCCAGCCCGACACCGGCGAGCAGGCGCTGGAAATCTGTGACGCCCTGGTGCGCTCCGGCGCCGTCGGCGTGGTGGTGGTCGATTCCGTCGCCGCCCTGGTGCCGAAAAACGAGCTGGAAGGCGAGATCGGCGACGCCCAGATGGGGCTGCAGGCCCGCATGATGAGCCAGGCGATGCGCAAGCTGAAGGGCAGCATCAACACCACCCGCACGGTAGTGATCTTCATCAACCAGTTGCGCATGAAGATCGGCGTGATGTTCGGCAACCCCGAAACCACCGCCGGCGGCAACGCCCTCAAGTTCTATGCCTCGGTGCGTCTCGACGTGCGCGGCGCCGGCAACGTCAAGGAAGGGGAGACCATCATCGGGCGGGATACCAAAGTGAAGGTAGTCAAGAACAAGGTCTCGCCGCCGTTCCGCCAGGCGCAGTTCCGGCTGCTGTTCGGCGCCGGCATCTTTCTCGAGGGCGAAGTGCTGGATCTGGCCGTCGACGCCAAATATATCCTCAAGACCGGCGCCTGGTACGAGTATCAGGGGGAGAAAATCGGGCAGGGGCGCGAGAAGGCCGCCGGCTGGCTGCGCGACCGTCCCGACGTGGTGGCCACATTGACCACGCAGCTGCGCACGCATTACCTGCAGGCGGCGCTGCCGGCCGCGGATTCAGCCGACGCGGACACGCCCCCGGATGACGATGCCTGGCAGAGCACGCCGGAGGCCGTGTGATGCCGGTACGCCTCTATGACGCCGGCGTGCCCTGCGGGTTTCCGTCGCCGGCGCAGGACTACCTCGAGCAGCGCCTGTCGCTGGACGACATCTGCATCCGCCACCCGGAGAGCACCTACCTGGTGCGCGCCGAGGGGCAGTCGATGCAGGACGCCGGTATCCTCGACGGCGACCTGCTGGTCGTGGAGTGTTTCTACCGGGCGCAGCACGGCGACATCGTCATCGCCACCGTCGACGGCGAGTTCACCTGCAAGCGCCTGCAGCTGCTGCCCCGGCCGATGCTGTTGCCGGCCAATCCGGCCTTTGCGCCCATCCCCCTCGGTGACGACATCGAGACCGTGATCTTCGGCGTGGTGCGCCACGCCATTCACACGCTGTAACCCGGCCCGGTTATCGCCATCTGCCCATTCAGCAAAGCCCGGAGAACTCCGCCATGTTTGCCCTGGTTGACGTCAACAGCTTCTACGCCTCCTGCGAAACCGTCTTTCGCCCCGACCTGCGCGGCCGTCCTGTTGTGGTCCTGTCCAACAACGACGGCTGCGTCGTCGCGCGCAGCCGCGAGGCGAAAGCCTGCGGCATCAAGATGGGGGAGCCCTGGTTCAAAATCGCCCGGGACGCCGAGCGGCAGGGCGTAGTGGCGTTTTCGTCGAATTATGCCTACTACGCCGACATGTCGCATCGGGTGATGGCCATCCTTGGCCAGCTGACGCCGCGACTGGAAGTATATTCAATCGATGAATGTTTCTGCGATCTGACCGGTATCCCGGCCGCGCAGCTGGAATCGCTCGGTCGGCGGCTGCGTGAAGAGGTGCAGCGCCGCACCCACCTGACGGTCGGCGTCGGGATCGCGCCGACCAAGACGCTGGCCAAACTGGCCAACTACGCCGCCAAGACCTGGCACAAGACTGGCGGCGTGGTCGACCTGAGTGCGCCGGTGCGCCAGCGACGCCTGATGGCGCACGTGCCGGTAGAGGAAGTGTGGGGCGTTGGCCGGCGGATTGCCCGCCGGCTGGCGACGATGGGGATCAGCACCGCGCTGCAGCTGGCCGACATGCCGGCGGCCGCGGCGCGCCGTCAGTTCTCGGTGGTGCTCGAGCGCACGGTGCGCGAGCTGAACGGCATCGCCTGCCTGGGCCTGGAGGAATTTGCGGCACCGAAGGAGCAAATCGTCTGCTCCCGCTCGTTCGGCGACAAGCCCACCGAGCTGGACAGCGTCAGTCAGGCAGTCTGCGCACATGCCGAGCGCGCGGCACAAAAGCTGCGTGGCGAGCGGCAGTTCTGCCGGCACATCTCGGTGTTCGTGGCCACCAGTCCGTTCGCCGCCGGCGAGACCTATTACGGCAACCAGGCCACCACCCGACTGGCGACGCCCACCCAGGACAGCCGTGACATCATTCAGGCCGCCCGGCGGGCGCTCGAACGGATCTTCATCGCCGGCCACCGCTATCACCGCTGCGGCGTGATGCTGGGCGATTTCACCAGCGAACGTGTGGCGCAGTTCGGCCTGTTTGACGACGCGCCGCCGCGCAAAAACAGCGATCGGCTGATGCAGCTGCTCGACAGTCTCAATCAGGACGGCCGGGCGCCGGTGTGGTTTGCCGGGCAGGGTATTCCCGATCGGGCCGATAGCTGGAAGATGAAACGACAGCGGCTGTCGCCGGCCTGGACCACGCGGCTGAACGATGTGCCTGTCGTGCGTCTGAAATAACGCTCTACTTCACCGTCAGCACACAAAACGGTGCTACTCTTAGCGAGTATCGACATTACTGAGGTCAGATCATGACACTTAACAGGAAGTTTTCCATCTTTATTGTAGCAATAGCCGTACTTATTCTTGGCGTGTTATTTTACCCGAAGAAAAAGTGCAGCGATTACACGCAGGAAGCTGTGATTGAGGCGATCAAGAGCGATTTCATCAACAATAGAATGGCACGTTGGACGGCAGATCCTGAATATTTGGGCACCCGAAAACCTGATATTCTGATAGACCGTAAGGAAGTATCGGTATCGGATGTCTACCAGATTCCCTTTACCGCCAGGGGTCCCGCTCACGAGAAAAAATATTTTGCCATTTACGCCTGCAAAAACGGCAGCATTGAGTATTCCACCAATGAGGGCGGCTAACCGCCCCCATCGAGACTTAACGGAACCCGTTGCCCTGAACGGCAATTTCACCGGGAAGGGCGATCTGATACTCAGTCCCCTTCATTTTATTAAGGACGACTGTTGACGCTTCAGCGATTGGCCCACGGTAATTACTCGGGTTTGCATCGTAAGTATCATTATATCCGCGCACAACCCCGTTATAATTCCAGGCTCCGCTGGTTTCAATTGTTAATGTACCTTCTGTCTTAAGCGTCACGTTCCCGAGATAAGCGGCAGGGATAATACCATCAAGCATCGTGTCTCTATTAAAGCGCTCCGAAATATTGAATGTTCCAACAGCACCGCTATTCACAATTTTCATTACGGGATCGATCTGATTTGGTTGAATACGGAACCCTACATCCTGCATGTTGACGAATCTTTCACGTCCATTCCCCCATAGATAATGCGCCCAGGCAGTAATAGGTGTGGTTACATCGCCGGTTAGCTGACTGGATGCGTTTTTTACATAATCAAACTCACCTAATGGATGATTATTATACGCTGCCCATACACCTGCTTCACGATTATTTAAAAGGTGATTATCAGCCGCACACATATTCCTGATATTGTTTAATACGACCTGCATCGTCAGTGGGTCATTAAGATCATGCTCATTCATGTACTTTACAAGAAAATTAGCATAATCGACGCAGAATTTAGGGGTGCTAAAATAAGGCATAACAACCTGAATTAATACCTGCTGATTAGTCACTGCGGGGGTGCTTGGAACAAACAAAATTCCACCACCATAACCAGCAGCAGGGGCTGGAGGAGTCGTTGTTACTGTGATTGTATCGCTCATGGTTAATTCCTCTTTTGATTAAACAAGGTGCGTAACTGTATGCACAACCAGTAATTTATCCTGTCGATACCGTTATAGCGATTGAGCCGTGTTGTGCCCTTGCTCTCACAACAGCAGTGGGGTATGCGCGTTAGCGCATGGAGGCGACAGCTGAGCGGCAAGAGAACGCCATCAGGTCAGGGTCGCCGGTAGCGCGGCGAAGCCGCCCTGCTTTGATAGATTTCACCTATCCCATCCCTTGCCCTGTAAGACTAGTACTGCTAAACGCGACGTTAATCGTTGTGTGCGCGGTCGGAGTGGCCATGGCAAGGCGTAGCCGCCGCCGGGGCGTATCTCCGCGTTGGCGGGCCATAAGGGCCGCCTACGGGCGTGTACGATAGAACTTACAGCGATGCTACTTAAAGCGACTCAACTGCTAGTTACAACATCCATCATTAAAAGCGACACTGTTCCGGCCCTTTGGGCCGGGGCGAGGCCGCTTTTCAGCGGTGGTATAAGGTATCTGGTGGTCGTGCCAATGGCTAGGTGGTCAGGTTTGGCGCTGAAAAGATGCCGGTCCGTTGGTACTGACGGCGTCCGCTGGCTGTTTATGCCTAACTTGGGGTTTGATCAGGTGATTTCTGCACGTCTAGATTCCGAGACTGGTCAGTCGGGCACTGCAGTTGCTTCCGCGAGTGACTGATTTCAGGGTTATCGGCAGTTTTCTGCAGGAGGAAGGATTGTTTTGCCCGAACAGCGTGAGGGAGGTACTCAATTGCACAGGCGTGAGCCGGTGCGTTGAGTACTCCCTTGAAAAGGGCATATTTTGTTCAGAAACAACGTTCGAAATTAAACGTTATCCCGCGTAATAGTTCGAAGTTAACTACATCTACGAAATTAATGCCGAAGTTAATGACGACGCTGCCGTTGAACGGCATTGCCAATGGTTGTCATCGCCGTTTTCTGTCGTTGAGAATGCGGGTTTTAAGTCGGTGTCACGATGCCGGCAGTCTCTTAACGGTCGTGTTCCTGGATAGCGCCCACGGGAAACGCCCCGCAGGCGGTGGCCAGCAGGGCGGATGTCGTGAGTTGTGAGGGGTCAGGTCGGCAGGGCGCCGGCGCGCTCCAGCAATAAGCGGTAGTAGGCTTCCGGGTCCTCCGTCAGCAGCCCCGGTTGCTCGCGCTTGATCGTTGCCTCCAGCTGCATCGCCTGAATGGGCGAGCCTTGCATCGACCAGCTCACCCAGGCCTGGTAGAAGCCGTTTTGCTTGCGGCGTCGGGCGCTGGCCAGCTGCCTGATGCTGTCGGCGGTGTCGTCCAGCAGGGTGTCGAGACGGTGCTCATTCTGCTGGCGTTTGGCCAGCTCGTTCTCGATGGCGGCTTCGGCGTCCTTTTTGAGGTTCTGCAGGTCGGGGCTCACCACCCAGCGCTTGATTTGCTTCAGGCGGTTTTTCAGCGAGTGTTGGCGCTCGATATCGATACCCAGATGCGCAATGCGCACCAGGTGACGCTCGTATTTCTGCTTGAGCGTCTCGGTCAGGCCATTTTTCATCGCCCATAACCGGTACTGGTTCAGCCACTGGCGGATATCGTCCACCGCAATGCCGTGGCTGGTGAAGAACCGGTCGGTCAGCCAGAGTCGCAGCGGCTTGTTCTGCCCGGAGTCGCTGTCGCGGCCGCGCGACACGATGACGTATTCGAGCTGCTCGAGCACCGACAGCGCGTTCAGTGCCACGTCATACGCCTTGCGTCCACTCTCGTAGACGTGCAGCACCCCCATGTACTTAGCCACGGTTTCGAACGGCAGGAGGATTTCAAACGGGTAATGGCTGGCCGGATTGTAGTCGCAGTTCGCCCCCAGCACCTGAGTCAGCGCAGTGAGCGCCTCGCGACTCTCGCTGCGAGCGCATATTCGCATCGGTTTGGGGCGGTAGTTCGGGTTGTTGCGCTGGGTATAGGGGATATAACCCTGCCGGCGAAGCTCGATCAGGTCGGCATTACGCCGCCAGTCATGCCCCGACATGCGGGCCACCACCTTGCTCGCCATGCCTTTCGGCACCGCGCATTGCCGCGATGGCGTGTAATGTCGATGAATTTTTTGTTGCCCGCGACGTAAAGTATTGTTAGCACCCCGGCGGGAAGGTGTTGATTTCGCAGGATTTGCCTGCGCAGCAGTTTGACTATACATGCTCCCCTGCACTTAAGGTCGGCAGGGGATATTGATTTTGATTACGCAGCATGGCTATACTCTCTGCAGGCCAGCGCCTGCTTACGAACCCCCGAATTACGTCTTCCGACCAAAGATGAGCGTTATTCGGGGGTTTTTGCGTCTGGAGCTCCGCTCCAACCCATCCACCTTCTGGCGTGGACAACCATCAAATGCAAAATTTTTCCCACATTACCAAATTTTCCCCGTTGCCAGCAAGCGGCAACCGGGCAGCGCGCGCAGAAAACACGCGCAGGCAAGCGTCGCCGGCAAATGCCGGTGGTCATGACGCCATGAGAAAATTGTGCAGGCCTGCAGATTACGCAGGCAACGTGTCAGCGGCCGCGGAGGCGGCGCATCGGTGTCGGCGGATGCCAGTAATAATCGGCAACCGGCGGTAGCGCCGGACGGGAAGTCCGCGGGCGCCGTGTGGTGGGGGCAGCGCTCAGCTGTGCCAGGTAGTCGTTCAGTATCACCTGTTTCTGCAGTTTCGACAGGCGATAGCCCTGGTCGAACTCGGGCCGGGCATACAGACCCGTCAGCACAGTACGCTGGTACTCATCGAGATCTTGCGCGGTTTTAGGTCGTCGGGTCACGGCGTCCTCCTCCTCCTGTTTGATTATTCCATTCGCCACAGATCCGGGCCGTTCGGCACGCCGTTTCTCGCCACGAGCGTCGCGCCCGCCGGCGCGGTGCCGTCACTGACACGCTGGGCCGGTGCCGCCACCTGCGCCAGACAATAACGTAGGCGCTGCAGCACCGCTTCTGCCACGCGGTCGTCGGCCTCTCGCAGCAGTACCTGCTGCCAGCGCGTCGCGGCGCGGCGCCACAGACCCAGCGTTTCCAGATGCAGGGCCTGGGCATCTGCCGGCAGCGCGTCGTCCTGCGGCCGGTAACCGCGGTGGTGGCCGGCGCTCATTTGCCGAACGCCCGTTCGCGGGTGTCCAGATCATCATCGCTGGCCAGCAGCCCGTCAACTGACACGTCCCTGTCTTTCCAGGCCAACAATGACCTGATGTCGTCTGAGCGTCGTTGACGATGCGCTTTGATCAGGTTGCGCCGCCGGGCGTTGTCGGCCATTGCCTTGCGTGCCAGGTCGCCGCGCACCTTCAACATGGCCAGGTACAGCCGGTATTCCTGTTTATCCATGGCATGATTTCCTTTTTGGGGATGGATGGGGCGTGCCAATTTTATATTGGGACGACTCAGTCATCGGACAACCGGCGGGCGTCAGCGCCTCGAACTGGTTCATCACGCTGTGGCATCACCAGGTTGAGCACGCCGATATCGGCTATCACGGCCCGCACCAGCGCCCAGCATTTGATAAATGCCAGCACGTTGAGCAGCGGAAAAAGCCAGTAGCTGCTGCGCCCCAGAGCAATTCCCACCGACGGCGGAAAAATCACCGCAATCACCGTGAGGCAGGCCATCAGCGCATTGAGGTGGCCACTGCGCTCAAACACCCGCTGCGTCTGCCGTCGCCCCGGCGCCGAGAACGTCGTTTGCGGGCTTAATCTGACCAGCGTCGGGTGCAGCAGGGCCGTCACCGGTAACAGGCCGGGGCGTTTCACCAGGCCCAGCAGCGCCTGCTCTACCTGGTCAGTGACCCGGTGATGGTGGGCAAAGCGGTGAATGGTCTCGCGCGC
>NZ_JBSEYF010000015.1:0-20107 GCF_053627655.1 Serratia sp. 121840015-1
CGGCTGAGGTTCGGCCAGCTCGCGGTAAATCTCCGCATCCTCCCCCCACGTTTTAATGGCCGAAATGCGCCCTTCCGCCCAGCTCCAGCCCTCGTCCTCGGCCACCTGCTGCGCCAGCGCGTGCAATTTTTCACGGGCAAGACGCTCCAGCATCGCCGGTTCGGTCAAAAAGCCCTCGTCGGTAAACAGGTCGAATTTGAAGGTGCCCCCTGCCGCTTCGTAGGCCTCGCGCCCGACGAACGCCAGCTGGTTGTTGTCTCTGGCCGAGACTTCGCCTTTCAGCACCGCCTCGCGCAGATGCTGCGGCGCAGCCGCCCAGCCGTGCGCGTTTTCCCAGACGTCACACTGTCGTTGATGATCGTCGGTGGCTGACAACGCCTGCAGCTGGTCGAGGGTGATCTGGTCGTCGGCCAGTGCATCGAGCAGCACCGGCGCCATCGTTGACAGACGCAGACAGCGTTGAACGTGGCGTGTGCTGAACCCCAGCAGATCGCCGATCTGTGCCGGGGTTTGACCGTCTGCCGACAGGTCGCGGAACGCCGTGACTTGATCGGCCGGGTGCATCTGCTCGCGCTGGCTGTTCTCCATCATCGACACCACGCGCGCCATCGCCTTGCTGACGACAAGCACTTCAACCGGGTAGTCGTCGGTCACGATGCCGTCCGGGGTGGTCTTGTCGGCGTCGTTCTCAAGTGACATCAACCAGCGCAGCGCCAGCGTGCGCCGCTCACCGGCGGCGACGCCGTAGCGGCCATCGTCCAGCTCGAACACGACCAGATTCATCAGCAGACCGGCTGAACGGATGGAAGCGGCCAGCCCCTCGATCGACGTCTGCGAGGACTTTTTCTTACGCACGTTCAGGTCAGTCAGCACCAGCTGGCCAAGCGTGGCGGTTTTGCGTACGGCCTTGGCCAGCGCCGCCTCGATTTTTTCCGTAAGCGCGTTTTTCTTGGTAGTTTTGGCCAGACGGGTTGTCTTGCCCTTGGTTGGTGCTTTAGACTCAGTCATAGACATGGTGTATCTCCGTTGATAATTGCCTGTTGAGCCAGCGTCAGAAATGGGGTTTCCGCGCTGGCGGTGAGAAAGCGGCAGCGATGCCGCTTTTTTATTGCCCTGAATTCATGCTCCAGTGGGTCATCGTCATCTGATCGCTGGCAGCCACCGGCCAGCCCCCGACGATCCACACCGAAATGGTGTCGAAATCCCCAAAGTCCGCAAACACCTCTTCCGCCCCTGCCGGTACGACCGGCGGTTCAATAGTGCCGGTCGAGCGACCGCACACCGCCTTCACATAGCAAAACAGGTCATACACCTGCGGTATGGTCAGGGCACTGCTGGTTTGTGCAGATGCTGCTGTAGGCTTCGTTGTCGCGCCTTGGACGTTTTGTTGAGCCATGTTGAAATCCTCCGTGGGGTGATAACTGATGCCGCTGTGAGTATTCGCCGTCGCAATAAACTGATTCAGCACGGCGATGAGCGGCACCAAGGGGCGGAGACAAAAAGTTTTTTTGAACGAAGGGAGGAAAAAGTTTTTGGCGGAGTTCATACACCCCTTGGTGTTTAAGCGAGGCGTTGTGCTGTTATCAGTTGCGGCGGGAAGACTGACTGCGGCTAAAGCACCCTGGAAGGTTGAATATGGATCAACCCGACACGACGGCGCGACAGCGGCCGGAGGGGCGTCAACAGCGTCCTGCAGCCTGGCTGCAGGACAGTGAGTGCGGCGCCGGCATCGCCGGCTGCAAGCGGGGTTGCGTCAGCGATGGACGCCCGAAGGGTGGCGACGGCTCGACGACGCCATGCGCAGCACGACAGCGCGCCCGGACGCCCAAATTACGCCAAATATGCAAAGTACAAGTAGAAGTGAGCGTTATCACCGACGACGCAGTTCTGCACAACGCCTCACATGCAGAAGGCACGCCAAAAACTCGAATTATCCAACCTGGTTGCCGTCACCAGCGCCGTCCAGGTGAGGCTCACAATGGCCATGATGGGCCTGCACATTGATTTGCGCGAGGAGCGCCCACGAGTGGCATAGTCGTTACTGATTTCTGTATTTAAAGAAATATGATTTTCATTAAATACAGATAATCGTAATGATAGCTTTCAAACGGTACGCAGGGAGTTACGGCTCGACAGCAATGATGAGTCGTAACCTGCCTGCCCTACCGTCTCACCATAAACGCAAAAGCGTTTAATCTTAAAATCGCATAATCGTAAAACAGTAAATACAGAATTACTCTTTTCCGTATTTATCATATAACAGCTCGCGCACCTCATCGGCGATCTTGGTGCCCCTCAGGGCACAGGCAGACTTGATGGCCTTATGCAGGCTCTCCGGGATATCAATCGTGAGTCGCTTCATTTTCTCGACCGGCTGCAGTGGTGCTTCTTCGACAGCGCGACTTTCCACCCAGGCATCCGCACTGGGTGCAGGTTTGGTTGGCTTGGCACCGAAAGTCACTTTTTTCCCACTCATACTTATTGCTCCAAAATTTCGTTAACCAGGGCGCCGATCTCTTTTGACGCCGCCGAATCCGGCTCTAGCTCGAAGACGGCTTTACCGACCGCAGCGGCCTCAGCGAAAATCACGCGCTGTGAAACCGTGGCCTTCAGCACCGGCGTTTCATACGTTGACAGCGCCTCGCCCACATCGCGGCCTATCGCAGTATTTACGATTTTACGATTAACCGCAAATACAGATTTAAGGTTTTCTTTATAAATCTTGGCTTCCTGGATCAATGTGACCACTTCCTGTGCCGCCCACACGTCATACGGACTGGGCTGAACAGGGATCACCACCAGGTCTGCCGCCATAATGGCGGAACGGGCCAGATCCGTGACGCGGGGTGGGCCATCAATGATGATGTGGTCATAATCCTGGGTGAACTTGCCGATATCCTTGTGCAGCGTGGCGCGCGGCAACCCCAGCACCGGGAAAGCGGACTCATCTTCCCGTGCTGCCGCCCAGTCCAGGGCGCTGCCCTGAGGATCGGCATCAAGCAGCAATACGCGTGCGCCATCCGCCGCCAGACGGGCAGCAATATTGACGCTGAGAGTGGTTTTGCCAACTCCCCCTTTCTGGTTCAGTACAGAGATAATCATCAGGTACTCCTGGTATGAGTTATTACGATTTTCAGTAAAACCGTATTTCTGCAAACTAACAATTACGATTCAATTGCAGTGTATGCATAAGCACGGGCAAGGTCAATACTGAAATCATCAAATACGCTTTTCCGTAAAATCGTATTTGAGATTGATCGTAAAACCAGAGAGTTATCTTAGAGAAGGGAGCGCCAGCAGCCCCCGCGCTTCATCAACGGGCAGGGAGAAAGCCAGATCCGGCGTGACATCCAGGGCGAAGATCCGGGTATAGATTTCGGTATTTTCCAGGCGCTTGTGGCCCATCAGCGCCTGGACCTGTTTGACGTGCACATCGTTCATCAGCAGATGCATCGCATAGCTGTGGCGGAACGTGTGCGGGGTGATGGGGCGCACCGAAAAAGTCACGCCATCCTGGGCGGCCCGGCGAACCGCCGCCCGCAGCCAGTTACGCGGCGTCTCCTGACTGGCCACATCCCACATCGGCGTCGCCCGGCGTGTCAGCAACTTGAATGTCGCAAAATAGCCCTGCAGCCGGCGCACATATCCCGCATCCGGCAGCGGCACCGCCCGGAACGGAGCCTCACGCCGCTGCTGTTCTTCCTTGGTCGGCCGGCGCCGCGGCCGGGGCGCGCGTTGCTTCAGGGTGCGCAGCCGGACAAACGGCAGATCGCCGTTGAAGAAAACATCCCCCGGTGTCAGCGCCAGGGCTTCATTAATGCGGGCGCCGGTGTTCCACAGGGTTTCGATCAGCATGCGCTGGCGCAGATCGGGCAGGTAGTCGAGCAGCACCGCAATTTCCGGCGCCAGCAGGTAGCGGGGCACATCCAGTGAGGCAGCCTGGGCCATTTCGCGCAGCCGCACGGCGCGCGCGAAGCCGCCAGGCAGACTGATCGCGCTACGTGAAATCTGTCCCATCTCGAGGGGGATGATACTCAATTTTTCATTCTCCGCTACCTGCTCAATTTTCGGCCTGCAAAGCCCCTTCTCGCAACCAAACCTGCCAGGCCATACTTCAGACCACTATTGTGCCGCGTCAGCCCCGGCGCCGTGAAGCCGAATAAATCGGTGATCGGTCAGGACAGCATCGCATAAAAATTGGGGAAAAAACGTAATGTGCGTAAAAAACACAATCATCAATGACGCCGGGAGGCGCCGACATGACAGGCATAACGCGAACGCCGTCCCTAACCCGCTGTGACATAAGGGGAAATCGGCCGGGAGCCCGCCGGGCAGGGCGGTTGGGGAGTCTACCGGTAATGCCCAATCACAGACAGGAGAGAGTTGAGCTTCAGCCTGACAGATAACTGCTTGTTTAAACGAGTGGATGGTACCAATACCAGAAAATGAAAATGTCTTCATTTTCTGGTACGGTATTTTCGTTATGCGTATTTGAAATAGACTTCCGACAGCTCATGTTCAACGCCATCAATCAATGCTTTTGAGCGCTCACCAAGCAGGTTACCATTGACATCAGTGATGTCTACTATGTCGAAGTTTAAATAGAGTTTTTCAATATTCAACTCAGCTAATGTGAAAAGCTCACCTGTATTGACAACACCATCCTTATTTTTGTCAACCCAAACACGCAAGTCCGCATAAATTTCATTATCTTTATCAATAAAGCCTCGTCTTAACGTGTCAAACTCGGCCAGCTTATAGAATCCATCCATTCGACCTTTGCCACCAAACAAATCATTAATGTCAGTGACTGTTTCATCCCGGTTTTTACTAAGTACCAAGAACCCTGAATTAGGCTCAATCCATGCAGACGTCACGGGGAAACCTACACCCAACAAATCAAATTCGACCGAATGGTCAAAAATGGAGGTGGTTTTGATTCCTTTACCATCCAGGTCAATCACAAGAGGAGATATTAACCCCATATATTGAACAACGATTTGTTTGACGGGTTTTTCACATGTTCCCAGGCTTAATGTCACAGCCTTGATAACGTCCCAAGCATCGTTGGATTCTCCCCAACCCTTTTCATAGGCGACACCCATGGTTTGCTTGACCTTGGCATCGATACACGGCTGCGCCCATTCAGGTAGCTGTTGAGGTCGCCACTTGTCACCCGTGATAGCCACTCTGACCACTTCTTTGCGTTGGTAGCTGTCTCCGGAACAGAGTAAGTTGCTGGCGTGCGCATAAATACTCAGTGCTGTATGAGGTTTCAGATAATTTGGCAACTGTGCACGGCCCAGTGCTGTCTTGTTAAATATTTGCATCCCGAAATCAACGCAATTTCCACAGGCAAGAGCATAGCTCAGGTTACCGTTTAAGGTTTCCCTGTTTGCTTGTGAGGCAAAAGCCAAAGCCTGATCGAAGTCATGCTTTGAGATATTAACCCGCTTGAAATCATGTGGGGATAGTATTTGTATCCTGCGCTGGTTGTCACTTTCTTCTTCATGAATGCCAGAGGGTTTTCCATCTGCAGTTTTCATATTGGCACCAAAAGTACCTTTGTTAATGCCATTGCCATCGATAAAGGTAAAATTCACATGTCCCAAAGGCGTCTTTTGTCCGTCACCGGATGAATTGGCAAAAAACTGGTTAACACGAATATAGGGTTCCGCCATAATAATATCTCCTTATTTTTTATTGCGAATGACTAACACTGACTGTGTGTCAGTGTCAACGATTGTCGAAAATGTTTCAGGTGCATTTTTATTACAATCAAGTATGTGTCGCGAAGATTCAGCGTATTCAGCTAAAAAAGGTATTCTAGGATTCGGGTAGCCACTCATCTTTCGCGCTTTTTCTAATGGTGTTAACGAGGCGCAGGGGTTTTCTAATGCTTTAATTATTTTTTGCTTATGTGATAAGTTAGAAAAAATGAAAGGCGCCATTTTATAAACGAAACACGAGGTGGGTACATCATGCATAAGACCATTTTTACACTGATGTTTTTGTATGAGTGGATTCTCTTTTGTAATTACTCGCTGTGTCGTAGTTTCCGTGATGAAATCTTTAGATTTTTTAATATCTATCTTTATCAGCTGGTTTCCACGTTTAATATAATATTCGGTGTCCAATATTGAAACTGAGACATCTTCGACTAATGAACACCCCCCGATTAATGCTTCTTTCAGAGTTTCATCTTTCCCATTACAAAGGTGTACTGACACTTTACCTCTAGGATCGTTGATTATTCCTTTTGCATAAGCCTCATAAATATTCTTTCCGGTAACTGATTCAATAGCGGCTGAGGTTGCTGCATCTTGGACGGCCAGTGACGGGATGAAATAAAATGGATCGGCGAATGATGAATAGGCATTTACTCCCCCAGAAAACAGCATACTAAGAAAATAACATAGTTTCCTACTAAAAACGGACATGACTCCACTCCTTGAAAACACTGTATAGATAAACAGCTATCTGTATTCTACTTAAACGGCTGCACCCTGTCAATGAATGATAATCATTATCATTCGCACTTTTTGCCATGTGATGCTCAACTAAAATGCATAGCACTTATGCATCCTCAAACTTCAATAAGTTGAGTACGATTTACTGCTGTGCGTCGACTAACACAGATGGTCTAATTGGATTTGTCACGACGGCTATGTTTAGCGTCACACGTTTGAAAACCTCCATGCTCGCGTTTATCGGCTTTATTGCTCACATTAACTGCAAATCAAAATTCACCTCTGGACATCACAATTTTTTTTTGAGTATACCACAACAAGACAAAACCATGAGACGCTTTTTACGTCTCATTAGGGTTGTTTTCAATGTATCCTCGTGCTAGCTTTCGTCCATCTAGAGGCAAATGAGACATTTCAAGCAAATATGGCCGTTATGTATGGGTACGCCCGCGTTTCAACCAACGATCAGGACCTGGCCTTACAAACTCAAACCCTGCGCGATGCCGGTTGCGAAATTATTCGTGCAGAAAAAGCCAGTGATGCCAGCCGAAAGGGGCGTTCCGAATTGCAACTGTTGCTGGACTTTCTGAGACCAGGAGATACCCTTACCGTCACGCGGATTGATCGCCTCGCCCGCAGCATCAAAGACCTCCAGGACATTGTTTTTGCCCTGAACCTGAACGGCGTCACCCTCAAGGCGACGGAACAACCTGTCGATACACGTACCGCTGCCGGCAAAACCTTCCTCGATATGCTGGGTGTTTTCGCCGAATTTGAAACCAATCTGCGCCGTGAACGTCAGTTGGAGGGGATCGCGGCGGCGAAAGCGCGCGGTGTCTACCGCGGCCGCAAGCCCTCCATCGATCCGGCCGAAGTCCATCGCCTCTATGTGGATAAAAAAATGGGGGCAACCGCCATCGCCCGGAAGCTTGGGATTGGTCGGGCATCGGTCTACCGGGCTCTGGATGCCTATGGCCAGCCGGCGTAAGGTTATCCCTGCGGATTCGTTGCTGCAATTGCGGCAGCGGCTTGATCTTCTGCCCCCGAAAAGCCCTGAACGGGCCGCTCAGATTGCGTCTGTCGCCGATCTGTACGGCGTTTCAGCCACCACTGTGTATCGGGCTCTCCGGCGTGACCTGAAACCGCATGCCGCCCACCGACGCGATCATGGCAAACCCAGGGTGTTGTCTACCTCGGAGCTGGAGCTGTATTGCGAGGTTATTGCCGCCCTGAAACTGCGTACCACCAACAAATCCGGTCGTCACCTGTCGACGTCCAGAGCGATACAATTACACGAAGAGCACGGGGTCGAGGTTGGTCAGGGGCTGATCAAAGCGCCACCAGGATTGCTACATCGTCAGACGGTGGACCGTTACATTTCCCGTTTTCGCCTCGACCAGGCCCGTTTATTACGGGAACCGCCGGCCGTCAGGTTTCAGGCGGAATACAGCAATGACTGCTGGCAGTTCGATATGTCTCCATACGATCTCAAACATATTGAACGTCCAGAATGGGTTGATCCCGCCAAAGGCGTACCGACGCTGACGATATTCAGCGTCGTGGACGATCGCAGTGGCGTCACTTATCAGGAATATCGATGCGTTTACGGTGAAGACGCCGAATCGGCATTGCGCTTTCTGTTCAATGCCATGGCACCAAAATCGCTTCCGGAACCTCATCTGCAGGGACGCCCGAAAATGCTGTATCTCGACAACGGCCCCGTGGCCAAAAGCCGGGTATTCAGTAACGTGATGCGGGATTTGCATATTGACTGGCAAACACATACCCCCGCCGGCAAGGACGGCACCCGCACCACGGCTCGCGCCAAGGGCAAGGTTGCGCGCCCATTCCGGACAGTCAAGGAAGCGCATGAAACCCTTTACCACTTCCATAAGCCGGAAACCGAGCACCAGGCCAACGAATGGCTCTGGCGTTACCTGACGCAGTACAACAACCAGCGCCACCGCAGCGAGAAGCGCTCCCACATCGAAGACTGGGTGGCGAATTTACCGCCAGAAGGAGTGCGGGATATGTGTACCTGGAAGCAGTACCGCCGCTTTGCCCGTGAACCGGAGTCTCGCAAAGTTGGGGGAGATGCCCGCGTGACGGTCGACGGCACCGTCTATGAAGTTGAACCGGATATGGCCGGCGAAACCGTTATTCTTCAATGGGGCCTGTTTGACGACGAGATGTTCGTGGAGTTCGACCATGAATGAAGCCTGGGGCCCCTATTTCCCGGTGTCGGGTCCCGTACCCCTTCACCAGTATCGGACATTTCGTCGGGGGAAAACGGCCGAACGGTCGGATCGTATCCATTCCCTGGCCGTCCTGCTGAATGTCCCCATCAGCGCGCTGTCCGGCAGTGATCTTCACCTGATCAACAGTCCCCAATCCGTCGACGAATTAAAACACCAGCCGTTTGATACCACGGAGTCTGAATACGTCTTTCCGACGGTTATCGCCGCCAAGCTGGCCATTGCCGATGACCTGGCAACGCCGCTGGCCAAACTCTCGGACGACAACCGGGCATTTATCGATGGCGTTCTGACGCAAACGCTGATCCGCCGAGAGGTCCTTGCCCGTATCAGGGAACACTTCCGCAACCGATTATCAGGAGCAGACCATGCGGGTTGAGGTAATGGAGCATTATGGGCTGACGCAGCTTGTTACACAGGCCGGCTATTATGAAATCACCCACCATAAGCAACTTATCAAGGATATCCGTGGCGCCATTGAAGAAGGTCGTCTGGTTGCCTTCTGCGGCGTGGTGGACAGCGGCAAAACCGTCACGCTTCGCCGACTGCAGCAACTCCTCAGAGAGGAAAAGAAAGTCATCGTGGCCAGGTCGCTGTCGGTAGAAAAGCAGAACATTAAACTTGCCACGCTGATCAACGTGCTCTTTTACGATCTGACTCAGGACAAGGTGGTCCAAATCCCCAAACAGGGCGAGCGTCGTGAGCGGGAACTGCAGAAACTGGTAAAGAAGGGCAAACGCCCGGTTGCGCTGTTTGTCGATGAAGCGCACGACCTGAACGGTCATACGCTTATCGGACTCAAGAGACTGATGGAAACCGTGGAGGATGGCGGGGGCCGATTGTCAGTCGTGCTGGCCGGTCACCCCAAATTGCGTAACGATCTGCGCCGCCCGACCATGGAAGAAATTGGCTACCGTACCGATATCTTTACCCTGGATGGCATCTCCGGCAGCCAGAAGGAATATATTCACTGGTTGCTCAGTGCCTGCGTGGAACACTGCAAACCGGAAGATATCCTGACGACCGAAGCCATCGAACTGCTGCTGAGAAACTGCGCACGCCATTGCAGATCCAGTTGCACTGACGCTGGCCATGGAAGCCGGTTATCAGACCGGAGAGAAGCCGATAACGGCATCGCTGATTGAGTCGGTACTCTCGCGGCAGCTGAACGACCTTGAGCCGACCCTGACGCGTCATGGATATCGTCTGAAAGAAATGGTGGAACTGTTTGACGCCAGGCCGGCGGAAATCCGGGCCTTCTTCAACAATCAGCTCGACCCGGTGCGATCGTCAGAATTTCGGGACCGGCTGCTGGCCATCGGGCTGCCAATTTGATGGTTTACAGGCAAGTAAGTTGCCTTCGCCAGTGCCAGAGGCAACTTACTTGCTTTCAGATCTGACCGATCTGAAATCAGATCCTCATCTATTGTCAAAGGAATGGTTAATAATGAATAAATACATGATAGCATTGGGTATTTTAGGTTTGACGGCGACTAATATCGCCCTGGCTCAAAATGAGAAAGGACCTTACGCGGTTAATTTTGATGCCGATAGCGTAACTGTCAGCACCTCGCTGGGTTGGCTTGCGGCGAGTCCAAAGAGTATGTCTATGAAGCCCATACAGGCAGAAAAATCAGCGAGCTCAACTGGAAGATCAACAATACGGCCATCATTAAAGGCGATATATCCTGGGATCCGTTTTTCTGGCTGACGCTGAATGCAAGGGGCTGGACTACACTGGCCTCCAGTGGATCTGGAATGGATGATTATGACTGGCTGGATGCCAGTCAGTCACATTGGACTCACTGGTCAAACAGTCCGAGTACCCGCCTTAATCATGCTAATGAATTTGATGTCAATGCCAAAGCCTGGCTGGTAAAACGCCCTGATTATAAAATAGGCGCGGTAGTTGGTTACCAGCAGACCCGTTTTAGCTGGACGGCTTTTGGCGGTCACTTCCAGTATGATAATGGCAATTACGTCGGCGATTTTCCTCGCGGAGAACGCGGCATTGGCTACCAGCAAAAATTCAGTATGCCGTACGTCGGTCTGGCTGGCGGCTATCGGTACCGGGATATCAAGTTTAACGCGTTGTTGAAGTTCAGCCCCTGGGTTAAAGCCAAAGACAACGATGAACACTATATGCGTGATTTGACCTTCCGTGAAAAGACCAGCGGCTCCAACTATTATTCGGCCTCGGTGGATGTAGGTTATTACGTCACCCCTAATGCCAAAGTATTTACCGAGTTTACCTGGAGCAAATACTCCCAGGGTAAAGGAGGGACGGAGATAATTGACCGTGTGAGTGGCGAATCAGACCATCTGGGCGGCGATGCAGCAGGCATAGAAAATAAAAACTATAGTCTAACAGCGGGCCTGCAGTATCGCTTCTGAGTGGGCGGTTAATATCCGGATGTAAAAGACCACCTCCTGAGGAGGTGGCTTTACACGACGCCCCCTAAAAGGGGCCATTTTCGAGTTAATCCTGCAACAGCTCCATCTGCTGTTCGATCTCTTGGTCCTTCTTATCCTGATGCTTCACGTATCGCCTGATAATTTCTTCGTTTACCCTACCGTATCGACAAAGTATCCCCTTGCCCAAAAATGATTGCCCCACAACTTCTTTCGTATATGTGGGAAACGATTGTAAAGCCGGATTGCACTGCGTCCTTTCAGGACGCCCATCAACGTCGAAATCGATAGCTTCGGGGGGACTATCACGAACAGATGCACATGATCTGGCTGAATATTTAGCTCAAGAACTTCACAGTCCTTCATGTTGCAGAGGATATAAATTGTTCGGTAGAGCTCTTTGCCCACCTTGTCGCGGAGGATTTTAAATCGATACTTCGGCGTCCAAACCAGGTGGTATTTGCAACGCCAGAACACATATGATGAACTCCTGTATAAACCCATGTTGGTGATTTCCTTCTTACTTGTGGTGAATAAGCTGGAATATTCCGGCATGGGTTTCCTTCAGGCTAGAGCCTCACAGGTTCAGTCACCACCTCCTTAGGAGGTGGTTTAAGGCTTACAATCAAAAAATCATGAGACATTTATGTGTCTCATGATTTGTCTTGTTGTGGTATACCCAAAAAGAACGATGGGTGGCGTCGGGAGGTGAATTTTGATTTGCAGATATTGTGAGCACGGGAAGGATGATTGCGAGCATGAAAAGATAAACGCGAGCATGGGGGTTTTCAAACGCGAGCCGCTACAAATACCGATCGAATTCTGACCCACCCTGCCAAAGTAAAACTGACCCACCCCCTTTGAATTATTAGAGCATTGCTGCTTTCGTTTTCTTCTGGAGTTGACCGCTTTTCAGCTTATCTTTCAGTCGATAGCTTTGGCCGCTGATTTGCGCGATATGCGCATGGTGAAGCAGCCGATCCAGCATCGCTGACGTCAGCGCCTCGTCATCACCAAACGTTACGGACCACTGCGTAAACGGCAGGTTGCTGGTCAGGATCACGCTGCCTGACTCATAGCGGCAGGTCGATAGGGACAAACCTGTAAGTCTGCAGGCACGACGTTGAGACAGACCGGTCGCATCACTCATAAACTCAACAGCTTCCCGCTTCTGCTCTGTCGTCAGTACTTTCGCCCCAGAGCCACTTGAAGTGCCTCCTTATCCAGCATGGCTTCGGCAAGTAGCTTCTTGAGTCTGGCATTCTCTTCCTCAAGCGACTTCAGGCGCTTAACCTCGGGCACCTCCATACCACCATACTTCTTACGCCAGGTATAAAAGGTGGCATCGGAAATGGCGTGCTTGCGGCAGAGCTCACGGGCAGAAATCCCGGCTTCAGCTTCGCGGAGGATACTGATGATCTGTTCATCGGAAAAACGCTTCTTCATGGGGATGTCCTCATGTGGCTTATGAAGACATTACTTACATCACGGTGTATTAATCAACGGGGAGCAAGTCACCTTACGCAGCGTGAAATACCTGGGTCGCAACCTGAAACACTCACCGGTGGCGGCTGCGCAGCTAAGCCACTATCGCGGTGATGCACTGGTACAACAGAAGGAGATACCGCAGTATGAATATACTATTGGTCAGCAGTTACTGACGCTCCCTTGCGTCGCCCCCTGACTGCATGTCTGCTTTCCATTCAGTTAGGCGATGAAAAACAGTATGGAAGCAGCCGAGATTTTTCAGCGGCAACAGGTCTGGTTCCAAGGCAACACGGCATGGAGGAACTAACCACATTGCTGGAGATCAGTAAACGTGGCAACAAAAAATTCAGAACATTGTTGGTACACTGAGCCAGAGTATGTCTAAGTACGCTAGAACATCGAGTCGGCCAAATTGCCGACTGTGTCTATAACATTTTACCCCACAAAATTAACTCTATAATCATCTTCATTCTGGCAAATAATTTGGCCAGGATAGTATGGACACTGACTATCAGGGATTAGCTATTTAAATCATAACTGTCGAGGATTTTAACTATTAGATATTAAATTACCTGGTTTTGCGAATGCTGATTACTAATGATATAAGCAGCCAAGCGGCCTGATGAATAACCTGTGGTTAAGAGAGAGTTTTTAAGTTTATCGGACACAGACGTAGTGTCTATTCAGATGCCGGATATATTAATGCAAGCCTAAAATATAGGTGTTGCAAAAACGGGAGTGACCACAGATTCTTAACCATAAACTATGCTGTAAATTGTCTCCTGCGGCGGCTGTGTTATCGTCGTGCCGGAACGGCAGATCGCAGGCATTGTCTGCCACTAGTATGTGGCACTGTCGGAACACAATGGCTCCGACAGAGTTTCTGTCTCGTCAGGTGGAATATTTATTTTAATCAGCGTCAAAAAAAATTCGCTCTATTTGGTGTATATCGTTTAATGTGAAGAAGTGTAATCTATTAAACTCTTCCAGATATTTATTAACCATGGCTTTCACTATTTTTATACTTAAAAATTCAGAAGTTGGCTTCTCTGAATTATTAATGGTTTTTCTTATCCATAAAGGATAGTCAATGGAATTTTCTTTAGTGAACCTTTCAATAAAACTAAAACTTTTCATTGGGAATAGCGAGGGGGTTAAAGTGATTGTTTTATTAAGTGAGTTTTTTAAGTTTTGTATAGCATCGCTATTTAGACAAAACTGGCAAATGAATTCCTTTACGCCGAGTTGATGCTTCTGATCTAACCAGAAAACCTCTTCATTTAGTGATTTCGTTTCTTTATGAAAATCAGGATAACAGCTTGAAATTATTGAGATCCCCTCAAAATTTTTTTTATAATACTCGATTAAATCAATGCTGTAATTAAAGGCTGCTAACTGACTTATGGTGTGTTTGTCCCCTCTAATTAAAAAAAACGTGTCCATGCCCGCGTTTAAGTATTGCTCCGCAATATAGTTAAGTTCACATTCATCTTTATTGTTTATGGCAACATGTGGGATAATAGTAGTTTTTGTCAGATTTTTTAGCAGTAAAGAAGTGTTAAAAGTATCTTTCCAGGTTGTCGTACCAATTTCCGTGTTTACTGAATAGTATATAGGATTTAGTACATCCGTGAGATTGATAAGTGCTTCTACTTTCGCTCTGCTATTTTGGTTGGTAATTGCGTTTATCTCGAAACTAATCTTTTTATTCATCTAACATATCCTCTAGATAAATTATTTTAGTGAATGCTCTATTTTGTTATTGGGTTTCTACATCGTAACCTCAGACTTTCTAGTTCCTACATCATTTGGCGACATCCCAAGTCACGTACGTCCCGTCTTAGGATAGACAGCCCTCAACGCACGTCATGTCAAACAGTATCAGCCTGACTATCGATGGTGGTTTCATCAAGCCACTCCGCCAGAATTCACCCCAGAAATCGTCTTTCATCAGTAAGAGCTCGGATCACAAGCTCCTTAATGGTTTTTCAGACGAAGCGGATGTTTTATGCACGTTGATCCAAATAACAAAGGCGAGAGCGACATCGCGGTGAACAATGTGGTCGACCTGTTGCTTAAGGTGTAAAGACAGCGAAGATGACCACCGGCGTTAACCATACAGCGCGCAGATTTTTCCCGCTGAGCATAGCTCCCTTGCTTAGTGGGTATTTTGTCAGGAAGTAATACCTCGAGAAAATAATGACTCAGGACAAAGCTGCAGTCGTCCGGAACTTCATCCCACCCGAAGCGGAAAAACAAGTGCTTGACTTTAAAGTATGCAATCTGAATGATGTAATACATTTTCGCGTGAAGCGCTCGACAGCTGCAGGCCAGCGCCAGTTCGGATTCATTGAATGCCAGAATCTCCAGTCTCTGAGCATCATCGAAATCCGGGAGAGCATACAGCGCTTCCTGCTCGGCACTGTTTAAAACCGCAAATCTTTCATTTTTGACTGTTGCTTGGCTACAAGTTGTCATCCTGACTCCAAAAATAATGTCCTTAAGACGGACGGCAAAAATTAATTCTGATATCCCTGTGAAAATCACTGCTGAAGTTGTCTCATATATCAGATACGGTATCAACTTCTTTCACAGCCGCTTAAACGTACACATCTATTATGGATGAATACGCATTGGCTACGCCCGATGGTCTACTGAAAAGCAAGATTTAACCGACCAGTAGGAAGTGCTGGTCAGACTCAGCATCTTCCTTGACTTGATTGACCTCGATAAAGGGTTGACCGGCTCAAACCAGCAATGGCTGGATTGAATCAGACGCTGGCTGCGTTCGTAGCGGAGATACCTTGGTGGTACCGAAACTTGATCGGCTAGCCCGTTAGTTCCCTGATGCGCATAAGATCGCCGATTCCATTATGACCAGAGGGGGGGGCTTCTAAGATCCGGCCGCCCCAATGGGGAAAATGTTTTTCAATGTGCTGGCCACTTATGCCCAATTAGAAGGCGACCTGATACGCCTGCGGACTCACAAAGTTATACCGATTGTCTGGTCGAAAGGAAAATTGAAGGGGAAGCAGCCAAAACTGTCTGAAAAAAAACAAAAAGAGCTGTGCCGTATGCGGGAAACTGGCCAGTACTCGATCAGCGATCTGGCGGAACTATTTTCAGTTTCACGCCCAACAGTTTACCGATTAATTTTGTAACATATCCTAATTTTGGAAATCTAAACCTGATAAAGCAGCCCGAAAGCTGCTTTATCAGGTTATTTACAATCGTCTGAAACCTTTACCAGGGAGGCTTTGAAAACGTTATTATTCTCAGACGAAAAAAAAGCGATTCCCTTAACCGGTTTATATTCTTTCAGTGAACAAGAGGTTAAAATCTCATCAACAGTATCGAGTTTATATTCTTTCTTGTCTGGAGAGTAAGCCTTGTTGCAAAACTTTGATAAAGTTGTGGTATCAGCTGATAACTGTGCCAGGGAAACCTCAAAGGTTTTGGTGTAATATGGTATTATCGCCAATGGATATAGACCCCTGAGATTTTTCAGTAGCATATACGGCGACATTACTAGGAGTAGACTCATTGGCTACACAGCAAAACAGGCCTGAGTTAGAGATACAATGATAGCGGAAATCTTCATATCAATTCCTTTTTGTAAGTTAGTTGTCTGGATTACTGCAGCATGCAAGATGCATATTCCTAACACTAATACAGAACTAAAACTAAACCATTTTTAAGAGACTATCCCAAAAGGATTTTTTTCCAAAAAATAATGCTACAAGCAAAATGCAGCATAGCCTCGTAGTTCTCGACCTTCTTATCCCATCGTGTTTGTACGTGGCGAAATCGATTCATCCAGCTATGCGTTCTTTCCACAACCCAACGGTGAGCCTTTAAGTCGCTCTTTTAAATTGCCTCAGACTCCTCTTTTCTCTATTGGATATGAGGTTCATAACGCCGTGCTTTCAGACAGATTTCCAGCCATGCAGCATCATAGCCTTTGTCCATCAGCCTGCGATCCAGCCTGCCTGTCTGTAGCGCGTCAAGTGTATCTTCAACAAGCTTTATGTCGTGGGTATTTGCCCCTGCGACAACCAGCGAGAGCGGAAGTCCGTTCGCGTCGGCCATCAGGCTCCGCTTTACGCACTGTTTTCCCCGGTCAGTCGGGTTGCGACCTATTTTTTTGAGCCTACAAGTGGGGATTTGGTCATACAACCATCCATCGACAACCATGACCAGTTAATGGCATCCAGACTCTCACTGACAAGCAACCCGTTTTGCCAGAAGCGTTCAAATACTCCGGCCTCCCGCCATTTCTTAAAGCGGCGGTGAGCTGAGCTTGATGAGTAAATGCCAGTGGCATTCAGGGCATTCCACTGGCAACCCGTTCTGAGCACGAAGAAAATGGCGTTCATTGCAGCGCCATTACTAACGCGTTTGCGATGCGTATCCAGCGGGTGCTGAGTTGTATGTTCCGGGATGAGTGGAGCCATTTTATCCCAGAGTTCATCACTGATCTGCCACTTGTTGCCTGCCATGTTTCGCTCTCAGAAATTTTTATTATTTATTATCCAACCATTCCTTTTGGGATAGGTTTTGATACGCATTAGGAAAGTTTAATGAAACTTACATATTACAGAAATTATTTAATCTGTTTTTTCGAATGTAGAATTAATTTTTCAATGGTTGATATCTTCATGGAAAGATGCTAAATTCTTAAGCAATAAATAATATGCTGACTTAGATAACATTGGTTTTTAGGAAAAAATAAGCATGTCCGACGTTTTAAAAACATGTCCTTATGATATCGAAGGAGTTTAAATCTATGTATACCGGGATTATACAAGGCACTGAAAAAGTTATATCAGTTATTCCAAGAAATGGATTCAAAACGCTCACACTGAGCAATGATAAAGAATTCTTCACTGATGCATTTGTCGGGGCGAGTGTGTCTATAAATGGAACTTGTCTCACTTTAACTTCGGTTGATGATATTTACGTCACATTTGACATCTCTGATAAAACCAGTTTACTGACCACTATGAAGGTTCTAAAAGCAGGGGATGAGGTTAACGTCGAGCGCGCACATAAACCAAGTAATGAAAATGGAGGTCACAGTCTTTATGGCCACATTGGAGGCATTGCAACAGTTCTATGTGTGGAACAGAGAGGAGGAACAGCCACTATGAGGCTTGAACTTCCAGAGGACATAGTTCGTTATTTCTTCGATAAGGGATTTATAGGAATGCATGGTGCCAGTCTGACGGTTCATAGTGTTGATCGAATAAATAATCAACTCAGCGTTAATCTTATTCCAGAAACTTTACGCTTGACTAATCTCGGTCAGTTATCGCCTGGAGACAATATCAACATTGAAGTTGACCATATGACAAGAGTAATGGTAGATGTCATATCTAGCACTATGGTTAACGGAGGATTATAAAATTATTAATCCCCTCCCGTTTTTATGCTGCTAATAACCTTAAAAAAATAAATATATGCATGGGTAGGGGGTAGATATTTACAGTGAAAAAATATACAGCTACAGGTATTTATTTGCGAAATATTCGCTCATTACATAACATATAATTATAACGATTTTCAATTTAAGATCTGACATCAGTAGTTTACCAGGGTCACCTAAAAAGCAAACTTGTTCAGAATTATCACTGCGACACAAAAACATCCTATTTTTGTTGCTTTATGCTTCCTGTTGATAAAGTAGGGAAATATGAAAGCACAGCGTTCTTTATGGTATCTCCAGTTTCTTACATAACGAATTGACTCATGTCTCTTTCGTTCCCATCGATACCATTGCGAGTAGCAATTTTATAAGGCTAGGTACAAAGGGCTTCATTTCCTTTGGCTTGTAAATTAAATTCATCACTAACAACATATTAACCACTTATTTCTCATATCATTCTACTTATAAGCTAACAAGCCTTAAGGGTATTGAATCAAATTGTGTAACTGGGTTGTTGTATAAAGTCATTTTCTAAGAACCTGTAAAATTTTAAAAAGTGATTCTTTCAATTATGCCGATTCAAAAGAATTGATAAAAATCAATCAGAACGTGGTATCCAAGAGGTCATAAAACATTAAAAAAAAGAATAAAATTCACCAGCAACATCATTTTTATTTTGTACCCCCTAGTCATGACAGAAAAATTACTGTAAAGTACAAATCATTCTAAAATTTGAGGGATCAAATTATGTCTAAAAAATTCATTTTACTTTCACTTTCTGTAATCTCGATGGCTTTATCGGCATGTGATGATAATAGTCACTTCAATATAAAAGAGAATGAGCCAAAAGTTTTTTATTCTGATGAGAAAATTTTCTACTCCGGTGATGTTAGTGAGTCTGGGTTAAAAAAAGTCCAGGATTTATCAAATAACTACACGACAACATTAGTAATTAATAGCCGTGGAGGTGACATCGTTCCTGGCATGAAGTTAGGCGAATTGGTGTTCGACAAGAAGTGGAACGTACAGGTTCAGGATTATTGTTTTTCTTCATGTGCAAACTACATTTTCCCTGCCGGAAGTACAAAGTACCTGTCCAAGGGAAGTCAACTGGGATGGCATGGCGGTGCGACCCAGCAGTTTAGTGATGATATTGTTCCTAAAGAGCAGGGCGATAGAAAAAGATTTATTCAGACGCTTATCGAACTAATTAAATTAGAAAATAATTTTTTCAACAAAATCAAAGTAAATCAACTATCTACAGTTTATGGGCTAACGGCAGATAATTACCTTGAGATGCTGAAATCACATAATAAAAATTGCAAAGGATGGAGCTATTCAATTGATGGCTTATCCGCATTTGGCATCAATAATATTGTACTGCTAGATGGTGAATGGCATCCAAGCCCATCCTATGAAAATAGTTGCATACATACCTTTGAAAAAGTCTTAATAAAATAACGATAAAAAGTCGCTATTGCATGCTTTGGACTGACCCCACGACCGTAGACATATCCTGTCCTCACGACGAGGCCCGTTCAAAGGCCTCCGGACTGACGCCGCCAAGGTGACTGTGACGCCGGGCCCGGTTGTAGAACACTTCAATGTAATCGAAGATATCCGCCCGGGCCAGATCCCGGGTTTTGTATATTCTCTTCCTGATGCGTTCTTTTTTCAGTGAACTGAAGAACGATTCGGCCACCGCATTATCCCAACAGTTGCCACGCCGGCTCATACTGGGTGCCAGGTTATTGGCCCGACAGAACCGTTGCCAGTCGTCGCTGCCGTACTGGCTGCCCTGGTCTGAGTGCACGATGACCTCGCTGTCCGGTTTACGTCGCCAGACTGCCATCATCAGCGCATCCAGTGCCAGTTCGCGTGAGAGGGTCGGCTTCATCGACCAACCCACCACGTTACGGGCAAAGAGGTCGATAACCACCGCCAGATACAACCATCCCTGCCAGGTCCGGAGTAGAGTAAGAGGCAGGGCGTAGTCGGACTATTTCCCTGCCTCTCCTCCCCGAACCGGACGTGCACCTTTCAGCGCATCCGGCTCT
>NZ_JBSEYF010000016.1:0-19743 GCF_053627655.1 Serratia sp. 121840015-1
CCAGGCCAGCAGTCATCAGAGAGGCGGCAATCAAGGTGTTGATAAGACGGATCTTACGCATAAGTTCAAAACTCCATGTCTTGGTAAAAGGCCAACAATTGGCATAACAATTTGATTCACATGTTGATTTATTCTTTTTGCCTGGATTTTGCTTGCGATAACGCGAGCACGAAATGACAAAAAAAAGTGGTCAAAATGAACCAATTTGTCTCTTTTGGTATTATGTTTTGTTTTTTCGTTTTTCTTGGAGTTAAATTTTGTTTTTTTGTCTTTTAATGTGTTTTTTTCTGTAGGTGCAGTTGGCGTGGTGAGGCTAAGAGGATCGAACAGAATGGGAAGCAGCGTCTTAAATATTGCGTTTTCAGACTAATCGACTAAAGATGACTGTATAGCGGGCTAAGATATGTTGATGTTCTGCGAACAAAAAGAATGCAAGAAGAATTGACTTGGAGAAAATTCTGGTTAAACTATTTACAGTTTGGTTCAATTTGACTTGTTTCCAGCCCCCTCCTTTTGCCAAACTTCAGCAAACCGAACATGATTACTTGACGTGTACAACACCGTATGTTGAATATTTCTGTGCCCCAGATAATCCTGGATCAGCCGAGTGTCTGTTCCTCTATTCGCTAGTGCGTAACCGCAAGAATGTCTCAGCATATGAGGATTGAGTGAAACAGCGATACTTGCCAAGATGCCGAATTTTTTTAACATCTTGTGTACTTGCTGGCGAGAAAGTGGCCCTCCTTTTTGCGAGAGAAAAATCCAGGGGGATTCGCAGCCTCGCCACGTTGCGCGCTCATTTAGCCAGGCATTGAGAAGTTTTAACTCTGATACAAGCAGAGGGTGTGTTGTCTTAAGGCCGTTTTTTAACCTGTTTACATGTACGACTTTATCGGTGAGATTGATATCAGAGAATTTTAAATGACAGAGCTCACTGACTCTGAAACCATGGATGAAGCACATTTGAATAAAGCACTCATCTCGCTTGGGAAAATTTCCCCTGCGTGAAGCTTCAAGCAACCGATCTATTTCATCTTGTGTTAAATACTTTCTTTTTTTCAAAAGAATGACTCCTGGGAATATGCCACGTGTAAAAAATCGCTACCATCAAATAAGATTATTGTTATGAGATCCATTCTCTCAGGCGAAAGGAATGCGCGCAAGAAAATTTACATTCAGATTTTTTAAACCAAACCTTCTGTAGTCATGATCACACTTATTTTTCCGTGATCAATAATAAACTTGCGTCATATCAGGTTTACATCGTATAAAGAAAGTTTTGCCTGGCTGCGCCATACTCTAAAAGAGGTATGCGTTCACGTCGTGTTCAGATTAAGTCATGAAAAGGATATCATTATGCAACATCATTACAGAAATTGGCCAACGCAGAATGTGATAAGCACCGCTAAAAAAGCGATCAGGACTCTTGTTTCAATCTGCCAGACGCGGCTGGAACTGGCGATAGTTGAACTTGAAGAAGAAAAGGCAAACATTGTAAAACTCTTCGTACTAAGCAGCCTTTGTTTATTATTTACCTTGTTCGCTATACTTAGCGGTCTGGTGCTTTTATTTTGGTCAATCGGTCCTGAAATGAGATTCATTGCTTTCGCCTGGACAACAGCTGCGCTGTTCCTACTTGCAGTGGTATCCGGGGTGTGGGTTCTGCTAAAAATCCGCAGCGCATCCTTGCTGCATAATACCCGAGAGCAATTGAAGAACGACCTGCAAATACTGGGAGCGAGCGATGAGTAAGTACCAGGAACGCGTGTCAAAGAAAAACAGATTAATAGAGCGTATCAATGCGCAGCGATCAAGTTTATCACAATGTACAGATCAACTTCTGACCGGCACCGAAAAGTTTGATCGTGGTTGGGATGTGCTCTTTCGCATGAGAGCATTCATCGCCTTGGGCGCAGGTATCGTCATGGTAAAAGCAATCAGAAAAAAACCATCGCGCTTTTATTTCTGGCCCAGGCGAGTCTTGGGTATCTGGAGCGCTTCAAGACTGATCAAAAACACGTTATCAAGAAGATAAAAATACGTTACGTTCAACCATCAACAATAAGGAAATATCATGTTCGAAAAAGCAGAAAACAAGGCCAAAGAATTTTCTGGTGCTGCTCAGGAGAAATTGGGGGAGTTGACGGGCTCTGCAGAACACCAGGCGAAAGGCGCAGCAAAAAGATACGCAGCTCAGGGAAGTGGGGCTCTGCAAGATGCTGCGGACGCCGTCAAGGAACAGGTTGAATCCAATCCTGCAGGGGCAGCAATTGTCGCAGGTCTGGCGGGGCTCGTTTTAGGTTTCCTGCTGGGCAGAAAATAAGTCTGTTACCACATAATAATTGCGCGTTTTTCTAAGGCCGTTATCGCGGCCTTTATTTTCATAACTCAAGTATCATAGGTATCAAAACATGGAACTGACTCAAGACGTAATGGTCACCAAAAAGGTATCGTGGGGCAGCATCGTCGGCGGTGTATTAACCGTCATGTCCATTTCATTGATGTTGTCGATTCTCGGCACCAGTCTTGGACTGGCTATTGTAGACCCTCTCGGTGAGGATGCCGATAATGGGGCGAGCATGACCATGCTGTTTTGGACAGGTGGGTCCATTGTCGTCAGCCTGGCTGCTGGGGCTTTTGTTGCAGGCCGACTGGCCGCTAATGATGGCTTCATTCATGGTTTCCTCGTCTGGGCCACATCGTTGATTATTACCAGCATACTAGGCGCAATGTTGGTGGGTAGCGCAGTCAAAGCTACCGGCAGCGCTATCGGCTCACTGGCCTCTGCATCTGGCAGCATTCTCTCCGGAGCCGGCTCTATCGCAGGAAGCGGCATTCAGGAAGCGGGTAATCTGGGGGGTAAGATATTTGAGGGTCTGGATATCGATACCAATGTCGAACCTCAAAAACTTCAAGCTAATGTGAAGGAGGCACTGCGCAAGAGTAAAATTCCTTCCTTGCAGCCGGAGTTTGTGCAGCAGCAACTTAATGGAGCCAAAGAAGACATCGCCTCAGCGGTTAAACAATTGGCTACTCAACCCAAGGACGCAGATGCCATCATTAAGAATGTTATGGATAAATTGCAGGAACGAGGCAAATCCATCACTAAAGATGTCGATCGCAACACATTAACAAAAGCCTTGGCTGATAATTCTGATATGACACAAGATGAAATTAACAAGGCCGTAGATAATATCATCGAAGCAAAAGAATCAGCCGATAACCTGCTGAATCAGAAATTCGAAGATGTCCAAAAGAAAATCGAGGACGCCAAAAAACAATATGATGAATTTAAACAAAAAGCCCTGGAACAGGCAGCAGCAGCAGCATCTGCGCTGGCTAAATCTGCTTTCTGGACTTTCATCGCGTTGGTAATTGGCGCCATTATCAGTGGATTCACGGGACGCCTTGGCGCGAAATCATCTAGAAAACACGCCTAAAATCAGTTAGCAAAATTAACCTGGAGCAAGATAAGAATCTTGCTCCTTTAAAAATACTACCGCTCACTTAAACCATCCTCTGTTACAAAAAAATGGGTGAGCTAAGCGTGGTTACAACATATTCTCAAAGGGATCATGAAATGTGTTCAACGGAAACTAATAAAGATACTGAAAGTTTTAACAATGTATCTGAAAAAGCAGCTCAGCTGGAGTTGGCTGAAGAATGGGGAGTTGCTGCTGAATACTGGTTGATAGCCAGCCAACGCGCTAAGTCACACGATAATCAGGAATGGAGTTATAGCCGTTATCTTTTTTGTCAGAGAATGCGAAAGAACGATGGCGTGTGGAAGAAAACACGTTTCTCTTGACACAAAAATTTAACCCCTCACCAGTCTTACTGTGAACCGAGAAGTCAGCACCAGGGAAAAATCATCATCATTTCAAAAATACAGATATCAGAGGCATCCTGCCTTCTGAATATGAGTATTGGAGTTGTGCGCCGGTAACGATGAATGTTGAGCGATATCCAATGCAACCTTTTCTCTTGCACACGTCTCTTATCTTTCATATCGACTAAAATCGCTTTAACTGGTTGCGAAGGCACGATAACCTGCTTATTTTTATAGAATAAATTTCATGTCACTTAAGCAAGCAATGAATTCACAGTATAAACAACTTGACTACCTACCTTCTGGTAGGTAGCTTGCGTGCATACCCCATATAAAGGAATGACAATCATGAATCACATTCTCCGCACTACCCTTGCCGCGCTTACGCTCACTCTGGCCGGATACGCCGCCGCCGCCGATGAGATTAACCGTCAGAATGCTACAGGCCTGATTGCGTCAGGCCATATTTCTGCCGGTAATCTGTCAACACCAGGAGAGGTTGCCGATGCACTTAAAGCCAAAGCAGAACAGTCCGGTGCCAAATACTTCAGAATCACTTCGCTTGACGGCAAAAATAAATTTTATGGAACCGCTGTTATCTACCGCTAAGGTACGGATAAAAGCTCCCTCATGCATAACAGGAAAAAGCCGTGTCTACTTACGAAAAAATACTTCATCTGACAGATACATTGATCCAGCAACGCGGATTTTTAGGTTTCAGCTATGCCGACCTGGAGAAAGAGATTGGTATCAGAAAAGCCAGCATCCACCATCATTTCCCGGGGAAAACCGATTTGGGTTTGGCCTACTGCGAATACAAAATCGGGGTGTTCGGCCAGCTTGATGCCGCTCTACATGAGGTTCCTCCGGGTGTGCTCCGCCTCAGGGCATATCTTGATGCGTTTGCTGGTTGTGCCGAGAGAGGGGAAATGTGCGGTGTTTACGCCATGCTATCTGACAGTCACCAATTCAGCCCCGAGCTACAAAAGGCTGTCAGCCAGCTGGTACAGACAGAAATGCTCATACTTAAAGATATCCTCGCCTCCGGGCAAAAAAGCGGCGAACTTAAATCCGTCGTCCCACCCGATGAGCTGGCCATCATTGTCTGCACAGCACTGAAAGGAGCACTGATGCTGAACAGGATCCCCCCTCATGATACCTACTCAGGAGCCGTGGCCGCTTTACTGATGATGCTAGATACCCGTGTCTGATGTCTGAAAAGGAATTTTTTTGCAGGAGTAATGGAATGAAAAATTTTATTAGCGGCTTTATTCGCTCAGACTACGATATGATTATTCTTCGCCTGTCTGTTATTACAATATTTATGCTCTTCGGCACCTATAAATGGTTTGATTTTGAAGTGATGGCCCTCGAACCTCTTATTTCCTCAACATGGCTGAATATCCTGTATTCCCTCTTTGGTGTCCACGGAGGGAGCTATTTCCTCGGCGTAGTGGAAACAATCACCTTTCTAACACTATTTATTGGTTTCTTACGACCTTCCGCCGGCTTACTGGGAGATATCATCGTTATCGTCACAGGTATTACCACGCTGAGTCTGCTGCCTCAATTGGGTAAAATTGACAGTTTCATCATAAAGGATGTGTTGCTGATTGGTGCCGGGGCGGTCCTGCTGAAACATGACCTGAAAAGATATTTTCATATCGGGGCTTTAAAACCCTCCCTGTAATATAAGGACAAAATCATGAGTATGAACTGGAATGAATACAGAAAAAACCTGCTGAAAAACGTTGGCTCGCTCGGGGGTGAAATCCCCGAAACCCTAAAGGGCTATCAGACTATCGCTGAGTCTGCCAATCGTCAGGGCGTGCTGGACCAGAAAACACAGGAGCTGATTTCGCTGGCGGTCGCCGTGACGACCCGGTGCGACGGTTGTATCAGTATCCATTCACATGCCGCCATGAAAGCCGGTGCATCCAGAGAGGAAATTGCCGCTGCGCTCGCCGTGGCTATTTCCCTAAACGCCGGCGCTGCAGTTGTATACTCTTCACATGTGATAGAGTCCATCAGTCAATAAAAAAATATGCACAATTGTAGGTAGCTGCTGTCAATTTATGGAGGAAAATAATGAAGACCAAATTGAAAGTTTTTTTGCTTATGTCACACCTGACTTTTCTGGGAGCGGGTACTGGTTTAGGAATCTATCTACTGCCGATACTGACTGCCCAAGAAAATGCCTCGCTAAATGAAATTAATGATGTGAAGAAGCTTGCAAAATATAAGGGTGAATTTAATCGTAATCAGAAAGGCAGCGATGTATTTCACTGGGCGGAAGGTGAACTTTATGTAACGGACAGTGAAATCGCGTTCAGGGGTCAAGTAGCTCCTGGCCCGGACTACAAAATTTATCTGACCAAAGCACAAGCTGTAGATAAAAACTCCTTTTTAGAAATGAAAAAAGAGGCAGTGCTTATTGGAGAGCTTAAAAATTTTGGTAACTTCCGAAAAAGCATTCCTGACAGCGTTAACGTCAATGAATTCACTACTGTTCAGATATGGTGTGAGCGTTTTTCGAAATTTATAGGTTCTGCAGTATATCTGCATGAATCTAGAGAATAGATATCCATAATCGCTATTTATAATATGAAAACCAGAGAGTGATAAAAAACTGTCGATAGACTTCAATGATTGAGATGAGTATTATCATAATTGATTTTTTTAAACCGTTGGTGATTTTTCAGTTCGTATGCCAGCGCACCTAGATGCGCTGGCATACGAGTCGAAAACTGACGAGTAGCGTCACGTCAATTATGATGCAGAAGTTTATTGACATTTTAGGCAGGCAAATTTAGCTAGTTTAATTTTAAAAAACCGGATAAAGATTTGCAGTTTAAATTAGTTCAAATATAAACTCATATCCCAAACACCAGAGAAACGGCCTGAGTTACTGGCAGTATACAGAACTGTATGTTGTATATTCCTGTGCCCAAGATAATCTTGTATCAGGCGTGTATCAGCCCCAGTGTTAGCAAGAGCAAAACCACATGAGTGCCTCAACATGTGCGGATGAAGCGGGAAATTTAAACCGGCAAGAATACCACACCTCTTTATTATATTGTATATCTGCTGTCGTGATAGTGCTTTACCTTTTTGTGATATAAACAACCATTTAGAGTCACTCCCGTTGAGCTGTTTCCTTATCTCAAGCCATCTTTCAATAATTTTTTTTTCACATTCAAGCAGGGGTTGAGTTGTGGACAGTCCGCCTTTCAATCGGTCAACATGAATAATACCACGACAGAGGTTTACATCCGATAATTTCAACTTCCCAATCTCACTAACGCGAAAACCATGAAGAAAGCACAGCTGAATCAGGCACTCATTCCTCACAGCATGCTTGCTCATTTGAGATGCCCTTATTACCTGCCTCACTTCATCCTCAGTAAGGTACTTTCTCTTTTTTTCAATTCTCAATTTGGCCCCGCCAACTGGAAAAATGTCACAACCAATATAATGAGACCAAAAAGAAAAATCAAATATAATCTTTATCTTACCTGGATTTTACTACTTTAAGAAGAATCTCTTAAACATGTCAGTATGGTGGTGCAGCTGTAAGATGATAAGCCGTAAAACGAAAGCAGAGTAACTTTCACTTGCAACACCTGGCAGGTTTTGGAACTTATCGAACTTTTTTATTTTAAAATTCACTTAGCTCTTTTTATCCAAGCCTTTTGACTTATTAATAAAAATCTCATTGTCAAAGTTTTTTCTTTGCATTTGCAAATCCTTAATACAGTCTGCCAGTTTTTCTGAACTATCTCTGTATCCGTAGGAAAGGCACGTTCTTCGGTCAAGATCTAACTGCTCCTGCGGTGACACACAAGAGGTTAGTGTTAAAGTTATTGCTAAAGCAACGACATATTTTCTCATGATGACACTCTTAGTTTAAAGGCCGCATTCAAGAATAACGGCCTGATAGTAATATTGATGAGGGTTAAGTTTAATCGCTATCTTTATTTATCTGTATTTCAAAATCCTCAATAACCAGACAAATTTCATCAAGACAGTCGCTTTGCTTGCTAATTATTTTATTTATATTTTCTGATTTAGTCTTATCTTTGTATTCACCTTGATCAAAAGCCAACCACTGCGCAGATAATTTTTCAATATTGCTTTGCGCATAATGCTTCATCTCTTTTAATTGAGAGAGATAATCATTAAGAACTTCGATTTTTGACTTGTTAGTTTCTGATTCGCTCACCTGAGCCTCCTTGATTTAATTGCACAACTAATAATCATAACCATTAATGAAGCGAAGTCAAATAAGAAACGGGATTTTTAAGAATTTTACTTGATATTTAATATTACTAACCTCCTTGCCTTACACTTAGTGATTTAATTAGCGCTGTAGAAGCACGCTCTTAACGTAGGCCACTAAGAGAGATGCGTTTTTTATTAACATTAATAGTATTGAAACTGTGGCATCGCTCATATTTAAACAAATCTGAAACAGAACTATTTTTTTACTGTGTGATATTGGAAGAGTACTATAACCTATAATCTCTTGCATAACCCGGAGCATGGAATCATGGCGAAAGCATTAATCCCTCTATCAATAGCTATAATCACAATGGCAGTATCGGCTTGTGACAATGAAAACGGTTCCACAAAAAAAGAAGATGAGCTAAAAGTATTTACATCAGGTAATAAGATATTTTATTCAGGTGATATTAGCGAGTCTGGATATGAAAAAGTTCACGCCTTGGCTAATTTAGATATTTCTACCCTTGTCATTAACAGTCGTGGAGGTGATATTGTTCCTGGTATGAAGTTAGGTGAACTAGTGTTCGATAAAAAGTGGAATATTCAGGTTCAAGATTATTGTTTCTCCTCTTGTGCAAATTACATTTTCCCAGCAGGAAAAACCAAATACATTTCAAAGTTCAGCCAATTGGGATGGCATGGTGGGGCAACACAACAGTTTAATGACGACATTGTCCCAAAAGAAAAGGATGATAGAGAAAGATTTATCCAGACACTTACCGGGCTTATTGAAATTGAAACGGCTTTTTTTAAAAAAATCAATGTCAATCAAAAGTCTACTGTATACGGGCAAATTGCTTTTAATCATCTTGATATGCTTAAAGCACACAGCATTAACTGTGAAGGCTGGAGCTACACAATTGATGGCCTGTCTGCATTTGGAATAAATAATATTGTACTGACAGATGGTGAATGGACTCCAGGCACATCTTATGAAAACAGCTGCATCCATATCTATGATAAAGTAAAATTGTAGTAATTAAAAGGCAATGAGACGTCATTGCGTCTCATTGCCCCGCCATAATACATTACTTCTACATGACTACTACTGCAGCCTCGGCCAAACGGTAATTGCATAACACACATGCCCTCGGAATAAAACCTCATGCTTGACATTCAATTTTATAACTTATAAGCCTCACCACCTGCACCTGCACCTGCACCTGCACCTGCACCTGCACCTGCACCAAATTACAATAAAGAAGCTGACATGTTAAAAAGAAAGCCTTTTTAAAATAAACCTCTGATTATCACACCTTCTTTCAGAACACTTGACTTAAATATTACCACCCCCAACAAGTTAATATATACTTTAGCTAGCAGAATCTTAGTAAAACCGCCCGTCTTTCAACGCCACTTTAGTGGCATTCGCTCTATAAAAAGCTTCAATATATAATTTACAGAAATTGTGTATTTAACCGCAATTTTCCGCTATTTAATACACATTATCTGCTGGTAACAGTTGGTACTTTGCAACATCAGCACACGAAGTTGCAAAGCACCTTTGCATCATATGTCAAAAATGCCAGGTGAAGCCGGCGTTGACGCTGTTGTCCTGGTGGTGCTGCGACAGCAGCCCGCCGTAGCCCAGCGACAGCGTGGCGTTTTCGTTCACCGCCACTTCCGCCCCCGCCTTCAGCACCATCCCGTCACGCGAGACCGGCACGCTGTCCACCACGAACGGCGCGTTGCCGCCGTTGAACCGCAGCCCGGTGCCTCGCTCCAGCCCGCCGTACTGGTGTTGCCACCCCAGCTCGCTGCGCAGCGCCACCGTCGTGCCCGCGCTCACCTGCCATTCGGTGTCCGCACGCAGACCCAGCGTCGACACCGTCGCATCCGTGTGCTGTTTATCCCCGCGCAGCGCCGCCGCGCCGCCGCTTTCCGCGATGCCGTTGTTTTCGAAGTTCACGTACGCCAGGTTGACGAACGGCTCCAGGTTCAGCCACTCGCCCCGCACGCTGTAGCCCGCTTCCGCGAACAGCTGTTCGGTACGCGCGCTGTACTTCGCCGTGTCACGGTCCGACTGCATCCCGTAGTTCACCGACCGTTTGGTGTCGATGCGGTGCCAGGTGTAGCCCGCCCCGCCACGCAGCGCCAGCGCCCCGAACTGCTTGTCGCCGTACGCCGCCAGGTGGTAGTTGTCGCTGTCCGCCTTCGACCCGTAGCCGCCGTGCAGCGAGGTGCGGGTGTAGCCGGTCGCCACCCCCAGCCGCCAGTCGGCCGCCGCCGCCGAGTCCAGCCCCACCAGTACCCCGTAGGTCGAGGCCTGATAGCCGGTAGCGTTGGCGTCGCCCGACGCGTGGTCCCACGCCCCCAGCAGCTGCGCCCAGGCGCCGTCCTCGTCCGCCTTGATGGCCGACGAGCTCGCCAGCCCTTCCGCCTGACGCAGACGCCCGTTCAGCGCCTCACGCAGGTAGCGGCTGTCGTTCACCAGCGCCGACGCGATATCCGCATGGATTTGCCCCGACAGCTGACGGAACGCCTGCCGCGCTTCGCTCGCCGTGCCGCTGCCGAGCAGGCTCTCGTACACCGGGTTGCCCGCCGCCAGCGCATCCGCCGCCGCCGCCACCGCCCGCTCGTTCGGCGTCTGCGCCACGCTGGCGAAGCTCGTGCCGTTGCGCCCGACGCTCAGCGTCACCCCGGTCGGCTGGTAGCTCAGCCCGGTGCCGAGGAACAGGTAGTTCGGCGCCACCGCGTCAAACTGCCCGCTCACCCCCTGCTGCGCGCTCAGAATGGTGTACTGCTGGCCCAGCAGGCTGCGCACCTCGCTTTGCGTCAGCAGGTTGGGGCTGTTTTCCAGCGTCACCGCCACCTCGCCGCCGCCGATCGTCGCCGCTCCGCGGCTCTGGATACGATCGCTTTGGCCGTTTGGGCCCACTTCCACCGCGTAGCGCGAACCCGGCTCGAAGCTGACGTTGCCGGCCACGTTCAGGGTGCCAATCGAGTTGCCCGGCGCCACGGTGCCGCCGCGGCGGGCGGTCAGCGAACCGACCGTGCCGCTGCCAGCAAGCATGCCACTGCTTTGCACGCTAACGTCAGAAGAAACAGAACCATTAACGATCAATGCGCCCTGATTAATCAAGGTGGGTCCGAGGTAGGTGTTTTCACCGGTTAATGCCAAGGTACCCGCCCCCACTTTGGTTAAACCACCGTGTCCGGCAATATCATTTGTCCAAGTATCATAACCACATTCGACACCGCTACAAACACGTTGATTGCTGGTGCCTGGCTCAACGACAGCTCCAACGCCAGGGATGTTGGCGATAAATTGCGTTTGCTTATAGGAGCCCTCGACATAGACATCTTTGGGGATATCTGCTGCAGTGACAAACATTTTAGGGCCCTCAATTGCACTGCGTAAATTCAGTTTTCCCCAGCCGTATACTGCATCTATTCCCTTTTCCCCCAGGTCAGTAGCGGTTGTGAGCAGCACGCTCGCTATTTGAGATGCCGTCATGTAAGGGAATCGCTGCATGAGTACTGCCGCCGCTCCTGAAACCATCGGCGCAGCCATTGATGTTCCTGTTTTTTCCCCGTATGTAGGTATCACCTTCTTTTCACCTGTCTTGCCGTAGAGCACATAGTCCGTTTGCGCTGTCGTGCTGTAAATATCGCTGCCAGGGGCAGACAGACAATAACTTGCGGTATATCCACAGCGTGTGGAGGACGTATGTAACTCGTCATCTTTGGTCAGATTAGCGGTAATGATGAAATTATTTAATGTATCCGGGAAGAAATAAGGAATTGAGGGCTGTAGTACGGGCTCATTATAGTTATTGTAATTCCCTGCTGCAAAGACAATCAATTTCCCGGCGCGTGCCGCACGCAACAACGCGGCATACTGCTTATTGAGCGAGTCCATGTTTGATGACGGTATCGGGCTTTGGCTTAATTTATCAATGGCAGCGATATCGTCCGATGAAAACGCATTGAGCGAATCCTCCTTGGTGAACTGGACGTAGAATGGTCTGCCGTTGGGCAGGAAGATAGGCTTGCCATCACCATCCTTATGGATTGGAATAACCGGACCCCAGCTGTTATTGAAAATGCGCGCATTGCTTTGTATCAGTGTGTCAAAGTAATTGTTATTTGAATTTAAAAACTTAGCTGAGATTAGCCCGGCATTATACGCCACCCCATGCATTCCTTGGCCATTACGGGCCGCGGCCGTTATCCCTGCCACATGCGTCCCATGGTCACCAAAAATAAAATCACCGAACTGTGGGAAATCCGAGATACCTGAGAAATTGTAGGGGTCGCCTGCATCGACCTTATTGAGTTTCCCGTCAAACTCCGGATGTGGGAATACTGACTCATCAAAAATACCAATAGTAATGCTTTCGCCCGTATACCCCCGGGCATAGGCATACTGTGCGTTAATTGCCCCCAGTCCCCACTGGCGGCTAAATTCGGGGGTCAGCCAGGAGTCCGGCACGCCAGGGCGCCCGGACTCCTGGTAAATGTTCCCGGTGGCCAGCACGGCGGCAGGAAAAAACAGGCAACTTAGCGAAGCACACAGCACCGAACGGAATTGAATTTTCATGTCTTATCCTTAAAACAGAGGAGAGGTAAGTTTAAAATCGCACGTTAGCATCATCGCCTGGTAGTTCTACACCACCGCACAAATCTTACACTGTGAAATGTACTTATATATTTATGAACAAATGTTAAACATTCTGTTTTATCTCAAAATAAAAAGTCATCCCGCACGATGCTTCTCCTCGTCGGTGAACGCGCATGTATAACGCTTTTAGCGTTCTACAGTTCATCATGTAAAAAACTTTGCAGTTTTGATTGTAGAGTCACTTCCTGGTGCTTATTTTCAATAATCCATGGATGATGAGAAAGGGCACGATAAAACTCGGTGCTGCCTGGGACAAGCCGGGTAGCCCAAGCCAATCGGCCGCTTCCCCCGCCCCGCATAAACGAAAATGATAACCATTATTAATGAACAACCCCGCCGCAAGCAGCGGGGTATCAAAACCACAGTCAACTACAGGGTAGTTCGCCGCAAGCGGCGGGGAATATAACCCTCAGAGATTAAAGGATGTAGGTTGCGACGCAAGTCAAAGTCAGTGATTTTTTAACCACGGCCTTCAATCGGTCGCCGGTGTGTCGGGAACTTTGTGGATGAATGTGTCCAGTTTTTCGATGTCCCCTGCGACGATGGCCTGTTCATCGGGCGTCAGGGGTACCTCTTCCAGATAGCGCCGAATGGAGGTTCGACTTTCCAGTGCTACGGCCTTTGCGCTACTTTTCGGCAGGCTGAAATCACAGCCGATGCAGGCCATGCGATGCGGACAGCTGCTCCAGAACGGATTGGTGCAGTAAAGCTCGCCCAGATCGTAATACAAGGCCGGGCCCGTTTCGGTCATCGCCTGGCTGTCGTGGTCGATAAGTACGCCAATCATGTGGGATATTTTGTCGGCCTTGACGAAAGATGCCGCCAGCCGGGTCGGGCGGAGGCGAATATAGTGCAGCGTCGAGCGTGGGCAGCTGTGCCCGGACCATTCCATCAGCTCATGCAATGTCATGCCCTGCGGCACACTGGCCAATGCCGTCACCGCGGATGCCCGTCCGCGATGGCTGGTGATGCGCCCCCGGCTGTCCTCGCAGGGGACGCCGGCGCGGGCGCACAATATCGGGATCAGGGTGTTGTTCAGCATCGCGCGGCCGGCCTGTCTGCCGCGGAACTGAAACAGGTAGCAGACTTTTTCGCCGGTACGCTCATCGCGCAGCGCCGCCTGCTCAGCCGGGCGTTCCTGCAGCCATAAGTCGACATATTTTTTCACCACCGCCGCCACCGGTTTGACAAAGGCTTTTGATGTTTTGCCGGCGGGGACGTTCAGGTAGCACAGGGTACCGGCCGGAATGCGAGTGCCGTCTTCGTGGACGATATCCTCTCCCTGCGGCTGCACGCACCCGGTCGCCAGCCGCAGGATCTCATTCTGCCGCAGGCCGGCGTGCGTCCAGATAACCGCCATGGCCTGGTGCATGGCAAACGGGTAATGGATACCGGTCAGCATGTCCTCCGGCCGCAGATTGAGGCTGGCCCAAATCAGGCGGAGCCAGACCGGGTCGTCGATCACCCGGGGATTGATGCCGCGGCTGAAGGTCGGGGTGTTGGGCGTGGCCAGATGGCGATAGGGGCTGAATTGCAACCGTCCCCAGCCCCAGAGTTCATAGTCGATGAAAAAACGCCGCAGGGCATACAGGAAGGACGCCCGGGAGTTGCTCTTCATCGGCTGGTCGCCACGCGATGAAACGGGCCGGCGTGGTGATGATGCCAGGGAGAGTTCATCCACGTTGAGCCGAGCCAGCGCGGCGATAAAATCGGCGCAGATGCTGATGGTCCAGTCTTTGGGCTCGCGGATCTGCGGGTGTTCCCGGGCCAGCCACAAACCAATACGCAGGATAAAACTGTAGCTGGACTCGCGGGTCTTGGGGCGCAGCACGGACGTTTCCCGCCAGCGCCGGCACCAGGTTGCCCACTCCGGTGCGATGCCGTCGGTGTTTTTCTCCCGCCAGCCGATGTAACCCCGCATGCGCAACGGGCGGGTCAGAATGCCCATCGCCGCCAGCCCATGAGACACTTTCCCCACGGCTCTGGCTATCCCTTCCGTTCGGTGCTGCTGACCGCGTGTCAGCAGTGCCTCGGTAAAACTCTCAAGCCGCGGGTCGCCGTTTTCCAGCATCAGCAGACTCAGCACCGCGGACAGGAACATCTCTTGCGTGCGGCGTGAATAGCCCAGGCTGACCAACACCGCCAGCAAACGCTGCCATTCCTGCTGACAAATATCCTGGCCAAATACGGCGCGGGCATAACACAGCGGTTGCCGACAGCGCGCGTCCTGCAGCGGGAGTGGCACATCGCTCAGGTGGAAGGCAAACGCCGCCAGCAACGGCCCGCTCAGCCGCCGATGCTGATACATCGCCTGCCAGCGCTCTGCCGTCCAGCGGTGACAGGGCATATTCAGGCGGGCCATTTCGGCCAGGATAGCCTGGATGGTCAACCGGACTATCCGCCCGCTCGCCCCGCTGCGCCGGGCAATATCGACCAGCGGCTGCAATAACGGCGGGACAGGTCGGCGCTGCTGATACAGCGTGCGCCCGTGAGCGGTGCTGATAGCCCGGCGGTCTTCTTCTGACAACGTATCGTCGAGGCGGTAGGCCGCCCGCTCAAAGGGTTGCCAGATCACCGGGGGGCGATTTTCAGTCGGCATGGGACACCTCCGGACAGCCAAACACCTGGCTGGCGACGCGCCGGTCCTGCTCCGCGATCGCCCCGGCCATTTTGGCCGACAAATCGGTACCGGACAGGTGCAGGTATATCTGGGTGGTGCGGGGATCGCGGTGGCCGGCATAGGCGGCGATTTCGTGCAGCCGCCAGCCGGCCCGGGCGAGGTGCGTCAGGCGCAGATGACGGAAGGTATGCGTTGAAAAATCCGGCAATTCGGCCTGTGCAGCCCAACGCCGCACCGTCTTGTTCCAGCTCCAGATGCTCAGGGGGAGGCCGTGGTTACGGTCTGACACCGAACGAAACAGCGCGCCGCCGGTATGCCCTTCCCGTCGAAGTTGCTGCAGGTGTGCCGCCAGCATCGGGGTCACGGCCGGGTTGTAGCACACCACGCGCTCGCGCCGGCTTTTGGTGGTTTCCGCCCGGATACGGATCAAGCGGTGACCCGGATCCAGGTCGTCTATCCCGAGGGCGGTCACTTCGGCCCGCCGCAGGGCGCCATAATAGGCCAGCGCCAGCATCAGACGGTCGCGCAACGAAGCATGTGCCGCCTGTCCGAGCAGGGAAAACCAGCCCGGATCATCCGGAATGCGGGGCAGTTTGACGATGCGTGGCACCAATCCCCGTGCACTGAAGCCTGTGGCGGGCTGCAGGGTACGTGGCACCGGGTTACTCTCACAGTTTCCCTGATAGAAGAGGAAATCGTACCAGAGGCGAATGGCGGAGATCCGCAGCTGCAAGGTGGCGCTGGCGACGGGGTGCGCCATTCCCGGCAACTGCGGACGAAGATAGGCGGAAAAGTCCTCAAAGCGCGCGGACTCGGGCCGCAGCGCCTGCGCCTCACAGTGACGTAAATAATGTGCCAGCGCCTGGCGGTAGGCGAGTATCGTGGCTGGCGCTCGCCCCAAGTCAGCCAGGATCTTCAGCCATTGTTCGACAAAGAGCATGCTGTGAGTGGAAAGCAGACGTCTGGTCATTGGCATTCACCGTTGATGTGAGAACACGTTGAGTGTTGGCGATCACATGTTGCATTCCACTTAACTTACTATAACGCGTAATTACTTGAAAATGCTATTAATCCTAGCTGTTCAGCTTGCGCTTTGACCTTGAACCACGGCTCCCCCATCTTGATGCCGCAGGCTTTCGCCTCGCGGCTGCGCGCGACGACGCAGCCGTCATTATTGGACAGCACCACCACCGGCCGGCCGCGCAGATCGGGGCGAAAGACGGTTTCGCAGGAGGCGTAGAAACTGTTGACGTCAACCAGGGCAAACATGGCGGGATTCTCCGGGCTTTGCGGAATGGACAGATGGCGATAACCGGGGCCGGGTTACAGCGTGTGAATGGCGTGGTGCACCACGCCGAATATCACGGTCTCGATGTCGTCACCGAGCGGAATGGGCGCAAAGGCCGGATTGGCCGGCAACAGCATTGGCCGGGGCAGCAGCTGCAGGCGCTTGCAGGTGAACTCGCCATCGACGGCGGCGATGACGATGTCGCCGTGCTGTGCCCGATAGAAACACTCCACTACCAGCAGATCGCCGTCGAGGATACCGGCGTCCTGCATCGACAGGCCCTCGGCGCGTACCAGGTAGGTACTCTCCGGGTGCCGGATACAGATGTCGTCCAGCGACAGGCGCTGCTCGAGGTAGTCCTGCGCCGGCGACGGAAACCCGCAGGGCACGCCGGCGTCATAGAGGCGAACCGGCATCACACGGCCTCCGGCGTGCTCTGCCAGGCATCGTCATCCGGGGGCGTGTCCGCGTCGGCTGAAGCCGCGGCCGGCAGCGCCGCCTGCAGGTAGTGCGTGCGCAGCTGCGCGGTCAATGTGGCCACCACGTCGGGACGGTCGCGCAGCCAGCCGGCGGCCTTCTCGCGCCCCTGGCCGATTTTCTCCCCCTGATACTCGTACCAGGCGCCGGTCTTGAGGATATATTTGGCGTCGACGGCCAGATCCAGCACCTCTCCCTCGCGGAAAATGCCGGCGCCGAACAGCAGCCGGAACTGTGCCTGGCGGAACGGCGGCGAGACCTTGTTCTTGACCACCTTCACCTTGGTATCCCGTCCGATGATGGTCTCCCCTTCCTTGACGTTGCCGGCGCCACGCACGTCGAGACGCACCGAGGCATAGAACTTGAGGGCGTTGCCGCCGGCGGTGGTTTCGGGGTTGCCGAACATCACGCCGATCTTCATGCGCAGCTGGTTGATGAAGATCACCACCGTGCGGGTGGTGTTGATGCTGCCCTTCAGCTTGCGCATCGCCTGGCTCATCATGCGGGCCTGCAGGCCCATCTGGGCGTCGCCGATCTCCCCTTCCAGTTCGTTTTTCGGCACCAGGGCGGCGACGGAATCGACCACCACCACCCCGACGGCGCCGGAGCGCACCAGGGTGTCACAGATTTCCAGCGCCTGCTCGCCGGTGTCGGGCTGGGAGATGAGGAGTTCACCGATATCGACGCCCAGCTGCTGCGCGTAACGCGGATCGAGCGCGTGCTCGGCATCGATAAAGGCGCACTGCAGCCCGGCGCGCTGGGCGCAGGCAATGACCGACAGGGCGACGGTGGTCTTGCCGGACGACTCGGGGCCGTAGATTTCGGTGATACGGCCGACCGGCAGGCCGCCGCCGAGTGCGATGTCGAGGCCGAGCGAGCCGGTCGGGATACGTTCTACGGCCATGCCGTGGTTGTCGCCCAGGCGCATGATGGCACCCTTTCCGAACGCTTTCTCGATGGCGGTGATGGCGCTTTGCAGGGCTTTGGCGCGACTTTCCTGCGTGGTGGTCGTGTCCTGCGGTGTGCGAGTGTGTGATGCATTGCTCATTTTATGTTCTCCTCTGGTCGGAAACGAAACGTGTTATTATAATTATACTGTATGCATAACCAGTATAATATAAAACCGACGAGGAATGGCAAGGGGCTATGGCGAGGTCAACCGCGCGACGGGCACAAGCCCCTCATTTTGAGGTGAATATTTTTACCGACGATGCGCACAGGTTATCCCCCAAATTTGTGGATAACGTCCTGATTGTGAGTGGCGCGGCACCGGGGGCGGATATGGGACCGTCCTGGGCAAAAGCGGCATTCGGCGCCGCTTTTACGACGTAGAATCCGTTATGCTGTGACGGTACCGGCACGACGCCGGACTTCCACTCTTTCGCGTCCAGCAGATAATTGTCCCAGCCCTGGTCTTTCAGGGTTTCAGAGGCGTAGGTGAGCCGGAACAGGACGGACTGAGCGGCCAGCTTGCCGCTGCAGGAGCGAAAGAGGTAGTCAAGATGCTGGCGCAGATCGCGCTGACGGATATGTTTCTGCCGCAGGGTCAGGGCGGACATGCTGCGGTGGCCCATAATCTCTTCGTCGGGAATGACCGTCACATCAACCAGCAGAAAATCGCCGGTGTACAGTTTCCCGGCCAGCGCCGGATCATCAAACTCCTGTAGCCAGTTGGTCGGGTACGGGTATGGGCTGCGTTTGCCGGTATAGAAAGTACCGGTATGACCAGTGGCAGCGATTTATGGCCGGCAGATGGATGTCCATGAAGTCGCGGGGTATCTCAGGTTGCGTCAGAAATTGCCGGAAAGTGGCATCATGGGGCGAAGGATTTTTTTTCATGGGGCGGTTGCCGCACATTCGGTCAGCAGCTCACTATTTAGCACCAATATATGGTTCGATACTTTTGGTACTAACAATTCAATCGGTTGGCCATTAAGGTTATAACTGATATGCGCGCCTGCTACGCCAATCTTCTAAAAGCCCCTCTTTACCTGCCTGCAATTTTTACTTAAGTCAATAGATCTCGATTTATGGAATATATGATGCGGCATTTTTGCGTAACGCCACCTTATTTCTGAAACCTTAAGCTCTGACCATAACCTCCGTAGAATATTTAAAAATTAAACCTTTTAAATTAATGTTAATTTTACGTTAATTTTTTGCTTTCGTTGCGTTGTATGATGCGTAAAAAACTACCAAGTCCATAATGTATTAACTATGCTGTAGGTGTGGTTAATGCTTGATTGCTCCTAACTAATTGTTTTTATTTGAATGGAGGTTTTAGTGATGAAGAAAAACAAAACTGATTTTACTTCTAACGGAAGTAATGATAAGACAATCTCTACAGTTGAACCACACTATGAAGATACTGCACCCGTCGAGAAGGTAATTAAACCCCTTGCGAGTATAAGTCCCCCGGGAGCGGAACCCATGATGCCGGGTTCTGATAAGACACCTAAGAATAGAAACGAGAAGCTCAAACAGTTAGATAAATTTCGGCCTGATCCTCAGGGAGAGTCGCTGCGTACGAATCAGGGCGTGAAGATTTCCGATAATCAGAATTCACTAAAGTCAGGAACTCGCGGCTCAACCTTGCTTGAAGACTTTATTCTGCGAGAAAA
>NZ_JBSEYF010000017.1:0-16198 GCF_053627655.1 Serratia sp. 121840015-1
TCCACAACCATCAGCGTGATGGGATGCATCGTATGAGCATTTCTGGAACAGCCAATTACGAGCCTAACTCTATAAATAACAATTGGCCAAGAGAACCCCCCCCGGCAAAGGGCGGGTTTGCAACCTACCCGCAACCAATAAATGGTGAAAAGACCCGCAGAAGGAGTAGCACTTTTGTTGACTTCTATTCTCAGCCACGTCTATTTTGGCTGAGCCAAACCAAAGTGGAACAAAATCATATTGTCGGAGGGTTCAGTTTCGAATTGGGTAAGGTTGTGCGCCCTTGGATACGTGAACGTGTGGTTGATCAACTTACTTATATTGATCACCAGTTGGCCCAATCTGTCGCTGATAATCTTGGCATAAGATTGAGCCAAGAACAACTGAAGCATCCATTACCTGGCCCCGTCAACGGGATATCTAAAGATCGTTCATTAAGTATGTACGATGGGCATCATCAGATACTCAAATCACGCCAAGTGGCTATTCTTGCTGCCGATGGTGTTTGTGGGGAATCTATTGATAATATTATGAAAACCCTTAAAAAACATGGTATTCATGGAAAGGTTTTTGCTCCGCACTTAGGTAGAATAACTTCTCTGCAAGATAATGAAATAGAGGTCGACGGTACCATAGAAGGCAATCCATCTGTGATGGTGGATGCCGTTATCATACCGGAAGGAGAAGGCAGCATTGACTCCTTGATGAAAAACGGCAACGCCAAACATTACGTGATCCAAGCATTTAAACATCTGAAAGCGATAGGGCTGCAAGGTAAAGCGTTTAAGCTATATGATGCATTGCCGTTGCCCAAACCAGATGAAGGTATTATCGTGGGGGATAAGGCTGCGGATTTGGCTGAGGCATTTTGTAATGCTATGAAAGGACATCGTATTTGGTCCAGAGAAAGCGTAGCACAGGAAATTGCTGGCTAAAGTAGTACTAACTTGGGCTCTCATTTAAGGGAGCCCTACCAATGAGGATCAACAGGATTGTCGTTATGGAATACTATGGTTATACACTTGTTAAGTTTATAATAGGTTTTGTTATTGTAATTACTCATCTAAATCTATCGGGTAAAACTCAGCTTTCCCAGATGACCCCCGTAGACTTCATCGGCAATTTCGTGCTGGGTGGAATTATTGGTGGTGTGATCTATAGCGATTCAATACCTATGCATCAATATGTACTGGTACTCTTTATCGGCGTATTTCTTATCTCGTTATTGAATGCATTAAGTAAGCGCATACACTTTTTTCGCACTGTTACTATAGGTCAGCCAATACCGATCATCAAAGAGGGTCGCTTTCTTATTGATGCCATTTCGAGTAAAAGAAATAAAATTGATATATTGAATGTCTCCTCTCAGCTTCATGCGCAAGGGATCCCATCCTTCCAGGAAGTCACTTATGCGCAGATAGAGCCAAATGGTCAAATAACGGTTGTATGCGATGACGCCAAGATGCCTTCAGTTATCGTAATGAAAGATGGTAAGGCCAGGATTGCTGAACTCAGTTCGATAGAGAAAGATGAAGCATGGCTTGCCTGTAAATTAAAGGACGCTGGTATAGATCCTCACGCGGTTTTTCTTGCGGAATTTTGGAATGGAAAATTAAGTTTTATATTAAATAACGGCGAGGTTAAATTCTCTCTTTAAGTACTATTCATTGTTATAGCATTTGAAGTAATAATTTTCCTCCGTAGATTTGGCATAACTGATTATTATTGCTATGTTTGTTATGGCTCGATTGAGACTGTGGCATCTCTTTCAGCAAACTTAACACAATGTTAACAACATGAAAAGGATCGTAAATGAAAATGGAAAATGGGATGGTTGTTGAAAAAAAAATATCATGGGGTAGCGTAATAGGCGGTGTGATCACTGTATTGGCCGTGTCATTACTGTTGTCAACGCTGGGTACAAGTCTTGGGCTTTCCATTGTTGACCCGGCTTCGGACGATCCGGTAAATGGAGCGGGAACCACCGTTGCCGTCTGGTCTGCAATCTCGATTATTGTCAGTCTTGCCATCGGCGCTTTCGTCGCCGGTCGTCTGGCAGCAAATGATGGTCTCATTCATGGCTTTCTGGTGTGGGCTACAGCGCTCATTGTTGCTGCAGTTCTGGGAACCTTGTTGGTTGGCTCAGCCGTTAAGATGACTGGTAATGCGCTCGGCGCCATAGCTTCTACCTCAGGTAGCCTGCTTTCAGGTGCAGGCTCTGCGCTTGGAAACGGTGCTTCCGGAGTGGCAAATGTGGGAAAAAATCTCTTTGACCAGCTGGACATCGACACAAAACTTGAGCCGGAAAACCTAAAATCGGATGTGGTAGCAGCATTGAAAAAGAGCGATATACCTTCGTTGCAGCCAGAATTTATGCAGCAGCAGCTTGATGGTGCTAAAGCGGATTTGAGTGATGCGATTAAGGCTTTCTTCAACCAGCCTGATAGCAATGACGCTATCATGCAGAAACTGATTAGTAAGCTGAAAAAGCGTGCGGATGCAATTACTCAGGATGTCAACCAGGACTCATTGAAAAAAGCGCTGAGTGAAAACACCGACATGACTCCTGCAGAGGTTGATAAAACAGTCACTAACTTGATCGATACTAAAGAAAAAACAGCTCAAATCGTTAAGCAACGTCTCGATGAAGCTGAAGCGAAAATTAATGAGGCGAAGCAAAAGTATGCCGAGCTTAAACAGGAAGCCCGTGAGCAGGCTGCTGCAGCTGCAGATGCATTGGCGCGTGCGGCTCTGTGGTCATTCTTTGCCTTGCTTCTTGGTGCAATCATCAGTGCGTTGGCCGGATTGTGGGGCGTAAAGACGAATGCCCGTCATATTCGAAGCTGAGGCTGGTTTAGCGTTACCAAGAGACCTAATCAGATTGAGTGCAATTTTAGCTATGTTCATGCAGTTAAGGAGAGACTTATGAGAAAATCGCTAATGTACGCTGCGACCGTCATTTTTTCCATCATGGCCCTATCGGGATGCACACGTTCAAGTTATGCCATCTATACACATGACGGCCGTACTATAGTCAGTAAAGTTAAACCGGCCCAAACCAACGCAGGCTTGGTAGGCTACACCGATGCTAATGGCGTCAAACAGCAAATTAACCAGTCTGAAGTGAAAGAAATTTCAGAGATCCCATAATGAAGTCAAGAGGATAGAAGTAAAATAAATTAGTTAAGTAACAGTGTTATTTTTTAATGAAGACCCTTGTAACAAGGGTCTTCATTAATCAACAGAATTGATTGGTATCTATAGTTATTTAAATGTTACACCCACCACCCAACCATTAAGATGCAGTCTAAGAAACTACTTTTTATAGAGGGATTCTCATATAAAAAGATGTAACTAACTTTAATGGAATAGGTTTGGAGCGTGCTTTGTTCTTTTAATCAATTAAGGAAAGCCTGGTGAGTAAATACAGCCTGGCAATTTTACGATTTACGCTGATGTTTATTTTTACGTTAGTTCTTGTAGGTTGTCCTGAAACCCCTAATAAATCTTTGCGGGAGCAGGTAAGGGATGCTGAAAAGGCTTCTGGATATAGCTCAGATCCTGCTGTAATTGAAAAATGATGAGGTTAATATGGTTCGTGCAAACTCTGGAAAGTCGATCTCATCCTAAACGTCAATACGCCCCGGATGAGACGACTACTCCCAATATCAAATTGGCACGACCCATCCACCCCCAATAAGGAAATCATGGCATGGATAAACAGGAATACCGGCTGTACCTGGCCATGTTGAAGGCGCGCGGCGAACTGGCGCGCAAGGCAATGGCCGACAACGCCCGGCGGCGCAACATGCTCAAAGCGCATCGTCAACGACGCTCTGACGACATCAGGTCATTGTTGGCCTGGAAAGACAGGGATGTCTCAGTTGACGGGTTACTGGCCAGCGATGAGGAGTTGGAAACTCGTGAACGGGCGTTTGGCAAATAATGCGAAAGCGTAGGCAGCTGGCTGAAGGCGATAATAAGGGGGTTCTACATGGGAACCCCAGATTTTTCGAAGGCTGAAACAGACTAGGGGCGGTGGTTCAATCATGGAGCGCGAGAACCTAAACCAGCCTCTTGTCTTGTTATCTGAACAGGCGGATCCGTTGACGAATAAATTTCATTGCCCCCCATGCGGCCACAGCTCTGCGTGGCCATATGATCAGACGACGTGGTTTAGATTTGAGCGCATACAGGGCGGCTATCCCGATACCGGGAACGATAAAAGCCCGGCAACGGTATAATGCCTGCCAGCCGCGATCAACGGGTTCCGACAGTCTTAGCCAATCACTCTTTAACAGGCTCAATGTCTGTCGCTGTTGTGCTATTTGTTGCAATAGTTGTTGTTTACGGTTTTCCCTGAGTTCCCTGACATTCATGCTTCATCCCCCTTAAGAATGCTCAAATCCTTACTGAGTTGTCTGCGGGTCTCTGGCAATATACTGCTACGGGAAATTATTTGTCTGATGAAAATGCTCGAAGCTAATGCGAGAACAATAAACACAGCGGAAGCCCCCCCCAGTACCATGAGGCGATGTTCCGGTGAGGCTAACAACAGAATAAACACCAGAAGGGATATAATACCAAACGCAGTGAAAAGAAGGGCCAGCCCCACCATTATCAGGAGATGGGTAATGCGGCTTTTCTCTTCTTCCAGCTCAACGGCTACAAGCTCCAGGCGGGTATGCAGCGTTCCGGTAAGGGCGGTAAATACGCGGCGAATAGTGTCTATCAGGCCACGGGAGGGGCCCCGCTGCGGATCATTCATTTTTCTCATAACGGCGTCCTTCTGTTTTGTCCGACAGGGCTTCTTTGCCACTGTGCTTCATCACTGACCGGCGAGCAATGGCTCTGCCGTGTTTTTTAAATCGCAGCCCAGAGAGGTTAACGCGAAGTTTAATCCGGTATCCCCGGACAGGCCGGGGAATCGAGTTAATGGCCTACTTTTTCGCTTACCGCGTCACCCGCCTGTTGAGCGGCTTCTTTTGTTTTATTCCAGCCTTTTTCTGTGGTTTCCTTGGTCCGGTTCCAGGCTTTCTGTGAGTTTTCCTTTACCTTATCTGTCGCGGTTGCTTCTCCGCCGTTTTTGAGCCGGTTTTCAGCCTGAAGTTGTTTCTCCTCAAGCCGGTTTTTTGCCTTGTGAGTCGTTTCTTCAGCACGATTGGTGGCCTGCTCAGCCTTCTGCCCTGCTTTGTTTTTTAAATGTTCAGCATTGATAGATTCGGCCAGAGCGCCTGTGGATACCAATGTTGCAGAAAGGATAACTATATTTAATATATTCATTTTTAACTCCTTTAAATTATAGTAAAGCACCTGCTATCAGAAAAAGCGGGCTTTGCGCCCGCGTTTATCTTATTTACGGCCAATGAGCAGACCAATGAGTAAGCCAATGCCTGCAGCGATGGAGATCGCCGCAAATGGATTGTTTTCCACATTATCACGTACGACTTCAGCAGCCTCCTGAGCTGCCTGACTCCCCTGTGCCGCGACTTTACGGGCCGCTCCTTTTACCTGGTGCCCGTAATCGTCGGTCAGTTCACCGTATTTTTCCTGCGCTTCGCCAGCAACTTCTTTTACTTTGTCTTCAGCTTTCCCAAACATGATGTTCTCCATAACGGTTATGACTCAGAATATTTAACCAGCTTTATTTCGCCAGCATTAACGTTATACAAAAAATGTGCCAAATACTCAAACACACGCTATAGCAGCTTTTTTGATAGCTAAGCATGAACTGCTTGGTGCTTTTGACCATAATATAATCAAATTGACCACAATATCCTTAGTGTAAAACCTCTAGCCGAAAATGTTGGCGGTTCTGGCATAACCCTCGATAAGGAGAGATTCTATGGGTGCGCAGTATTATTGTCGTGGTAACACTTCGCCTTATGTTGCTTTGCCTGCTGATAAAACGGCTCTTCGCCTGGAGTCGCAGGGGCTGTGGCGGCGTGCCGCCACGCGCTGGCAGCAGGTGCTGCTTCGTGAGGCAGACGACCACGTGATAGAAGCGGTGCTGCAGCGCCTACGCTATTGCCTGGCACAGGCGCCAACACAGGTCCGCCGTGTCAGTGACGGCACCGCGCCGGCAGGCGCGGCGCTCGTGGCGAGAAACGGTATGCCGAACGACCCGGATCTGTGGCGAATGGAATAATCAAACAGGAAAGGGTTCTACGCCGGAACCCAATTTGGGTGATGCGGCGACCGGAAGATCCCTACCGATCATAATGTCGAGGCCGAGCGAACCGGTCGGGATTGTTGCCCTTGTGCATTAGCACCTTTGCTGAACGCCTTCTCGGTGGCGGTAATGGCGCTTTACAGTACTTTAGCGCGACTTGGCCACGTCCTGTGTTATGCGGGGTCGTGATACATTGCTCATCGGGCGTTCTCCTCTGGTCGGAAACGAAACGTGTTATTATAATTACACTGTATGCATAACCAGTTAAATATAAAACCGACGAGGAATAGCAAGGAACTATGGTGAGGTCAACCGCGAAGTGGGCACACGCCCCACATTTTGAGGTGAATATTTTTACCGATGATGCGCACAGGTTATCCCCCAAATTTGTGGATAACGTCCTGGTTGTGAGTGGCGATGTGCCGTTGGCGGAATATTTGAACCGTGTCGGTCGTGGTGTTACGCCGGTTCAAGCGCGATGGTGTGGCAGGCTGACGTGCTGCCCTGCCGGCGCGTACACAGTCCGTACTCGGCCATCACATGCATAAACCGGTCGGCGTCACCGACCACCCGAAACGTGACGGGGTGCAGATGGCGTCCGTCCTGGGCAAAAGCGGCGTTCAGCGCCGTTTTTTCGACATAGAACCCGTTATGCTGTGACGGTGTCGGCACGACGCCGGACTTCCACTCTTTCGCATCCAGCACATAATTGTCCCAGCCCTGGTCTTTCAGGGTTTCAGAGGCGCAGGTGAGACGGAACAGGTCTGACTGAGCGGCCAGATTGCCGCTGCAGGAACGCCAGAGATACTCAAGATGCTGGCGCAGTTTGCCCGCCGGGCCGTGCTTACGGCCGCGGTCGAGTAACCACTGGATATCAATCGCGACGCTCCTGGGGAAGCGTTTTTGCTTTTGAGCGGTGGCCAGCCAGCGGATCAGGAACAGGTTTTCGGCATAGGGCGTGCCGGCGATACCGTCCTGGCGCGCCAGCCCCAGCGCCGCGAGGGCGCAGAACGCCAGATGGCTGAGCGCTGAGGTGGTGTTTTCCGGGGAAATGGATGTTGTTTTATCTGACAATGGCTGCCCTGCCCGTCGACGCAAAGGATTAGTGGCGAATTTGGGCCAGGTCGTCAGCGGTCAGCCCGGTCATCTTCATCACCGCGTCGCGATCGAGGCCATTGGCCAGCATGGTGCGGGCGATTTTCAGTGCAGCTTCTCGCTCACCTTCCTGACGCCCTTTTTCCATACCGCGCTGTTCACCCAACTGGATACCTTTTTGGATACCCTGTTCTATACCCTTCTCGATACCTTTTTGTTCAAGCTGTTGTGCGATAGTCATCAGTTCCTCCTCATGTTGCGGTACCCGCTGGGCCAATTCACGGACAAATGCCTGCGCATCTGCCGATTCACCGGCCTGGATAATATAGTGTATCAACGAAATCACCTGTGGCGAAGACAGATAGCCGGCCAGCAGAATGGCGGACAGTTTGTCGGTCAGCTCGGCCAGGTCGCGCTGGCGAATATGTTTCTGCAGCAGAGTCAGTGCGGCCATGCTGCGGTGGCCCATAATTTCTTCGTCGGGGATGACCGTCACATCAACCAACGGAAAATCGCCGGTGTACAGTTTCCCGGCCAGCGTTGGATCATCAAACTCCTGCAGCCAGTTGGTCGAGTAAGGATATGGGCTGCGTTTGCCGGTATAGAACAGTACCGGAATGACCAGCGGCAGCGTTTTGTGGCCGGCGTCGAGGTGACGCTGCATGGCGGCGACGGCATAGCGAATGAGGCGAAACGCCATGTGCTTATCCGGGCTGGACTGGTGCTCGATAAGCACGTGCACGTAACCGTCAGCGCCGTCGTTGGTTTTCAGGCTGTAGAGCACGTCGCTGAAATACTGGCGCAGGTCATCTTCGACAAAGGAGCCGGACTCCAGTTTCAGCGTGCTGAGGTCACAGATGGCCCGCAGTTCGGCCGGCAAATGTATCTCCATGAAGTCGCGGGCTATTTCGGGTTGCGTCAGAAATTGCCGGAAAGTGGCATCATGGGGCGTTGGATTTTTTTTCATGGCGCTATCGTAACATGTTCGGTCGACGGCTCACTATCGCTGAGCGAAGGCTTCACCCGTTCTCCGGGCAGAATAGCGTCGGGATGTTGCTGCCGCCAGGTTTTTAATATTCGGTAGACGCTGGCCCTGCCAATGCCCAGTTGGTCGGCAACCGCTTCGCGGGTGAGTCCGGCCAGCGTCAATTCAATCACCTGCTGCGCTTTCGCCTGAGCGGTGGGTTTTCTTCCTTTATATGCCCCCCTGGCTTTCGCGCGGGCAATGCCTTCCCGTTGTCGTTCCTGACGCAGGCGTGTCTCGAACTCGGCGAATACGCCCAACATATCCAGGAAAGCCTTGCCGGACGCCGAAGAGGTATCGATGGCCTGCTCGGTCGCCCTGAGCTTGATGTTTTGCCCTTCAAGTTCATGAACCAGATTCTGTAAGTCGCGCAGACTGCGTGACAGGCGATCGATACGTGTGATCACCAACGTATCACCTTCTCGCAAGTAATCAAGGCAGTCATCGAGTGCCTGACGGCCCTCTTTCCTGGCGCCGGTCATTTTCTCCGAGAAGATTTTACGGCAGCCGGCTGAAGTCAGCACCGCTATCTGATGTGTCAGATCTTGATCTGTCGTGGATACACGAGCATAACCGACGAGCGCCATACGATTTAATCTCACTAGACATTAGATAATGAGATTTTTGCGTATCAAATTTACTAAATCAAGTTATGTGATACTTGTTTTGAACAAATTACCCATACTCTCACAAATGTATGGTTCTCAGGCGAATGATTTACAGCGTGATGCGCTGATCGCTGCCGACGTTGACGCTGCCCATCTTTATGAAGACCGGGCATCGGGCAAGCGAGAAGATCGCCCTGGACTTATTGCCTGTCTGAAGGCCCTGCGGCCAGATGATACCCTGATTGTATGGAAACTGGATCGACTTGGTCGCGACCTTCGTCATCTCATTAATACGGTGCATGACCTTACAGGACGCGGGATAGGCCTGAAGGTACTGACCGGTCACGGAGCGACTATCGATACCACGACAGCTGCCGGCAAGCTTGTTTTTGGGATCTTTGCCGCACTGGCCGAGTTTGAGCGTGAACTGATTGCTGAACGAACGACTGCAGATCTGGCATCAGCAAGAGCCCGTGGGCGGAACGGCGGCCGGCCTTATAAAATGACGCCAGTCAAACTGCGACTGGCAATGGCATCAATGGGGCAACCAGAAACAAAGGTCAGTACGCTATGCCAGGAACTTGGGATAACCCGGCAAACTTTGTACAGGCATATTTCCCCTGATGGTCAACTGCGAGCGGATGGGATCAAGCTGCTCAACCGTGGATAATTTATGTCGCCAGAAAAATCTGAGCCCCTGCTGGTTCCCCCTCATGAAGGTTTAAGTGAAAAAGCACATTTTATTGACATGATACATAAATTAATCTAACAATTATTTTAACTCTACGATTTTAATGAAATATGGCTATTAACCCATTATGGTTAATTCAGTGCAAATCAAGGAGGTAAGAAATGAGAGAGCTCAGCGAGAAAGATGTTCAGCAAGTCAGTGGTGCTGGTGTGGTAACCGACCTGATCAATGGGGTACTTGATGCCCCAGCCAGACAAATCGGCTCGTCGATCGGCGCTTTTGCAGGGGATCTTGCTGTACAGGGGTTCCACACGGCCACAAATGCTGTTAATGAGTTATACAAAGGCGTGTCGTCCTTTGTCAGCGGTATCTTTGGCCGATAATTTCTAAATGGAATTTCAAGGAGAACAGATATGCGTGAATTGACGATTCATGAAGTTGAGGATGTCAGCGGCGCGGGCATCATTCAGGATGTTCTGACATGGGGCGGCGCAGCCATTGGTGGAACAGTAGGTACCGCTGTAGGCTCGACCGCCGCAGGGCTGGCTGGTGCTGCCGTAGGTACTATTGTACCCGTTGTCGGAAATATTATCGGCGGTGGTGCCGGAGCGGGTATCGGCGGAACGATCGGAGGCGTCGTCGGAGCGGGTATTGGAAGCGTGACTGGCCATACTGCCGGTGCAGTCATTGAAGGTGCCATCGGTGGATTCTTTGGCAGTATTTCTCATTCGCAAGCTGCCTGAACTCGTAAAACAAGCCCTGCACTTGGGTGCAGGGCTTGTTTTATATTGTACCGGCTGGATTTAGGGTAATGACCCTGTCTGCTGAAGCAACTGTTGATTCCCTGTGTGCAATAATGATCCGCGTAATATGAAGCCCTTTGATGGCCTGATTGACAGCGCTTTCACTTTCCTTATCCAATGCACTGGTGGCTTCATCCAGAAATAACAGCGCCGGTTTCTTGTAAATAGCCCTGGCAATAAACAACCGCTGTTTTTGGCCGCCAGACAACCCTTCTCCCAATTCACCGATTAAGGTTTCGTAACCCATCGGCATCTTCATAATGACGTCATGCAGATAGCTGGCACGGGCGCATGTCTGCATCCATTCATCATCGACATTGTCTGAGAACCCGCAGATATTTTCACGAATGGAGCCGGAGAACAGCTTGTCATCCTGCATCACGCAGGCAATCATCTTATGGTAATTGTTAATTCCCAACTGTTGTATATCAACGCCGTTGACTTCCACGCGTCCACTGTCAGGAGGAAACAAACCGCACAGTACTTTCATCAATGTCGTTTTCCCCGCTCCCGATGCCCCCACTATAGCAACGCTCTCTCCAGGCTGAATAACGAGATCCAGCTTGCTGAAAACAGGGGGGGATTGGCTGTCATAGCGGTAGCTGAGAGCCTGCGTGGTCAGCGCAGCCGGTTGCATTTTCGCTTCGTAGGGAAGGTCAGGCTTACGGTTCTCCCGTGGATGCAGAGCTATATCAGCAATACGCTCGTTATGCAGGCTCATCATGCGAAGCTGAAGTAAAAACTCGGTCAATGAACCGATCCTGTCTGAAAACTGTCCACGAAACACACCGAAAGCCACAAACATACCAATGGTCATCTGATTATCGATAACCAGACTGGTGCCCAACCACAGAATAACTATCTGGTCACAGGCTGCCACGAAGGTGTTGATCCCGCCAAACAGCATATCCATTTTGGTAACCCGTATGCCGGTGTTAATGGCATCTATTTCCAGATTAAGCCAGTTTGCGCTGCGCCTTTCCGCCATTCCTTGCATTTTGACCGTAGCGATCCCGTACAAGGTTTCCATGAAGTACGAACCTGCCCGTGCCTTCCTCACCAGTGACTCTTCAGACAGTTGCCGATAGTAACCATATGTCAGCAGACGAAGCAGTACATACAGGGCTGTGAATGCGATCACCACCCAGGTCAGCCAGCCGCCGTATAACACCATCATCACCAGTACGCCAATGACCATTATACTGTCCATAATGGCGCCGACGATACTGGTCGTAAACGTGTTTCGCAACGTGTCCAGAGAACCGAAACGTGACTGGATATCCCCCAATTTTCGCCGCTCAAAATAGTTAAGCGGTAGCCGCATCAGGTGGTTAAACAGCCCGGACTGCCATTGAACGTTGATGAGCGTACTCATTACCAATGATGACCACGCACGCACCATACTGACCGCGGTTCGTAGCAAGATAAACAGCATTAATCCTGCACAAATGAGAGTAAGCAAGCCATGATCGCCTGCGGGGATCGCGTGATCCATCACCAGTTGCGTACCGACCGGCATCACCAGGTTAATCGTTTCTATCACCAGTGAAAGACTAAATATTTTGCCGAGCGTCCATTTAAGGCCGTGCACACTACCTGTCAGCGTGCCAAGACTGAACGTGTTGCGAACAGTATTTGCGTTAAACGCACTACCCGGCCAGACTTCAAGTGCCACACCGGTAAAGCTGGCCGACAATTCTGACAGGCTGACAGTACGCCGCCCACGAGCAGGGTCATGCAATACGACACGATTTTGTCCAACGCTTACCAATACGACAAAATGATTGAACTCCCAGTGGAGGACGCACGGCATCTTCAGCGCACCGAGTTCATTGATGTCCAGGGATAAAGGGCGAGTGGATAGCCCAAGTTGGTCGGCCATACCAATCAACCCGGCCAGAGTGGTGCCGCGCGCTGACAAATTGAATTGTTGTCGCAATGCAATCAGATCGACATTCTTGCCATAGTGCCCGCAGATCATCGCCAGGCAAGCTAGACCGCATTCCGATGCTTCGGTTTGATGTACCAAAGGCATTCGTTTGAAAAGATGTATATCCAGCTGATTAACCAGGCGTTTAAAAGAGAAATTAGTCATTGACCGGTCCCGTAGCGCTTTGTTTCATGTCGTAGAAAGGTGACAGCATCCATTGATAAACTTTTCTCTTTTCCAGAAACAGGGTGCTTTGCGCCTTCATACCGTTTTCCAGACTGAGGCGTTTACCATGGTAGGAAATAGCCTGCTTTTCTGGTCGTACAATCACTTTGTAATACGGTATGGCGGCAGTCAGCGCAGCTTTCGGTGCGCCCTGGTAAGTCTGCATTTCCTTCGGCGAAGCCGGAGCTTTGGAGATGACGGATACCGTTCCGGCGAACTGACCGAATTTCTCCGCCGGGAAAGCGTCATAGCGCACATTGACCCTATCGCCAGTGGAAATATAGGGGATGGCATCGTTAGGCACCCAGAGCACCAGTGCATAGTGGTCTACCTTGTCAGGAAGCATTTGCAACAGGCTGTCGCCGACGTTCACCATCTGACCAACGGTGACGCTCATTGAATCAACGCGTCCTTCGGATAATGCGCGTACAATGATCACCCCGCTTGCATCAATATTCAGCAGTTCCTTTTGCAGCTCGTAACGTTGCAGTTCCATCTGGTAAATCTGATTATCAAATTCTGCAGCCTGAGTGTGGATCTGACTTTCCAATGCAGTGATCTGCAGCGCATTCTGCTCGTTCTGTCCGCTCAGACCCAGCAGGTTATTTTGTTGCTGGTAATACAGCGCAATCTGATTGGTGAGCTGATCCTTGTTGATCAGTCCCTTGGCCTGATAATGGCGGTAGTTCTGCATGTTCTCTTTCATGATACGTATCCCTTCCTGAGCCCTGCGAAGGATATCGGTGGAGCGTTCAAACGCTGCCGTATATTGCGCTTTCTGTTTTTCCAGCATCGCGAGGGTGGCCCGTTTATTGTCCTCCAGGCGACTGATGATCTGCGCAATACGGGCTTGTTGACTATTTATATCCCGGCGCTGATTGTCACTGACCACACCGCTGCGGGTACTCTTGCTGACGTCAATTTGATAGATAGGGGTGCCTGCAGTGATGATCTGCCCTTCAGTGACTAATTGTTTTACCACCACCCCCTGGACGGTAGAGTAAACGTTGGCAGCACGCGGGTAGGAGGTGATCTCGCCGGTTACGTTGGTTCGACGAGTATAGGTACCGGCGATAATGAAAGTAAGAAATGCAACGATAAAAAACAGGCAGAGTCCTGTCGTGAGCCAAAAGGGAATGCCGGGCAACAACAATGCCCGTCCCCGCCATTTCATTTTCTGATGGCTAATCGCTTCCTGGCGAAACACTGTCTGCCTTCCTTATCATATTGATTGAAATCAGATTACAAGCTTAATTCATAGAGGCTTTTCATGCAAAATATGAGACTGTACTAGATAACCAAGCTCATCTAAAACGGCTAAAAATATTAATTATTGTTATTAGGATATTTGAAGGGGTTAAACGGCCACAAACGGAAAGCATTGAGACTCTGGCCCGGATATCGCCGGCGGCCTGGCAGCACATTTTGCTGAACAAGCATTATATCGTCGAGATCAGTGATGAAATTATTGACCTAGATGCGCTGGTAGCCGGGCTGAAACTGGGATAAGGGAAAAATCTGGGGTTCCGACGTAAAACTCCATTTCCTGACGCAGGGCGGTAAACTGCTTGTTGATTTCAGCCTGCGCGGTCTGAGTCCGGGTGATGGCATGCTGCTGCACGTGATCGTCGAAGGTATTGTCGACCACCTCGAGGGAGGTTCGACAGGATGCTGTGTCTCCAGCTCCGCATCCTGCGAGAAATAATACCTGCCGCCGATGGCCGCGGCGACTACCTAAGCGACCGCGCCCAGCCAGAGATATCGTTTGCGCTTTACCAGCACAGTGATTCAATACAGGTCATGCAATAACGCCAACAACTGTGCATTACTGGACACCCCCAGTTTTTTCATGGCGCTGCACTTGTGCGAACTGATTGTCTTCAGCGAGTTGTGATACCGCGCGGCAATCTGCCGCAAACTCTTCCCTTCCATCATCTCGCTCAGTACCAGACTTTCCCGCAGAGTCAATGTTTTTAAAGCCGCCCCATCATCCTCAGTCGGGCATTGACACACATCATTTCTAGGCAAATCCCCCGCAGCTACCTGTGACACGGCCTGGCAAAAAACCGGTATCGATACTCCCTTTTTCAAAAATAGGGTCTTGCCCACACGTTCAGCAGGTGTGAACAATCGCACGAAATTTTTCGGCAGATTCGTCCACATCAGGCAGATGAGGCTAGGGTGATAACATTTAAGCTGACACCCGAAAACTTCCCAGTCAAGTAGCGTCTCTCCAACACCGTAGGGCACACCAATCAGAAGATCCGCGTGTTCATGAATCAGTATTTTCCGCACATCCGCCAGTGTCTTCGCCTCCCCCAAAATTTTTACGGTATGTCCCAAATAAGCTTTCAACACGCGTATCAGGCAATCGCGATACAGAGAAACCGGGTCATGTACAATAACTCGCAAGCTAAGCGACGAACGTACTGTCACGTTTTGCCCGGATAGACGAGGTTTTTTGCTTCCTTCGGCTGCAATCATCTCATTCTCCTTCAATGCCTCTCACTACTCAGACCTCCCTTAATACCGGCGATGAACGCCAGCCCGACGTATTGGCCGCGCTCTCCGAAGTCCGGATATTGACCTGCGACGATGTATTCAACAATGCAGATAGAGGCTTATGAGACTTACTGCCAATAGACAAAATCAATCAAAAACATACACATACAATTTTACCGCACGATGCGCTAAAAACCGTATCTACTCGTAAACAAACGTCACCCCGATAATAGACTGGACATTACCGGCCACAACCTGACCCGTCGTTCGTGCATAGGAAGCCGTCAGGCCCAAACTTACAGGACTGCTGCCTACCTTTCCGAGAGACACGTTTTTATTAGTAGCAATCACGCCATTGCGGTTAGACAGTTGCACACCCACGCCGGTGGCAGGATTGGATGATGATGTGTTGGTAAATATGGTGCTTTCCGTATCAGCCGTTGTACCGGTCAGATAATAAGCCAGCTGTTGGTTTTGCGCACAATGGACAGTCAGCGGCACAGCAGCCGTGCCAGGGTAATCAGGTAGAGTCACAGTCACGTTGCGCGATGATACATCGCAACCACCTGTAGGAATTATAACATCGTTATTTGCATAAATATTCCAGATGAAATTTCTTGGATACCCACCACCAAAAGTAGCTATCTTATACATCCTCATTACCGCTATCAGCTCACCTGATTTTACTGCTTTTCCGCCTGCAGCGCCCAAAGCCGTTAAATATAGTTTAAAAGGCAACCCTTGATAATAGGTTTGTGTTATTACAACGTTATCTGTATTTGTATTTAAAGGCATGGGGTAAGTCTTGCCATTCCAGTATACAGTTCCGTTAAAGTTGTCAAGAACACCGCCATATGCCGAACCGTCGGTAAGCTTCACATAATCCGTATCAATATTTGGCGGTGTAGAGTCGTTCTTACATTGTATCTGGCTGGATAAATCAACAATCAGGTTTTGCCCTACTCCAATGGATGGCGTAAGGTTTACATAAACGTTAGCTGTTCCTGAAGTAATTGTTTGCCCGGTTGCACTAACCTTACAAGTAAAAGCATTAGCGCCGGATGAGTATGCCATTAGGCATACAGAAGCCACGAGGGCAGCAACTTCTTTTTTCTTCAACACTTTCTTTAGTTTTGAAACCAGTGTCA
>NZ_JBSEYF010000018.1:0-6905 GCF_053627655.1 Serratia sp. 121840015-1
TGAGCGTAGAGGGACTTTTCGTCCATGGCGGTGACCTCTGGCGATTAAATACACCATTATCATGCCTTCAGCCACCACAACAAGGGAAGACCCATATATATACAGATAAATTATGCCTATTATGAACACGCGAGAATTGTATTTTTTTTCACCAGGCCAACCTGTAAAACTCCCACTCTACGGGACACCATGCCCGGCAGGCTTCCCCAGCCCTGCCGACGATTATATTGAACAATCAATTGATTTAAATGATTTTATTCGACACCCGGCCGCCACATATTTCATCCGCGCAACGGGCGAGTCAATGAGCGATGGTGGCATACTCTCAGGGGATTTGCTGATCGTCGATCGGGCTGAAAAACCCGTGCATGGCAGCATCGTGATCGCCGCGGTCGACGGTGAGTTTACCGTCAAGCGGCTGCTGCTGACCCCCAGGGTTTGTCTGGCGCCGATGAATCCAGCCTATAGCCCAATTTACCCCGAAGAACTGGAAATTTTCGGAGTGGTGATCCACGCCCTGCACTCATTCGGAGGGTGATCATTAGACAACGACGGTTGATGGCGTTACTGCCGGTCAGCGAAATTTGGGGATGTGGGCGCCAGTTGACCAAAAAGCTGGCTGCCATGGGGATCACGACTGCACTGCAGCTTGCCGATAGCAACCAGGCGTTGATACGCAGAACGTTCGGGGTTGTGCTCGAGTGCACCGTGCGTGAACTGAACGGTGTACCGTGTATCTCGATCGATGCGCTGCCGGCAAAGCAGCAGATCATCGTCAGCCGGTCATTTGGCCAGCGCGTCACGCAGCTGCAGGACATGCGCCAAGCGGTGTGCCAATACGCGGAACGCGCCGCCGAGAAATTGCGCCGAGAGAGGCAATACTGCCGGCACATTTCGGTGTTTGCACGAACCAGCCCCTTTGCACCTCATGAGCCTTATTACGCCAACAGCCACAGCGTTCAGCTTATGTTGGCCACGCAAGACACCCGCGACATTGTTGCGGCGGCTGTGAAAGCCCTCAATGTGATCTGGCGTGACGGTTTTCGCTATCAAAAAGCGGGCATAATGCTTAACGATTTCTGTGACAAACCCGGGCAGATCGATCTGTTCGACGAACATCCACCGCGCGCCGGTAGCGAACAATTGATGAAAGCGGTCGATGGCATAAATCACTCTGGGTTGGGGAAAGTCTGGTTTGCCGGCCAAGGGATCAATAAAGTTTGGGCAATGCGCCGCGAACTGCTTTCCCCCTGCTACACGACACGACTCAGCGATCTTCCCGTCGCCAGGCTGACGTAACCTTCTATATCGCCGTTTTTCGATATCCAAACTGCCCCCTAGTACGTCAGGGCCGGCCACTAGTTCAGAGCATACGTGAACGCCTTCGCCAGCTCCGAGTGTCGTGACAGGGTTTTCAGCTGTGGTTTAGCTTTTTGCTGACGTTCGGCAAGCAGTTGCTCCGCCGGCATTCCTCTTATATTGGCCCTCAAACCCCATAAACAAAACGTGGACGCTGCTTGATGATAGCGATTATCACTTTCATTGGAATGTGGCATCTGTGATGCTACCATCACAGAACGTCATATCACTTTGAAAAGGACAAGCAGGATGAAAACAAGAGCAGTGCTGGCAACTCTGGTTTTATGCAGCAGTTTTTATTCCATCGCTCAAACGGCCGACACCACAAGCGCTGAAATTCTCAACCGTCTGGATATGACCTCCTTTCACAACTCTCTGGGGCCGCGTCATTTGAAACAGGGCACAACATTAACTGAGTTAAAAAGCATCACAGTTTCCAGTGAGAAAGGAATGGCAACTGCAACTAATTCGGACAAGAGCTGGATTTACGCGTTGAAAGTGTTGGATGAAGACAAACAGAAAGAAACCTATACGGTTTGCTTTAACGACAAGGCGTTACCTGGCCCTCCGACTTACAACAACAGCCAGGAGCTGGTTGTGAAGAAAAGTTCCCAGGGAACTTACAAGGTTATTCAGGTCATTGCCGAAAATTCAGCGTGTGCATCGGCGCAGTGATCCAAATAAAATGCCTGGGAATTGGAAAGGCATAATTCCCAGGCGCCAGTTTATTTCAACTTACCGCTATTGATATCGGATTGGATCAATGCCGCTTCCGATTGCCTCCGCGTCGGATAGGCGTCTCCGAAGTTGTTGAGTTCATTGACCACATTGGTCCACTGCTTCTGCGTGACATAGCTCCAGAACGTGGGGGCCGCCTGCGCCAGGTTTTGACCATACTGATAGGCAACGCTGACGATCGCAGTACGCGTGTTGAGTGGTAATGCGCTAAACGGGCTGCCGGCCGCCGAGGAATAACGGCTGGCCATGCCGGCTGAGTATTGGTTGACATAAATATTGGAGATGTCCATCGCCTGTGATTCGGGCAATGACAGGGGAGACTGGTTCAACTTATCGACCGCGGATTGCCCTTTCAGTCCCAGGTATGGCGTTAAAATATCGACCAGATTTTGCGGCACGCCGTCATTCAGCATGGATTGAGCGGTACGCCCCCCAAGGTCAATACCCACGCCAATTGTCACGCCGGATTGGCCTAAAGCATTACCGGCCGCATCACGAGGAACATAGCCGGCCGCATGAAAACCCTCTTTCTCACGGATAAACTCCGTTTTGGCGATACGGTTAGAGTTGGACAGGAATGAGGTCATCTGGTTGACGTCGCCGAAGGTGATGAACGTGGTGTCAGATAAGACCAGGATCATCGACCCCTGCTTCCAGACATCGCCCAGGCGATTAAGCTCGTTCAGGGCGTCACTGAAATTCTTGTACGTCAGTAACAGGCGTTTATCACCACGCTCGATAGAGACGGTATCGTCGTAAGGGAGTTCGCCTGTCAGCGGATCGATGGTACTTTGGTTACGTTTCGTGGCATCAAAGACATCATTATTGATAGCAAGAACCATGAAATCATCATGACCGGCGATATGAAACGGTACTGGGAAATTAAGCCCGCCGCCGGCGTTTCCGCCTGTGACAGGCACGCCATCAGGCGCTGAAGGGGACGTGGGTTTACCGATAACGACAATAGTATCACTCATAGTAAATTCCTCTTTGCGATTAAAAAAGCGCGCAGACAACTGTATGCACAACCAGTAAATTACCTTGTCGATATCGTTTCAGCGATTGAGCCGTGTTGTGCCATTGTTCACACAACAGCAGCGCGTTATGCGCGTTAGCGCATGAAGGCGACAGCTGGGCGGCAATAGAACACCATCAGGTCAGGGTCGCCGGTAACGCGGCGTAGCCGCCCAGGCTTGATAGGTATCGCCTATCCCATCCCTCGCCCTGCAAGACAAGTCCCGCTAAATGCAACGTATATCTTTGTGTGCGCCGTCGGAGTGGTCACGACAAGGCGTAGCCGCAGTCGGGGCGTATCTCCGCGTTAGCGGGCCGTGAGGGCCGCTTACGGGCGTGTACGTAGAGCCTGCAGCAACATCTCTGGCAGCGACAAAATCGCTAGTTAAAACATCCATCATTAAAAGCGACTCTGTTCCGGCCCTTTGGGCCGGGGCGGGGCCGCTTTTCAGCGGTGGTGAGGGGGTTTGTGGGGCTAAGGTTGGCTAATTTCATTGGTTGGGAAATTTCGGTGGTTCCGGCGTGGGTGCAGGTCCTTTTGCCTGCAGTCGTGACTGCAGGTGCTACATCAGGTTTTTGTTAAGAGAGGCATGGAACTGAGTAAGGCTCTGTTTTTTGCCCGAACAAAGTGAGGGAGGTACTCAACAGCAACGGCGAAAGCCGGTGCGCTGAGTGACTCCCTTTATTTAAAGGGCTTAGTTTGTTCAGAAACAACCTTCGAAATTAAGCATCTCTCCGCGCATTTTTTCGAAGTTAACTGTGATTACGAAATTAATGTCGAAGCTAAGTGTTCATTCGACGTCGATAGCTGTTGTCCGCCCCCCGGATCGACGTCAACGGTCGCCAAAATCGCGCCGGCATCACCCGAAACAGGCCAGAACAATGGTCAACCTGGTGTCTGTCGCGGAAAACAGGCAGCACAAAACCCCCGGGGGTCAGGCAGGGTAACAATTCTGTATGTCGGAAGAAGTTAGGCTGAGATGACGCCGGCGCGCTCCAGCAGCAGCCGGTAGAACGCCTCCGGATCGCTGTTCAGCAGTCCGGGCTGTTCACGTTTGAGCGTATTCTCCAGCTCCATCGCCTTCAGCGGCGAGCGGCCCATCGTCCACTGCACCCAGGCCTGGTAGAAGCCGTTCTGCTGGCGACGCTTGGCGCTGGCCAGCCGTTTAATATTGTCGGCGGTATCGTCCAGCAGGGTGTCGAGGCGATGTTCGTTCTGCTGGCGCTTGGCCAGTTCGTCCTCGATAACGGTTTCGGCATCTTTCTTGAGATTCTGCAGATCGGGACTCACCACCCAACGCTTGATTTGCTTCAGGCGGTTTTTCAGCGAGTGCTTGCGTTCGATGTCGATCCCCAGATGCGTAATGCGCACCAGGTGACGTTCGTATTTCTTGCGCAGGCTTTCCGTCAGCCCGTTCTTGATGGCCCACAGACGGTACTGATCCAGCCACTGGCGAATTTCGTGAACATGGATACCTCGACTGGTGAAGAATTTCTCCGTCAGCCAGATGCGCAGTGGCTTGTTCTGACCGGTGTCAGTATCCTGCCCGCGCGACACGATGAGGTAGTCCAGCTGCTCGAGCACCGACAGCGCATGCAGCGCCACGTCATACGCCTTGCGGCCGCTTTCGTATACGTGCAGCACCCCCATCGCTTTGGCCACGTCCTCGAACGGCAGCATGATCTCAAACGGGTAGTCGCTGTCCGGGTTGTAGTCGCAGTTGGCGCCCAGCACCATCGAGAGCACCGTCAGCGCTTCACGGCTCTCCGACCGCGCGGCAATGCGCATCGGTTTGGGACGGTAGTCCGGGTTATTGCGTTGGGTATAGGGGATATAGCCCTGCCGGCGCAGACCGATCAGGTCATCATTACGCCGCCAGTCGTGACTGCTCATGCGCGCCACCACCTTGCTAGCCATGCCTTTCGGCACACGACAGCACAGATTGGGCGTATAGCGACGATGAATTTTTTGTTGCCCGCGCCGAAGCGCATTAGCTTCGCCCCGCCGGGAGCTACGGGATTCATTGATGTGGTGCTCAACATTCGCAAATTGGCTATTCAAATAGCCCTTCGCTTATGTTGCGCAGAAGGAGTTGAATTTTTTTTGGCACAATTCTATACTCCCTGCATAGAGCAACGCTTCTATACAGTTTTAAGTGGGCCCCGGTAATCTTCTCAGTCGCCAAACTAGTCGAAGATTATCGGGGTTTTTGCTTTCTTGGATTCAGCTCAAACAGCCTCAGAACCCATTCCTTGCCACCTTTCGGCGTGGCCAACCAAAAAATTCTTCAAACGATCAGTAATCTAGCACCAGAGCAAAAACCTAGCAAGAAAGTAAACCATTTACTTTTCCGCAAGTCGTCTATTTGCTTCGCGCTCAATCAGCATCTCAATCATTTGTCCTTGAGTTAGCCCCTCATCTGAACAAAACTCAATCAGTTGTTCTTTTAAAGGATTTCGGACAAAAACATTAATCTCTTTATGCGTTGCACGTTTCCGAGCTATCGATGCCAACTGCTTCTCAGAAGCAGTCATAGCATTACCCTTTCTGTACTGACGCTTAGTTTTCGATGAGGAAGTAACTGCGTTTACGGACTGTGACATTTCTGCCTCCCCAAGGATCTGAAAAGGATCGTTTGGCAAAGCGTACTACAGAATCCGTAACTTAGCAGCATAAAAAGCATTTTTCAGTCCCGTTGGCGCGGGATGATAGATAAAAATGCAGGAAGAGCGGACGACCAGAACCCAGGGGCTCAAGCCGTCATAGAGTTACAGAAAGGCAGTACCTTTCTGTGCATGGGGTTTGGGGAGTAACGGAACAGTAAACACCGTTAAGCGGTCATTTTAAGTAGCCAAAAATTATCCAGCCAATTTACATCGCCGATTGCCATTTTCAGCCACCTCTTTTACGATAGCCAAATTACCTATACTCATCTTTTCCGCTTGCAGAGCAAAAAACACAGTTGATCTCAACAGATTGATTTACCTGTTATTGACCTCTCAATTGAACCGCTTAACCGTCTTTTTGGTTCCACGACTCCCCAAACCCAGTGGTGGCCGGCGCTCATTTGCCGAACGCCCGTTCGCGGGCGTCCAACTCATCATCGCTGGCCAACAGCCCGTCAACTGACATGTCCCTGTTTTTCCAGGCCAACAATGACTTGATGTCGTCAGAGCGTCGTTGACGATGCGCCTTGATCAGGTTGCGCCGCCGGGCGTTGTCAGCCATTGCCTTGCGCGCCAGGTCGCCGCGCGCCTTCAACATGGCCAGGTACAGTCGGTATTCCTGTTTATCCATGGCACAATTTCCTTTATGGGATGGATGGGTCGTGTCAATTTTATATTGGGACGACGCAGTCATCGGACAACCGGCGGGCGTCAGCGCCTCACCCGGGTTCATCATGCCGAGGCATCACCATGTTGAGCACGCCGATATCGGCTATCACGGCCCGCACCAGTGCCCAGCATTTGATAAATGCCAGCACGTTGAGCAGCGGAAAAAGCCAGTAGCTGCTGCGCCCCAGGGCAATTCCCACCGACGGCGGAAATACCACCGCAATCATCGTGAGGCAGGCCATCAGCGCATTGAGGTGGCAACTGCGCTCAAACACCCGCTGCGTCTGCCGTCGCCCCGTCGCCGAGAACGTCGTTTGCGTGCTTAATCTGACCAGCGTAGGGTGCAGCAGGGCCGTCACCGGCAACAGGCCGGGGCGTTTCACCAGGCCCAGCAGCGCCTGCTCTACCTGGTCAGTGACCCGGTGATGGTGGGCAAAGCGGTGAATGGTCTCGCGCGC
>NZ_JBSEYF010000019.1:0-3094 GCF_053627655.1 Serratia sp. 121840015-1
AATCCGGTTCAGTTGCATAATACGGCCCACCCGGTTTTTGCCGCAGGTTTCCCCGATTTCGTTCAGATCGCCATGAACCCGCCGGTAACCGTATACGCCTCCGCTCAGTGAATATGAATCACGGATAAGCGTCAGCAGACGCTGGTTATCTTTATCACGCGCCGAGACCGGGTTGTGTAGCCACGCGTAGAACCCGGCCCGGGCGACATGCAGTACCCGACACATCGTCATCACACCCCATACAGTGCGGTGCTCATTGATAAAGCGGTACTTCAGTCGGGCTCCCTTGCAAAGTACCGCGCGGCCTTTTTCAGGATATCCCGTTCTTCTTCGGTACGTTTTAGCTGTGCCCGTAGTTTCAGGATCTCGCTTTTGGCTTCCAGTAAATCCCTAGCATGCTGTTCGCTGTTATCAGGTTTGATAGCCCGTAGCCACTTGTAGAGGCTGTGTGCAGAAACACCCAGACGGTCAGATACTTCGGCAACGGAATAACCGCGTTCCGTTATCTGACGGACGGCTTCTTCCTTAAATTCAGGTGTAAATCGTGGTGTGCCCATACGCTCCTCCTATGCTCAAACTATAGGGCAGGATCGTCTACCGGGGTGGGGTCAGTCCAACTATAGGGCAGGATCGTCTACCGGGGTGGGGTCAGTCCAAAGGTACCGCGGATCTTTTTTGACACTGCTATCGGACTTCGTTGCGAATATTGCCGAGGCCTGGCAGGCCGCCGGGATTGATGCGCGCATAGATATCGCGTAGCATATAAATGACGGCGTCGTGCCAGATGGCCCCTATCTCTTTCTTTTTAAATAATAGCCGCCGCCAGATATGGTGTTTGACGTCAAAGCCGCCGCTGATAACGGAGACGTGAATATCTGTTGCTGATTGAGCTGCCGGCCTTGGGTGTTGAGTGCGCAGAAGATACGCACTTCAATACCCTGTTGGTGTACCCAGCGGATCATGGAGTGGGTGTCAACGCAGGAAGCATGCGCCAGCGGTTGAGATATCAGCGCTGCCGCGCTAGTCCCACAGGGGCGCTAGGTTCAGAGCAGATCGGAGTCACGTCCTGACCCGTCCGGTCAAACGCTGGGTATCGGATTCAGTACGGTGTTGGATGGGTATCTTAACAAGTCCGATAATGACCATTGCCCCGTTTGTGGGCGAGAAAATTTCAAATACTGAAAAAATTACCGTATATTTTTGAATTCCATGAGGAAAAACGAAAACAACCTGCGTGGCAACCTGTTCGGCGCAAAACTGCCACTGCAGGTGACCGTCAGAAACACGGCGACGCGGTTTAATCATAGTCTGCCCAATGTCCTGTATCCGTTAATCAATATCACGAGTATAGTGACGGCATCGTTATCTGCGTTTTCGAAATAAAACTTCAAAATCTGATATATTTGCGAATAAAAATGGCGCATTTCATGAAGCTCACTGCGGAAGAGCTGCACATATTACAAATCGCCTTATACCGACACTTTGCATTTTTTAATTGGCATGAGTGGTTAGTTATTTGAAAAAGATTAACGCATAAGTTATTATATTATAAATTTGTATATATCTTCAAGCATTGTGTGCTGCGCCAAATGATAGTTCCGTGCTTTGTAAGCAATTGATACTTCGGTATCAACGCTAATTAAACGCACGTATGAATGTAATTCTTCTGAATTGCATTAAAAACTCATCGCCTCAAAAAAAACTTCACTATTAATTAAAGCTAATGATAGATTATTAACACCCTAACATGGAGGTATTAATTTGAGTGTTGCCATCTCTCTATCTATATTTTTTATTTATCTTTCATTTGCTATGCATGTGCATGAGTTAAAAAAGAGAAGGATACACAGTGTTTACAAAAGGAAGCGAGTGAAAAAAAAGATAGCTATTCACAATCGGATTTATCTATTCTTAAAGATAATTCTATTCTTAACATGAATGATTTTATTGGAGTGATAAAATATTGTGTGTATTAGTCGCGACTTGGTCTGACACATGGCCTTGAAATGTTGAGAGTTACCGGTTTTGATATGGGTGTCGAATCCTTATACAAAACACGAGGCAACTCTCATGATTCATACTACCAATCCCGTCATCAAACACAAAGCTGGTTAACTCAATCTGGCTGAAGAACTCAGCAACGTATCAAAAGCCTGTAAAATCATGGGTGTTTCGCGTAATACGTTTTATTGTTACCGCGAACGGGCCGATGAAGGCGGTGTGGATGCGCTGATTAATCGTAGTCGCCGCGCACCTAACCTTAAGAGCCGTACCTATGAGGCAACTGAACAGGCTGTTTTTGATTACGCCGTCGCTTTCCCGGCACACGGACAGCACCGGACCAGCAACGAGCTGCGTAAACAGGGTGTTTTTATCTCCGGCAGTGGTGTCCGTTCTATCTGGTTACGCCATAACCTTGGTAATTTCAAAAAACGTCTGAAAGCACTGGAAGAAAAAGTGGCCCGTGATGGAATTGAACTGACCGACAGACTATCCGCCATTCTGCCGGCGAATATGTTTCTGCAGCAGGGGCAGTGCTGCCATGCTGCGGTGACCCATAATCTCTTCGTCGGGAATGACCGTCACATCAACCAGCGGAAAATCGCCGGTGTACAGTTTCCCGGCCAACGCCGGATCATCAAACTCCTGCAGCCAGTTGGTCGAGTAAGGGTACGGGTATGGTCTGCGTTTGCCGGTATTGAAAAGTACCGGGATGACCAGTAGCAGCGTTTATGGCCGGCAGATGGATGTCCATGAAGTCGCGGGCTATCTCAGGTTGCGTTAGAAATTGCCGGAAAGTGGCATCATGGGGCGGTTGCTGCACATTCGGTCAGCAGCTATCTTCTAAAAACCCCTCTCTTACTTTACCTGCCTGTAATTTTTACTTAAGTCAATAGATCTCGATTTATGGAATATATGATGCGGCATTTTTGCGTAACGCCACCTTGTTTCTGAAACCTTAAGCTCTGACCATAACCTCCGTAGAATATTTAAAAATTAAACCTTTTAAATTAATGTTAATTTTACGTTAATTTTTTGCTTTCGTTGCGTTGTATGATGCGTAAAAAACTACCAAGTCCATAATGTATTAACT
>NZ_JBSEYF010000020.1:0-2323 GCF_053627655.1 Serratia sp. 121840015-1
AGGTCCGGAGTAGAGTAAGAGGCAGGGCGTAGTCGGACTATTTCCCTGCCTCTCCTCCCCGAACCGGACGTGCACCTTTCAGCGCATCCGGCTCTCCATTTAAACGCTGGCGAACGCCATTGCCACTTCAGTGTAGCGCGATGTATACGTGTTTCTGGTTTCCGTCCTCAGATAGGGATTACCTTCGGGTAGACGCCAGCGGAACAGCTTCTTACCTTGCCCTACCAGCCGGAACAGAATTTCGCCACTGAGCTTGCCGTGGTTGGTTTTACCAAATAAAACCCACGTTTTGCTCTGACCCGGTTTCAGTGATTTACACCACCACCTCATCAGGGAAGCGATACCAGTACGGTATTTGCGGGCCAGCCAGTGTGCCAGCTTCCAGAACACGACACGGTCAATATAACTGAAGACTTTGGCCTTAAAATCAACGAACTGGTAGAACGCAGACCAGCCTTTCAGTTTCCGGTTGAGTTGTTCAGCCATATCAACTTTGCTTTCACTGTAATTGCCTGATAACAGTGCTGTTAGCGATGCGGCGAAGTTTCTGGCTTTGTCCTTCGGGATCGTCGAGACAACCTGCATTTCGCCGTAACGACTGCGTTTGCGGATGATCCTGTGACCCAGAAAGATAAAGCCGTCATTAACATGGGTGATCCTGGTTTTGTCCATGTTCAGCTTGAGTTTCAGACTGTCTTCGAGCACGCCCCGACACTCCACCCTGATGGCTTCTGCCTGTGCTTTGGTGCCTTTGACAATAAGCACGAAGTCATCGGCATACCGGCAGTACGCTACAGCAGGTTCCCATTGCCAGTTTTCTCTGACTGCGGTACTTCGGCCTAGCTGGATACTGTTATTCCAGTACCAGCGGTCCTTTCTGGCTTTCCCGCTCAGGTAGCGGTCATGCAGATACTGATCGAACTCATTGAGCATGATATTCGACAGCAACGGCGATATTACGCCACCTTGCGGCACGCCTTCACTGGCCGCCCGAAAGAGACCGACATCGATATGTCCCGCCTTGATGGTTTTCCACAGCAGAGTCATGAAACGTGCGTCGCTGATCCTACGGCGTACGGCCTTCATCAGCAGTCGATGATGTACGGTGTCGAAGTAACTGGACAGATCGCCTTCAATTACCCAGCGGCCCCGTGTTTCCCCACAGTCGGTGAGCTGTAGCTTCACCGTGCGGATCGCGTGATGGACACTCCGCTCAGGTCGAAAGCCATACGAGAGCGTATGAAAATCACTCTCCCATATCGGCTCCATCGCCATCAGCATTGCCCGCTGAACAATACGATCCCGCAACGAGGGGATACCCAGAGGTCGCTGTTTGCCGTTGCTTTTAGGGATGTAAACCCGTCTGGTTGGTAGGGGCTGATAATCACCAGAGAGAAGTTCATCCCTGAGTATTTGTAGCTCAGCAGCCAGTCTGGGTTGTAGCGTTGCTTTATTCACACCATCAACGCCAGAGGTATGCGCCCCTTTTGATGAGAACGTGATCCGCGCTGCTTCAGTCAGCCATTCTGGTTGTGTTATCAGACGTAGCAGCCGTTCAATCCGTCGGGACGGGTCAGTGGCTGCCCATGTGGCAAGCTTGCGTTGCATTTCGCTGATTATCAAAGGTCTTCACCTCGTTAGGTCAGTTAATTCACGTAGCAAACACATTCAAACTGCTTCCCTTCGCCATGTAATGGGCTTTCCCCATCGCGGACTACTACGGAAGCTCCGCCAGCCAGCGCGTCATCGGAGCCATGCCTCCTTAACATCCGTCGCTGACCTTCCCCGGTTTATCTGCCTGGACTCAGACATACTGAGGAGGCTGCCCGTCGCACTCTTTATCCTTGCTTGCCGCAAGTTGGCAGAAGTCAGCAACGCGAGTGTGATAGACGCTGCTGCCCCGGAGTTTCGCATACATATCAAAACACCTTCGACGGGCAGTGCTTACGTATCACTGCCCGTTACTTCTGCACGGCCTGTCAGATCACGTAGGCCGTGGTGACGTTTTCAACCCACAGAGGCGGATTAACGGGTTCATATTCTTCAGCCTTTCAGCACTCAACCTTGAGGATCATCTTGGCTTAGTGATCTCGCCTCAATCCCCGTTGTCAGCGGGTTACATCACCCTGCGGGCATGCCGCAGGTCACTGCCGCTCAGGTTCTCCACCGTCACACCCGGTGGGATTGTTGGGTTTCTCATCGTGAGTTACCGGTTCAATATTCCAGACAGACTCGTGGTTCATTTGAGCGTCCATGCTCGCCCTGAACTCCGGGCACACTATAAGTGATGTCGGTGACCCAGACCTGATTGGCCCGGACAACG
>NZ_JBSEYF010000021.1:0-2189 GCF_053627655.1 Serratia sp. 121840015-1
GTCCCGCCTATGGGGGCGGCAACGGTGAAACTGCCGGGCGATGCCGGCAGTGCAATTACATATCGCACGATTAATGATTACGGTGCGCTCACGTCTGTGATGAAAGGCACCTTGCAGTAACGATCTGAGTCATTCACTAAAACAATGGATTCAATAACGCAGGTAACGCAGCACCGGCATTGATGACGGCGTGCGGTAGCGACAAGTCACCTGGTTTATGGAGCAGGCACGGATAACATGAAAAAATACCACATCCGGGAACGGGCGCTAAACAAAGCAATGCTTACGCCGCTGGCATTGCTCTTGGTGGCTTCGACATTTTCCGCGCGCGCAGACAACTACTTCAATCCCCGGTTCCTGGCTGACGACCCGGCATCGGTTGCCGATCTCTCCAGTTTCGAAAAGGGGCTTGATGCGCCGCCGGGTACCTATCGTGTCGACATTTACATGAACGAGGGTTACGTGACGACGCGAGACATCACCTTTGATAAAAGTGATGACGGTAGCAAGCTGGAACCGTGTCTCACTCGCTCTCAGCTGGCTTCACTTGGCGTCAATACCTTGACTATTCCAGATATTGCCGTAATGAAGAGCACGGCCTGCGTGCCTTTCACACGGCTTATTGCTGATGCTGCAAGCTCATTCGATGTCGGTCGCCAGCGTCTTTCCATCAGCATTCCTCAGGCTTTCATGGGAAATCAGGCGAGAGGGTACATAGCTCCCGAGCTTTGGGATAATGGTATTACGGCCGGTTTGCTCAATTACAACTATACCGGCAGTGAAGTGCGCAGTCACAATGGCGGCACCCGCAATTACGCCTATCTCAATCTGCAAACGGGTCTCAACCTGGGGGCATGGCGCCTGCGGGATAACTCAACCTGGAGTTACAGCAGCGGCACGGGATATAACGAAAATCGCTGGCAACATGTCAATACCTGGCTTGAACGTGACATTGTACCCTGGCGCAGCCGGCTGACGATGGGTGATGGCTATACTGCGGGTGATATCTTTGAAGGTATCAACTTCCGCGGCCTTCAGGTTGCCACAGACGATAATATGCTACCCGACAGTCAACGCGGCTTTGCTCCCGTTATACATGGAATAGCACGTGGTACCGCACGCGTATCGGTCAAGCAGAACGGATATGAAATATATCAGACCACGGTACCCGCCGGCGCCTTCACTATCGGTGATCTGTATGCGGCAGGAAACAGTGGCGATCTGCAGGTGACGGTGAAAGAGGCGGATGGCTCCGTTCAGGTCTTTACCGTTCCCTTCTCATCCGTTCCGATGTTGCAGCGTGAAGGACAGGTGAAGTACGCGGTGACTGCAGGGCAGTTCCGCAGTGGTAATGAACAACAAGACAAGCCGAAGTTTTTCCAGGGAACGGCGCTTTGGGGATTACCCGATGGCTGGACGGTCTATGGCGGCACACGTGCCTCAAACGACTATCGTGCCTTTAACCTCGGGGTGGGGAAAAACCTGGGCTACCTCGGGGCGGTATCTTCAGATATTACGCAGGCGAATGCCACCTTGCCTGACGGCAGCAAGCATCAGGGACAATCTCTGCGTTTTCTCTATAACAAATCGCTCAATGAGTTAGGGACCAATTTCCAACTGGTCGGATACCGTTATTCTACCCGGGGCTTCTATTCTCTGGCCGACACCGCGTGGCGACGCATGAGCGGTTACTCCGTGATTAGTGAAGACGGGATCGTGAATATCAAACCAAAGCTGACGGATTATTACAATCTGAACTACAGCAAGCGCGGTCGTTTGCAGGCGACGGTGACGCAACAGGTTGGACGGACATCGACGATATACCTGACTGGCAGTCATCAAAGCTACTGGAATACCAGCCGTTCAGATGAACAGCTGCAGATTGGTTATAACAGCACCATTCAGGATATCAGCTGGAGCCTGAGTTATAGTCTGTCCAAAAATGCCTGGTCCGACGATAAAGACCAACTGATTGCTTTCAACATTAATATTCCGTTCAGCCACTGGATGCGCTCGGATACCCGGTCAGTATTCCGAAATGCCAATGCCAGTTACAACACGTCGACAGACTTCAAGGGACGTACGACAAATACGGCCGGCCTTTACGGGACGCTGCTGGAAGATAACAACCTGAGTTATAGCGTGCAATCGGGCTATAACAGCGGCGGTAATGGTAACAGCGGCGCAAC
>NZ_JBSEYF010000022.1:0-2145 GCF_053627655.1 Serratia sp. 121840015-1
TAGTTGCAAGGTATAGACCCGAAACCCGGTGATCTAGCCATGGGCAGGTTGAAGGTTGGGTAACACTAACTGGAGGACCGAACCGACTAATGTTGAAAAATTAGCGGATGACTTGTGGCTGGGGGTGAAAGGCCAATCAAACCGGGAGATAGCTGGTTCTCCCCGAAAGCTATTTAGGTAGCGCCTCGTGAACTCATCTTCGGGGGTAGAGCACTGTTTCGGCTAGGGGGCCATCCCGGCTTACCAAACCGATGCAAACTCCGAATACCGAAGAATGTTATCACGGGAGACACACGGCGGGTGCTAACGTCCGTCGTGAAGAGGGAAACAACCCAGACCGCCAGCTAAGGTCCCAAAGTCATGGTTAAGTGGGAAACGATGTGGGAAGGCATAGACAGCCAGGATGTTGGCTTAGAAGCAGCCATCATTTAAAGAAAGCGTAATAGCTCACTGGTCGAGTCGGCCTGCGCGGAAGATGTAACGGGGCTAAACCATGCACCGAAGCTGCGGCAGCGACGCTTAGCGTTGTTGGGTAGGGGAGCGTTCTGTAAGCCGTTGAAGGTGGCCTGTGAGGGTTGCTGGAGGTATCAGAAGTGCGAATGCTGACATAAGTAACGATAAAGCGGGTGAAAAGCCCGCTCGCCGGAAGACCAAGGGTTCCTGTCCAACGTTAATCGGGGCAGGGTGAGTCGACCCCTAAGGCGAGGCTGAAAAGCGTAGTCGATGGGAAACAGGTTAATATTCCTGTACTTGGTGTTACTGCGAAGGGGGGACGGAGAAGGCTAGGCTAGCCGGGCGACGGTTGTCCCGGTTTAAGCGTGTAGGGGGTGTGACCTGGTAAATCCGGTTGCATACTAACCCTGAGGCGTGATGACGATGCACTACGGTGCAGAAGTAGTTGATGCCCTGCTTCCAGGAAAAGCCTCTAAGCTCTAGGTAACATTAAATCGTACCCCAAACCGACACAGGTGGTCAGGTAGAGAATACCAAGGCGCTTGAGAGAACTCGGGTGAAGGAACTAGGCAAAATGGTGCCGTAACTTCGGGAGAAGGCACGCTGGCATGTAGGTGAAGTCCCTTGCGGATGGAGCTGAAGCCAGTCGAAGATACCAGCTGGCTGCAACTGTTTAATAAAAACACAGCACTGTGCAAACACGAAAGTGGACGTATACGGTGTGACGCCTGCCCGGTGCTGGAAGGTTAATTGATGGGGTCAGCCGCAAGGCGAAGCTCTTGATCGAAGCCCCAGTAAACGGCGGCCGTAACTATAACGGTCCTAAGGTAGCGAAATTCCTTGTCGGGTAAGTTCCGACCTGCACGAATGGCGTAATGATGGCCAGGCTGTCTCCACCCGAGACTCAGTGAAATTGAACTCGCTGTGAAGATGCAGTGTACCCGCGGCAAGACGGAAAGACCCCGTGAACCTTTACTATAGCTTGACACTGAACATTGAGCCTTGATGTGTAGGATAGGTGGGAGGCTTTGAAGCGTGGACGCCAGTCTGCGTGGAGCCATCCTTGAAATACCACCCTTTAATGTTTGATGTTCTAACTCGGCCCCATAATCTGGGGTGAGGACAGTGTCTGGTGGGTAGTTTGACTGGGGCGGTCTCCTCCCAAAGAGTAACGGAGGAGCACGAAGGTTAGCTAATCACGGTCGGACATCGTGAGGTTAGTGCAAAGGCATAAGCTAGCTTGACTGCGAGAGTGACGGCTCGAGCAGGTACGAAAGTAGGTCTTAGTGATCCGGTGGTTCTGAATGGAAGGGCCATCGCTCAACGGATAAAAGGTACTCCGGGGATAACAGGCTGATACCGCCCAAGAGTTCATATCGACGGCGGTGTTTGGCACCTCGATGTCGGCTCATCACATCCTGGGGCTGAAGTAGGTCCCAAGGGTATGGCTGTTCGCCATTTAAAGTGGTACGCGAGCTGGGTTTAGAACGTCGTGAGACAGTTCGGTCCCTATCTGCCGTGGGCGTTGGAAGATTGAGAGGGGTTGCTCCTAGTACGAGAGGACCGGAGTGAACGCACCACTGGTGTTCGGGTTGTCATGCCAATGGCATTGCCCGGTAGCTAAGTGCGGAAAAGATAAGCGCTGAAAGCATCTAAGCGCGAAACTTGCCTCAAGATGAGTCTTCCCTGGGC
>NZ_JBSEYF010000023.1:0-1786 GCF_053627655.1 Serratia sp. 121840015-1
GTTTTGACCTGGCCCAGCTGGACGGTTTGGTCTACAGAACCGGCATCAACGGCGCAAGCAGCGTTAACTACTTCACCTTTAAAGTGAACGGTACCGCCGTTAACGGTAGTTGTCGCTGCATGAGTCACGCCTGCAGTCAGCAGAGATACTGCAATCAAACTTTTGATATATTTAGTGCTACGCATTTTACTACTCCTTTTTGGTAAAAAAACAAACTACATATGGGAACATTTTCTTACCATATTCCCTATTCCTAATTCTTTTTTAAGACGTGATTAATGCTCCAGTATTACTATGGATAGATGTGGAAAAATTTATTAATGTTAGACACCCCAAAAAAAACTAACATTCAATTTATCTCGCAAACACTCACCTCGATACCCATCCAAGGAGAGAGTTGGTTTTAATTATGGCTTCTAACCCATGCATCAACATAACAATTACACATTTGGCTTCCCTAACATAAATCTCCTTTCTTCCCTCTCACTGCTGAGAAATAGAAATCACAGCCTATGTTGGACAGGTAGAATAAACTAACATCACGTATAAGCCCCCAAACCCAGATCAATATACTATAAATATTATTTTTTTTGGAATTTTAGATCGTCTTCTTATAAAAAAAAGAATAAAAAACTGCCATGGAGTAATCTTAAAAATATAAGATCGTTAAATAGAAAAAGTCCTACATTTTTCAGAGGATAATTTTTAAACGGATGTTTAACTTATTACTCAACCCAAATGAATACATGAATTATAATTACCAAGCTAAACAAATAATCATTACTTACAGATATAGAAGAACCGGCACTGTTGCAAATAGCTGGTGATGATAAACTTAGTGTCCCCTTTTGCTGACGGAGCAGCACATGACCCCCTTCAAAGGCCGACATTTTCAGCGTGACATCATTCTGTGGGCGGTACGCAGGTACTGTAAATACAGCATCAGCTACCGTGAGCTGCAGGAGATGCTGGCTGAACGAGGCATCAATGTCGATCACACCACGATTTATCGCTGGGTTCAACGCTATGCCTCCGAAATGGAAAAACGGCTGCGCTGGTACTGGCGGAACCCTTCGGGGTTCTGCTCCTGGCATCTCGATGAAACTTATATCAAAGTGAATGGCCGTTGGGCTTATCTTTACCGGGCCGTCGACAGCAGGGGCCGCACCATTGATTTTTATCTTTCCCCGCGTCGTAACAGCAAAGCAGCATATCGGTTTCTGGGAAAGATTCTGAACAGCGTGAAAGGCTGGCAGGTCCCTCGCCTCATCAACACAGATAAGACGCCCACCTATGGCCGTGCGCTGGCGTTGTTGAAACGGGAGGGCCGGTGTCCGCCTGATGTTGAACACCAACAAATAAAGTATCGCAATAACATCATTGAATGCGAACACGGTAAACTGAAAAGGATAATCAGCGCCACGCTGGGATGTAAATCCATGAAAACGGCTTATGCCACCATTAAAGGGATTAAGGTGATGCGGGCACTACGCAAAGGCCAGGCCTCGCCGTTTTATTATGGTGATCCCCTGGGCGAGATGCGTCTGGTAAACAAAGCGTTTGAAATATAAAGCCTTTAAATAAGGCCTAAAGGATAACCTCATCGCAAACTTTGCAACAGCGCCAAAAAAACTGGACTGACTCCACGACCGTAGACATATCCTGTCCTCACGACGAGGCCCGTTCAAAGCCCTCCGGACTGACGCCGCCAAGGTGACTGTGACGCCGGGCCCGGTTGTAGAACACTTCAATGTAATCGAAGATATCCGCCCGGGCCAGATCCCGG
>NZ_JBSEYF010000024.1:0-1356 GCF_053627655.1 Serratia sp. 121840015-1
GGTCAATGACGCTGCCATTTGACGGCGGTCAGTCGCTGGCGTGGCTGTACCTGGATGAGCATTACACCCCGGCCACGGTCAACCGGGTGCTGCATGCCGTGGCGGGCTATTACCGGCTGGGGTTCTGGCGGCCGGAAAAGCTGGCGGTCGCGCTGCGGATGGGAGGGCATTGCCTGTGATCCCGAACCATCTTGCTCTGGTGCCGTGGCACCCGTACCGGCAGGCCGTCTGGCAAGCCATCGCACAGGTCGAAGCCCGCCGTGAAGCTGGCAGGCGGTTATCCGCCTACCCGTATGCCACGGCGTTTTTCCGCCAGTTAACCGGGCGGCTCACACTTTCAGCCAGGGACATCCGCATGATAGACGTGACCTACCGGCCCGGCGATCGTCGCCGCGCCACGCGCAAGGAAGACTATATTGACGCGCTCGACACGCTGATTGCCAGCCGGGGGGAGCACTGTTATTCCCCGTTGCCGGGCGACACCCGTGACACGCTGTTCCCGGAAGTGAACCGTCGCCGCCGTCAGCGCTTCGAGCACCGGCTGACGATGAAACACACCCGTCAGGCGCGCATCGACGCCACACTCCGGCGGCACAAGCGGCGACGCTATCAGGTGCGGCTGGCGCAGGCGGAAATCGAGCTGGCGTTCATCACGCCGGGCGAGCTTGACCGCTGGGTGCGACGTGCGCAGCAGCAGGGAGTTGCCGAGGATGATTTGAGCGGGCTGGTGATGGCGTGGACGGCGCGGTTTCCGTGCCTTGCCGAATTGGATCGTTATCTTTGGGCTGACATGCCGTTCTGGGAGGCGCGTCTTCAGGTCAGTCTGATCAGTGCTGAGTTATCCGCTGAAACGCATATCGATAACGCGGCGCGGCTGCCGAATCGCCTGGTAGGCCGCTAACCCCGGACAACAGGCTGCAGTGGCTGCGCCACTGCGGCTTGTTGCTCTCTCATTCCTGTGCCAGGTATGCCTCATCCTTCAGCAGGGGAGAATACTTCTGTTGATAGAGCCGAGGTGATGGTCGGGCAGGGATGTGCCGCTTCTGAACGACTTGCCTGGCGAAACGATGCGGCGCTGGGCGTCCGGGCGCGCTGTCGTGCTGCGCATGGCGCCGGCAAGCCGTCGCCCCCCTGCGGGCGTCCATCGCTGACGCGAAAGGCACGCTTGCAGCCGGCGGTGCCGGCGCCGCTTCTCACTGTTCCTCGCCCTGGCGAAGAACGCTAAGGTCGCCCCGGCTTTTCGCCGTGTCGGGTGTGTTCCTGCTCAGCTTACCGGTGGTTATCTCTCATCGGCCCTTACGCGGCCGCTTTTGTAGCACCGTCGCCCGCGTGCCCGCAAGGGTGAAATGCACGCCG